>NZ_JBGMWH010000001.1:0-823107 GCF_041514305.1 Salinarimonas chemoclinalis
CCGTCCGGCCGCCGCCGCGCGGACTCGCCTACGCGAGCCGCCCGACCGCATGTAGCGGACGCGGGCTTTCGGCGTGCTTAACACGGACGGGCGCGGCGCGCAGCCGCGACGCGCGCCGGCGCGAGCGGCGGTTCGCCCAGGCGAGCGCCGGGCGCCGTCTCTCGCGCGGCCCCGAGGCCGCTCTCAGGCGGCTCTCGGCAGGACCGCGCGGAAGCTGCGGTCCGGCGCGAAGTCCTCCTCGCCGGCGAGGCCGAGATGCGCCGAGAGGCGCAGGCGCGCGCGATGGACGCGGCTCTTGATCGTGCCGACCGCGACCCCGCAGACGCCGGCGGCCTCCTCGTAGGTCAGGCCCTCCGCACCCACCAGGATCAGCGCCTCGCGCTGCTCGGGGCACAGTCGCGCCAGCGCGCGGCGGAAGTCCACGAGGTCGAGGCGTGCCTGCTGCGCCGGCAGCGCGGTCAGCCGCTCGCTGTGCATGCCGTCCACGTCCTCGACCTCGTGGCGCCGCTTGCGGTGCTCGGAGAAGAAGAGGTTGCGCAGGATGGTGAACAGCCAGGCCCGCAGGTTGGTGCCGGGCTCGAAACGATCGAGCTTGGCGAGCGCGCGCAGCAGCGTGTCCTGCACGAGATCGTCCGCCCGGTCGGGGCTGCCGCACAGGGACACGGCGTAGGCGCGCAGATGCGGGGTCGTCGCGAGCAGGTCCGTGCGCAGGCCCTCCTCGACGGCGCGAGACGTCGCGGCGGCGCCTCTGGGCGTCGCGCGGCCGCGAAGGACCTCGCGCTGATCGACGGGATTCGGCGTGACCACGTTCGACATGGAGCGCGACCCTCCTCGGCCGGGGGATGAGCGCGCCCACTATCGCGCGGCCGGTCGCCGCTCGTTCCTGCCGCACCGTGGCGTTTGGTGACGAAGTGTGACGGGCGCGCGCGCCGGAAAGTCGCGGGTGCCGCGGCGCGCGCGTTGCTGCTACGCTCCGCCCCGAGCGGACCCGAGCAGAGATGAGCGCCTCGCAGCACATACTCGTCGTCGACGACGACCCCGGCATCCGGCAGATGCTGACGCGCTACCTCGCGGACGAGGGCTTCCGGGTGAGCGCCGCGGAGAGCGGGGCGGCCATGTGGGCCGTGCTGGAGACGGATCCGGCGGACCTCGTGCTGCTCGACCTCGTCCTGCCGCAGGACGACGGGCTCATCCTCGCCCGCGAGCTGCGGCAGCGCTCCGACGTCGGCATCATCATGGTGACGGGGCGCGGCGACGTGGTCGACCGGGTGGTGGGGCTCGAAATCGGCGCGGACGACTACATCGCCAAGCCCTTCCACCTGCGCGAGGTGCTCGCGCGCATCAAGACCGTGCTGCGTCGCCTCGCCCCGCGGGCCGCTCCGCCCGAGCCGGCGCACGGGGTGACGATGCGCTTCCACGGCTTCGTCCTCGATCGCGAGCGGCGCCGTCTCCTCGCGCCGTCGGGCGAGGACGTGCGGCTCACGGGTGGGGAATACGCGCTTCTGACGGTCTTCCTCGAGCACGCCGGGCGGGTGCTCGATCGCGACCGGCTGATGGACCTCACCCGCGGGCGGGACTGGGCCGCCTACGACCGGACGATCGACGCGCAGGTGGCGCGCCTGCGCAAGAAGATCGAGGCGCGGCCGAAGGAGCCGGAGCTGATCAAGTCCGTGCGCGGCGTCGGCTACGTCTTCGCCGGCCGCGTGACCCGCGAGCCGCCGGCCTCAGCCCGGTAGGCTCGTGGTACAGTCGGGGCACACGCCGTGGCTGATCCGCACGTCCGACGAGCCGCCTGCGGCGTAGTACGCCTCCGGCGTGAGCCAGGACCCGATCTCGCGGACCCCGTCGTGGACCGCGTGGCAGAAGGAGCAGAGCGTCACGTGCGGTTTCTTCAACGCCGCGCGCCGCGCCGCGAGCTGCGCCTCGACGTCGAACAGGTCGATCGGCGGGCGCCGGGCGCTCGACAGGGCGGTGGAGTGGAACAGGAAGCCCGCGTGCCGCCCGTCGCGCTCCACCCGGGTGATCGCCATGCGCAGCTCGCGGCGCTCGTGCGGCGCGTCGCAGCGATAGGTGAACGCGACGTCGGCTCGCTCGTAGCGCAGCGCTCTCATCCAGTCGCGGTATCGCCGGGCCACGTCCTCGCCCTGGATGACGTCGAACATGTTGCGGCCGACGACCGCGTGCGACCCATACTCCGCCCCGCCGCCGTCGCGCGCGAGCGCCGCGTCCCAGTTGCGACCACCCACGGCGACGATGGTGCCGTCGTCGTCGGTCGCGAAGGCGACGCCTTCCAGCGCGGAGAGGATCCCGTCGGGGGCGAGGAGGGCGGGGCGGGTGGTCGTCGTCACGGGTGCGGGCGTCTGGGCGAGGGCTCGGAGCCGGCGAGCGTCCGGCGCAGGACGCGGCCGAGCTCGCAGGCAGTATAGGGCTTCTTCAGGAAGGCGCCACCGTCGGCGGCCGCGCCGCGATCGGCGTCGGGCTCGGCGTAGCCGGAGGTGAGCACGACCTTGACGCCGGGCCTCAGCGCGCGGGCGCGCGCGGCGAGGGCGTCGCCGGTGATCCCGCCCGGCATGACGACGTCGGTGAGGACGAGATCGACCCGCCCGGGTTCGGCCAGGCGTTCGAGCGCGGCGGGGCCGTCGGGCGCCTCGAGCACCGCGTAGCCGAGCTCGCGCAGGCGGGCGACGGCGAGGCGGCGCACGCGCGGCTGGTCCTCCACGACGAGGATCGTCTCGCCCCGCGCCCGGTAGGCGTCGAGCGCGGTCGTCGCCGGCGCGTCCTCCTCCGGCGCCTCGTCGGCGCAGGGGAGGTACATGCGCACCGTGGTGCCGCGCCCGGGCGCGCTGTCGATCAGCGCATGCCCCTGCGACTGGCGCACGAAGCCGTAGACCATCGAGAGGCCGAGTCCCGTGCCGGCGCCCGGCTCCTTCGTCGTGAAGAAGGGCTCGAAGGCGCGCTCGGCCACGGCGCGCGGCATGCCCGCGCCCGTGTCCCCGACCAAGAGGAGCACCCAGCATCCCGGGCCGACCTCCGGGCTCGCGCCCTCGCCGCCCGCCGAAACCGCGACGGTGCGCGCCTCGATCACGAGCCGGCCGCCCCCGGGCATCGCGTCGCGTGCGTTCAGCGCGAGGTTGATCAGCGCGTTCTGCAGCTGGCCGGGATCGACGAGCGTGCGCCGCAGGTCGGGCGCGGTGCGGATCTCGACCTCGATCGTCTCGCCGAGCGTGCGGCGCAGGAGCGGCGCGAGGTCCTCGAGCAGCGCGCGCGGCGCGATCGGCCGCGGCTCCAGCTGCTGGCGCCGCCCGAAGGCGAGGAGCCGCTCGGTGAGCTGTGCGCCGAGCTCGGCGGCCCCGCGCGCCTCGCGCACGAGGTCGGACTGGCGCGCGTCGGAGATGCGCGCCTCGAGCATCTCCAGATTGCCGAGGATGACGGTCAGGAGGTTGTTGAAGTCGTGCGCGACGCCGCCCGTCAGCTGCCCCATGGCCTCCATCTTCTGGGCCTGGCGCAGCTCCTGCTCCATGCGGCGGCGGGCGGTGAGGTCGCGGACGAAGCCGGTGAACAGCCGCGCGCCGTCGATCTCCACCTCGCCGACGGAGAGCTCGATGGGAAAGATCCCGCCGTCCTTGCGCCGCGCCTCGGCGACGCGTCCCGTGCCGATCACGTGCCGCTCGCCGGTCCGACGGTAGCGCGCGAGATGGCCGTCGTGCGCCTCGCGATAGGGGGTGGGCATCAGCATCGCCACGTTGCGCCCGATCACCTCGTCGGCGCGATAGCCGAACAAGCGCTCCGCCGCGCGGCCGAAGCTCTCGACGCGTCCGCGCTCGTCGATGAGGACGATGGCGTCCGGCGCCGTGTCGAGGATCGAGCGCAGACGCGCCGCGTGAACCGCCGCGGGACCGCCCGCCGCCGGCCCGCCGCCACCGGGGCCGTCGTCCCCGCGCGATGCATCCTCGTCCGCCATCGCCCTCGCCCCGATCTCGGGTCCCGCCCACATGAGCACGGGCGCATGATACGCGCGCCTCCCGGCGCGTGACGATGTGCGCCGAATCGTGAGGAAGTGTGACCGAGGGATGGGCCGAGGCGTTCGCGGTCACGTGATCGAGCTTGTCTTTCAACGAGATGGCCGCGCTCCGGCACCTCCGCCCCGGTACCGCGGCCGGCGGGCGACACCGGTGGACGGCCACGCTAGACTGGCCGCGCCCCGCGGGTCCGCGACACGCGTCCCCCGCGCCAGGAGAGATGCCCCCGATGCCCGAGAGCCCCGACGAGCCGGCGGACGGCCGCGACGACGCGCTCGCGGCCGCGTTCCGCGATCGACCGGTGGAGCGGGTCGCGCCCGGCCGCGCCTTCCTGCGCGAGGGCGCGCCGGCTCGCGACGCGCTGCGCGTCGAGGCGGGCGTGGCGCGCCTCCAGCGTCGCCTGCGCGACGGGCGGCGGGTGGTCGACGCCTTCCTGTTTCCCGGGGACGTCGTCGGTCTCGCGCGGGTGGAGGCGTTCGCGTTCACCGGCGAGGCCGTCGGGCCCCTCGCCCTGCGCCGCATGCCGCGCGCGCGGCTCTACGCCCGGGCGGCGTCGGACCGCGCGCTCCAGGAGCGCATCGTGGCGCGCCTGCGCGAGGAGATCGGGGGCGCGGGCATGCGGGCGTGCGTGTCCCTCGGCCTTCCGCCCGCGGAGCGGCTGGCGCGCTTCGTCGTCGATCTCTGCGCCCGCCGCGGCGTCGCGCTGGAGCCGGGCGCGGTCGTGCGCGTGCCGATGCCCCGGGAGGACGTCGCCGATCATCTCGGCGTGGGCGTCGAGACGCTCGCGCGCGCGCTGGCGGTCCTGGCGGAGGAGGGCGTGGTGCTGTGGGCGGACCAGGAGAGCCTCGTCGTCAGCGATCCCGAGGCCCTGCGGCGGCGCGGCGGCCTCGATCTCTCGGCGCGGATCTCCCGGCAGGCGGGACGCGACGGCGCGCGCGGCCTCCTCCTGCCCGTTGGGTTTCTCCACTGACCCGGCGGGGGCGATCGCCCGTCAGCCGGCCGCCTCGTAGAGCGCCTGCGCCTCGCTCGCGGGACCGCGTCGCTCGCCGAGGTCGAGGACGCGGATCGCCGTGGTGACGTGGGGCGCGGCGACGGTGAGGACGTCGCCGACGGCGACGCCCTTCGCCGGGTTCGTCTGCCGCTGGCCGTTGACGCGCACGTGCCCGCTCTCCACGAGCCGCGCCGCGAGCGTTCGGGAGCGCGCGAAGCGCGCGTACCAGAGCCACTTGTCGAGGCGCTGGCGATCCTCCCTCACGGGCTCAGGTAGGCCTGCGTCCAGCGCGGCCCATCACTTCTTCTCCTCGAGCTGCGCCTTGAGGGCGGCGAGCTTGGCGAAGGGCGAATCGGGGTCCGCCTGCTTCTCGCGGCGGGGTGGACGGGCCTGCTGGGGTCCGCCGCGATCCTTGCCCCCACCGCCGCGCGGCGCGTCGGCCCCGCGGAAGACGTCCTTGCGCCCGCCGCCGGGGCCGTGGCTCTTGCCGCCGCCGCCGCCGCCGCCGCCGCCGCCGCCCTTGCCGCCGCCGGCCCGGCGCTCCTCGCGACCCTCGCCCGGCGCATCACGCCGACCCGGGCCGCCGTCGCGGCGCTCGCCGCCACGCTGATCCCCCGCTTGCCGGCCGGGACCCTGCCCGCCGTCGCGGCGCGGGCCGCGCCCGTCCCGTCCCGGACGGTTGCCTTGCCGGCCGGAGCGCCCGCGCCCCTCGCGCCGGCCCTGGCGCCAGACGACGATCGTCTCGGTGGCCGCCGGCTCGCCCTGCCCGATTTCGCCCTGCCCGGTTTCGCCTTGCCCGGTTTCGCCGGAGACGGTCTCGCCGGAGACGGTCTCGCCGGAGACGGTCTCGCCGGAGACGGCCGCGCTCGGTGCCGCCTCGTCCGCGGACGTTTCGGCCGGGACCTCCGCGGGTGCGTCCGCGGGTGCCTCGGCGGCGACGGGCTCGCTCGCCGTCTCGACGGCGGCGGTGGAGACCTCCGTCTCGGGAACGTCCGTCTCGGAAACCTGCGTCTCCGGGACCTGCGTCTCGGGCGCGGCTGCCTCGGGGGCCGCGGACGCCTCGGCGAAGGGCTCCGGCGCGGCTCCCGGCGCCATGCTCCCCTCGGTCGCCTCCGCCGGAGCGGTCTCGGGCTCGGCGGTCGCGCCCTCGGCAGCCGGCTCCGCCTGGATCGGTTCCTCCGCCGGCGGCTCGCTCGTCTCCGTCGCGCTCGCGGCCTGCGGGGGCGCCACCGGCGTCGTCGGCGCCGGCTTCAGGATCGCCGAGGTGATCGCCGGGCCGGCGCGCTCCTCGGAGACGTATCCCAGCGAGCGCAGGATCTGGGCGAAGTCCTCGCCGGCGCAGCCGACGAGGGAGGTCATCGCCACCGTGCCGACGAAGCCGTCGCCCTCGGCCGCGCCCGCCGGCGGCTCGCCCACGCTCTGCCCGGGCACGTATGCGATCGCCGGGCGGATCAGGTCGGCCAGCCGCTCCAGGATGTCGACGCGCACCGCGCGCCCGCCGCAGACGCGGAAGCCGGCCGAGCGGTAGAGGCCCTTGGCCACCTCGGTGTCGACGGGGATCGAGGTGCGCCCGGAGGAGGCCAGCGCCGCGATCTCGTCGATGCCCTTCTGGTCGAGCCCGCCGTTCTTCAGCGCCCAGAGCTGCGCCGCCAGCGTGCGCGGGGCGGGCTTCATCAGGGCGGGGAGATAGAGGTGGTAGGCGCCGAAGCGGATGCCCTTCTGGCGCATCGCCGCGCGGGCCTGCTGGTCGAGCCCGCGCACCTCCTGGAGCACGCGCGAGCGCTCGAGCACGCCGAGCGACTCGGCGATCTGGTAGGCGATGCCCTTGGCGATGCCGGCGAGGTCGGCGGCGTCCTCCATCTCGAGCAGCGGACCCAGCGTGCGCACGACGTGCGCCTTGAGCCAGGCCTGCAGACGGGCCTCGACCCTCTCCAGCGCGCCGCCCGTGAGGTGCTCGTCGGCGATGAGCCGCACCCGCGGCTCGAAGATCTTCTCGCCGGGCTCGAGCCGCGCCACGGGCTCGCCCTGCCAGCGGATCGTGCCGTCGTTGGAGAGGACGAAGGTCGTGTCGGCGGCGGTCGCGAACCGATCGGCCCGCGCCTCGATCTCGCCCGCGAGGCCCTTGACCGCGGCGTTGCGCAGCGTCTTCGCCTCGTCGCCCGTGGCGCCCGGGTCCGGCACGAAGACGAAGCCGGACAGGCGCCCCACGTGCTGGCCCTCGACGCTCACGTCGCCGCTCGCCGAAATTTCCGCTTCAAGCATCGCGTTCTCTCTCAAGCGCCGCATCAGCACGCTGGTCCGCCGGTCCACGAACCGGCTCGCCAGCCGCTCGTGCAGCGCATCCGACAGCTTGTCCTCTACCCCACGCGCCACGCTCTGCCAATGCTCCGGATCGCGCAGCCAGTCGGGTCGATTGGCCACGAACGTCCAGGTCCGTACCTGAGCGATCCGGGCGGAGAGGGTGTCGATGTCGCCGTCGACCCGGTCGAGCAGCGAGATGTGGCGACGAAACCAATCGTCGGGAACGGCCCCGTCGCGCATCAGGAAGAGGTAGATGGCCGAGATCAGGTCGGCGTGGCTCTGCGGCGACACCTTGCGATAATCGGGGACCTGGCAGACGTCCCACAGCCGCTCGACGGCGGTGCGGCCGCTGGCGTGATGGCGCACCGAATCGTCGCGCGCGAGGATCTCCAGCGCCGCGACGTCCTCGGCCATCGGCGCGCGGGTGAGGCCGTGCTCCTGGGGCACCTCGGCCAGCGCCCGCTGCAGCGCGTCGATCGAGCGGAAGTCGAGGTCCGGGTTGCGCCATTGCAGGATCCGCGCGGGCTCGAACACGTGCCCCTCCACCGCCTCGACGATCTCGACGTCGAACGGGTCGCAGCGCCCGGACGTGCCGAAGGTGCCGTCGTTGAGGTGGCGCCCGGCGCGCCCCGCGATCTGGCCGATCTCGGCGGGGACGAGCCGGCGGAAGCGGAAGCCGTCGAACTTGCGGTCGCCGGCGAAGGCGACGTGGTCGACGTCGAGGTTGAGCCCCATGCCGATCGCGTCGGTGGCGACGAGATAGTCGACGTCGCCCGACTGGTAGAGCGCGACCTGGGCGTTGCGGGTGCGCGGCGAGAGCGCGCCGAGCACCACCGCCGCCCCGCCGCGCTGGCGCCGGATCAGCTCGGCGATGGCGTAGACCTCCTCCGCGGAGAAGGCGACGATGGCGGTGCGCGCGGGCAGGCGCGAGAGCTTCTTCGAGCCCGCGAAGGTCAGCTGCGAGAGCCGCGGGCGCGTCGTCACGTGCACGCCCGGTATGAGCGCCTTCACCAGCGGCTCCACGGTGGAGGAGCCGATCAGCAGCGTCTCCTCGCGGCCGCGCTGGTTGAGCAGGCGATCGGTGAAGACGTGGCCGCGGTCGAGATCGGCCGCGAGCTGTATCTCGTCGATCGCCACGAAGGCGAGGTCGAGGTCGCGCGGCATCGCCTCGGCGGTGCAGATCCAGTAGCGCGGGTGCTTGGGCTTGATCTTCTCCTCGCCGGTGACGAGGGCGACGGCATCGGGTCCCACGCGCTCCACCACGCGGCCGTAGACCTCCCGCGCCAGCAGCCGCAGCGGCAGGCCGATCATGCCGGACGAATGGCCGAGCATCCGCTCGATGGCGAGATGCGTCTTGCCCGTGTTGGTCGGGCCGAGAACCGCGGTCACCCCGCGCGAGCGGGCCTGCGGCGGGAGGGTGAGGCGAGGCATCTGGCGGGCGGCTGGACCTGAGGGGACGGGGCGCGGTCCGGGTCGCGCGGCTGGGCGGGAACCGGGCCGCCCGTCCGGAACGGGCGTCGAACGAAACGGGGGCGAATCGGTGATTCCGGCGGAATCCGGATTCGTTCTCGCGAGCGCGGCTCGCTCGCCTCCCCATATGGGGTCGGCTGCGGCCATTCCTAGAACGGATCGGGCGCGAGCGCGAGAGGGGGGTGCGAGCCACGGTTCGGGCGCCTTGCCCCGCCCCGCCGCGAGGCGTAAGACGCGTGCCATCAGGAACGGAGATCCCCCATGCGTCCCTCGAAGCGCGCGCCCGACGAGATGCGCCCCGTCACCCTCGAGCGCGGCGTCGTGCGCTATGCGGAGGGCTCGTGCATGGTGACCTTCGGCGAGACGAAGGTGTTGTGCGCGGCCTCGCTGGAGGAGCGCGGGCCGGGCTGGCTGCGCGGCACCGGCAAGGGCTGGGTCACGGCGGAATACGCCATGCTGCCGCGCGCCACCCACGAGCGCACGCGCCGCGAGGTCACCTCCGGCAAGCCGTCGGGCCGCACGCAGGAGATCCAGCGCCTCATCGGCCGCTCCCTGCGCGCGGTGGTCGACCTGCACGCCATCGGCGAGCGGCAGATCATCGTGGACTGCGACGTCATCCAGGCCGACGGCGGCACGCGCACCGCCGCGATCACCGGCGCCTGGGTCGCGTTGCACGAGTGCTTCGCCTGGATGATGAAGCGCTCCATCATCTCCGTGAACCCGCTGCGCGACCACGTCGCGGCGGTGTCCTGCGGCATCCACCAGGGCAAACCGGTGATCGACCTCGACTACGCCGAGGATTCGGCCGCCGAGACGGACGCGAACTTCGTCGTCACCGGCAAGGGGGGCATCGTCGAGGTGCAGGGCACGGCGGAGGGCGCGCCCTTCTCCGAGGAGGAACTGCTGGGCCTCCTGCGCCTCGCCAAGACGGGCATCGCGAGCCTCGTCGAGAAGCAGAAGCAGGCCGTCGCCTGAGGGGAGCCGCGAGAGATGCCTCACCGCCGCCTGGACGGCCCGGTCGTGATCGCGACCCACAATGCCGGCAAGCTCCGGGAGATGCGCGAGCTGCTCGCGCCCTTCGGCGTCGAGGCGACGTCGGCGGGCGAGAAGGGCCTGCCCGTGCCCGACGAGACCGGCCACATGTTCTCCGAGAACGCCGCCATCAAGGCCCACGCGGCGGCGAAGGCGACCGGCCTCCCGGCCATCGCGGACGATTCCGGCATCTGCGTGCTGGCGCTCGACGGCGCGCCGGGCCTCTTCTCCGCCGACTGGTCGGTGAACCGAGACTTCGGCCCCGCCATGGAGCGCGTGAAGCGCGAGCTCGACGTGCGCGAGGCGACCGACACGACAGCGTGGTTCGTCTGCGCCCTCGTCGTCGCCTGGCCGGACGGGCATCAGGAGCTGTTCGAGGGACGCTGCCCCGGCGCGATCGTATGGCCGCCCCGCGGCGGGGCGGGCTTCGGCTACGACCCGATCTTCCTCCCCGACGGCGAGAGCCGCACCTTCGGCGAGATGACGGCCGAGGAGAAGCACGGCATCGACTGGAGCGATCCTCGAAGCGGCCTCTCGCACCGCGCCCGCGCGTTCCGAAAGCTCGCCGCCGCGATCCTCGGGCCCCGCCGCGAGGGGTGAGATGGCGCTCGCCCCCGACGAGATCGCCCGCTACGCCCGCCACCTCGTCCTCCAGGACGTCGGCGGGCCCGGCCAGGCGCGGCTGAAGGCGGCGCGGGTGCTCGTCGTGGGAGCCGGCGGGCTCGGCGCGCCCTTGATCCAGTATCTCGCGGCCGCCGGCGTCGGCACGGTCGGCATCGTCGACGACGACGTCGTCGATCTCGGCAACCTGCAGCGCCAGGTGATCCACGGCACGCCGGACGTCGGGCGCGCGAAGGTCGAGAGCGCCGCGGACGCCGTCGCGCGCCTCAACCCGCACGTGGCCGTGGAGGCGCACCGGCTTCGGCTCGACGAGGCGAACGCCCGCGATCTCGTCGCGGCCTACGATCTCGTCGCCGACGGCTGCGACAACTTCGCCACCCGCTACGCGGTCTCCGACGCCTGTTTCCACGAGCGGCGCCCGCTCGTGACCGCGGCGCTCGGGCAGTTCGACGGCACGCTCACCACGATCCGCGCCCACGAGACCGGGCCGGACGGGCGGCCGAACCCGACCTATCGCTGCCTCTTCCCCGAGGCGCCGCCGCCGGGCGCCATCCCCACCTGCGCGCAGGCCGGCGTGCTCGGCGCGCTCGCGGGCGTGATGGGGTCGATGATGGCGCTCGAGGTCGTGCGCGAGATCGTCGGCTTCGGCGAGGGGCTGGTCGGGCGCCTGCTCATGGTCGACGCGCGCGCCCTGCGCTTCGAGACGCTGCGCTACGGGTGGCACCCGAGGAACCCGCTCAGCGGCTCGCCCGACGGCCGCTGATGACAACGCGCGGGCGCGATCCTAGAACGGAGCGATGCGCACCGCCTCCTCCCGACGCTGGCCCCTGACGGTCCTCCTGCCGCTCGGCGTCTCGATCACGATGTTCGCGGTCGCCGTCGGCACGACGCAGGTCGGCCTCGCCTTCCTCGAGAGTCGCGAGGTGCGTGCGCTCGAGGCCAAGGCCACGATCTTTCTCAACGCGCTCGCCGGCGTCGTCGCCCCCCGGCTCGGGGAGGGGGAGGGCGCCGTGGCGGACCTCCTCGACGACCCGCTCGCCTTCCGGGAGACGCTGGCCGAGGAGAGCCTCGTCGCGCGCTGGAGGGGGCCGGACGGCGTGGTCCTCTCCGTCACCCGCGGCGATCCCGAGGGCGCCGACATGGCGCAGGCGCTCGAGGCGATCGCGCAGGCGCCGGCGAGCACCGTCGTCTTCGCCCGCGCCGAGCCCGGCACCCGCGCCATCATCGCCCGCGCCTACGAGGTCGAGGGCCGGCGGCTCGAGCTCGTCGCCGCGCTCGACGCGAGCGACCTCGTGGCCGAGCTCTCCCGCAACGAGGCCTGGGCGCTCGTCATCGACCTCGTGCTCGCGACGATCGCGGCGCTCCTCACCTTCGTCATCACCCGCCGGGCCGTCGCGCCGCTCGACGCGCTCGCCCGCGAGCTGGTGACGCAGGACAAGGCGGGCTCGGGTCGAGCGCGGCCGGCGAGCGCGGAGATCTCCCGCCTGCGCGACGCCATCGCGACGCGCCTCGAAGCGGAAGAGGCGCGCACCCAGGCGCTCGCCGATCTCGGCGAGAAGGAGCGCAACGCCTTGCTCGCGAAGCTCGCCGCCGGCCTCGCCCACGAGGTACGCAACCCGCTCGCGGGGCTGCTCAACGCCGTCTCGACCCTGCGGCGCTTCGGCGAGAAGCCGGAGGTGCGGGCCGACACGCTCGACCTGATCGAGCGGGGCCTGCGCTCGATCGAGCGCGTCGCCGACGCCATGCTGTCGACCTACCGTCCCGCGCCCGGGCGGATGCGCTTCTCCCGCGAGGACCTGATGGACATCCAGCTCCTCGTCGCGCCCGAGGCGCGCCGGCGGCACGTCGCGCTCGAGTGGGCGGTCGAGGCCATGCGGCCGATCGCGGCCGACTCGGACGCGCTGCGCCAGATCCTGCTCAACCTCCTGCTCAACGCCTGCAAGGCCTCCCCCGAGCGCGGGCGCGTCGGCCTGCGCGTGGAGCAGGACGCGGGCGAGACCCGCTTCGTCGTCTCGGATTCGGGCCAGGGCATGCCCGAGGACGTGCTCGCCTTCGTCACCGAGGGCCGGGGCACCACGCCGCTCACCAAGGGCAAGGGGCTCGGCCTGTGGATGGTCTCGCGGCTGATCGACGATCTCGGCGGCCAGGTCCGCGTCGAGAGCCGCTCGGGGGAGGGCACGACGGTCGTCGTGCGGTTGCCGACCGGCCCCGCACCCGAGGACGCGGCCGCCGGCGCGGAGGCGGCGTCGTGAGCGCGCGGGCGCTGATCCTCGTCATCGAGGACGACGAGATCCTCGGCGCCTCGCTCCAGCAGCGCCTCGGGCTCGAGGGCTGGCACGTGCGCTGGGCGCGCTCCTGCGCCGACGCGCTCGCGGCCATCGCGCGCCAGACGCCCGACGCCGTGATGTGCGACATCCGCCTGCCGGACGGCGACGGCGAGAGCCTGATGCGCGACGTCTTCGCCCGCGCCGGCGCGGTGCCCACCATCTTCATGACGGCCTTCGGCGGCATCGATCAGGCGGTGCGGCTCGTGCGCATGGGCGCGCGCGACTACGTGACGAAGCCCTTCGAGCTCGACGATGTGGTGGACAAGCTGCGCGCGGCGACGGGCGGCGACGGCGCGGCGGCGGCGGACCCGGGCGCGGCGGTGGACCCGTTCGCCTCCTTCGGCCTCTCGCCCGCGACCGCCGGCACGCGACGCACGCTGGAGCGGATCGCCGACGTCGACCTGCCCGTCCTCCTCACCGGCGAGACCGGCACCGGCAAGGAGGTCGCCGCGCGCTTCCTGCACGCGCAGAGCCGGCGCGGCACCGGGCCGTTCGTCGCGGTCAACTGCGCGGCGCTGGCGCCGGAGCTCGTCGATTCGGCGCTCTTCGGCCACGAGAAGGGGGCGTTCACCGGCGCCCACGAGCGCCGCCTGGGGCTCGCCGAGACGGCGGGGGAGGGGACGCTCTTCCTCGACGAGATCGGCGAGCTCGACGCCGGGCTCCAGGCGAAGCTGCTGCGCCTCGTGCAGGAGCGTGAGCTGATGCGGGTGGGCGGCGTGCGCCCGCTCCCGTTCACGGCGCGTCTCGTCTGCGCGACCCACCGCGACCTCGAGGAGGAGGTGGCGCGCGGCGCCTTCCGCGAGGACCTGTGGTACCGCATCAACGTCGTCACCGTACGCATCCCGGCCCTGCGCGAGCGCCCGGCCGAGATCGAGCCGCTGCTTCGCCGCTTCGTCGCCGAGGCCGGGCCGCGCCTGCGCGCCGCGCGGGTCGCGGTCGCGCCGGACGCGATCGCGGCAGCGCAGGCCTACGACTGGCCGGGCAACGTGCGCGAGCTGAAGAACCGCCTCGAGCGGGCGGTGGCGCTGTGCGAGGGCGACGCGATCGCCGCCGCCGATCTCTTCCCCGACGCCCATTCGCGCCCCGCCGGCGCGTCCGCCCCCGTGCCGACCGGCGTCGTTCCCGGCGAGGGGCTCACCCTCGCCGAGGTGCGCGAGGCGGCGGAGAAGGCCCACATCGAGGCGGTGCTGCGCGCCACCGGCAACGGCATCCAGGAAACCGCCCAGCGGCTCGGCGTCTCGCGCACGACGCTGTGGGAGAAGATGCGGAGGCTGGGGATCTCGGTGGAGTGAGGGGCTCTCGACCGTCCGCTTCCTCCCCGGAGGGGAGGAGTCCGCGCTCGCGCGGACGGTGGGGCCGTTCGCGTGCCTCGGTGAGCCGGCCCGCCGCCCTCCCCACCCTCCGGCCTTCGGCCGTCGTCCTCCCCTGCGGGGAGGCGGCGGCCGGTACGTCTCATCCGCTCACGCCGTCGCCCCGGCCTTCAACAGCGTGTAGTCGATGGCGTCCGTCAGCGCCTCGAACGAGGCGTCGATGATGTTGGGCGAGACGCCCACCGTGGTGAAGCGGTTGCCCTCGCCGTCGCGGAACTCCACCAGCACGCGGGTGGCGGCGTCGGTGCCGCCCTGGAAGATGCGCACCTTGAAGTCGATGAGCTCGAGGTGCTCGATCAGCTCCTGGTAGCGGCCGAGATCCTTGCGGAGCGCCACGTCGAGGGCGTTGACCGGGCCGTTGCCCTCCGCCGCCGAGATCCGCGTCTCCCCGCCCACCCGCACCTTTACGATGGCCTCCGCCACGGTCGTGAGCTGGCCCCGCGCGTTCCAGCGCCGCTCGACGTTGACCGAGTAGCGCTCGACGTCGAAATAGTCCGGCACCTCGCCCATCACCCGTTTCACGAGGAGGTAGAACGACGCGTCCGCGCCCTCGTAGGCGTAGCCGAGCGATTCCTTCTCCTTGAGGATGGTGAGCATGCGGGTGAGCCGCGGGTCGTCCTTCTCGAGGTCGAGGCCCAGCCGCTCGAGCTCCGCGCGCAGGTTGGACTTGCCGCCCTGGTCGGAGACCAGCACGCGGCGCAGGTTGCCGACCGCGTCGGGCGCGACGTGCTCGTAGGTCTTCGGGTCCTTGAGCACGGCGGAGGCGTGGATGCCCGCCTTCGTGGCGAAGGCGCTCGCGCCCACGTACGGCGCGTGGCGGTTGGGCTGGCGATTGAGCAATTCGTCGATGGCGCGCGAAACCGGGGTGAGGCGCGCCAGCGCGTCGGGCGACACGCCGGTGGCGTAGCGCTCGGCGAAATGCGGCTTCAAGGCGAGCGTGCCGATCAGCGTGACGAGGTTGGCATTGCCGCAGCGCTCGCCGAGCCCGTTGAGCGTGCCCTGGATCTGGCGCGCGCCCGCCTCGATCGCCGCGAGCGAGTTGGCGACGGCGCAGCCGCAATCGTCGTGGGCGTGGATGCCGAGCCGGTCCCCCGGCACGACCTCGCACACGCGGGACACGATCCGTGCGACCTCGGCGGGAAGCGTGCCGCCGTTCGTGTCGCACAGCACCACCCAGCGCGCGCCGGCCTCGTACGCCGTGCGGGCGCAGGCCAGTGCGTAGTCGGGGTTCGCCTTGTAGCCGTCGAAGAAGTGCTCGCAATCGACCATCGCCTCGCGCCCGCGGGCGACCGCCGCCTGCACGCTCTCGCGGATCGAGGCGAGGTTCTCCTCGGGCTCGATCTCGAGGGCCACGCGCACGTGGTAGTCCCAGGCCTTGGCGACGAAGCAGATCGCGTCGGCGTCCGCATCGAGGAGCGCCGCGAGGCCGGGGTCGTTCGCCGCCGAGCGGCCGGCGCGCTTGGTCATGCCGAAGGCGGTGAAGCGGGCGCGCTCGGTGCGCTTCTCGCGGAAGAGCTCGGTGTCGAGCGGATTCGCGCCCGGGTAGCCGCCCTCCACGTAGTCGACACCGAGCGCGTCGAGGTGGCGGGCCACCGCGATCTTGTCGGCCAGCGAGAAGTCGACGCCGGTCGTCTGCGCGCCGTCGCGCAGCGTCGTGTCGAACAGGTGGATGCGCGCGCTCATGACGGTTTTCCTCCGCCGCCGCCGGGCGGCTCGATCGCCTTCGTCATCGTAGTGTTGGCGAGCCACTGGCCCGCGCGGTGGACGGTGTTGCGCTGCTGCGCCTCGAAGCCGCGATCCATGAAGAAGGGCAGGGCCGTATCCGAGGCCTGGACCGTGAGCACCTTCGTGCCCCGCGCGCCGGCGAGCGTCTCGATCGCGTCGGCGAGCGTGGTGGCGACGCCGCGCCCGGCCATGTCGGGGGCGACGTAGAGCATGTCGAGCGTCTCGTTGCCGACGAGCGATGCGAAGCCGACGACCTCGCCCTCGTCGGTCGCGACGATCGTGAGCGCCTTCGTCAGCCGCGCGCCGAAGCCCTCGAAATCGTCCGCGAGCGACGCCCACGCCTCCTGCTGGCCGGGATCGTAGTCCTCCCCCGTCAGCGCCTCGATCGCGTCGCGGAAGATCTGGGCGCAGACGGGGACGTCTGTGGGGAGCAGCGGGCGCAGGGCGACGGGGGGGCGGCGGGTCATGAGGTGCTCCGGCCGCCGAAGGCCGCGACGCGGTTCCCCTCTCCCTCGTGGAGAGGGGCTAGGGGTGTGGGGCGTCGGGCGAGGGGACCCGCTGATTGGAGTTCGCACATGGTCTGTGCAGGGCTGCATCGACCGCTCCCGAATTCTGCACGCCCCACACCCCCGGCCCCTCTCCGGGAGAACGCTCTCTCGGGAGAGGGGAGAGCCGGCATCGGCGTCGCGCCTTTCATCGCGAGACCTCCCACGTCGTCCCCTCCTTCGAATCCTTCACCGTCACGCCCATGCCGGCCAGCACGTCGCGCAGGCGGTCGCTCTCGGCCCAGTTTCTCGCCGCGCGGGCGGCGGTGCGCTCGGCGACGAGGGCTTCGACCGCGGCGACGTCGATCCCCTCGGCCGAGCGGGCGAGGGCGGCGGGCTCGCCCGAGAAGCCCATCAGCGCGAGCGCGGCACGGCGCTGCGTCGGGGCGGCGTGGTGGAGCGCGGCGATCGCGGCCGGCGTGTTGAGGTCGTCGGCGAGCGCCGCGAGCACGGCGGTGTCGGCCGCGCCCGCCGGCCCGTCGAGATCGGCGTACCAGCGCGCGAGATTGCGCTCCGCCTCCTCCAACCCCCGCACCGTCCAGTCGATCGGCTGGCGGTAGTGCGTCTTGAGCATGGCGAGGCGCGCCACCTCGCCCGGCCAGTCCTTCAGGACGTCGGCGATGGTGACGAAGTTGCCGAGCGACTTCGACATCTTCTCCCCCTCGACCTGGAGGAAGCCGTTGTGCATCCACACGTTGGCCATGCGGGGGATGCCGAAGGCGCAGCAGGTCTGGGCGATCTCGTTCTCGTGGTGGGGGAAGACGAGGTCGATGCCGCCGCCGTGGATGTCGAAGGTCTCGGCCTCGGCATCCGTGCAGGCGAGGCGCCCGGCGAAGGGGACGACGAGGTGCTTCCACGCCATGGCCGAGCACTCTATGTGCCAGCCCGGGCGCCCGAGCCCGTCGATCCCCGCCGGGGAGGGCCAGCCGGGCTCCCCCGCCGACGAGGGCTTCCAGAGCACGAAGTCCATCTCGTCGCGCTTGTAGGCGGCGACGTCGACGCGTGCGCCGGCGACCATCTCGTCGAGCGAGCGACGCGCCAGCGAGCCGTAGGCCGGCACGCCCGCGATCCGGCCCATGGCGGAGACCGAGAACAGCACGTGCCCGTCCGCCACGTAGGCGACGCCCCGCGCCACCAGCCGCTCGATGATCTCCCGCATCTCGGCGATGTGCTCGGTCGCCCGCGGCTCGACCGTCGGCGGCAGGTTGCCGAGCGCGGCGACGGCGGCCTCGAAGCGCGCGTGCGTGCCCTCGGTGACGCGCCGGATCGCCTCGTTGAGCGGCAGGTCGGGGTAATCCCGTGCCGCGCGGGCGTTGATCTTGTCGTCGACGTCCGTGATGTTGCGGACGTAGGTGACCGCGTCGGCTCCGTAGACGTGCCGCAGGAGGCGGAAGAGCACGTCGAATACGATGACAGGGCGCGCATTGCCGATGTGGGCGTCGTCGTAGACGGTGGGGCCGCAGACGTACATGCGCACCCGCGCCGGGTCGATCGGCGCGAAGGGTTCCTTGGCGTGCGTGCGCGTATCGTACAGGACGAGCCGCGTCCCGGCGCCCTCCGCCGGCCTCTCGTCCCTCGCGTGTCCCGCCGTGCCGGCGAGGCGCTGATCACCCATGCGACGTCCTCCGGTGCCCGCCGGCTCGAGGAGATGTCGACCTGTCGTGAGGACGTGACGGCTCCGGCCAGCGGGTCAGCGCTAGCGACAAATGGAAATGGCGATGGCGTGCGCCGTCTGCATGAAACCTGATTGCCTTTTTCGGCGAATTCAGTCAAGACGCCGCCGCGCACGTGGAGGCGGAACCCGGCGGCGGGGCATCGCTTAACGAAACGCAAACCCGGCCGCGTCAATCTGCGGCATCGCCCCGCCTTCGGATCGAGAGTCTCGTCACATGCGTCGCGTGCTCGCCCTCACCGCGTTCATGGCGCTCGGCGCCGCCCTCTCCGTGTCCTTCATGCTGGTGCCGACCGAGGCCTCCCGCGCCGCCGCGGAGACGGGCGACTTCGTCATCCCGGCCGCCGAGGGCTACGGCGCGACGAACTGCCTCGCGAGTGGCGAGGCCTGCGGCGCGGTGATCGCGCGGTCCTGGTGCAACGCCCACGGCTTCGCCGAGGTCGTGCGCTTCGGCGCGCAGGCCGAAACCGGCGCGCTGGCGATCTCCTGCGCCCGCTGAAGGCGCGCGACGCGGACGATCTCTTCCTCGGGCCGACGAGAAGAGGGCGCGGCCGCTTTCGCGACCGCGCCCCAGGTGCCGGCCCGTGGGGGCAGATAGAGCCGGTTGCCTAGCGAACGCCGCTCGCCGAAAGCGGTTCCGGCGCCTCGACCTCTTTTTTCGCGACCATCCCGCCCGCTTTCGCGCCGGGTCCCCGGACCGCGCCGCGGACGCAGGCATCGCCGCGGGGCGCCCATAGGAACCCCGCGACCGCGGGGCCGTTCGCTCGGCATATCCGCGCGTGTGGGCGACCGGACGACAGGGTCGCCGCGCATCGTATCGACACGAGGCTTTCCACGGCCGCCGCAGACGGGGCGTTTCGCGATGACGACCGACACGAGCAGGATCGCCGTACTCCTGAGTCCGAAGACGACGCTCGTCGTCGACATCTTCCGCTCGCTCGGCGACTTCGAGGCGTCGTACGACGTGGGCGCCATCGACGCGCTGGAGTACCGGCTCACCGCCGCGACCGACGGGCAGACCGCCCGCGCCGTCGTGTCGGACGCGCTGCTGCTCGGCTTCTCGCTGCGCAACCAGCGCACGCAGGCGCGGATGCCGCAGCCCGCTTGGGACATGAACATGATCGGCGCCCGGCGCGCGAGCACGGACGAATGCGCCGTGCTCGGCCTGGTCGCCGCGAGCAAGGCCGGCGAGACGGCGCTCGCGAGCCGATGCGCGCGCCGCCTCGCCGTCGCCCTCGACAAGACGGTGTCGTCGCTGGCGCGCGACATGGGAGCGCGGCTGGAGGCGGCGGGCATGCGCATCGAGAGCCGCGACTGGGCGCCGCTCGTCAACCAGCGCCCGACGCCGACCTCGGACGACGGGTCGGGCGGGCGCCGCAGCGCGGCGCGCTCCTGAACGCGCGAAAACGGCCCGCGGCGCGCGCCGGGGCCGGGCTGGTCGTTCGAACCGGAGAAACAGCACGCGCGGAAGAACGGGCCGCCTCGCGGCGGCCCTTCCTCGTTCGCGCGGGATGCGGCCTCACGCCGTCTCGGCGGGCCGCTGGACCGTGGAGGACTGGCCTCCCTTCCGCCCCGCTTCCGACGCGAGCTCCCGGTTCTGCGAGAAGGAGCGCTTGGAGGCCGGCACGCTCTGGCCGCCCTTGCTCGCGATCTCTCTCTGCTTCTCCGGGCTCATCGACGCGAAGCCGCGCTTCGACGCAGACTTGCCAACCGCCATGTTCGCCTCCTCGGGCCTCTGCTTGCACGGCTTCTCAACCGACAGGCTGGGCCGGGGTTCCCGATCCGGAGAACTGCTCTAGGTTCGCTTGGCCTTGCCGGGGATGGGGGCGGAGCGTGGGCGGTGTCCCGCTGCGACCTCGCGGCGGCGGAACCGGGTGCGTGATGGGCACGTTTCCGAAGCTCGCGAACGCGCGCGTGTCGACGTGCGCACCCATCGAAACTCGCAGGAGTTCCCCCCGATGACGTTCGGATCGACGGCTCTCGTCATGCCCATCCGTCCCCACGTGCGCCGCCTCGCCCCGTTCGCCGCCGCCGGACTCCTCGCGGCCACGCTCGGCGCCTGCTCGCCCTACGGCCGGGATGCGACGGGCGCCGTCGTCGGCGGCGCCGCGGCGGCCGGCGTGGCCCCGGCCCCGCGCGGGGAGGTCGTGTGCGAGTTCGACCCGCTCTACGGCCGGGACGTCTGCTACCGCTAGGAGCGTGCGATGACCAACAAGGACATGGTCAAGTCGGTCGACCCCGCCAAGGCGAAGTCGCCCGGCCCGGATCGGGCGCTTGCGGAGCGGGAGGCGACCGAGCCGCGCGAGGGGCTCGCCACCGAGCAGTTCCCGCAGGACACGGATCCGCAGGATTCCAACCAGCTCGAGCCGATGATCAACGCCCGCGGCAAGGCGGGCCTCAAGCGCGGGTGAGCCGCCCCGCCTCGATCCGCCGCGCCGCGACCGCCGCGGCGAAGCCCACCACGGTCGCTCCGAGCATCACCACGACGAGCGCCGGCGGCCAGCGCGTGACGAGGTCGCCGACGACGAGCGCCGCGAGCGCGCCGGTGCCGAGCTGCGCCGAGCCGGCGAGCCCCGCCGCCGTCCCCGCGAGATCCGGCCGCACCGAGAGCGCGGCGGCGGTGGCGCTCGGTATCGACAGCCCGTTCGCCACCGCGTTGAGGGTGAGCGGCAGGAACAGCGCGGCCGGCGTCCAGGGCACCCCGAGCGGCGGGCCGGCCAGCGCGAAGGCGAGGGCGAGCGCGGTCGAGAGGACCGAGCAGAACGTTCCCACGAGGATCATCCGATCCGTGCCGATGCGCCTGCCGTAGCGCCCGGTGAGGAAGTTGCCCGCCATGTAGCCGCCGGCGCTGAGGATGAAATACGCGCCGTAGACGTCCGCGGAGCGGCCCATGGTCTCCACGACGACGTAGGGCGCGCCGGCGATGAAGCCGAAGAACGCCGCTGACGTGAAGGCGAGCGCGAAGGTGTGGGCCAGGAACAGCCGGTCGGCGAGGAGCCGCGGGAAGCCCCGCAGCGTCGTCACGATCGAGGAGGAGGCGGTGCGCGGCGCCGTCTCGCCGAGCAGAAGCACGATCGCGACCCCTACACCCGCCGCCAGGATCGCGGTCGCCACGAAGATCGCCCGCCAGCCGAAACGCTCGTCGAGGAAGCCGCCGAAGAGCGGGGCGACCATCGGCGAGACCACCATCGCCATGGTGATGTAGCCGATCAGGCTCGCGCTCTCGTCCTTCGATGCGGTGTCGCGCACGACCGCGCGGGCGAGCGCGAAGCAGGTGCCGCCGCCCGCCGCCTGGATGGCGCGCGCCAGGATCAGCGTCTCGATGCCCGTCGCGACCGCGCCCATGATCGAGCCGACGAGGAACAGCGCCGCGCCGGCGAGGATGCAGGGGCGCCGGCCGATCCGGTCCGAGATCGGGCCGACGAAGAGCTGCGTCGCCGCGACCGCGACGAGGTAGATCGTCAGCGTCAGCTGGACGGTGGCGTAGTCCACCGAAAGCGCTCGCGACAGGCCCGGCGTCGCCGGGGCCAGCACGTTGAGCGCGAACGGCTGGAGCGCCGAAATCGCGACGAGGATCGCGAGCGGCGGGCGTCGGGGATGCGACGTCGCGTGCGTCCGCGGCCTCATGACCCGCTCTCCTCCCGCCCGCGGGCCGTCTGGCCGAGGGCGGCGTGGCGGCGGATGCGCTCGCGGTGCCAGGCGTAGAGGCCCGCGCCCACGACGAGGGCGAAGCCCGCGAGCGCGATCGCGTCCGGGAACTCTCCGAAGACGGAGAAGCCGATCGCGAGCGCGAACACGACGGAGGCGTAGCGGAAGGGCGAGACGGCGGAGACGTCCGCCTTCCGGAACGCCATGACGACGGCCATGTTGCCGCAGCCGTAGAGCACGGCCGCGACGACCAGGAGCAGCGTTTCGGCGCGCAGGACCGGCTGCCAGCTCTCGCCGAGCGCCCCGCCGATGAGCGGCCCGACGACCCCCACGGTCACCGTCGTGCCCAGCACGACGACGATCGAGGGGGTGTCTGCGTGGATGAGGCGCGTGATCAGGTCGCGCACGGCCACGAGGACGGCGGCGGCGAGGGCGAGCATCGCGTTCACGTCGAAGGCGACGGTGCCCGGCCGCACGATCAGCAGCACGCCGGCGAAGCCGACGAGGATGGCGACCCAGCGCCGCCAGCCCACGCGCTCCAGCCCGAGCACGACGAGGAGCAGCGTCACGATGATCGGCGTGGCCTGCAGGATCGCCGTGAGGTCGGCGAGCGGGGCGCGGGCGAGCGCCGTGATGAAGAGGAACGAGATCACCGCCTCGATCAGCGCGCGCGCCGCGACGAAGGGCTGCGCGAGCCTGCCGAGCTTGCGCGCCTCGCCCAGCGCGAACACGATCGCGAGCACCGCCGCCGTCGCGAAGACGCCGCGCACCAACAGCATCTGCCCCGTCGGGAAATGCGCCGAGGCGAGCTTCATCATCGCGTCGTTGACGACGAACAGCGCCATGCCGACGAGCATCGCGAGGATGCCGGCGCGGTTCTCCGCTGATGTGGCCGAGGCGAGCAAGGGACGGGGTCCGTGGCGGGAGGGTGCGGCGCGCACCCGACGCATGGAACTAGAGGCTTACCGCGCGCCCGTCGACCCTCCCGCAGCCCGGAATGGCGCCGTTCCGGGCTTGGTGTCCCGTCACGGGAGCGGTGAGCGCCCGTTGTTCGTGCGTGCCAAGCTCGCATGGGGAGTTAGGCACGCCTTAACGAAATGGCTCCAAACTCTCGCAGCGTAATCACGAGGAGATCAGTGTGCTCGGATTCCTCAAGGCGTCCTCCCCCGCGCCTGCCCCGCACGCACGAGAAGCGGAAGACGCCCGCCCGGGCGCTCCGTCCGATGCGCACGCCCCGCTCGCAGCCGCCCCGGCAACCGCCGGCCTCGACGGCGAGATCGTCGACGTGCTCGAGGCCGACGTCATGCGCGCCATCGACGGCGTCGGCTCGGCGATCGAGGCCGCGAGCGCCGCCGCCAGCGCCGCCAAGGACGGCCTCGCGCGCATCGGCGAGGAGATGCACGGCTTCGCCGGCGCGAGCGACGCCGCCGGCGAGGAGACCCGCGCGCTGGCCGCCGTCACCGAGCGGCTGGCCGGCACGGTCGCGACGATCGACGGCGCGGTCGGCGACGCCGACGGGCGCATCGGCGACGCCGTCGGCTTCGCCCGCGAGGCCAACGGGCTGATCGGCGCGCTCTCGCAGGCGACCCGCGAGATCGTCTCCATCGTCGACACGATCTCCGCCGTGGCGCGCCAGACGAACCTGCTCGCCCTCAACGCCACGATCGAGGCCGCCCGCGCCGGCAAGGCCGGGCGGGGCTTCGCCGTCGTCGCGGCGGAAGTGAAGTCGCTCTCGGTCGAGACCGGCAACGCGGCGGGCGACATCCGCACCCGCATCGACGCCCTGCGCGACAGCGCGGACGCCTCGATCACGGCGGTGGAGCGCGTCGCCCAGGCGATCGAGGCCGTGCAGCCGGTGTTCCGCACGGTGCGCGAGACCGTCGGCGAGCAGAACCGCGCCATCGAGGAGGCCGCCGCCCGCGCCGGCGAGGCCTCGGCCCGGGTCGGCGAGGTCGGCGAGCGGGCGCGCGGCATCGAGGCCGCCGCGGCCGAGGCGGCGGTGCGCGCCGAGGCGGCACGGGCCGAGTCCGCCCGCGCCGAGAGCGGCGCCAAGGGCCTCGCCCGCCGCTTCGTCGCGGTGGTGCGCCAGAGCGAGATCGGCGAGCGCCGCGCGCACGACCGCTTCCCCGTCGAGCGCCGCGCCCGGCTCTCCGGGGCGGGCCTCGACGCCGTGACGAAGACGGTCGACCTGTCGCTGGGTGGCGCCCTCGTCGCCACGCCCGCCCGCCACGGGCTCACGCAGGACGCGCGCATCTCCCTCGACATCGAGGGCATCGGCGCCGTTCCCGCGCGGGTCGCCGGCATCAGCGCGATGGGTATCCACTGCGCCTTCGAGACGCCGGAGCCGGCGGTGCGCGAGCGCATCGGGGCGGCGATCGGCGCCATCGAGCGGGAATACCGCCCGCTCATCGAGCGCGCGCAGGACGCCGCGGCCCGCGTCGTCGCGGCGATGGAGGGCGCGCTCGCCTCCGGCGTGCTCGGCCGCGAGGCGCTGTTCGACGTGGACTACCGCCCGATTCCGGACACCAATCCGCAGCAATGGGAAACCGCCGCGCGGCCGATCCTGTCGCGGATCCTGCCCGGCATCATGGAGCCGCTGCTGGCGAGCGACCCGCGCATGGCCTTCTGCCTCGCGATCGACCGGAACGGCTACATCCCGGTGCACAACGCGATCTACTCGCAGCCGCAGCGCCCCGACGACCCGGTCTGGAACGCCGCCCATTGCCGCGACCGGCGCATCTTCGACGACCGCGCCGGCATCGCCGCCGCGCGCTCGACCCGGCCGTTCCTGATCCAGGCCTACTCGCGCGACATGGGCGGCGGCAAGCTCGTGATGATGCGCGAGGTGGATGCACCGATCCGCGTCGCGGGTCGGCACTGGGGTGGCTTCCGCACGGCCTACAAGCACTGAGGCGGGGCCGCGGGGTTCGGCTCACTCGACCTTCGAGATCCGGATCGCCGGCCCGCGTCGCTCGCCGGCGGCGGCGGCCCGCACGATGCCGATGAGCGCGTGCAGCGCCTCGAGAGACTGGGGCGTGAGCGGCCACAGGGCGATCAGGCGCGGGCACGTCGCCACGAACTCCTCCCGCCCGATCCGGTCCTCCGCCGTGCGGCCGAGCGCCTGGGCGAGCATGCCGTAGACCGTCGAGCCGATGCCGATCGACCAGGCGGCGCGCTGGTCGATCGTGCCCCAGCGCGCCACCGCGTCGAAGGCCGTCGGCCAGAGCGCCAGGATCTCCTCGCGCGCCGCTCCGATCTCGGCGACGAGCCGCTCGTCGTCGCCGATCGGCTCGAGCGAGGCGTTGGCGAGGAGGGCCGACCGCAGCACGGCCGCCGGGCGGCTCGCGCCGCCCACCTCGATCCGCGCCAGCGTCTGCGCGACGGCGAGCCCCGTCGCCCGGCGCTCGAGGATGCGCAGCCGCTCGCGCAGGCGCCGCGCGCCCTCCCCGGGCTCGTGGAGCGCACGCACCAGCCGCGCCGCGGGACGCGCGAGGATCGCCTCGTCGAGCGCGTCGAGCGGCACCTCGAGCAGCGCGCACAGGCGCGCCTCGAACTCCGCCTGCCCGATCTCGCCCGCCGCGGGATCGAAGACGACGATGTAATCCGTCAGGCTTTGCTGGCTCATCGGGTTTCCCTCACGACCACGGCGCGAGAATGGACGATGCGATACGTCCGGTCAAACATTATTCACGATCTATCAACACCATTCGTCAAAATTATTTTATTGACGACACCATATGATTCTAGCGACGTATTCCGTCTCCGCGAGCGGCAGGCTCCGGTCGCCGTCGTCGCCGAGCCCCTTGAGCTCGAGGGTGCGCACCGTGCGCCGCACGAGTTCGCGGGCGCTGACGGCCCCGCTCGCGTCGCGCACCAGAACCCGGTCGCCCTTGCGCACGCCGGCGCCGGGCGCGACGATCAGCACGTCGCCGTCGCGGTAGATCGGCGCGTGGGCGCTTCCGGCCACTTCGACCGCGAAGACCCGCTCGGCGCCGAGGTCGGGGAACTCGATCTCGCTCCAGTGCGCGCCCGACGGCATGCCGTCCGGCGCGAAGTGCGGCCGCGCGCCGGCGTCCTTCCAGCCGACCAGCGGGACGGTGGCGCCGCGCGCGGCCTCCGCCGGCTCGATCAGGCTCACGAACTCGTCGAGGCTCGCGCCGGTGGCGTTCAGCACCTTGGCGATCGATTCGGTCGAGGGCCAGCGCTCGCGGCCGTCGGGGCTCACGCGCTTGGAGCGGTTGAAGCTCGTCGCGTCGAGCCCGGCGCGCCGCGCCAGGCCCGAGGCGGTCAGGCCGTAGCGCTCCGCGAGCCGATCGATCGCCGTCCAGATCCGTCCATGCGTCAGCATGGGCACTCCTTCGTACATGTGACCATGAGCCCAACCTAGGAAATCAGCCGGGGGTACTCGACAAATGCCCGGGTCGGGAGCGGTTCCATGGGCGCGCCGCCCATCTGCGCCCGGGCGGCCGCCGCATGGCCGCCGCCCCTCGGCTTGCCGTGCGCGCCGGCGCGGCGTAGACCGACGCCGCCCCTCGCGCGCGACACGTCCGGAGATCCTCCATGGCAGCCGCCGACCCGACCGGAACCGAGCTCGTCTACAAGATCGCACCTCGGGCGCTGTGGGAGGAGGCGCGCGCCGCGGGCGTCTTCGTCGGCGCGCCGGTCGACGTCGCCGACGGCTTCATCCACTTCTCCACGGCGGCGCAGGTACGCGAGACGGCGCGGCGGCACTTCGCCGGTCTGGACGACCTGCTGCTCGTGGCGGTCGACGTGCGGGCGCTCGGCCCCGCGCTGGTCTTCGAGCCCTCCCGGGGAGGCGACCTCTTCCCGCACCTCTACGGCCCGCTGCCGCTCGACGCGGTCCGCTCCGTCGCCCCGATCCCGACCTCGGTGGACGGCGCGCACGACTTCGCGGGCCTCCTGCCGGGCGCGCCCGCATGATCCGGGGCGCCTTCCCGGTCCTTCGGCCTCTGCTTCACCGGCTCGACCCGGAGGCGGCGCACGCGCTGACGATCCGCAGCCTCGCCGCCGCGCCGCCGCTGCGCCCCGCGCCGGACGACCCGCGGCTCGCGGTGGACGCCTTCGGCCTCGCCTTCCCCAATCCCGTCGGGCTCGCGGCCGGCTACGACAAGCAGTGCGAGGTGCCCGACCGGCTGCTCGGGCTCGGCTTCGGCTTCGTCGAGCTCGGCGGCGTGACGCCGCGCCCGCAGGACGGCAACCCGCGCCCGCGGGTGTTCCGGCTCGCCGACGACGGGGCGGTGATCAACCGCTTCGGGCTCAATTCCGACGGCCTCGCCGGCTGCCGCGCGCGGCTCGAGCGCCGTCGGGGGCGTCCGGGCATCGTCGGCGTCAACCTCGGCGCCAACAAGGAGAGCACCGACCGGATCGCCGACTATGCGACCCTCGTCGCCGGGCTCGCCGGGCTCGCGGAGTTCCTCACCATCAACGTCTCCTCGCCCAACACCGCGGGGCTGCGCGACCTCCAGGGCGAGGCCTTCCTCGACGGCCTGCTCGCCCGCGCCGTAGAGGCCCGCGACCGGGCCGACGAGGCCCGCGGCTCGCGCACGCGCCTGCTCCTCAAGATCGCCCCCGATCTCGCCGAGGACGCGCTCGACGCGATCACCGCGACGGCGCTCGCCCGGGGCATCGACGGGCTCGTCGTCTCCAACACCACGATCGCGCGCCCGCCGAGCCTGCGCGAGACGCGGCTCGCCGGCGAGGCCGGGGGGCTGTCGGGGCGCCCGCTCTTCGCGCTCTCGACGCGGGTGCTCGCGCAGGTGCGGCTGCGCGTCGGCGACGCGGTGCCGCTCGTCGGCGTCGGCGGGGTCGATTCGGCGGCCGCCGCCTGGACGAAGATCGAGGCCGGCGCGAGCCTCGTGCAGCTCTACACGGCGCTGATCTACGAGGGTCCGGGGCTCGTCCCCGACATCAAGCGGGGACTCCTGGAACGGCTCGCCGCCGAGGGCCTGACGAGCCTCGCACCCGTCGTCGGCCGCCGCGCGGCGGAGCTGGCCGACACGACGTCCCCCTCTTCGTAGGGGTCCATGTGAGCGCGAGCGGCTCCTCCCCCCTCGGGGGAGGTGGATCGGCGCCGGAGGCGACGAGACGGAGGGGGTGCGCCGGCAGGCGCCTCGGCGACGACCCCGCCCCCGCCCCGAGGGGGCGGGAGCGGGCTGTGCGTCGTCGGCTCATCGCCCCGATCGCGCGACCAGCGCCGCGTGCGGCGCCAGTGCGAGGGCGACGAGGGCGGTCGCGGCGAGGCTCTCCAGCGGGTCGAGCGGCCAGGTCGGCCAGCCGCCGAGCGGCATCCCGAGCGCGGCGGGCGCGGCGACGACGAGGGCCGCGAACCAGAGCGCCAGCAGGCGGGCGAGGCCGCCGAGCGCCGCGCGCAGCCCGAGCGTCGCCCGGGCGCGGGCGATCCAGGCGGCGAGACCCACCGCGGCGGCGAAGACGCCGGCCGAGACGAGCGCGCCGACCGGATAGGCGATGGCGAGCGGCGTGCCCTGCAGGAAGGCCATCCCGCCGGTGAACCAGGCCGCGCGGATCACGAGCCCCCCGAAGGTGGGCCAGAGGCTGGCGGCGAGCACCAGCGCGAGCGCGATCGGCAGCAGCGCGAGCCGCAGGAAGCGGCTCGGCCCCGGCGGGATCAGCGCCAGCAGCACGAGGCGCGCGACGGCGTAGACCACGAGGAAGGGCGCGAGCGGGAAGCGCTCGACGAAGTAGCCGAAGGCGAAGGGCTCGAGCGGGGTGCCGATCAGCCCGCGCGCATGCACGCCACCGAGCCCCGCCGCGAGCGCGCAGAGCGCCGCGAGCGCGAGCGGCAGCAGCGCGAGCACCGTGCGCGCCGCGCCGTCGTCGCCGGCGACGGGGCCGTCGAGCGGGGCGCGGGTCTCGACCGCCATCGTCGTCACGAGAGGCTGTTGCAGAAGCGCTGGATGCGCCCGCACGCGTCCTCGAGCAGCGCGTTCGACGTGGCGTAGGAGATGCGGAAGTTCGGGCCGAGCCCGAAGGCCGAGCCGTGCACGGCGGCGACGCCCTCCGTCTCGAGCAACTCGGTGACGAAGTCCTCGTCGGTCTCGATCACCTTGCCGGACGGCGCCGTCATCCCGATCGCCCTTCGGCAGGACGGGAAGACGTAGAAGGCGCCCTCCGGCACCGGGCATTCGAGCAGGCTCGTCTGGTTGAGCATGGAGACGACGAGGTCACGGCGTGCCTCGAACGCCTTGCGGAAGGTCTCGAGGTGGTCCTGCGGCCCGTTCAGCGCCTCGACGGCGGCCCATTGCGAGATCGTCGCCGCGCCGGAGGTCTGCTGGCCCTGGACGAAGTCCATCGCCTTGATCAGGTGCTCGGGACCCGCGGCGTAGCCGATGCGCCAGCCGGTCATGGCGTAGGACTTCGAGACGCCGTTCATGGTCAGCGTGCGCTCGTAGAGGCCGGGCTCCACCTGCGCCGGCGTCACGAAGGTGAAGTCGCCGTAGACGAGGTGCTCGTACATGTCGTCGGTGAGCACCCACACGTGGGGATGCTTCATCAGCACGTCCGTGAGCGCCTTCATCTCGGCGCGGGAATAGCCGGCGCCGGACGGATTCGACGGCGAGTTGAGGAGGAGCCACTTCGTGCGCGGCCCGATTACCGCCTCGAGGTCGGCGGGCTGGAGCTTGAAGCCGGTCTCGAGCGTCGTCTCGACGAAGACCGGCGTGCCGCCGCACAGCGACACCATCTCGGGATAGGAGACCCAATAGGGCCGGGGCACGATCACCTCGTCGCCGGGGTTCAGGGTGGCGAGCAGCGCGTTGTAGATCACCTGCTTGCCGCCGGTGCCGACGATCGTCTGTTTCGGCTCGTAGGTGAGCCCGTTCTCGCGGGCGAACTTCTTCGCGATCGCCTCCCGCAGGGCGGGAATGCCGGAGACCGGCGGATACTTGGTCTCGCCGCGGCGGATCGCGGCGATCGCCGCCTCCTTGATGTTGTCGGGCGTGTCGAAGTCCGGCTCGCCCACCGACAGGCTGATCACGTCGCGCCCGGACGCGCGCAGGTCACGCGCCTTCTGCGTGACGACGATCGTCGCCGACGGCTTGATGCGTGTTAGGGCGTCGGACAGAAAGCCCATGGGTGGCAACTCCTGGAGTAGCGTTCGAGACGGCTGGCCGGGCGGCGGCGAGGACGGTAGAGCCGGCCCCCCGCGCAGGCAAGGGGAACGCGTGCGTGCGCCGTGCCCGGCGCGCCGGGCGCGGATGCGATGGTGGGTGATTCGCGTCGGCTGCACGATCCGGGCGGGCCCGTCCACCCTCGCGTGCGGTCGGAAGCCGCGGAATCGGCCCTCTGAGGCGAAATGTCGCATCTCCTTTTCGCGGCGGCGATGCGTACGGGAAATCCGTATAGCGGCGTTCTGCCGTTCCAACGCGGTCGCGCGTCGGCGAATTCCGCATCGCGAGCCGCCTAGATTGGTCGAACAGGCGGGTTTCGGGGCGTAGATCTTGTTCCAGGCTATAGTTTCGCAGCGAATACGAAACTATTCGGCGATTACCTGAGGAAGTCGAACTTGATCTAAATCGATTATCCCCGGGGCGAATGTAAATAGCCGATCGGCGCGTATCGTGAAAATCTACGTAGTAGACCCGAGACGGTCGTGCCGCGGGCGCCCGTCCTCCGCTCGCGCCGACCCCGCGACCGCTTGCGGGCGGGCCGGCGCAGATTAACAATCCGCAAGACAAGTGGTGGCGTCGGTGCCGCGCCGGGACTCCCGGGCGACGAGGTGTCGGGTCGAGACGACCGAAGGCGGGGGACGTCATGGCGACGATCAGGCGTGACGAACGAGGCATACCCGGCGGCGTGCTCCAGGGGGAGCCGCAGGACGTCGAGGCGCAGGACGTCGAGGCGCAGGACCTCGATGCGCAGGTGCGGCGGGCCGATCCGGTCTGGCCGGGGTTCCGCGCAGCGCGGCTCATCACGTCGATGAAGATCCGCGGGGACGCGCGCTCGACCCTGGTCCTCGCCTTGTTGATCGTCGCGGCGACCCTCGCCGTGCTCGGCGCCGCGCATGTCGGCCCCGTGGCCGAAGACCTCGGCGGCTTCTTCGGGCTGAGCCTGCGCGCCAGCGAGTCCGCGTACTGAAGGCGCCGCTCGCGCGCTCGTGATCGCGCCCGCCGGATTGCGCCGGGCCGCGCACGCCTTAGATCTCGTCCCGAGACGTCACCCCGCCCGACGAGGTCCTCCGATGCCGATCCCCGCCCGCCGCTCGACGCGCGCCGCCGCCGCGGTGCTCTCGCTGTGCGCTCTCGTCGCCGCGCCCGCCGTGGCACAGGACCGTCTGGAGACCTCGGCGGGGCCGATGCGGCTCGAGACCCTGGCGCAGGGCCTCGTCCACCCCTGGGGGATCGCGGCGCTGCCGGAGGGCGGCTTCCTCGTCACCGAGCGGCCGGGCCGGCTGCGCCACGTGCGCGCCGACGGCGGGGTGTCGCCGCCGCTCGCGGGCGTGCCCGCGGTCGCCGACATCGGCCAGGGCGGCCTCCTCGACGTGACGCTCGCGCCGGACTTCGCCGCGAGCCGCGAGATCTACCTGACCTTCGCCGAGGCCCGCGACGGCGGGGCCGCGACCTCGCTCGCCCGCGCGCGGCTCGACGAGAGCCTCGGGGCGCTCGAGAACGTCGAGATCCTGTTCCGCGCCGAGCCCGCGCTCTCGGGCGGCCGCCATTTCGGCTCGCGCGTCGTCGTGGCGCCGGACGGAGAGAGCCTGTTCGTGACGCTGGGCGATCGCGGCGCGGACGAGAGCGCGCAGGACCTGACGCAGCACCACGGCAAGGTCGTTCGCCTCGCCCGCGACGGTACGCCGTTCTCGGGAAACCCCTTCCTCGGCCGCGCCGACGCGCGCCCGGAGATCTGGTCGTACGGGCACCGCAACCCGCAGGGCGCGGCGCTCGAGCCCGGAACCGGCCGGCTCCTCACCGCCGAGATGGGTCCGCGCGGTGGCGACGAGATCAACGCGCCCGCGCCGGGCGCCAATTTCGGCTGGCCGCTCGTCTCGGACGGGAGCCAGTACAGCGGCATCCCCATTCCCGACCACATGACGAACACGTCGCTCGAGCCGCCGCTGTGGGGCTGGGTGCCCTCGTTCTCGCCGTCGGGCATCACGTTCTACGACGGCGACCTGATCCCCGGCTGGCGCGGCGACCTCGTGGTCGGCGCGCTCTCCGGCCAGGCGCTGGCGCGGCTGGACGTCGAGGGCGGGCGCATCGTCTCCGAGGAGATCATCCCCCTCGGCCTGCGCATCCGCGCCGTGACGACCGGCCCCGACGGTGCGCTCTACCTCCTCGTGGACGACGATCGGGGCGCGCTCCTGCGCCTGGCGCCGGCCGAGGCCGGCTGATAGATCCCGCTCGCCGCGACCGTCCTCTCCCCCGGAGCACCCCCACCGCATGGATCCCGTCTCGCAGATCGCGCTCGGCGCCGCCGTCGGGCACGCCGTCGCCGGCCGTCGCCTGGGCGGACTCGCCGCCGCCGCCGGGGCGCTCGGCGGCCTGATCCCGGATCTCGACGTGATCTGGTCGGGCTGGGGACGCGATTCGATCGCCTACTGGGAGCTCCACCGCGGCGTGACGCATTCGCTGTTCTTCGGCCCGGTGGTGGGGACCGCGCTCGGCTGGGCGTCCGCACGGCTCCACGAGCGGGCGCGCGCGCGGCGCGGGAAGCCGACGGAGGGGCTCCTCGCGCCGTGGATCGCGGTGTGGGTCGGCGCGCTGGTGACGCATCCGCTGCTCGACACCGCGACGATCTACGGCACGCAGCTCCTCGCTCCGTTCACGAACCTGCGTTTCGCGCTGCCGGCGCTGCCGATCATCGACCCGGTCTACACGCTGCCGCTCCTCGTCGCGCTCCTCGTCGCGGGGCTTCTCGGCTGGCGGAGCCGGGGCGCGCAACGGGCGAGCGTCGGCGCGCTCGTTCTGACGACGCTCTACGCGGGGCTCGGCCTGTGGGCGAACGGGCGGGCGGAGGCGATCGCGCTCGCGGACCCGGCGCTGCGCGAGCGCACGCCCGCCGAGGTGCGGGTGACGACGACCTTCCTCACGCCCTGGCTGCGACGGGTGACGACGCTCGAGGACGAGGCGCGCCACGTCGGCTTCGTCTCGGTCTTCGCACCCGATCGCCCGATCCGCTGGACGGCGCTGCCGAAGGACCCGCGCGCCGAGCGCCTCGCCGAGGCGGCGCTCGCCACCGAGCAGGGCCGCCGCTACCGCCGCTTCGCCACCGGCACGCTCCACCCGCACATCGTGGAGCGCGGCGGCACGGAGATGCTGCGCATCGGCGACGCCCGCTACGGCTTCCCCAACGGCACGCTCGGCGGCATGTGGGGCGTCGAATGGCCGATCCGCGACGGCACGATCGTCGAGGGCGCGGCCGAGCGGTACATGGTGCCCCGCGGGGCCGACCTCGGGGACCTGGGCGACCTCCTGCGCGCGAGCTTCGGCGGGCAGACGCGGCTGTTCTGATGCAGGGCGAAGGGGGCGGCGCGAGGGCTGGGAAGATCGGCGGCCGAGATCGGCAGGACCGGCCTTGCACCGGCGAAATGTCGTTCATAAACTTGGAGTTGGACCAAGAACGAGATCGGCAGGAAATGATCGAGACTCCCGCCCGGATCGAGCCCTGCTTCTTCGAGGAGTCCGTACCGCGGGTGCTGGCGGACCTCGCGAGCGAGATCCAGAGCGAGGCCGCGGCGCTCGGGCGGGGCCTGCATCCGGATGCGGCTGCGGAGCTCGCCGAGTTCGTGCGGGTGATGAACTGCTACTACTCGAACCTGATCGAGGGGCACGACACCCGCCCGAAGGACATCGAGCGCGCCCTCGCGGGAGCGGAGCTCGACCCGGAGCGTCGTCCCCTGGCCTTGGAGGCGCGCGCGCACGTCATCGTCCATCGCGAGATCGACGCGGCGCATGCCGCCGGCACCCTCGGGTCGCCGACGTCGATCGCGACGATCGCCTGGATTCACCGACGCTTCTACGAGGAGATGCCGGTCGAGTTCCGCAGCACGCGAGGCCCCGGCGGACGCGTTCTCCCGATCGTGCCGGGCCGGTTCCGCTCCGAGGCCGAGGAGGACGTCGAGGTCGGCCGCCACATGCCCCCGTCCTCAAGCCGGGTCGTGGATTTCATGGCGCATTTCGAGCGCCGGTTCGCCGCTGCCGAGCGGTGGCCGAGCATGCGCATCATCGCCATCGCGACCGCCCATCATCGGCTGAACTACGTCCACCCGTTCGTCGACGGCAACGGCCGCGTGAGCCGCTTGATGGCCCACGCCATGACTCTACGAGCCGGGATCGGCGGGGCGGGCCTCTGGTCGATCTCGCGCGGGCTCGCCAGGGGGCTCGTCGACCGCGGCGAGTACAAGCGCATGATGGATCATGCCGACAGCCCCCGTCGCGGCGATCTCGACGGGCGCGGCAATCTCTCCGAGGCCGCACTGAAGGACTTCTGCGAGTGGTTCCTCGCGGTGATGCTCGACCAGATCCGCTTCACGGGTGCGGCGTTCAGGCTCGATACGCTGGAGGAGCGCTACCGGCGGCTCCTACGCGATCTCGGCTTCGACGCGCGTGCCGAGGAGCTCGCGTCGGCGGTGCTCCGTTTCGGGGAGCTGGAGCGCGGGAAGGTGCACATCGTCCTCAAGGCCCCCGAGCGGACGGCGCGCACCACCGTCTCGGCCCTGGTGGCGCAGGGCTTCCTCAGATCGGCGACGCCGAAGGGACCCCTGCGGATCGCCTTCCCGCTCGACTACAGGGATCGCCTGTTCCCGGGCCTGTTCGCGGACGGCGCCATTGACGCGCCCGAGCCGCCGGTGATCGGCGGACGGCGCTGAGCCCGCGGCTGCGACGCGGCCCGCAACCCGTCTTCGCGGGCGTGGTGCTTCCACCCCGGCGTGCGGCGGTGCTATGCGGGGTCACGACAGGCATCATCCGAAAGGACATCTCATGGATCTCGGGATCACCGGCAAGCGCGCCCTCGTCCTCTCCTCGAGCCGCGGGCTGGGCCGCGCCTGCGCCGAAGCGCTGGCGCGCGAGGGCGTCGAGGTGTTCATGACCGCGCGCAGCGGCGACAAGCTCGAGGCGACCAAGCAGGCGATCGAGGCCGCCGGCGGCACCGCCCACGCCTTCGCCGCGGACCTGACGACGCAGGCGGACGAGATCTTCGCGCAGGCGGAGCGCGCCATGGGCGGGATCGACATCCTCGTCGCCAACACCGGCGGTCCGCCCGCCCGCATGGCGGTCGACGTGGCGGACGCGGACTGGACGCCGTATTTCGAGAGCATGGTCAAGCCCGTGCTGCGGCTCGCCGCGCTGTGCCTGCCGGGCATGCGCCAGCGTGGCTTCGGGCGCATCCTGACGATCGCCTCGTCGGGCGTGATCCAGCCGATCCCGAACCTCGCGATGTCCAACACGCTGCGCTCGGCGATCGTCGGCTGGTCGAAGACGCTCTCCTCGGAGGTCGCGAAGGACGGGGTCACCGTCAACGTCGTGCTGCCCGGGCGCATCCGCACCGATCGCACGGCGGAGCTCGACGCGGCCAACGCGAAGCGCCTCGGCAAGACGTCCGAGGAGGTCGAGGCGGCGGCGCTCGCCACCATCCCGGCGGCGCGCTACGGCGACGTCTCCGAGTTCGGCGCGGTCGTCGCCTTCCTCGCCTCCGTCCCCGCGGCCTACGTCACGGGCTCGCTGATGCGGGTCGACGGCGGGGCGATCCGCTCGGTCTGACGGCGCGCGTCCGCGCGTCGATCGATAAGGCTCCCTTAACCGGGCGTTCACCACACTCTGGCGGTGGTGGGTCGAACATCCGGACCCGGGGAGCCTCGAGAACCATGGTCTCGCGCGCGGAACGGTCGCTCGTCGGCGACTGGTGGTGGACGATCGACAAGGCGCTCGTCGTGGCGTTCGGCGTCCTGATGACGTCGGGCGTCGTGCTGCTGATGGCGGGCGGGCCGCCGGTGGCACAGAGGCTCGGCCTCGACACGTTCCACTTCGTCAACCGCCAGGCGATCTTCCTCGCGCCCGCGGTGCTGCTGATGCTCGCGGTGTCGTTCCTCACGCCGCGGCTCGTGCGCCGGGTCGCGCTCGCGGTCTACGTGGGCTCGCTCGGCCTCGTGCTGGCGGCGCTCGAGTTCGGCCCCGAGATCAAGGGCGCGCACCGCTGGATCTACCTCGGGCCGTTCGGCCTCCAGCCCTCCGAGTTCCTCAAGCCCGCCTTCGTGATCCTCGCCGCCTGGGCCTTCTCGGAGAAGGCGCGCTCCGACATGCCGGGCACGCCGATCGCGATCCTGCTCCTGCCCGTCACCATCGTGCCGCTGATCCTCCAGCCGGACTTCGGCCAGACGATGCTCGTCACCGTGGTCTGGGCCTGCCTGTTCTTCATCGCGGGCCTGCACTGGATCTGGGTGATCGGGCTCGGGGGCGCCGGGGCGGTGGGCATCTTCGCCGCCTACGAGCTGCTGCCGCACGTGCGCGCCCGCATCGAGCGGTTCCTCTCCGGCGACGCGTCGGAGAGCTTCCAGGTCGAAACCGCCCTGCAGTCCTTCGCCTCGGGCGGCTGGCTCGGCCGCGGGCCCGGCGAGGGGACCGTCAAGCGCATCCTGCCGGACGCGCACACGGACTTCATCTTCGCGGTCACGGCGGAGGAGTTCGGCATCGCCGTATGCCTGGCGATCGTGTGCGTCTACGCCTTCATCGTGCTGCGCGGGATGCTGCTCGCCCACCGCTCGCAGGACGCCTTCTGCCGGATGGCGGTGGCCGGCCTCGTCTTGATGTTCGGGCTGCAGGCGTCCATCAACATGATGGTGAACCTGCATCTCGTCCCTGCCAAAGGCATGACCCTGCCGTTCATCTCCTACGGCGGCTCGTCGCTCCTCTCGCTCGCGCTCGCCACGGGTTTCCTGATCGCGCTCACCCGCCGGCGCCCCGCCGCCGGCGGCGCGCGCACGGAGGCGTATGGCGGGGCGCTGGTGGAGCGCCCCGCATGACCGGGCGCGCGCCGCTGATCCTGATCTCGGCGGGCGGCACGGGCGGGCACCTGTTCCCGGCCGAGGCGCTCGCCCACGTCCTGCGCCGGCTCGGCCTGCGCGTCGTCCTCGTCACGGACGAACGCGTCGGCGCGCTGGCGGAGAAGTTCCCCGCCGAGCGCGTGGTGTCCGTGCCCTCCGCGACGCCCTCGCGGCGGTCCCTGCCCGGGACGATCGAGGCCGTCGGCCAGCTCTGGCGAGGCGTCGTCGCCTCGCGCGCGCTGATCAGGCGGCTCGATCCCGCGGTCGTCGTCGGCTTCGGCGGCTACCCGACCGTGCCGCCCCTCGTCGCCGCCTGGACGCTCGGCGTGCCGCGGGCGATCCACGAGCAGAACGGGGTGATCGGGCGGGCCAATCGCTTCCTGGCGCGGCGCGTCTCGATGATCGCCACCGGCTTCCCGGACGTGCGCGGGCTGCCGCGCGGGGTGCGCGCGCAGATCGTCCACACCGGCAACCCCGTCCGGCAGACGGTGATCGAGGCCGCGCGCACGCTCTATCCGCCGGCGCACAAGGGCGCGAAGCTGCGCGTCCTCGTCTTCGGCGGCAGCCAGGGTGCGAAGGTGATGTCCGACGTCGTGCCCGAGGCGGTGGCGAAGCTGCCGCCGGAATACCTGGCACGGCTCGTGATCACCCAGCAGGCCCGGGAGGAGGACCTCCCGCGCGTCGTCTCGACCTATCGCGCGCTCGACGCGCAGGCCGAGGTGCGCCCGTTCTTCGGCGACCTTCCCCAGCGCATCGCGGACGCGCATCTCGTCATCGCCCGCTCCGGCGCCTCGACGGTGGCCGAGCTCGCGGCGATCGGCCGGCCGTCGATCCTGGTGCCGCTGCCCGGGGCGCTCGACCAGGACCAGGCGGCCAACGCCCGCACGCTCGCCGACATCGGCGCCGCCCTCATGCTGCCGCAAACCGACTTCACCCCGGAGCGTCTCGCCGCGGAGCTCGTCGCCCGCTTCGACAACCCCGAGCGCCTCACCAAGGCCGCGCTCGCGGCCAAGGGCGCCGGGCGCACCGACGCCGCCGAGCGCCTGGCCGCCGCCGTGCTGGGGCTGGCGGGCATCGACCCGGCACGCTATGCCCCCGTGGCGAGCGCCTGAGCCTCACCTCCGCACACGCGAACCCGAGACCCTCTCATGAAGCTGCCTCCGAAGCTCGGCCCCATCCACTTCATCGGCATCGGCGGCATCGGCATGTCCGGCATCGCCGAGGTGATGGCGAACCTCGGCTACACCGTGCAGGGCTCCGACGCGGGCGAGAGCGCCAACGTCCAGCGCCTGCGCGAGAAGGGCGTCACCGTCCATGTCGGCCACGACGCCGGCCACCTGGGCGAGGCGGAGGTGGTCGTGGTCTCCACCGCGATCAAGCGCGACAACCCCGAGCTCAAGGCCGCCCGCGAGGCGCGGCTTCCCGTGGTGCGCCGCGCCGAGATGCTGGCGGAGCTGATGCGGCTGAAGACCTGCGTCGCCATCGCCGGCACCCACGGCAAGACGACCACGACCTCCCTCGTCGCGACGCTGCTCGACGGCGGCGGCTTCGATCCCACCGTGATCAATGGCGGCATCATCAACGCCTACGGCACCAACGCCCGCATGGGCAAGGGCGACTGGATGGTGGTGGAGGCGGACGAATCCGACGGCACCTTCCTCAAGCTGCCGGCGGACTACGCCATCGTCACCAATATCGATCCGGAGCACCTCGACCATTTCGGCAGCTTCGATGCGATCAAGGCGGCGTTCCGCTCCTTCATCGAGAACATCCCCTTCTACGGCTTCGCGGTGATGTGCACAGACCATCCCGTGGTGCAGGACCTGGTGGGACGCATCGAGGACCGGCGCATCGTCACCTACGGGCAGAACCCGCAGGCGGACGTGCGGCTGCTCGACCTCGACCTGTCGGGCGGGCAGGGGCGCTTCAACGTGCTGATCCGCGACCGCAAGAACGGCTCCGCCTGCGTCGTCGACGACGTCGTCATGCCGATGCCGGGCCTGCACAACGCGCTCAACGCGACCGCCGCGCTCGCGGTGGCGCACGAGCTCGGCGTGCCGGGCGACACGATCCGCGCCTCGCTCGCCCGCTTCGGCGGCGTGAAGCGGCGCTTCACGCGGGTGGGCACCTGGAACGGCGCCACGATCTTCGACGATTACGGCCACCACCCGGTGGAGATCGCCGCCGTGCTCCAGGCGGCGCGCGCGTCGACCACGGGCAAGGTGATCGCCGTGGTGCAGCCGCACCGCTACACCCGCCTGCACGCGCTCTTCGACGCCTTCTGCACCTGCTTCAACGACGCGGACGCGGTGATCGTCGCGCCGGTCTACGCCGCCGGCGAGACGCCGATCGAGGGCGCGGACCGGGACGCGCTCGTCTCGGGCCTCAAGGCGCGGGGTCATCGCCGGGCGATCGCGCTCGAGGGGCCGGACGACCTGCCGCGGATCGTCGCCGAGATCGCCGGACCCGAGGACTTCGTCGTGTGCCTCGGCGCGGGCACGATCACGCAATGGGCGAACGCGCTCCCCGCCGCCCTCGCCGCCCTCGGTGCGAGGATCGCGTGAGCTTCCCCGACATCACGGGTGAGATCCGCGCGGCCGCGCCGTCCCTGCGCGGTGCGCTCGTCGCCAACGCGCCGACGGCGCCGCTGACGTGGTTTCGCGCCGGCGGCCCGGCGCAGGTCCTGTTCACGCCCGCCGACGAGGCGGATCTCGCGCATCTCCTGGAGGGGCTTTCGGGCGACGTGCCGGTCACCGTGGTCGGGCTCGGCTCGAACCTGCTCGTGCGCGACGGGGGCCTGCCGGGCGTGCTGGTGCGGCTCGCCAAGGGCTTCTCCGCGATCTCGGTCGACGGGATGCGGGTGGAGGCGGGCGCGGGCGCCGCCGACGTGAAGGTCGCCCGTGCGGCGGCGGAGGCGGGGATCGACGGCCTCGCCTTCCTGCGCGGCATCCCCGGCGCCGTCGGCGGCGCGCTCGCGATGAACGCGGGCGCCTACGGCGGCGAGGTGAAGGACGTGCTCGTCTGCGCGCGCGGGCTCGACCGCCGGGGGAGCGCGGTGTCGTTCTCGAACGCGCAGATGGGCTTCTCCTATCGCCATTGCGACGTTCCCGAGGGCGTGATCTTCACGCGGGCGACCTTCGAGGGCCGCCCCGGCGACCCGCAGACCATCCTCGCGGCGATGGCCGAGATCACCGCCGAGCGCTCCGCGACCCAGCCCGTCAGCACCCGCACGGGCGGCTCCACCTTCGCCAACCCCGGCGGGCCCGGTGGCGCGCCGAAGGCCTGGGAGCTGATCGACGCCGCCGGCTGCCGCGGCCTCATGCGCGGCGCGGCCCAGGTCTCCGAGCTGCACTGCAACTTCCTGATCAACCACGGCGGCGCGAGCGCGGCCGACATCGAGGCGCTCGGTGAGGAGGTTCGTCGGCGGGTGCTGGAGACGTCCGGGGTGGAACTGCGGTGGGAGATCCGGCGGGTGGGGGTGGGGTGAGGTTGCGTGGGTGTAAAGCTCGTGCGACGCTCGTGTGCCTTTGACGGGAGGACGAGTTGAAGTCCCGATCGCGCCCCGCGGCAACCAGCCGTGTTTTCGAAGTACTGCTACCTGGCTCGGCCGACGATCTGGCGTCGCAGATCGCCTATGGGGGTAATCCAGAACTCAAGCGCAGTCCCGGCGATTTCTCGCTCGATCCCCCATCCAGGCCTCGAAGCGACAAGGGACACTGCGACGATATCGGAGTCTTCCGCCGCGCGGATGCGACCGCGTTGCTGAGGGAAGCGGCGCGGCGGGGGATCGTGAGCCGAGCGCGTGGTGCCGGCGGGCGCTTTCCCAAGCAGATCTGGGGCATGACCTCCGACGGGTCGGCGGTGGAGGCTATCCTGGAGAACCCGGATTCGGGCGCATACCATGGCTATCCGCTCCATCCCGACGATCCATTCGCGCGGCGGCTCGCCCAGCTGTGGCGAGAGCGTGCTCCGGTGACAGCGCCGGGCAGCGGGGAAGGATGACCATGCGACCGAATGCCCGCGAGCAACCCGGGTCGCTCGATCTCGATGCCGAATGGATCGAGCGGATCGATGACGATCCGGTCGAGCGCATGACGGCCGCGAGCGTGAAAATCCGCGTCGGCGAGATCGTCGCTACCGAGGTCGAGGATGTCATCGCACGCACGGTTCGTGATCACGTCCGCGTTTCCGCCAACCTCTTCGCGTCCTGGTTGGCCGGGAATTGGTGGCGTTTGCGCTGGGAGCCGCAGTCGGATTCCCTCGGCTGGCAGATGACCCACTGCACGGCCGCGATCGGTTTCGGCTATTCCTGGCCGAACCTCACGTTCGACTCGGATGGAGAGTCGATCCGGGTCGTCGGTCGGCCCACGACACGGTTCGGAACGGTGCGCTACCTGACCAATCTCGAAGAAGTCGTGCCGGCGACGATCTTCGAGAATGCGATCGACCGCCTCCTCGAGACCGTCACTCAGCGCCTCTGCGCCGTCGGCTGCTCAGATGCTCCCCTCGTACAGCTGTGGCGTGAAGTCCTCGAGGAACGTCACGATACCGCGGCGACGAATTATCGCCGCCTCGAGGCGATGGCGGGCTTCGATCCCGACGAAGCGCCGGAGGAGGTGATCGAGGAGGCGCTCGCCCTGTCCTCGGATGTTGGTGGCGCGGCCATGCGCGAACTCGCTGCCGCTTCAGGAGGCGAGTTGGCGGCAGCGGCGGAACAGGCGCTGGCCGCCGTGGAATCGGCCAGCGCGCACGTGTCGTTTCAGAAGGGTATTGTTCAGCGTTTCGAGGAGGATGTGAGGCCGATCGCCGGTGAGCGCCCGTGGGTCCTGGGCTATCGGACGGCCGAATCGTATCGCCGGAAGCTGGGCGTCGGCGCCCGGCCGCTCCGCGATCACGCCTTCGCGGCCGTGTTCGGGCTCGACGAGGCGATCTTGCTCTCGGCGTCCGTAGAGAAGACGCCGATCGGCGTCGCGGTGCGCGACGACGCGTCCCCCGACGATCTGCGTGTCGTCCTTGCGCGCCGCCATCCGCATGCGCGCCGGTTCGAGCTGGCGCGCATGCTCGGCGACCATGTGGGCAGGTATTCGGTTGGCGACAAACTCCTGCCGGTGACGCGCTCCCGGACCGCCCGCCAGAAGGCACAGCGCGCCTTCGCCGCCGAGTTCCTCTGCCCCATCGCGGGCCTGCGCGAGCGGTTCGACGATCGCACGCCCGACGAGGACGACATCCAGTCGGCGGCCGACGACTACGGCGTCTCCGAGCAGGTCGTCGTCGACCAATGGCGCAACCGCGGCCCGGATGCGGAGAGGAGCGGCGGCCAGCGCTGGTGAGCGGCGTCACTCGCGCGATCAGGCCCCCTGCGAACCCGGGCTCCCCGCACCCCCTTCGGCGCCGCCCTCCGCCTCCCGACCACCCTCCGGCGGCGCGAGCGTCATCCACGGCGTCCCGACGCCCGTCGGCGGCAGCGCCTCCTCCGTCTCGCGGTCGTGGAGGATGTGGGCCTTGGCGATCATGTAGGCGGTGATCGGGGCCGCGAGGAACAGGAAGATCGTGATCAGCAGCTCGTGCAGCGACAGGAAGCCGCGCTCGGCCCAGGCGTTGATCATCGAGGCGACGAGGATCGCGCCGATGCCCAGCGTCGTCGCCTTGGTCGGCCCGTGCAGGCGGCGCATCATGTCCGGCAGCTTGGCGAGCCCGATCGAGCCCACGAGCAGGAAGAAGGCGCCGACGACGAGCAGCGCGGCGGTCAGGAGCTCGATCACGAATGCCATCATTTCCTCACTCGATCACGTTGCCGCGCAGGACGAACTTGCAGAACGCCACGGTCGAGAGGAAGCCGACCATGGCGACGAGCAGAGCCGCCTCGAAGTAGACGTCGGTCGCGTACCAGATGCCGATCATCACGATGAGCGCGATGGCGTTGATCACCATCGTGTCCAGCGCGAGCACCCGGTCCAGGATGTCCGGCCCCAGCGCCAGACGATAGACGTTGAGGCCGATGGCGATGGCGATCGCTCCGATGCAGACGAGGGCGGCGGTCTCGATCATTCGAAGATCTCCTTGAGGCGCCGCTCGTAGCGCTGCTTGATCTGCGCCACCGTCCCCTCCGGATCGTCGGTCTCGAGGCAATGGACGAGGAGCGACCGGCCGCAGGCGGAGAGGTCCGCCGACACCGTGCCCGGCGTCATCGTGATCGTGCCGGCGAGCACGCTGATCGCCTCGGGCGTCTCGAGCTCCAGCGGCACCGTGACGAAGCGCGAGCGCAGGCTCTCGCCGCGGCGGAAGAGCACGAGATAGGCGACCTGCACGTTCGAGACGACGATGTCCCACAGGACGATGGCCATGTAGGCCACGATCTTGACGGGATGGCGCACGCGCGGGCGGCCGGGCCAATAGGGGCCGGTGAACAGCGGCACGAGCACGCCGATGATCAGGCCCATGAGCAGCGCGCCGAGCGAGAAGGCGTTCACGAGCAGCAGCCAGACGCCGGTGATGACGAGCGTCAGGACGGGATGGGGCAGGATGCGCGACATCAGCGGCTCCATTCCGGGACGACGGCGGGGTCGAACACGGCGGCGACGTAGCCCGCCGGATCGAGGATTTGGCGCGCGGTCGCCTCCAGCACCTCGGTGACCGGGCCGGCGAGGACGACGAGGAGCGCCGTCGCGGCCAGGAGGACGTAGACGCACAGGCGCATCGCCGGCGTCTCGGCGCGGGGCGTGTCGTACCCCCGCTCCGGCGGCGGGGCGGCGGCGACGAGCCCGCCGCCGACGGCCTGCGCCTTCCAGAACACGGTGGAGCCCGCCCGCGCGAAGCCGATCACGACGACGAGCGAGGTGGCGAGCACGAGCGTCCAGATCCACGGCCCCCAGGCCGAGGCGCGGGCGGCGTCGAGGATGAGCAGCTTGCCGATGAAGCCGGAGAAGGGCGGCAGCCCCGCCATGGCGATCGCCGCGACGAAGAAGAGGCCCGAGACGAGCGCGTCGTTCGCGATCGGCGGCGCGGTGCGCAAGCTGTCGCCGGAGGCGCCGCGGCGGCGCGTCACCATGTCGGCGATGAGGAAGAGCACGGCGGCCGCGACCGTCGAATGGACGGCGTAGTAGAGCGCCGCGGTGAGCCCCTCCACGTCGAACAGGCCCAGCGCGACGAGCAGCGAGCCCATCGACCACACGACCGAGAAGGCGACGAGATCCACGAGCCGGCGCGTCGCGAGCACGCCCAGCGCGCCGATCACCAGCGTCGCCAGCGCGGCGGGGATGATCCACGGCTCGGCCACGAAGGCGACGGGGCCCGCCTCGCCGCCGAACACCATCGCGTTCATGCGGATGATCGAGTACGCGCCGACCTTGGTCATGATGGCGAAGATGGCGACCGCCGGCGTCGAGGCCGCGCCGTATGTCGTCGGCAGCCACCAATGCAGCGGCGCGAGCGAGGACTTCAGCGCGAAGACGAGGAACAGCAGCAACGCGCCCACCCGCAGCAGCGCCACGTCCCCCGCCGCGACCTCGCTCGCCTTGCGGGCGATGTCGGCCATGTTGAGCGTGCCGGTGGTGGCGTAGATCAGGCCCACCGCGAACAGGAAGAGCGTCGAGCCGACGAGGTTGATCGCCACGTAGTGGAAGCCCGCCTTCAGCCGCGCCGGCCCGCCGCCGTGCAGCATCAGCCCGTAGGAGGCGATCAGCATCACCTCGAAGAAGACGAACAGGTTGAAGGCGTCGCCCGTGAGGAAGGCGCCCATGATGCCCATCAGCTGGAACTGGAAGAGCGCGTGGAAGTGCTTGCCCTTCTCGTCCCAGCCGCCCGACGCGTAGGTCACGACCACGAGCGCGAGGAAGCCCGTGAGCAGCACCATCAGCGCCGAGAGCCGATCGAGCACCAGGATGATGCCGTAGGGTACGGGCCAGTTGCCGAGCAGGTACGGCCGCGTCGTCCCGTCGCCGGAGAGCGCGAACAGGTACATGCCGACGGCGAGCAGCGCGGCGGTGGCGACGAAGGAGACGATCCGCTGCGCGGCGAGGTTCTCGCGAAGGGCGAGCACGATGAAGGCCGCGACGAAGGCCGGCAGCAGGATCGGCGCGATGATCAGGTGGTCCATCGGGTTCATGACGCGCGCCCGCCCTCGCTCTCGCCGCCCTCGCTCGCCGGCGCGGTGCCCGCGTCGACGCCGTCGTCGCCGCTCTCGAGGAAGCCGCGCAGCGCCAGCACCACGATGAGCGCCGTCATGCCGAAGGAGATGACGATGGCGGTGAGCACCAGCGCCTGCGGCAGCGGGTCGGTGTAGGTCTTCACCGCGGGGTCGTAGATCGGCGGCGCGTCGATCGTGAGCCGCCCCATGGCGAACAGGAAGACGTTCACGGCATAGGTGAGGAACGCGAGACCGATGATGACCGGGAAGGTCTGCGCACGGCAGACGAGGTAGATCCCCGCCGCCGTCAGGACGCCGATGCCGCTCGCGAGCAGAAGCTCCATCTCACGCCTCCTTGTCGCGTGCGGGCTCGACGACGCGCGCCGCCGCCCTGCGGTCGTACGGGGGCTCGTAGGGGCCGGCGGGGACCGGCCCGCGGTCCGCCTTGTGCTCGACCCGCGAGATCTGGAAGAGCGCGAGCAGCACGACGCCCACCACGGTGAGGAACACGCCGAGGTCGAAGGCGATCGCGGTGGCGAGCTCCACCTCGCCCACGAAGGGAATGTGGAAGTAGTCGTAGGAGGACGTCAGGAACGGCGCGCCGAAGACGAAGGATCCCAGCCCGGTCGCTCCGGCGATCAGCACCCCCGCGCCGATCATGGCGTGGGGGTTGTATCGCGCGCGCGCGGCGGCCCAGTCCCAGCCCGAGGCGATGTATTGCATGATCAGGGCGATGGCGACGACGAGGCCGGCGATGAAGCCGCCTCCCGGCTCGTTGTGGCCCCTCAGGAAGATGAACACGCCCACCGTGATCGCCAGCGGCAGGATCACGCGGGTGGCGACGACGAGCGGCATCGGATGCGCGTCGCCCGAGCGGCGCGCCGGCAGCATCGCCGCGAGCCGGCGGGCCGAGGCGCCGCGCAGGGCCGAATCGAGCATGGCGAAGATGCCGAGCGCGGCGATGCCGAGCACGATGATCTCGCCGAACGTGTCGAAGCCGCGGAAGTCGACGAGGATGACGTTGACGATGTTGGTGCCGCCGCCGCCGGGCTTGGAGAGCGCGATGTGGTAATCCGAGATCGAGGCGACGTCGCGGGTCATCACCGCATAGGCCAGGAAGGCGACGCCGAGCCCGGCCACGACCGCGATCGCGCCGGAGCTCCAGCGCGCCGCGGCGCTGCGCTCCGGCTCGCTGCGCCGGGGCAGGAGGTTGAGCGCCAGCAGCAGGAGGATCGTGGTGACGACCTCGACCGAGATCTGGGTGAGCGCGAGGTCCGGCGCGGAGAATTGCAGGAAGGCGACGGAGACGATCAGCCCCACCACGCTCGTGAGCACGAGCGTGACCAGCCGGCTGAGATGCGCGAACACGACGGCGCCGGAGACCGCGATCAGCACCGCCCACGCGACGATGGCCGGCGTGTTGACGGGCAGCATCGCCCGCGCGCCCGGCCCGTGGCCGCCCTGGAGGAAGCCGACGACGCCGACCGCGACGATCGCCGCGACGATGACCCCGGCGTAGAGCTGGAGCGAGCCGGTCTGCGTGCGCCCGGTGATCCCGCGCGCCAGCGCCACGACGGCGGCGATGGTGCGGTCGAACATCGCCTTCGCCTCCGGATGGGGGAGGGCCGCGTGGGCGCCGGCGAGCGAGCGGTAGAGCGCCACCATGATCGCGCCGACGACGATCGCGACGATCGACATGAACAGCGCCGGCGTCACCCCGTGCCAGATCGCGAGGGAGTAGTAGGGCAGCGTGTCCGTCTGCAGCACCGCCATCGCGGTCCGCGCCACCACCGGCCCGGCGATCGGCGGGACGAGGCCGATTGCGACCACGAGCCCGACGAGGAGCGCGACCGGCCCCCACATGCCGACCGGCGGGTCGTGCGGGTGGTGCGGATAGCTGTCGCGCGTCGGCCCGAGATAGGCGAACCAGGCCAGTCGCAGCGAGTAGGCGACCGAGAACACCGCGGCGAGCGTCGCCAGCGTCGGGACCAGGTAGGGGATGCCCGCGATCTCGGTGTGGACCGCGGCCTCGAGCATCATCTCCTTCGACAGGAAGCCGTTGAAGAAGGGCAGGCCCGCCATCGAGGCGGCGGCGATCAGCGCCAGCACGCTCGAGATCGGCATCAGCCTGTAGAGGCCGCCGAGCTTGCGGATGTCGCGCGTGCCGGCCTCGTGGTCGACGATGCCGGCGCTCATGAAGAGCGCCGCCTTGAAGGTCGCGTGATTGAGGATGTGGAACACGGCGATGACGACGCCGAGCGGGGTGCCGAGGCCGAGCAGCATCGTCATCATGCCGAGATGACTGACGGTGGAATAGGCCAGCAGCGCCTTCAGGTCGTTCTTGAAGATCGCGATGAAGGCCGCGATCGCCATCGTGGCGAGGCCCACCGGCGTGACGATCAGGAACCAGACGTCGGTCCCCGCCAGCGCCGGCCAGAAGCGCGCGAGCAGGAACACGCCCGCCTTCACCATCGTGGCGGAGTGCAGGTAGGCCGAGACCGGCGTCGGCGCCGCCATCGCGTGCGGGAGCCAGAAATGGAACGGGAACTGCGCCGACTTGGTGAAGGCGCCCACCAGGATCAGCAGCAGCGCCGGCACGTAGAGCGGATGCGCCTGGATGATCTCCCCGCGCTGGATGATCTCCGAGATCGCGTAGGTGCCCGCCGCCTCGCCGAGCAGCAGCATGCCGGCGATCAGCGCGAGCCCGCCGCCGCCGGTGACGGCGAGCGCCATGCGCGCACCCTGCCGGCCCTCGGGCAGGTGGCGCCAGTAGCCGATCAGCAGGAAGGAGGAGAGGCTCGTCATCTCCCAGAAGACGAGGAAGAGCAGCGCGTTGTCGGAGAGCGCGATGCCGAGCATCGCGCTCTGGAAGAGCAGCAGGTAGACGTAGAAGCGCCCCATCGGGTCCTGGCGCGCGAGGTAGTAGCGCGCGTAGACGATGATCAGGAGGCCGATGGCCAGGATGAGCGTCGCGAAGAAGAAGCCCAGCCCGTCGACGAAGAACGCGAAGGAGAGCCCCAGCTGCGGGATCCACGCGGCCTCCTGGCGCACCACATCGCCCGCGTAGACGCCCGGCAGGTGCGACATCAGGAGCGCGAAGGCGGCGAACGAGGCCGCGCCCGCCGTCGCCGCACAGGCGTTGCGCCCGTACCGGATCGTCAGCGGCGCGAGGAGCGCGCCCAGAAGCGGCAGGAAGACGACGAGGGCGATGCTCATGGGCGCGTCGGGCGACCTCTGTTGGCGGGCGTCTCGCTCGCTCGGGCTGCGGCGCGGGACGGCCCCCGCGGACAGGCGCGCACGATCGACGGCACGCCCGCGCGAGCGCCCTCGCAATACGGTCTGGCCCCTTGGCGCGCAAGCGATTTCCACGCACGCACGCAGGGCATTCGACCCGTGGCCACCGTCTTCGGAACCCCCACCCCAGGAACCCCACCCGAGCGCTTCGGCCTTGACGGGGGACCGCCCCGGCGCCGAAGTCTGGCGGGAGCCTAGCCGAGGAGGGTTTCCGCCCCATGAATGCCCCCACCGACGATCCCGCGCCGGGCGAGCCGCCCGCGGCCGCCGCCGACCGCGGCTTCCGGTCCGCCTTCGTGCGCGCCGGGGACGGGCTGCGGCTGCACGCGCGCGTCTACGGTGCGACGCCCGATCGCGCGCTGCCCGTGGTCTGCCTGCCGGGCCTCGCCCGCCATGCCGAGGACTTCCACGCGCTGGCCCTGCGCCTGTCGCGCGATCCGCAGGCACCACGTCGGGTGATCGCCCTCGACTATCGCGGCCGCGGGCTCTCCGAACGCGATCGCGACTGGCGCAACTACGACATCGCGGTGGAGATGCGGGACGTCCTCGCCGTCCTCGCCGCCCTCGACGTGCCGGAGGCGGCCTTCGTGGGCACCTCGCGGGGCGGGCTCATCGTCATGGCGCTCGCCGCGAGCCGGCCCGCGATCCTGCGCGCCGTCGTCATGAACGACATCGGCCCGGTGATCGACGCCAAGGGCCTCATCCGCATCCGCGGCTATGTCGGCAAGCTGCCGACGCCGAAGTCGTGGGCGGAGGCGGTCGACGCGCTGAAGCGCCTGCAGGGCGCGCAGTTCCCCGGGCTCGACGCCGAGGGGTGGCTCGCGCTCGCGCGGGGCACCTGGACGGAGCGCGCCGACGGCACGCTCGCGCTCGCCTACGACCCGGCCCTGACGAAGACGCTGGAGCGACTGGACCTCGAGCAGTCGCCGCCGCCGCTGTGGCCGCTGTTCGAGGGGCTCGCCCACGTGCCGGTGCTCGCGATCCGCGGCGCGCATTCCGATCTCCTCGCGGCGCAGACGCTCGCCGAGATGGGCCGGCGTCACCCGCGGCTCGAGGCGGAGGAGGTCTCCGGGGAAGGGCACGCGCCGCTGCTGCGCGGGCCGCTCGCGGAGCGGATCGCGCGCTTCATCGCCGGGGCGGAAGCGGGTGGCGCGCCAGACCGGCGAGAACCCCCTCCCGCGCCGACGGGGGAAGAACCGCGTATGCCGCGGGTGCGCTAGCGGGCTCCGTCTCCCCGGGCTGCGCCTCCGCCCGCGGGGAAGCGTCTTCCGACGCGGGCTGCGGCGCGGGCTGCGGCGCGGGCTGCGGCACCGGCTGCGGCGCCGGGTCCGTGCGGGCCGGGATCGGCGCGATCATCGGCTCGGGCGTGGGCGGCGGCGTCTCGACCGCGAGCGCGGCGGCCCAGCCCTCCGGCAGGCGCACGCGCACGTCGTCCTCGATGCGCTGGCGGGCCTGCGGCCAGAGCGCGCGCCCGTCGATGGCGAGCGTGTTCCCGGACAGCCGGGCCTCGCCCTCGGCGAGGCGGGCGAGGGCGGAGAGCGCCACGGCCGCGACCTCCGGCGGCGCGGGCTCGGCGGCGGGATCGACGGCGAGATCGGCGAAGACGGGTTCGGCGACGAAGCGGGCGCGCGCCGCGATCAGGATCGCCGCGCGCTCGGCCTCGTCCGGCACCGTGCCGGAGAGGTGCAGGCCGTCCGTGTCGCGGCTGGCGACGAAGGGCGGAGGGCCGGCGGGCTGCGCCGCGGTCTCGACGGCGGGGCGTTCGTCGGCTCCGGCCGCGACCGCGGGCGTCGCGTCGGCCGGCGGGGCGGCGGGATCTGCCCGCGCGACCGAGCCCGTGACCTGCGGGTCGACGGAGGGACGCGCCGCCGGGTCGCCGCCGGCGGGGGCGAGCCACAGCAGCGCCGCGAGCGCCGTCGCGGTGCCGGCGAAGGCGCTCGTCGCGAGCGCGAGGCGGGACGTGCGCGTCATCGAGGACCTCCCCTCGGCGCGCCGGACGCGCCGTTGCGTGTGTGTCGTCCACCCATGCCGGGCGAGGATGACGAAAGCGAGGCGCGCGCGGTCCTCACGCCGCCGCCCGCGCCGCGCCGACGACACCCACCGTGCGGACCTGGTAGTCCGGCGCCACGTCGGTGAAGCTGAGCACCGGCAGGTCGACGCGGTGCTGCTTGAGCAGGCGCCGCGCCGGCCGGCGCAGGTCGGCGGGGGTCATCAGGGAGAGCGGCGTGCCCGGCGCGGCGTTCTCCTCGACGCTCGCGCGCACCGCGTCGACGAGCGCGCGCACCGTCTCCTCGGCGTTGCGCAGGCCCACCGGGCCGGCCTCCGGCCCCGCCGAGCGGCGGATCGTCGCCTCGGTCTCGGGGGAGAGGACGAGGGCGTTGATGACCTGCTCGCCGTCCGCGGCGGCGTGGGAGATCTGGCGGCGGAGGAAGCCGCGCACCGCCTCGGAGATCACGTCCGGGTCCTGCCCGCGCTGCGAGGACTGCGCGAGCCCCTCGAGCACGAGCCGGGGCGGCACGAGGCCGACGCCGTCGTCGAGGAGGCGACGCAACGTGTCGACGAGGGTCATCAGCGGCATCAGCTGCTGGATGTCGGTGGCGAGCCGGCCGCAGGCGGGCTCGACGTCCTTGAGCCACTGCGTCACTTCCGGCACGCCGAAGAGCGAGGCCGCGAAGCGCAGCCGCACGCGCGACAGCTCTTCCGCGTAGAGCCGCGCCTGCGCGTCCTCGAGCGGCTCGCGCTCGAGGACGTCGGGCACGGTGAAGCGCTCGACGGGGACGTCGTCGATGTGGATGACGACCTCGCCACGTCCGAGCGCCGGCTCGTAGACGTAGCCGACGGAGGGCGCCGAGAAGCCCATCCGACGCAGGAACATCTGCTTCGTGCGCTCGACGTGGACGTAGGCCGCGTTGGGCCGCAGCTTGTCGAGGAAGACCGGGTCCCCGTAGATGACGATGATGTCCCCCGGCTGTGCCTCGCGCAGCGGCAGCTCGTCCGCGGCGAGGCCGGCGCGGGCCGCCGGCGCCGGCGACGGCGCGTCGGCGCCGGTCCCCTCCGCCGCTCCCGCGGCGGGAGGCGCGCCCGTCGCCGCGCCCGAGCCGCGCTCCGCGGGCGACGCGTCGGCGTCCGCCGCGTGCGCGCGGCGCGGGCGCAGCATCGCCCAGGCGATACCGCCGAGTACGGCCGCCAGGATCAGGAACACCATCGTCGGGAAGCCGGGGATGAACCCCATCGCGGCGGCGACCACCGCGCCCACGGCGATCGCCTTCGGCTCGGCGCCGAGCTGGCGGGTGATGTCGCGCCCGAGGTCGCTGTCCTTCTCCGTCGTCACGCGCGTGACGATGGTGCCGGCCGCGAGCGCGATGAACATCGCCGGGATCTGCGCGATCAGCCCGTCGCCGACCGAGAGCAGCACGTAGAGTCGCCCCGCCTCGCCCGCGTCGAGCCCACGCTGGAGCATGCCGATGGTCATGCCGCCGACGAGGTTGATGAAGACGATGATCAGCCCCGCGATGGCGTCCCCCTTGACGAAGCGCATGGCGCCGTCCATCGCGCCGTGGAACTGCATCTCCAGCTGCAGCGTGCGGCGCTTCTCGCGCGCCTCCTCGGCGGTGATGTCGCCCGAGCGCACGTCGGAATCGATCGACATCTGCTTGCCCGGCAGGGCGTCCAGCGTGAAGCGCGCGGAGACCTCCGAGATGCGCTCGGCGCCCTTCGTGACCACCATGAACTGCACGACGGCGATGATCAGGAAGATCACGAGGCCGACGACGATGTTGCCCGCGATCACGAACTCGCCGAACGCGACGATCAGCTCGCCGGGATCGCCGGTGGCGAGGATGAGGCGCGTCGTCGCGACGGAGAGCGCGACGCGCATGACGCTCGTCATCAGGATGATGGCGGGGAACGTCGAGAGGTCGAGCGGGTGGCGCAGGTAGGTCGCCGTGATCAGCACGACGAGGGAGAGCGTCAGGTTGACGGCGAGCAGCGCGTCGATCAGCAGCGTCGGCAGCGGCAGGACGAGCATCGCCACGATCAGCACGAAGAAGACCGCGAAGACGAGATCCTGGCGCTTGGCGGCCTGTGCCAGGAAGCGGTCGAGCGCGCGCATCCCGCCCGCCCTCACAGGCCGTAGAAGACGCGCTGGCGCACGCCGTCCCGGTCGAGCAGCACGCTCGTCTCGTCGATGGCGACGATCCGCGCGCCGCTCGGCAGCTGCTGGTTCGCCCCGTAGCGCCGTCCGTCCGACCCGATGAGGTAGGCCTCCGGCTGGAGCACGACCGTCTCGAAGAAGTCCGCCTCGCGCGCGTCCGAGGCGAGGGCGAGCTCGATCGGCGTCGGGGAGCGGGTGCGGAAGCCGGCGATCACCTCCATCGCGCGCGCGCGCTCCTCGGGCGTGACGTCGCCCTCGACGACGAGCCCGTCCTCGCGGGGCGAGACGCGCAGTTGCGGCACGAGGCTCGCCGAGACGAAGGCGAGGCGCAGCGCGTCCGCCTCCCGCGCGAGGCGGACGGCGGGGTCCTCGGGGGCGGGGAGCGCGGCGGGGCGCAGCAGCTCCGGCGCGTCCGCTCGCGTGCGGGCCTGCGCGACCGTCGGCGCGACGTCGGGCGTGCCCCCTCCGACGAGGAGCCCGGCGAGGCCGAGCGCGATCCCGCCGACGACGAGGAGGGCCGGCAGCTTCGAGCGCTCGACGACGAGCGCCGTCTTCGGCGGCGTGAAGGCGATGTCGAAGCGGTAGCCGACGCCGACCGTGAACTGCGCCCGCTCCGGGAACAGGACGGGCCGGCCCTCGGCGAGCGCGCGCCCGCGGGCGCTCACGCCGGGGGCGAGCGCGGTCAGCGTGACGAGGCAGGCGGAGCCGACGGTCTCGAGCCGCACGTTCGCGATCTCGGGCTCGTCGAGGTCCGGGATGATGATGTCGGCCTGCGGGCTCGCGCCGACGACGAAGGAGCCCGCCTCGAAGGCCTGGGCGAAGAGCACCTCGCCGTCCTCCGCGACCGAGACGTGGAAGGGCCGCGGCAGCGGTGCGGGCTCGGGGGGCGCGCCCTCGGGGGCGAGCGCCTCCGGCATCGCGCCGTCGTCCGCCGGCATGGCGTCCGCCGGCTCCGCGTCGCCGATCGTGCGCCGCAATCGCGTCGTCAGGGCCGCGAACATGGAGCGTCTCTCCTGGTGTGCGTCAGCTCGGCGCGCGGTCGCGCAGGCCGAACCGGATCACATCGATGGGTCCGAGCGGCTCGGGGGTGTCGGCCCGCAGGCCGACGATGATCGATTCCAGCCGCGAGGCGAGCCGCGGCGGCGCGAAGATGCGAGCGATGCCGTTGCGCTCGTCCACCTCGAGGGCGAAGTCCACGTTGACGAGCCCGAAACGCGCGACGGCGTCGCGGATCTCGGCATCGCTCACGCCGTCGATCCGGAAGGTCCGCACCGTGGCGGTGTCGGCCCGCGCGATATCGACGAGATCCCGTTCCGCGAACCATACGAGATTGTACCGACGCGTCAATCGGTCCAGCACGTCACGGACCGTGCCGTCGAGCCGCACCGCGCTGACGGTCTCGCCCTCGAGCCGGTCGTTGATCCGCATGCGCAGGCCTGCGATCTCGGCGAGGTCGCGGAAGACGGCGTCGAGGGGGCGCTCGCGCACGAAGAAGGAGACCGGCGTCTCGAAGCGCTCCGGCACGCGCTCGCGCGCCGCGGGGCTCGCGGGCGTCGGCGGCGCCTCGCCGGGCGCGGGCTCCGGCGCGGGGCGCAGGCCGTCGGCGAGGGCCGCGGGGGAGCCTGGGCGCGGGGCCGGCGGCGGGAACTGCTCGACGACCGGGGGCTCGCCCCGCGCGCGTGGGTGGGGCGCGACCGGCAGCGGGGCGTGCCGCGCCTCGGGCGCGGGATGGGGAACGGGCCCGGCCGGGAGGTGCACGGGCGGGGGCTCGTACCGCGCCGCCGGGTGCGGCATGTCGGCGGCGCGCGCGGGCACGTCCGCGAGCGCGCCCGCGGCTGCAACGACCAGGTACATGACGCAGGCTCCTCGTCTGCGCATGGGCTCCACCTCTCCCACCCGGCTAACGACCGGTGGGCGTACGACAAGGGATCATTAACCAGGGATATTAAGCATCGATGAACTCGGTTGCGGCATATTTAATCCATTATGTAATGAGTTTAACGTATGTATTTTCATCTTGACGCATTGTTCTAACATGGCAATATGCATCCATCGTAGCCAATGGAGGTGAGCATGGTAGCGAGAACCGATGCCGGCAACGCGGGCGTCCAGGACGCGATCGCCAACTACGGCCAGCAGGCCGAGAACGCGACCGCCATCAACGAGGCGCAGCGCGAGTCGTACTCGACCGTGATGGCCGAGCAGCGCGCGACCGACACCCACGTCGCCGCCGAGGACCAGGCGACCAACAACAACAAGCGGATCGCCAACGCGATCAGCCAGAACTCGCGGGGCTGACCCAGCACGGCCGCGTCGCGCCGACCGACGCGTGACGCGGCCGTGCCGCCGGCCCGAGCACGGAGGAGATCATGCCGACGGATCAGAGCGTCGACGCCACGCTGCGGCTCACCGCCGCCCAAGGGGACGCCGCCCAGGTCATGGGCGCCGACTTCCGCGACACCTACGGCCAGGTGAGCCTCAACCAGCGCCTGGTCGATTTCCACGAGGCCAACACCACGGCGGTCGGCAACCTCGTCAAGAGCGGCGCCGACATGGCGGAGCAGCTGGTGCGCGCCTGAGGACGTCGGCGCGCCGCTCGGCGCGCCGCACGTTCGATGTTCCAGCGGTCGAATAACCTAAGCGCATGGACGAGTTCTGGCGGTCTCGATGGATCGGGGCATGCATGCTTCCGGCGCGACCGGCATCATCGTTGATTAGTGATTGACTCTCTCCAACGCGGACGTGTATCACACGTTCTGCGGCATCCGTGTTGGAGGAAAGCTATGGCTCAGGGCGGAAACAACCTGAACGTCGAGGGCACGATCGCCAGCCTCGAGCAGACGATGGCCCAGTACGCGGCGCTCAACGACGCGAACGCGCAGTTCAGCGCCTTCATGACGACCGAGGCCACCGAGCTGCAGAGCGTGCTGTCCGCGGACACGATCCGTCGCGACGGCTCGCGCCAGACGACCAGCAGCGCCGGTCAGATGGCCAAGGACGTCAAGAACATGTCGAACGAGCTCACGCGCGGTTGATCGATCCGCGCGTACTGCGGCCGAAAGTCGCAGGCGCGCGATCGGCCTTCCGATCAGGAGAAGGCTGGATGGCAGACGGTCCCGACGGCGTGCGCATGTTCGACCCGGCCGCCCTGGGCGGCGCGGGACAGGCGCGCCCGGGGGAGCGGGCCGTCGCGGAGGCGGTGCTCGCCTTCGAGACGCTGATGGTGCAGTCGCTCGTCGCCTCGGGTTTCGCGCAGCAGAACCTGCTGCGGAACCTCCCCGGCAACGACGTCGGCAACAAGATCCAGAAGATGCGCTCCGAGGAAGAGGAGCGCATGCGCGAGATCGAGCAGGAGCTCGAGGAACAGGAACGCGAGGCCGAGCGCGGCTGAGACCGACAGGACGCCGGGCGTCCCGCGCACGGATCGTAGCGCGCACGGGCACGATCGCTCGCGCGGCCGCCCGCTTGCCCGCACACGGGACGAGAGCGCCATGGATCCGACCCAGCTCCAGCCCGCCGATCTCGGCGGGATCGCCCAGACCGCGGGTCCGCTCGCCGGGGCGATCCCGCAGGCGGGCGCCTTCCAGGCGGTCTACCGCGAGACGCTGGAGGCGCCGCCGGCCCGGCGCGGCGTCGATCTCGCCAACGACGTCCGCGCGACGGCCGAGGGCTTCATGAACCTCGAGCGCACGCTCAATACCGAGCGCGTGCGCATGTTCCAGGCGCTCGTGCCCGACCTCGCGCTCGATTCCCGACCCGGCGTCGCCGTCGACGGGCGCGGGCGCGAGATGCAGGTGGTGCGCGCCGGCGGCGCGGCGGCTTTGCCGGGAGGGGACCGCGTCGGCGGCGGGGGCGACGGCGCGGTCGCCTACGGCGGCGCGCTCGCCCGCGATTCCGATCGCGTCTCGCTGGGCGTGCGCCCGCTCTACAGCGACGCGCCGGCGAGCGTGCCCAAGGGCCTGATGTCGCCGCTCGTGCAGAACGCGCTCGGCCTGCCCGAGGGCACCGGCAACGGCGAGATCGATTTCGCCCGCCAGCTCGAGCGGCTCGACAACGCCTCGATGGGGCTCATGGAGCGCATGGCGCAGAGCCAGCGCTCGCTGCCCGCGGATGCCACGCTCTCGGACAACATGCGCCAGTTCGGCGAGCTCTCCGCGATCTCGCAGGAGTTCAGCCGCGTCACCACCTCGAAGGCCGTCGTCGCGCAGCTCTATGTCGGCGTGTACGAGGAGGTGAAGAACAAGGCGCTCACCGCGGTGAACCTCATCCAGTCCGCCTTCAACAAGCTTAACCAAGTCTTCAACCAGCTCAAGTCAGGGTCGTGATCCATGCCGAGGAACCCGCCGAGAGACCTCCCCGGCCGCACGATCCACCGATGACGCCGCCATGATCGCGATCCGCACCCTCGCCGTCCTCCTCGTCGCGCTGACGCTCGCCGCCTGCAAGACGGAGCTCTACGAGGGGCTCGATCAGCGCGAGGCGAACGCCATGGTCGCGGCGCTGTCGCGGGTGGGGATCCAGGCGTCGCGCGAGGAGATGGACCCGGGATCGTTCCGCGTGATGGTCGCGCAGGACGACCTCGCAGCCGCCGTCGAGGCGCTGGAGCGGGTCGGCCTGCCGCGGGAACGCTACCAATCGCTGGGCGAGATATTCCCCGGCGACGGGCTCATCGTCTCGCCCTACGAGCAGCGCGTCCGCACCATGTTCGCGCTCAACCAGGAAATCTCGCGCACCGTGACGATGATCGACGGCGTCGTGAACGCGCGCGTGCACGTCGTGCTGCCGGATCTCGACCTGCGCGGCCAGCCGCTGAACCGTCCCTCCGCCTCCCTCGTCGTGCAGCACGCGGCGGGGGTCTCGGCGGAGGATCTCGGCGCGCGCATCCGGCTCGTCGTCGCCAACGCCGTGCAGGGCCTGAGCTACCGGGACGTGGCGGTGGCGTTCTTCCCCGTCTCCGGTGCCGCCGACGCGGTCGTCGACACGCAGCCGGCTCCCGCCGCCGCGCCGCTTCGTCCGCTCGACGCCCCGGTCCCGGCGGATGTCTCGGCGCCCGCCGGCGGGCCGGGCGGATCTCTCCTCGTCTGGCTCGCCGCGGCGGGGCTCGTCGCGGCGGGCGTCGGGCTCTGGCTGCGCGATCGCCTGCGCGAGCGCGGCGGCGGCGGCGTGCGTCGCGCCCAGAGCGGGGGCGAGGCGTGAGCGCGGCCCCGGCCCTGCCGCTCGTCGAGGAGACCGCCGCAGAAGCGGCACGCCGCCGGGAGGAGGTGCGGGCGCTCGTGCGGACGCCGCACGCCTGCGGCGCGGCGCTCGTCGCGCGGCTCGGCGTCGAGGCCGCCGCCCGGGCGCTGGGCGCCTCGCCCTCCCTCGTCGCGCGCCTCGCCGAGGAGCCGCCCGCCCGCCGACGGCGCCTCGCCGTCCTGCTGTGCGAGCGGCTCGGCATCGACCTCGCGGGGGCGGACGTGCTCCTGGCGCAGCTGCCGGCGCGGCCCGTCGCGGTCGCCGAGGCCGCCTTCCGCTTCGCGGTGACGCTCGAGGTCGCCGGCGCCCCGCGGGTGCTCGGCCGCGACGCCTACGATCGCCTGAACGCGCGCTTCGGCGCGGACGCGGTCGCGTTCGCCATCGCGCGGCGGGGATGCCTGCGCGCGGCGCCCGACGCCGGCCGCGGCGACGCGGATGCGCAGACCCTGGTCGCCCGTGCACCCAACCTCCTGGTCGCCACCCTCGCGGCGGGCGGCCATCCGCTGGCCGGACCCGTGGCGGCGATCCTGGCGCGCCCGAGGCCGCCCGGCGGGGCGTTCGCGCCGGGCGCCTCGTGCGATTCCCGCCGGCTCGCGGTCGCCCTCGACGCCCTCGCCGCGGCGCGCGCGCACGACCAGGCCGCGCGCGCGCACGACGAGGCGACCTCGCTCCGGACACCCGACGCCGCGCCCCTCGGAGAGGACGAAGCCCTCGCCCGCGAGGCGGACCCGGCGCCCCGCGAGGCGGCGAGCGGATGAGCGCGGGCAGCGACGTCTTCACGCCGCGCCGGCGGGTGCTCGACCCCGAGGAGATGCGCGCGGTCACCGAGGCCACCGCCTATCTCGGGCGCGCCCGCGACCTGCAGGCCAAGCTCGAGGCGAAGACCGGGCAGGCGGTCACGGACGGGCGCGAGCAGGGCTTCCGCGAGGGTTACGCCGCCGGGCGCCGCGCCGCGCTCGAGGACTTCGCCGACGCCGTGAAGCGTGCGCGCGAGCGCCTCACCGCCTCCGACGAGGAGCTGGCCGCGATCGTCCTCGTCGCCGTCGAGCGCATGCTCGGTCCCCGCGACGAGCGCGAACTCGCCCGCGCCTGCGTGCGCCACGCGCTGGCCGAGGCCGCCGACGACATCTGGGCCGTGCTGCGGGTCCCCGCCGAGGACCACCAGGTCTTCGTGGAGGACCTCGCCGCCGTCTCGCTCTCCGACACCTGGCCGGAGATCCGCGGCGTCGAGGCGGACCCCCTGCTCAGGCCCGGCGAGATCGTGCTCGAGACGCCCAAGGGGCGCATCCACGTCGGCCTCAAGCAGCAGCTCTCGCGCCTGAAGGCGGGGCTGCAGAACGTCGAGGGGTGAGCGGGCATGAACGCCATCGCCGCGGATACGCGCCGGCCCGAGGAGATCCAGTGGGAGACGCGCCTCGCGCGGCTGCGCGCCAACGTCGGCGCCGTGCGCACCCGCCGCGCATCCGGCCGCCTCCTGGCGGTGACCGGCCCGCTCGTGCGCGCGGAGCTGCCGGGCGTGGGCGTCGGCGAACTCTGTGAGCTGCGCAATCCCGAGAGCGGCGAGCTGAGCTTCGCCGAGGTCGTCGGCCTCGATCACGCCACCGCCTGGCTCGCGCCCTACGGCGGCGCGGCGGGCCTGTCGATCCGCACCGAGGTGGTGGGGCTCGGGCGCCCGCCCACCGTCGTGTGCGGCGATCATCTGCTGGGGACCGTGATCGACGCGCGCGGCAACTTCCTCGACTGGGGCGCGGGTGCCGAGCCGCCGCGGCCGGGGGCGGAATCCGAGCGCCGGCCCATCGCCGCACGCGCGCCGAGCCCGATGGAGCGACGCCCCATCTCGACGCCGCTCGCCATCGGCGTGCGCGCCATCGACGCGATGCTCACGGTGGGCGAGGGCCAGCGCATGGGCATCTTCGGCACGGCGGGCGGCGGCAAGTCGACCCTGATGTCGGAGATCGTGCAGCGCTCCTCGGCCGACGTGACCGTCGTCGCCCTCGTCGGCGAGCGCGGGCGCGAGGTGAACGACTTCCTCGAGAAGGCGCTCACCCCCGAGAGCCGCGAGCGCACGGTCGTGGTCGTCGCGACCTCGGACCGGCCGAGCGTCGAGCGCATGCAGGCCTCTCTCACCGCCACCGCGGTGGCCGAGCACTTCCGCGATCGCGGGCTCAGGGTGCTGCTCTTCGTCGACACGGTGACGCGCCTCGCCCGCGCGCTGCGCGAGATCGGCCTCTCGGCGGGCGAGCCGCCGGGGCGGCGCGGTTTCCCACCCTCGGTCTACTCGACCCTGCCGCTGCTGCTCGAGCGGGCGGGCCCCGCGGCGCGGGGCTCGATCACGGCGTTCTACACTGTGCTGGTGGAGGGCGACATGGCCTCCGATCCGGTGGCGGAGGAGGTCAAGAGCCTGCTCGACGGGCACATGGTGTTGTCCGACAAGCTCGCCGCACAGAACCACTATCCCGCGATCGACATCCTCGCGAGCCGCTCGCGCCTGTTCAACGAGGTCACGACGGCCGAGCACCGGGAGGCGGCGGGGCGGCTGCGCGAGCTCTACGCGCGCTACCAGGACCTCGAGCTGCTCATCCAGGTGGGCGAGTACAAGGAGGGCGGGGACCCTGTGGCGGACGAGGCCGTCCGGAAGATCGACGCGATCCGCCGCTTCCTGCGCCAGAAGCCCGGCGAGGGCGCGCCCTTCGCCGACACCGTGCGGATCCTGCGCGCGCTCGTCGAGAGGTGAGGCCGTGCGGGACGAGATCGACCGCCTCGCGCGCCTGCGCGACCTCAGGGTGACCGAGCGGCAGAAGGACGCCGTCGCGGCCGAGGGCGCGCGCGATGCCGCCCGCGCCGAGCTGCGGCGCATCCAGGAGACGATCCGCGCCGCGCAGCGCGAGCGCACGGCACTCGCCACGCTCGCGCCCGGCGAGATGGTCGACGCCGCGCGCATCGAGCTGCGCGGGCGGCTCGACCAGGCGCTCGACGGCCAGATCCGCGCCGCGGCGCGCAAGCAGACGATCGCACGCCGCGGGCTCGCCGAGCGCGAGGACGCGCTGGCCGCGGCGAAGCAGGCGCTGCGCGCCGCCGAGCGCGCCCGCGACCAGATGGAGACGCTGGGCGTGCGCATCGCCGCGGAGGAGGCGCGCGCCGCCGAGCTCGCCGAGGAGCTCGAGGCCGACCTGCCGCGCCCGCGCCGGCCGGGACGGGGCGCGGGGCCGGGCGGGGACCGGGGGGAAAGCGGCTGGTGACCGGCGCATCCGCCCATCCGCTGCCGCTCGTCGCGGGCTCGCTGCCGCGGCTCTCGCCGGGCGAGGTGCGCGCGGCGAACCTTCGCGCGCGCCGCCGCGCCCCCGCGCTCCTGCCGAGCGCGCTCGGCGACGTCGCGGTGACGGCGGCGGGGGAGGGGCCGCTCGGCTGGGAGGGCGCCTTCGCCCATTGCGGGCTCGTCGTCGCCGGCCGCGCCGCGGAAGCCTGGCTGCCGTTCGACGTGGTGGACGCGGCGCTGCGCGGTGCGCACCCGGATCTCGACGTCTCCCGGCTCGGCCCGCGCGAGCGCGCGCTCGCGATCGAGGCGCTGGAGAGCGACCTCTTCGCGCGGCTCTCCGGGCGGATGTCCGAGGTGACGCTCGTCTCGATCGGGCGTGTCGACGAGCCGCCGGCGCCGGCGCCCGACCTCCTGCGCTTCGCCGTCGCGCTCCCCGAGGCGACGCCGCTGCCCGTCCTCCTGCGCTGTCATCCGGTCGAGCGCGAGCGCATCCGCCGTGCGCTGGAGCGCCTGCCGATCCTGCGCGAGCCGATCCCCGGCCTCGTCCTGCCGGTGGCGTTCCGCTGCGCCCACACGACGATATCCCTGGGAGATTTCGCCACGATTACGGTAGGTAGCGGATTGCTGCTTGACGATACGACGCTCGGTTTCCAGAAAATCGTAGCGGTCACCGCCGAGCGATTCGTCCAGGCCTGCACCTGGCAGACCATCAAGCCGGTTCTCGACGGCCCGCTCCTGAAGCACGCCGGCGCCAACGCGCGCGGCTACATCGCGAGTGCCGACGTGAGCGACAAGTCCGACCCCTCGGGCGGCGCCACCGCCAGCCTGGACGAGGTCCCGATCCATCTCGTGTTCGAGCTCGGGCGCACGGAGGTCTCCGTCGCCGACATCGAGAGCCTGACCGCGGGCTGGGTCTTCGACCTCAACAAGCCGCTCGGCCAGAGCGTCGACATCCTCGCCAACGGCCGGCGCATCGGCGCTGGAGAGCTGGTGCGCATCGGTGATTCCATCGGTGTGAGGGTGTCGAGGCTGGTGCGATGAGCGAGTTCATCCTCCCGTCGTACTTCTCCATCGTCCTCATCTCGGCGATCTTCGCGGTCATCCCCTTCCTGGTGGTGGCCGCGACGAGCTTCGCCAAGATCGCCATCGTGCTCTTCCTGGTGCGCAACGCGCTCGGCATCCAGCAGACGCCGCCGGCGGTGCTGCTCAACACCGTCGCGCTGGTGCTGACGCTCTACATCATGGCGCCGGTGCTGCGCGACATGTACGCCGTCGTCACCGACCCCCGGCAGGACTTCGAGACCATCGCGGGGCTCGAAGCGATGGGCCGCGAGATGATCGAGCCGCTCGTCGCCTTCCTCTCGACCCACGCGCGCCCCGAGACGATCGACTTCTTCATCGAGACGACGACGCAGCTGTGGGCGGGCGCTGCGAACCCGGTGGCGCCGGCGCAGCGCGACGACATCCTCATCCTGCTCCCCGCCTTCCTGGTCTCGGAGCTGACCCGCGCCTTCGAGATCGGCTTCCTGCTCTACCTGCCCTTCCTGGTCATCGACTTCGTGATCTCGGTGGTGATCGTCGCGATGGGCATGTCCATGCTCTCGCCCACCGTGATCTCGACGCCGCTGAAGCTGCTGCTGTTCGTCTTCGTCGACGGCTGGACGCGGCTGATGCAGGGGCTCGTGCTCTCCTACGCCCCCATGGGAGCGACATGATGGGCGATACGACGGAGCGTGCGCCGTGAGCTCGTCGGGCCTGCTCCAGGAACTCTACACGGCCTTCCTGGCCGGCATGCTGATCGCCGCGCCGCCGATGATCGCGGCGGCCGTGATCGGCGTCCTGCTCGCCATCGTCCAGGCGGCGGTGCAGATCCAGGACCAGTCGCTGCCGCAGCTCGTGAAGATCATCGTCATCCTGGTCGTGCTCGTCGCCTTCGGCGTGCCCTTGTCGACGCCGCTGTTCGAGCACACCCGCCAGCTCTTCGCCGCCTTCCACGTCATGACGCGGTGAGGGGAGGGCGGATGCTCGCCTCCGACGACGCCTTCCTCGCGCTGATCCAGGCGGTGATGCCGACGCTGCTCGCCTTCGCGTTCGGCTACGTGCGCATCGCGGCGGTGCTGGAGATGTTCCCGCTCTTCACCACGATCAACCTGCGCGGCTCGATGCGCGCCACCGTCGCGCTCGTGCTGGCGATTCCGCTCGTGCCGGTGATCGAGCCGCAGATCGCGCAGATGCCCGACGCCACCGTGCTGCGGCTGATGCTCATCGGCGTGAAGGAGCTCGCGGTGGGGGCGACGATCGGCATCCTGCTCGCGGTGCCGTTCTGGGGCGTGCAGGCGGCGGGCGACATCATCGACTTCTCCCGCGGCGCCTCGGCGGCGAACCTCGCCGACCCGGTCAACGCCAACGAGATCTCGATCATGGGCACGGTGCTGCTCTACGCGGCGCTCGCGATCTTCGTGATCTCGGGCGGGGTCACGGCGGTGATCGACCTCGTCTACGACAGCTACGCCGCCTTCCCGGTCACCGCCTTCCTGCCCGAGCCGGGGGACGCGCTCGTGCCGGCGCTCGGGCGGATGTTCGAGAACCTGCTCCTCGTCGCCGTGATCGTGTCGGGTCCGCTGATGCTGGTGATGATCATGATCGACCTGTCGCTCGTCTTCTCCTCGCGCATCGCCCGGCAGATCCAGGCGACCGAGTTCGCGATCATCCTCAAGGGGCTCGCCACGGCCGCCTTCATCCCGCTCTACGCCGTGTTCCTGGAGGAGTATCTCGTCGACGACTGGCGCGAGCTCTTGCAATTCGCGCGCGATTTCCTGACCCTGTACGGCGAAGGCGGACCGTAGCGATGGCCGGCGACAACGACGACGCCGAGGAGGCGACTTTCGACCCCACGCCGCAGCGGCTGAGGCAGCTGCGCGAGCAGGGGCAGGTGCCGCGCAGTCAGGAGGTGGTCGACGCGGTCACCCTGCTCGCCGTGCTCGCCTGGGTCGTCTTCCAGCGCGAGGCCTACATCGAGGGCTTCTCGATCGCGCTGCGGGACCTGCCGATCTTCGCGCCGATTCCCTTCGAGGAGCGCGTCGCCCAATCGATCGGCGTGCTGGCGGAGCTGACGCTGCGCCTCGTCGTGCCGCCGATGCTGATCGCGATCGTCGCGGCGGTGGGCGCGACGATCCTCGACGTCGGCGGCTTCGTCTTCTCGCTCCGGAGCCTGACGCCGAACTTCTCGCGCTTCAACCCGATGGAGGGTCTCAAGACCGTCTTCAGCCTGCGCAGCCTGATCGAACTGATCAAGTCGACGATCAAGGCCGGCATCTTCTTCGCCAGCGTGATCCTGGTGCTGGGCGGCTACGTCAACGACATGGTCTGGGCGCCGACCTGCGGGCTCGGCTGCCTCATCGACGTGTCGGCGACGACGATCCTGTGGATCCTCGTGATCGGCTGCTTCCTGCTGATCCTGTTCGCGGCGATCGACTACGCCGTCCAGCGCTGGCTCTTCACCCGCGACAACCGCATGACCCTCACGGAGGTCAAGCGCGAGATGCGGGAGAACTACGGCGATCCGCACGTGCGCGGCGAGCGCAACGCCGAGCGCAAGCGCATCGCCCAGACGGCGGGACTCACCGGGCCCAACGCCGCCAACCTCTGGATCACGGGTCCCGACGGTGCCATCGGCATCGCCTACAAGCCCGAGCGGTCGGGCGTGCCGATCGTGGCCGCGAAGGCGGCGGGCGAGACCGCCCGCACCGTCCTCGCCCGCGCGCGAGAGGCGGGGATCGCCGTCACCGAGGCCTCCGACGTCTTCGGGACGCTGGTCGCGCAGGGAAGGGTCGGCCAGGCGATCCCGCGCGACACGTTCCAGCGCGTGGCGCAACTCCTGGTGCGGGCCGGCTTTTCGGGCTGAGACCGCGCGCGCCGTTGCGCGAGGTCAATGCGCCCCGCGGCGGGGCGTCGCAGGATCGCCGCATCGCCGCCCGTCCCGCGGGTCCCCTCCGCCGGGCGGCGCATCGGAGGGAGCTTCCATGATCAAGGACATCCTCGTCGTCCCGACCCCGCGCGCCGCCGCCATCGGCCCCTTCGCCACCTCGGTGGCCCACGCCTTCGGCGCGGGGGTACGGATCGCGTGTCCCGCCTTCGACATGGTCGCCCCGACCTTCGTCGTGCCGGAGATGCCCGTCGAGATCCTCGACAACGCCCGCGAGGCCGCCCGCGGGGAGGCCCGTGCGCGGGTCGAGGAGATCGCCGGGTTCCTCCGTGAGAAGGGGATCGATCCCCGCACCGAGGTGATCTCGGGCACGTTCGACGCCTGCACGCACGAACTCCAGCGCCGCGCGCGCTACAGCGACCTCGTCGTCGTCGAGCAGCCTCCGTCGGAGGGTCGCGAGGGCGAGGGGGCGCTGGCCGAGGCGCTGCTCTTCGGCTCCGGCCGGCCGATCCTGTTCGTGCCCTTCGTGCAGAAGGCGGGGCTCGGCGCCGACCACGCCCTCGTCGCCTGGGACGAGAGCCCCACCGCGGCGCGCGCCATCGGCGCGGCGATGCCGTTCCTCGCGCGCACCCGCGCGGTGGAGGTGGTCTCGATCGAGGACCCGCGCCGCCCGCGCAGTGCCGATCCGGAGGCCTTCGCGCGCCACCTCGAAGCGCACGGCGTACGCGCCCGGGGGCGGCGCCTCGTCGACGTGGGGGACGTGGCGGACACGCTCCTCTCGCATGCCGCCGACACCGGGGCGGACTACCTGGTGATGGGCGGCTACGGCCACTCCCGCCTGCGCGAGTTCATCCTCGGCGGGGCGACGCGCCACATCCTGCAGGCGATGACGGTCCCCGTCGTGATGATGCACTGAGCCCGCTGCGCGTGGCTCAGCGCGCGAGCACGGCCGCGAGCGCCATCCCGACCGCGGCCTGGACGGGGTCGATCACCGGCACGCCGAGCTCCGCCTCGAGCGGGGCGCGGTGACGGGCCATGCCGGCGCAGCCGAGCACCAGCGCCTCCGCCCCGTCGACGTCGCGCAGCGTGCGCCCGACCTCGACGAGGCGGGCGAAGGCGCCCGTGTCCGAGGCCGCCTGCGCCACCGTGATCTCGAGCGCGCGGTCGCCGGCGAGGCGCTCGCCGACGCCGATCTCGCGCACGGCGCGCAGATGGCGGCGGATCGAGCGGGTCTGCACCGCGATGATGCCGAACCGGTCCGCCCGCGCCAGCGCGGCGAGGATGCCGGCCTCGCGCATGCCGAAGACCGGCGCGCGCGTCGCCTCGCGGCAGACCTGGACGCCGGGGTCGGAGAAGCAGGCGATCACCGTCGCCGTCGGCTTCTCGCGCGCGACGAGGCGCGCGAGCGGCAGCACGACGCTCTCGATGTCCGCCTGCGTCTCGATGTTGAAGGGCCCCTCCGCGAGCGTCATGCAGTCGATCCGCGGGCCGCCCGCCAGCGCGTAGCCGGCGAGCGCCTCGGCGAGGCCGGCGGTGACGGCCTCGTTGCTGTTGGGGTTGACGACGAGGATGCGGGCGTCGGTGCTCATCGGGCGTGTCCTTTCGCGGCCATCTCAGCGCGCGCCCGCGGCGCTTGTCCACGCCCGCCGATGCCGAGGCGCGGCTCGGCAGATGCGCGCGGCGGACACGGGCGTCACAGCCGCTTGAGGAAGCCCGCGAAGCGCATCAGGCCCTCCGGCCAGGGGCCGTGGCCGGACTCGCAGTTGATGTGGCCGGACTCGCCCGCGTCCGTCAGCTCCGCGCCCCAGGCGGCGGCGATCGCCTCGGCGCGGGGGAAGCTGCAATAGGGGTCCGTGCGGCTCGCGATCAGCACGCTCGCGAAGGGAAGGGGGTGCGCGGGGACGGACATCGCGCGCAGGCCCTCGGGCATGCGGCTCTCGTCGTCCAGGTCCGGCGGCGCGACGAGGTAGGCGCCGGCGACGCGCTCGGCGACGTCGGCCGCGGCGGCGGCGACGACGTGGGTGCCGAAGGAATGCGCGACGAGAACGACCGGGCGCGAGGTCCGCGCGACCGCCTCGGCGAGGCGCGCCGGCCAGCGCGCGAGGTCGGGCGCGGACCAGTCGTCCTGCACGACGATCCGAGCCGTCCTGAGCTTCGCGGCCCAGCGCGCCTGCCAATGGTCCGGCCCGGAGCCGTCGAGGCCGGGGACGATGAGGATGTCGCAATCTTCGGTACGCATGTGCTATCCTGTGGTGCGAGCCGCGGGGACGCGACGACGCGTCCGACCCAGGGCGGGCGCGCGATCGTGACCTCGGCGGATCGTTGGCCTAGATGTAGGACGAACGGGCCGCGCGGCCAATCGGCGTGAAGATCAACCGGAACGAGAGCATGAGCGAGACCATCGAGACGGACGTCGTGATCGTGGGAGCGGGGCCGGTGGGCCTCTTCGCGGTCTTCGAGCTGGGGCTGCTCGACATCCAGGCCCACCTCGTCGACATCCTGCCCAAGATCGGCGGCCAGTGCGCCGAGCTCTATCCCGAGAAGCCGATCTACGACATCCCGGGCTTCCCGACCGTGACCGGCCAGGGCCTCATCGACAACCTGATGAAGCAGATCGAGCCCTTCGGACCGACCTTCCACCTCGGCGAGATGGTGGCCGGCGTGGAGACGCTCGGCACGCCCGAGGCGCCGCGCTTCCGGCTGACCACAGACGCCGACACGGTGTTCGACTGCAAGGCGATCGTGATCGCGGCGGGCGGCGGCTCGTTCCTGCCCAAGAAGCCGCCGGTGGAGAACATCGAGGCCTACGAGGGTACCGGCGTGTTCTACGCCGTGCGCAGGATCGAGGCCTTCCGCGGCAAGCGCATCCTCGTCGTCGGCGGCGGCGATTCGGCGCTCGACTGGACCGTGAACCTCCAGCCGGTGGCCGAGCGGCTCACCCTGATGCACCGCCGCGACGCCTTCCGCGCCGCGCCCGACACCGTCAACAAGATGCGTGCGCTGGTGGCGGCGGGCGAGATGGACATGCATCTGGGCCAGATCGCCGGGCTGAAGGGCACGCCGCCGAGGCTCGAGGCGGTCGTCGCCAGGCGCGACGACGGCTCGACCTTCGACATCCCCTGCGACGTGCTGCTGCCCTTCTTCGGGCTCACGATGAAGCTCGGCCCGATCGCCGAGTGGGGGCTGAACCTCGAGGAGCAGCTCGTCCCCGTCGACACCGAGAAGTTCGAGACCTCGACGCCGGGCATCTTCGCCATCGGCGACATCAACACCTATCCGGGCAAGCTCAAGCTCATCCTCTCGGGCTTCCACGAGGGTGCGCTCGCGGCCCAGCGCATCCACCGCTACGTCCATCCGGACAAGCGGCTGACCTTCCAGTACACGACCTCCTCGTCGAGCCTGCAGAAGAAGCTCGGCGTCGCCGCCTGAGGCGGCGCGCGCGCTCAGCCCGCGCGGCGCAGCGTCGCGCGGTAGGGGCGCTTGGGCTCGGGCGGCGGTGGTGGCGGGTCGTCGCGCCGCGCCTTCGTCCCCGGCGCTCCGCCGCCCTGCGACCCTCCACCCTGGAGACCGCCGCGGGGCTGCGGGCCCGCGGCGGGATCGCCGCCCGGCGGCGCCCGGCGCGGGGCCGGCTCGCCACCGCCGCCGCGGCCCGGAGGCGGGCCGCCGATCAGGTCCGCGCGCACGGCGCGGGGCGCGCCGAAGACCGAGCCTTGCGCGAGCGGCACGTCGAGGTCGATCAGGTCCGGCACGTCCTCCTCGCGCTCGACCGCCTCGGCGACGAGCTCGATGCCGGCCCGTGCCATGACCGCGGAGAGGTCGCTCACCGCGACGTCGAGCCCGAACGTATCGGGTCGCGCGCGCCCGTCGATGCCGCCGTCGGCGTGGGCGAGGAGCCGCGCCGCCGGCAGCTTGACGAAGCGCACGCCCCGGTCGGCGAGGCCGAAGGCGTCGATGCGCAGGTCGCTCGCCCGGTCGAGCACGAACAGCGCGCCCTTCGCCCGCAGCGCCTCGAGCGCGCCGGCGACCTCCGCGTCGAGCATGCGCCAGGAGCGCTGGGCGATCTCGAAGGCGAGGCGTCCCGCCACGTCTGGATAGGCCTCCAGGATGCGCCCGAGCGCGCGCAGGAAGCCGGGCGCAAGGAGCGAGTCGTGGGCGAGATCGAGGGCCACGAAGGCGTCCGAGCCCCGGTTGACGAGGTGGCGCGCGATCGCCGCCGCGCGTGCGGCGACCTTGCCGTCGAGCTCGGCCGTGAGCCCCGCCGCCGCGATCGCCGGCAGGAACTCGCCCGGCAGCACGAGCGCGTCGTCGTCGAGGCGCAGCCGCGCCAGCGCCTCGTAGAACCGCGTCTTGCGCTGGGGCAGCGTGACGATCGGCTGGAGATGGATCTCCATCCGATCCTCGCGCAGCGCCCGCAGGATCGCCTGCGCACGCGGATCCGGGGCGGGCGGCGGCGCGTCGTCCTCGAACAGTGGCTCCGGAGTGGGCGGAGGAGCGCGCTGCGCCGGAGGTTGCGCGAAGGGCTGCGGCACGAACGGCGGGGCCTGGGGCACCGGCGGGGTCGGCTCCCGCCACGCCGCCGGCTCGGGCTCCGGCTCGACGACCGGGGCGAAGCGTGGCCGCGGCGGCGCCGCCTCGTTCCAGGCGGGCGCCGTCGGTCGATCCTCGTGCATCGGGTCCCGCGCCTCGGCCATCTCGGCCATCTCGGCGAGCGTGCGGTCGTGGGCGGCGACGGTACCGGCGAGGTCGCGCAGCAGGCCGCTGATCAGCGCCATCTCCCCGGAGACCTCGGCGACGGCGCCGCGCAGTTCCTCGTCGGCCCCGCTCTCGCCGCTTCTCTCGCTGGCCCGGCGCCGCTCGGCCTCCGCGAGCCGGGACTCGACGCGCAGCAGCCGCCGCGCCAGGAAGTCGAGATCCGAGGAGGCCTTCTCGGCCGCGGCCCGCGCCCGGCGCGCCAGCACGAGCGCCCCGCCGGCGAGCGCGAGGCCGCCGGCGGCGAGCGTCAGCGCGGCGGTCATCGCGAGGTTCGCGCCCAGCGCGATGGCGGCGGCGAGCGCGAGCAGCGCCGCGCCCAGCGCGGCGATGCCGGCCGCGAGCGCCGCACCGGGCGCTCGGCGTCGCTCGTTGGCACGTGCCCGTCGCCGTTCCACTCTCGCCTCGTCCCCCCGCCCGTGCGCGCACGGGCTCGTCCCGCTCGATGTTCCTATCTCGCCTCGCGCGGCGCCGGCCGCAAGCGGGGGGCGTGCACCGTCCACGAGAAAACCGGAGACGCGGGGCGTATTCGAACGCTTTCGCGCGGCGGCAGCCGGGCCGTGTGCGGCGTCGAACGGCCGGCGGGGCCCGGGCGTCGAGGCGGCGGACCCGATTCGACGAGGAACGGCGGTGATGATGGACGAGCGGCACGACCTCCTGATGGCGGTCGACGGCATGACCTGCGACGGCTGCGTGAACGCGGTGCGACGCATCGTCCACCGCCTCGACCCGCAGGCGGAGGTCGCCGTCGACCTCGAGCACGGCCGCGCGCGCATCGTGACCCGCGCGGACACCCTGGAGGTGGCGGACGCGCTGGGCAAGGGCGGCTATCCGGCGCGTGCGATGACGATGTGAGTGGGGCGAGGCCGGCTCGGACCGGATCGCCGAGCGGGCGTCGCATCGATTGCTCCAGCGTCCAGACGCTGTAACCTCCCCCGAGAACGCCCGGCCACAGGGCGCGCGAGGGAGAACGCCGATGCACGGCCTCATGCAGGACTGGCCCCTGCTCATCCACGAGATCATCGACCACGCGGCGATCCAGCACGGCGGGCGGGAGGTCGTCTCGCGCTCCGTCGAGGGGCCGATCGTGCGCACGACCTACGCCGAGATCCGCACGCGGGCGCTGCGCCTCGCCAAGCGGCTGGCGCGCGATGGCGTCCGGGCGGGGGACCGGGTCGGGACGCTCGCCTGGAACACGGCGCGCCATCTCGAGACCTGGTACGGCATCACCGGGATCGGCGCGATCTACCACACGCTCAACCCGCGCCTGTTCGAGGACCAGATCGTCTACATCGCGAGCCACGCCGAGGACCGGCTGCTGTTCCTCGACCTGACCTTCGTGCCGCTGATGGAGCGCCTTCAGGAGCGGCTGCCGGCGATCGCGCGCTTCGTCGTGCTCACCGACGCCGCGCACATGCCGGAAACCCGCCTGCGCAACGCGGTGGCCTACGAGGACTATCTCGCCGAGGCGGACGACGACTTCGCCTGGGCGGCGCTCGACGAGACCGCCGCGGCGGGGCTGTGCTACACGTCGGGCACGACCGGCGAGCCCAAGGGCGTGCTCTACTCGCACCGCTCGAACGTGCTCCACGCCATGACGGCGAACCAGCGTGACGCGCTCGGCCTCTCGGCGCGGGACGTGGCGATGCCCGTCGTGCCGCTCTTCCACGCCAACGGCTGGTCCTTCGGCTTCTCGGCGCCGATGGCGGGCGCGACCCTCGTCATGCCCGGCCCGAAGCTCGACGGCGCCGCGCTCGCCGAGCTGCTCGTGACCGAGAAGGTGACGGTGAGCGCCGCGGTGCCGACCGTCTGGTTCTCCCTCCTCCAGCATCTCGACGCCACCGGCACGGCGCTGCCGCACCTCGATCGCGTCGTGATCGGCGGCTCCGCCTGCCCGCGGGCGGTGACGCAGGCGTTCCGGGACCGCTTCGGCGTCGAGGTGATGCACGCCTGGGGCATGACCGAGATGAGCCCGCTCGGCTCCGTCTGCTCGCTCAAGCCCGACTACGGCGACCTCGACCCGGAGGCCTGGCTCGACGTGAAGGAGCGCGCCGGCCACGCCTTCTTCGGCATCGAGATGAAGATCGAGGACGACGAGGGCCGCGCGCTTCCGTGGGACGGGCGGGCCTTCGGGCGGCTGAAGGTCCGCGGGCCGGCGGTGGCCAAGGCCTATTTCCACCGCGAGGAGCCGATCCTCGACCGCGACGGCTTCTTCGACACCGGCGACGTCGCGACCATCGACCCGTTCGGCAACATGCAGGTCGTCGACCGCTCGAAGGACGTGATCAAGTCCGGCGGCGAGTGGATCTCCTCGATCGAGCTCGAGAACCTGGCGGTGGGCCATCCCCACGTCGCGGAAGCCGCCGCCATCGGCGTGCCCGACGAGAAGTGGGGCGAGCGCCCGCTCCTCGTGGTCGTGCCCAAGGCCGGCGTCGAGCCCGACGCGGCGGGCATCCTCGCCCATCTCGCGACGCGGCTCGCCAAGTGGCAATTGCCGGATCGCGTCGTCTTCGTGGACGAGATCCCGCACACGGCCACGGGCAAGATCCAGAAGACGGCGCTGCGCCGGAGCTTCGCCGGGGGCGGCCGAGGGGGTGATTTACGTGGCGCGGCTGCCATATAGAGGCGGCACATCGTAACGGAACGTCACCGCCACATGCCCGACGCCAACGCCCCCGCCGCCCGCGGCGGGGAGGACGCCAGCCTGATCGGAACCTTCTCGCGCCTGTGGCCGCACCTGTGGCCGCACGGGCGCGTCGATCTCCAGCGGCGCATCTTCGTCGCCTTCTGCCTGCTGCTGCTCGCCAAGGTCGTGACCATGCTCACGCCCTTCACCTTCAAGTGGGCGACGGACGCGCTCGTGGCGGTGACCGGCGCGTCCGAGGCGACCGACGTCCCCGCCGGCGAGGCCTGGGCCTGGCTGTTCGCCTCGCCGGTGCTGCTGACCGTGCTCTACGGCCTCTCGCGCATCCTGATGGCGGGGCTGACCCAGCTGCGCGACGGCATCTTCGCCAAGGTGGCGATGCACGCCGTGCGCAAGCTCGCCTCGCAGCTCTTCTCGCACCTGCACTCGCTGTCGCTGCGCTTCCATCTGGAGCGCAAGACCGGCGGCCTCACGCGGGTGCTCGAGCGCGGTCGCTCGGGGATCGAGGATCTCACGCGGCTGATGATCCTCACGCTGATCCCGACGATCGTCGAGCTCGTTCTCGTGCTCGGCATCCTCGCCTGGCAGTTCGACCTCGCCTATTCCGCCGTCGTGCTCGTGATGGTGATCGCCTACCTGGCGTTCACCTACTACGCCACGCAGTGGCGCATCTCGATCCGCAGGCGGATGAACGAGAGCGACACCGACGCCAACACCAAGGCGATCGACGCGCTGCTCAACTTCGAGACGGTGAAGTACTTCGGCGCCGAGAAACGCGAGATGGAGCGCTACGACCATTCGATGGAGCGCTACGAGCGCGCCTCGGTGCAGACCTACACCTCGCTGGCGATCCTCAACGCCGGGCAGGCGGCGATCTTCACCATCGGCATGGCCACCGTGATGATCTTCGCCGCCCGCGACATCATGGGCGGCAACGCGACGATCGGCGATTTCGTGCTCGTCAACGCGCTGCTGGTGCAGCTGTTCATCCCGCTCAACTTCATGGGCATGGTCTACCGCGAGATCAAGCAGGCGCTGATCGACATCTCGGACATGTTCGGCATCCTCGACCGCAATCCCGAGATCGAAGACCGCCCCGGCGCCACGCCGCTCGGCGTGCGCGAGGGCACGGTCGCCTTCGAGAACGTGCGCTTCGCCTACAACCCGGACCGCCCCATCCTGAAGGGCATCTCCTTCGAGGTCCCGGCGGGCAGGACGATCGCCATCGTCGGGCCTTCCGGGGCGGGCAAGTCGACGATCTCGCGGCTCCTGTTCCGCTTCTACGAGCCCCAGGGCGGGCGCGTCCTGATCGACGGGCAGGACATCGCCGATGTCACGCAGGAAAGCCTGCGGGCGGCGATCGGCATGGTCCCGCAGGACACCGTTCTCTTCAACGACACGATCGGCTACAACATCCGCTACGGGCGCTGGGACGCGCGCGAGGAGGAGGTGTGCGAGGCCGCGCGCCTCGCGCAGATCGACCGCTTCATCGCGAGCCTGCCGGAGGGCTACGACACGCCGGTGGGCGAGCGGGGCCTGAAGCTCTCGGGCGGCGAGAAGCAGCGCGTCGCCATCGCGCGCACGATCCTCAAGAGCCCGCCGATCCTGCTCCTCGACGAGGCCACCTCGGCGCTCGACTCGTTCACCGAGAAGGAGATCCAGGACGCGCTCGACCGCGTCAGCCGCGGGCGCACGACGCTCGTGATCGCCCACCGGCTCTCCACGGTGGTGGGCGCGGACGAGATCATCGTGCTCGACCAGGGCGAGATCGTCGAGCGCGGCCGGCACGCGGCGCTGCTCGAGGCGCAGGGCGTCTACGCCGCCATGTGGAACCGCCAGCGCCAGGCGGACGAGGCGCGTGAGTTCCTGAAGAAGGCGGAGGAGGAGCGCGCCGCGTCCCTCAGGCTCTCGATCGCGGAGTAGCCGGAGCGGGCGGGGCGTCGTCGGCGGGAGGGTTCCGACGGCGGCCGTCGGCGCGGCAGCGGTCCGAGCAGTAGCGCACGTTCTCCCAGTCGCGCTCCCACTTCTTGCGCCAGGCGAAGGGCCGGCCGCAGGCGGCGCAGGTCTTCGTCGGCAGGTCGGCCTTGCGGCGCATGCGGGGCATCGGCGGCTCTCGCGTCTCTCGCAGAGAAGATGTCGCGCCAAGCGCGTGCGTCATCCCCACGCCCGCCCGTCCGACGATACGGCGCGTGAGCTTCCCCGAAGTCGCCCGGTCGACACGAAAAAACCCCGCGCGGGGCGGGGTTTCCCTCGAGGCCTGAGCAGACTTGTTATCGCCCTCGCCCAGGCCTGCCACCCGAAGGTGGTCTCTCAAGCCCGCTTTCGCGGAGACATCAGGTAGATACGTCGTCACCATGCCTGCGTCAAGGCGTGCATGCCCGTAGCGTGGAGCACGCACCAACTTGATGCGCAGATCACGTGCACCGAGATCCCGGCGAGCCCTCCCTACCGTCCGAAGTTCCGCACCGCGTCGAGCGAGACCGGGCTCCAGCGCGTGATCACCAGGAAGCCGTCCGCGGCGGCGACCGTGAGCGTGCGGCGGTATTGGTGGACGAGGCGGCCCGGCTCGTGGGCGTGCGCGGCGGCGATGGCGTGGGCCTGGGCCACGTGGATCGTCCCCTGGCCGATCCGCGCCAGCGTCTCGATCGGCCCGAAGGCGCGCACGCGCCGCATCAGGGTCGCGACCGGGAGCCGGAAGTCGAGCGTGCGGTCGGCGTCGCTCGCACGGGCGAAGTAGCTCCCGCCCGCCTGCGGCTCGGCGCGGGCGACGGCGCCGGGAAGGTCCTCGGCCAGCGCGCGGGCGATGCGCCGGGTGGCGAGCTGGCAGCGCACGAGCAGCGTCTCGTGGGTCTCGCCCGGCGAGAGCGGGAAGGTCTCGCGGGCGAGCACCGGCCCCGTGTCGAAGTCGGGGTCGAGCACGTGCGCGCTCATCCCCCAGGCCTCGCGCGCCTCCAGGATGGCCTGGTAGAGCGGGTAGGGTCCGCGCCCTTCCGGCAGAGGCGAGGGGTGGAAGTTCAGCGCGTAGCGCACCGTGCCCTCCCAGGCCGGGATGCGCCAGGGATAGCCCGCGACGACGAGCGCGTCGCAGCCGATCTCGGCGAGCGTCGCGAGGTCGTGCGGCACGATGCGCGAGAGCGAGATCGGCAGGCGCCGGCGGTGGGCCTCGGCCACCACCCGCACGTTGGTGTCGTGGACGTCGTCGCAGGGGCGCGTGAACAGCGCCACCGGTTCCCAGCCGCCCGCGACGAAGCCGTCGAAGGCGTCCGCCAGGAAGTCGATCCCCGCGAAGGCGAAGCGCATCGTCCTTGTCCCCCGTGTCGTCGCCGTGCGCGGGCCGCCGGGCGCGCTCCCACGCGCGCGATGTCGCATCGGCCCTTTCCCCCGCGGCTCGACGCCATAGCTAGCGCATCGTGGCGCCGTTTGCAGCCGCGGCGTAACCGTAGAGCGAGAGCGGGATTGCGATGAGCGCGAGGGTTCTGATCTGGGGCGGCAGCGGCGGCGTGGGGGCGGCGACGGCGCGGGCGCTCGCCGAAGCGGGCTGGCGGGTCCATCTCGCCGCGCGCGACGAGTCGCGGCTCGCGGACGCCGCGCGCGCCATCGATGCCGCCGGCTACACGGTGGCGGACGCGCTCGACCCGGAATCCGTCGCCCGGGCGACGGAGGAGGCGAGCGCGGGGGAGGGGCTCGGCGGACTCGTCTACGCGGTGGGCTCGATCAATCTCAAGCCGCTGGCCAAGCTCACGGATGAGGACTTCCTCGCCGATTACCGCCTCAACGCGCTCGGCGCGGCGCGGGCGATCCAGGCGGCGCTCAAGCCCTTCCGGCAGGCGAACGGGGCGAGCGTGGTGCTGTTCTCGACGGTGGCGGCGAACCAGGGATTCTCGGCGCACGCGTCCGTCGCCATGGCGAAGGGGGCGGTGCAGGGGCTGACGCTGGCGCTCGCCGCCGAGCTCGCCCCGAAGGTGCGGGTCAACTGCATCGCGCCCTCGCTCCTCGACACCGATCTCGCCCGCCCGCTCACCTCCAACGCCACGATGGCGCAGGCGATCGCGGGCATGCACCCGATCCCGCGGCTCGGCACGGGCGAGGACGTGGGCTCGCTCGCCGCCTTCCTGGTCTCTCCGCAGGCGAGCTGGATCACCGGCCAGACGATCGGCGTGGACGGCGGGCGCTCGACCCTGCGCGTCAAGAGCTGAGCGTCCCGTGAAGACGCTTCGCCTCATCCTCGGCGACCAGCTCACGCGGGGGATCTCCTCGCTGACGGATCTCGATCCCGCGCGCGACGTGGTGCTGATGGTCGAGGTCGCCGAGGAGGCGACCCATGTCCGCCACCACAAGCAGAAGATCGCCTTCCTGTTCTCGGCCATGCGCCACTTCGCGGACACGTTGGCGCAGGAGGGGATCGCGGTCGACTACGTGCGCCTCGACGACCCCGAGAACGCCGGCTCCTTCTCCGGCGAGCTCGCCCGCGCGGTCGCGCGCCACGCGCCCGATCGCGTGGTGGTGACCGAGCCCGGCGAGTGGCGCGTGCTCGAGATGATGCGCGATTGGCGCGAGGAGCTGGGGGTCCCGGTCGAGATCCGCGAGGACAACCGCTTCCTCGCCATGAAGGCGGAGTTCGCCGCCTGGGCCGGCGAGAAGAAGCAGCTGCGCATGGAGTTCTTCTACCGCGAGATGCGCCGCAAGACGGGGCTGCTGATGGAGGGCGGCGAGCCCGCGGGTGGGCAGTGGAACTTCGATGCGGACAACCGCAAGGCGCTGCCCAAGGGCCTGCGCGTCCCGCGACGCCGGCGCTTCGAGCCGGATGCGATCACACGCGAGGTGCTCGACCTCGTCGCCCGGCGCTTCGGCGACCATTTCGGAGACCTCGAGCCCTTCGGCTGGGCGGTGACGCGGGCGGACGCGCTCGACGCGCTGCGCAGCTTCCTCGCCGAGGCGCTGCCGACCTTCGGCGACTTCCAGGACGCGATGAAGACCGGCGAGCCCTTCCTCTTCCACGCGGTGCTCTCGCCCTACCTCAATGCCGGCCTCCTCACGGCCGACGAGGTCTGCCGGGCGGCCGAGCGGGAGTGGCGCGAGGGGCGCGCGCCCTTGAACGCCGTCGAGGGCTTCGTGCGCCAGATCATCGGCTGGCGGGAATACGTGCGCGGCCTCTACTGGCTGAAGATGCCGGGCTACGCGCAGACCAACGCGCTCGAGGCCGGGCGCCCGCTGCCGGACCTGTACTGGACCGGCGAGACGCAGATGAACTGTCTCGCGCAATGCGTCGGCGACACGCGCCGCCACGCCTACGCGCACCACATCCAGCGGCTGATGGTGCTCGGCAATTTCGCGCTGCTCGCCGGCCTCGCCCCCGCCGAGGTCGAGGAGTGGTACCTCGTCGTCTACGCCGACGCCTACGAGTGGGTGGAATTGCCGAACGTCCACGGCATGATCCTCTACGCCGACGGCGGGATCATGGCGTCGAAGCCCTACGCGGCCTCGGGCGCCTACATCGACCGGATGAGCGACTATTGCCGCGCCTGCACCTACGACCCGAAGGTGAAGGAGGGCGCGCGCGCCTGTCCGTTCAACTATCTCTACTGGAATTTCCTCGTCGAGAACGAGACGCGGCTCTCGCGCAACCCGCGCGTCGCGATGCCCTATCGCACCCTCGCCAAGATGAGCGCCGAGCGCCGCGCCGCGATACGCGCGGACGCGGCGCGATTCCTCGGCTCGCTCCGATCGACCTACGGGTCGTGAGCCAGGCGCCGGTCAGGCCGTGCCGACCACCGGCACACCGATCAGGATCGGATGGAGCCAGAACGCGAAGGCGACGTAGGCCGCGAGGCCCACGCCCACCGCGATCGCGTCGTTGCGCCAGCCCGCGGGCGTCGCGGCGAGCGCCTGGGCGGGCGCGAGCGGCGAGACGGGGCGACGCTTGAGCGAGATCCGCGCGGCGACCGCCCAGGCCAGGAACGACACGAACAGGATCAGCGAGGCGAGGTCGCCGTTGGCCAGGAGATGCGCGAAGGCCCAGATCTTGATCGAGGCGAGCATCGGATGCTTCGCGCGCGCCTTGATGTGCCCGGGCAGGTAGGTCGCCACGAACAGGATGAAGGCGAAGACCATCAGCAGCAGGGAGACGTGCGAGAGCCACGTCGGCGGGAACCAGATCTGCACGTTGGCGGGATCGTAGCGGAACTCGCCGTAGCCGATGCTGACGAGCACGATGCCGACGAGCGAGGAGACCGAGTAGGCGATCTTGTACCCGTTCTCCCCGAGCCGCGCGACGAGCCGAGCGCGCGGGCCCCGCGCCATGGTGAAGGCGTGGGTGCCGAGGAAGAGGACGAGGCCGAGAATCAGGATGAGCATGGTCGGTCTCCGGGAGGGCTTGGCGTAGGGCCGGCGCCCTTCTCCTAGCGCAGCCGTGGCCGGAACGCACGCCCGCGCTCACGCGCTCATGTGCCTCAGCCACATCACGAGGTAGACCGCCAGCGTGAAGGCGGTGAGCACCGCGATGCCGATCGACAGGACGAGGTCGAGCGGCCCGAGCCCGAAGGCGAAGGCGTTCGCCGCGAGCACGGTGACGGCGTAGGTGATCAGCAGCGCGGTGTTCACCTTGGAGGCGAAGATCGGCTTCACCGAGATCGGCCGGTCCATGATCCAGGAGACGACATAGGCGATGACGATCATCACGTCGCGCGAGACGACGAGCACGACGAGCCACTCCGCCATGGCGCCGACGACGGCGAGCGTGACGTAGATCGAGACGAGCAGCGCCTTGTCGGCGAGCGGGTCGATCACGGCGCCGAGCTCCGAGCGCATGTCGAAGCGCCGCGCGATCCAGCCGTCGATGCCGTCCGACACGCCCGCGACGAGAAACAGCACGAAAGCCGCGAGCCAGTTCCCCTGCAGGATCGCCACGATGACGACCGGCACGAGGAGGAGACGAAACACGCTGATGAGGTTGGGGATCGTCACGGCGCGGCTCCCTGCCACCCGAGCGTGGGTGGCCGGACTCGGGTACGAAGGCCCGAGCCGGCGGTCAAGCGCTCTCGCCGCTCGGCTCTCGCGCTTGCGCCGCTGCTCCCGGGGCTGTAACCCGCGGGAGCCGGATGGAGCGGGCGCGGGGCGGGAGACGGGCGGCATGGCCGAGCACCGGGAACAGGGAATGACCTATGCGCAGGCCGGCGTCGACATCGACGCGGGCAACGCCATGGTCGAGGCGATCAAGCCGCTCGTGCGCGCGACCCGACGGCCGGGCGCGGACGCCGAGATCGGCGGCTTCGGCGGCCTGTTCGACCTCAAGGCCGCGGGCTTCGTCGACCCGATCCTGGTCGCGGCGAACGACGGCGTCGGCACCAAGGTCAAGATCGCCGTCGAGACCGGGGTGCACGACACGATCGGCATCGACCTCGTCGCCATGTGCGTCAACGATCTCGTGGTGCAGGGCGCCGAGCCCTTGTTCTTCCTCGACTACCTCGCCACCGCCAAGCTCGACGCGGCGACCGGCACGGCCCTCGTCGCGGGCATCGCCGAGGGCTGCCGGCGCGCGGGCTGCGCGCTCATCGGCGGCGAGACGGCGGAGATGCCCGGCGTCTACCAGGGCGCGGACTACGACCTCGCCGGCTTCGCCGTCGGGGCCGCCGAGCGCGGGATGCTGCTGCCGCGCGGCGTCGCGGCGGGCGACGTGCTCGTCGGCATCGCCTCCTCGGGCGTCCACTCGAACGGGTTCTCGCTGGTGCGCCGGATCGCGGCCGCGAGCGGTCTCGGCTGGGGCGAGGAGGCCCCCTTCGCGCCGGGCGAGACGCTCGGGCGCGCCCTGCTCGAGCCCACGCGCATCTACGTGCGCCCGCTGCTCGCGCTCCTGCGCGAGGGGCTCCCCGTCAAGGCGCTCGCCCACGTCACCGGCGGCGGGCTGCCGGACAACCTGCCGCGCGTCCTGCCGGACGACCTCGGCGCCCGCATCGATCTCGCGACGATCGCCCCGCCGCCGGTCTTCGGCTGGCTCGCGCGCACCGGCGGCGTCGCCGAGGGAGAGATGCTGCGCACCTTCAATTGCGGCGTCGGCATGGTCTGCGTCGTCGCGCCGGACGCCGCCGAGGCCGTCTGCGCACGCCTCGCGGAGCTCGGCGAGCGCGCGACCCCGATCGGCCGGCTCGAGCCCCGCGGGGAGGGGACGCCCGTGCGCTTCGACGGCGAGCTCGCGTCGTGAGCGACGAGGTGCGGGTGCCGACCGCGATCCTGATCTCGGGACGCGGTTCGAACATGGCGGCGCTGCTCGCGGCCGCGCAGGACCCGGGCTACCCCGCTCGGATCGTCCTCGTCCTCTCCAACCGCCCCGGCGCCGCCGGCCTCGCTCGGGCGCGCGAGACCGGAATCCCGACGGCCGTGGTCGATCACGCGGCCCATCCCGACCGCGAGAGCTTCGACGCCGCGCTCGATGCGCGGCTGCGCGCGGCGGGCGTCGAGCTCGTGGCGCTGGCGGGCTTCATGCGCATCCTCACGGAGGGCTTCGTGCGCGCCTGGGAGGGGCGGATGATCAACATCCATCCCTCGCTCCTCCCGGCCTTCCGCGGCACGCGGACCCACGAGCGCGCGCTGGCGGCGGGCGTGGCCGAGCACGGCTGCACCGTCCACCACGTCGTGCCCGAGCTCGACGCCGGGCCGACGATCGCCCAGGCGCGGGTGCCGGTTCTGCAGGGCGACACGCCGGAGATCCTCGCGGAACGCGTGCTCGCGCAGGAGCACGCGCTCTACCCCCGCGCCCTCGCGGACGTCGCCCGCACGCTGCGCGATGCCACGCGTCACTGACAAATGTAAAGTCGCAGCTACAACCATTTCTGAACGAATGACCGGGATCATGCGCCGTCGAAACCCGGGACGGCCATGCACGCACCGACCTTCCAGCCCTCGCCGGCGACCCGCGTCTTCCTCCCGCGCCTGCTCTGGCCGCTGGTGGCGCTGCTGATCGTCATCGTGGCGGTGGCGACGGGCGCGCTGCTCTGGGTGAGCCGGGACGCGGACCGCGCGGCGGCGCTCGCCGCGCGCGAGCGCATGCAGGCCGTCATCGGCATGCAGCTGGAGGCCTACGGGCAGACGCTGGACGCGAGCCTGAAGGCCGCCGCCGGCAACGAGCCGCTCGGGCCGGCCCAGACCGGGGCGTTCCTGGCCCTCGCGCGCCCGCACTTCGACGCGACGGGGGTGTTCACCCTCGACGCCGAGGGCCGCATCGTCGGCGCCGAGGTCGCCCGCGGCGCTGGGGTTCGGCCGGTGCTCTCCCTCGACACGGCGATCGTGGCCGATCTGCTCGGCCGCGCGCTCCTCGACGCGCAGGACGGGCGGGCGACGAGCGCCCGGCGGACGGCGCCGCCGAAGCTCGCGGCGATCGACGGGCGGATCGTCGCCGTCCTCGCGATCTCGGAGCTACACGCCGCCGGCGGTGCGCTCGCGGTGGGCCTGCGGGCGATGAACCGCGAAGAACTCGCCGCGCTCGCGATCGACCAGGCGATCGGCAACTTCATGGTCGGCGAAGGCCCGATCGACGACCCCGCCCGCGGCTTCGACATCGCCGCCGTCGACGGGCAGGCGGTCTACCACGTCGCCTGGACGCCCGAGCGCCCGGGCACGAGCTGGCGCGGCAAGGTCACGGGCCTCGTGATCGGCCCGGCCGTGCTGGCGCTCCTCCTCCTCGCGCTCGCGATCCTGCACGCGCGGCGCGTCTCGGCCGAGCTCGCCCAGACCCAGGAGCACGTGCAGGCGCTCGCCGTCTCCGATCCGCTCTCGGGCCTGCCCAACCGCCTCCTCTTCGCCCAGCGCCTCGAGCAGGAACTCGCCCGCGTGGCGCGTACCGGCGAGGGGCTCGCGGTGATGTTCCTCGACCTCGACCGCTTCAAGGAGGTCAACGATTCCTTCGGGCACCAGGCCGGCGACGAGCTGATCAAGGCGGTCGCCCGGCGGCTGATGTCGCACCTGCGCGGCACGGACGTCCTCGCGCGCTTCGGCGGCGACGAGTTCGCGATCATCCAGCCCGGCCTCAAGAGCGCCGACGGCGCGGAGGTGCTGGCGCGGCGGATCCTGGAGGCGATCGCCGAGCCCTTCGAGATCGAGCACAACGCCGTGACCATCGGCGTCTCCATCGGTATCGCGCTGGCACCGGAGGACGCGCACGACCGCGAGACGCTGATGCGGCTCGCCGACACGGCGCTCTACCAGGCCAAGAACGACGGCCGCAACCGACACTCGTTCTTCGAGCGGCGCATGGACGAGGCGATCCGCATGCGCAAGCTCGTCGCCGACGACCTGCGCGAGGCCATCTCCGGCGACCTGCTCGACCTGTACTACCAGCCGATCTTCGCCGCCGAGCGCGACGAGGTGGTGGCGCTCGAGGCGCTCCTGCGCTGGCGCCACCCGGAGAAGGGCATGATCCCGCCCGACCGCTTCGTGGCCATGGCAGAGCAGAGCGGCCTCATCCTGCCGCTCGGCGACTGGGTTCTGCGCCGTGCCTGCCTCGACGGGCGCCGCTGGCCCGGCCTTCGAATCGCCGTCAACGTCTCGCCGATCCAGTTCCGCCAGCGCGACTACGTGGACACGGTCGGACGCATCATCGACGAGACCGGCTTCGACCCGACGCGCCTCGAGCTCGAACTCACCGAGGGCGTCGTCGTCGAGGACGCCGACGCCGCCGAGGCTGCCATGATGCAGCTGCGCGCGAAAGGCGTGAACCTCGCCCTCGACGACTTCGGCACCGGCTATTCCTCGCTGATCTACCTGCGCCGCTTCGCCTTCGACAAGATCAAGATCGACCGCTCCTTCCTGGAGAGCATGGAGGCGACCGGCGAGAGCGCCATCCTCGTCCACTCGATCGTGCATCTGGGCCGCGCGCTCGGCCTCACAGTCACCGCGGAGGGCGTCGAGACCAAGGAGCAGCAGCGCTTCCTCCAGGCGCTCGGCTGCCACCAGCTCCAGGGCTACCTCCTCGCGCGGCCGATGCCGGCGGCCGAGATCGACACGCTGCTCGGCGCACGACGCCGTGCCGGCGCCGCCTGATCGATCGTTCGGAACCGCCGCCGCGGCTGCCCGGTTGTCCCGCCGGACCGGCCGCTGCGCCGGGGGGGAGGGACCGATGCCGACCAACGCCGCGCGCACGGACGACTCGCCCGCGCCTCACGGCATCCTGCGCCCGGGCGACACCTGCTGGCGCATCGCGCACGCCGACAGGGCGGGGCTCGTCGTCGACGCCCAGGACTATTTCCGTGCCGTGAAGGAGGCGATGCTCGCCGCGCGCCACACGATCATGCTGATCGGCTGGGACTTCGACCTGCGCATCAAGCTCGAGCCCGACGGCGCCACGCTCGAGGGTCCCAACACGCTCGGCGCGTTCCTGCGCTGGATCGCCAAGACCCGCCCGCAGCTGCGGATCTTCGTGCTCAAGTGGGACCTCGGCATGATCCAGGCGCTCGGCCGCGGCTCGACGCCGCTGATGTTCCTGAACTGGACGACGAGCGACAACATCCGCTTCCATCTCGACGGCGCGCACCCGCCCGCCGCGGCGCACCACCAGAAGATCGTCGCCATCGACGACGTCTTCGCCTTCTGCGGCGGCATCGACATGACCGCCGACCGCTGGGACACGCGCGGGCACGTGGACGCCGACCCGCGCCGCCGCCGCCCGAGCGGCCGCCTCTACGGCCCCTGGCACGACGCGACGATGGCGCTCGACGGCGAGGCCGCGAAGGCGCTCGCCGAACACGCCCGCGAGCGCTGGAAGCTCGCCACCGGCGAGGAACTCGCGCCGCCGCCGCCACGCGAGCCGATCTGGCCCGGCACCGTGCCGCCGACCTTCGCGGACGTCGACGTCGGCATCGCCAGAACCGCGCCGCTCTACGGTGACCATCCGCGCGTGTTCGAGGTCGAGAGCCTGCTCCTCGCCTGCATCCGCGAGGCGCGCGAGACGATCTACTGCGAGAGCCAGTACTTCGCCTCGCGCACCGTCGCCGAGGCGATCGCCGCGCGGCTGCGCGAGCCGGACGGACCGGAAATCGTGATCGTCAATCCCGTCTCGGCTGACGGCTATCTCGAGGCGGCGACGATGGACACCGCGCGCGCCCGGCTCCTGAAGGTGGTGCGCGCGGCGGACCGGCACGATCGCTTCCGGATCTACACGCCGGTGACGCACGCCGGCGAGGACATCTACGTGCACGCCAAGATCCTCGTCGTCGATGACCGGCTCATCCGCATCGGCTCGTCGAACCTCAACAATCGGTCGATGGGCTTCGACACGGAGTGCGACGTCGCGATCGAGGCGGTGGCGGGTAAGCCGGACGAGGAGCGGATCCGGGAACGCATCCGCGCCGTGCGCGCGGATCTCCTCGCCGAGCACCTCGCCTGCGCGCCGCAGGACGTCCACGGGGCGATCGCGGCGCACGGCCTGATGCGCGGCATCGAGCACCTGCGCGTGCGGGGGCGCCGCCTCGTTCCCTACGAGCCCGACCCGATCGGCCCGATGGAGGAGATCCTGGCCGAGAACGACCTCCTCGACCCCGAACGGCCGCCCAAGTGGCTGCGCAGGGCGAAGGAGGCCTTGATGGCGCCGCTCAGGTGAGGCTTGCGCGTCGCGCCCCATGACGGCCTCCCATGACCGGTTCCGCACCCGTGCGTTCCCGACTACACTCCGGCCGCATCGGCGATGGGAGAGCGGCGTGAGCGTGCTGTTCGGTTTCGGCTTCGGGTACAGCGCGGTGGAGACCGCGCGGCGCGGCGGATTCTCCGACGTCGTCGGGACGGTGCGCGGCGCGGAGAAGGCGGCGGCGCTCGAGGCCGAGGGCGTCTCGGCGCGCCTGTTCGGGCCCGCGGGCGCCGATCCACGCATCACCGCGGACCTCGCGCGGGCGACGCATCTCCTCCTCTCGATTCCGCCGCGCGAGGGCGCCGACCCGGCGCTCGACGCCTACGGCGAGGCGATCGCGGCGGCGCCGCGGCTCGAGAGCATCGTCTATCTCTCCACCATCGGGGTCTACGGGGACGCCCGGGGCGGCTGGGTCGACGAGGAGACGCCCACCGCGCCCAAGCACGGGCGCGCGGAGGATCGGCTGGCGGCGGAGGAGGCCTGGTGCGCACTCGGCGCGCGGGCGGGCAAGCGTGTGTGCGTGCTGCGGCTCGGCGGCATCTACGGCCCCGGGCGAAATCCGGTCACGCAGCTGCGTGCGGGCACCGCGCGGCGCATCGTCAAGCCGGGACAGGTCTTCAACCGCATCCACGTGGCGGACATCGCGCAGGCCGTGCTCGCGGCCTTCGTCCGGGGCCGGTCGGGGCGCGTCTACAACGTCGTCGACGACCTGCCGACGCCGCCGCAGGACGTCGTCCTCCACGCCGCCGAGATCGCGGGGATCGAGCCCCCGCCGGAGGTGCCCTTCGAGGAGGCGGAGCTGTCGCCGATGGGGCGCAGCTTCTGGTCCACCTCGAAGCGCGTCTCGAACCGGCGCCTGCGGGAGGAACTGGGCGTGGAGCTGCTGTATCCGACCTATCGGGAGGGGATCGCGGCGCTGCCGGAATCCCCCTGAGCGCCGCGCCCGCCTCCGCTCACGCGGCGTGGCGCCCCGCGTCCGCGCCGAAATGGGCGACGTAGCGCGGGTTGATGGACGAGACCGGCAGCACCACGAGCACGTCCGTCGTGCCGAACTGGACATCGACCACCGCGCCGTCGCCGAAACGGGCGCCCAGCCGCAGGTAGCCCTTGATCAGCGGCGGCAGGGCGTGGAGCGCGACCTTGGCGTCGATCGCCGAGGCGGGCAGGCGGTCCATCGGCACGTAGCGCCCGGGAACCGCGCGGGCGCGCCAGCCCTCGTCGGCGGCGGCGTGGTGGTGCAGGAAGGACAGAGGCAGCGCGAGCGCCTCGGGGTTCGTGCCCTCGAGGCTCGCGCAGCCGAGCATCACGTCGATGCGGTGGTGCAGGACGTAGGCCCAGATGCCGTGCCAGAGCAACTCGACCGTGCGCTTGGTCCGATAGCTCTCCAGCACGCAGGAGCGGCCGAGCTCGAGGAAGCGCTTGCCCGGGTGCGCGGCGATGATCGGCGCGATGTCGTACTCGGCCTGCGTGTAGAAGCCGAAATGCCGCTCGGCCACGTCCTGGCGCAGGAGGCGGTAGGTGCCGACGACCGCGGGGTGCGCGGTGCGCGCCGGAATGCCGCGCAGCTTGCGCGCCGGCTCGCCGAGGTTCGAGGGCGCCGCGTGATCGAGCACGAGCAGGTGATCGCAGATGGCGTCGTACTCGTCGAAGTCGCGCCGGGCGAGCGCGGAGGCGGTGTGCGGCAGCGCCCCCCCGGCCTCGTAGAACACCTTGTAGCGCAGGCGCTGGGCCGCGCGGATCTCCCGTGGCGTGGTGGCGAGGCGCACCTCGAGCGAGCCGATGCGGCCCAGCGTCGGATCGAGCCGGCGCCGCACCGGCGCGCGGTCGACGTTCGCGCCGCGCAGGAAGGCGATCGCGGCCGAGCCCTTCTTGCGGAAGGGGCGCACGAAGCTCGTGATCTGGGGAGAGGTCAACAAGAAGCCGAAGCGGCTCGGAAGCCGGCTCGACGTCGTTTCGACTGCGGGAAACGGCGCCATCACATCCTCGTCGGGCGGTATCCTCCGCGTCGCGATTCTCTCGCCGCGTCCGCCGTTCGGCTCTTGAACCATAGCGTTTCAACACAATTGTGACAGATTGGTTGCGCCTGTCACCTTAGCCGGCACAACAGAATGCGCAACGGCGGCGAGGATCCCGCGCCCCACCGCCCGCTCCACCGCCCGCTCCACCGCCCGCTCAGCCCGCGCGCGCGAGCCCCGTGTCGCCCAGGAGCCGCTCCAGCATGCGCGGCTCGAAGGGCTTGGGCAGGAAGCCGTCGAGCCCGGCCTCGCGGGCCGCCTCCTCGTCCTCCTTGAGGACGTTGGCGGTGAGCGCCACGATCCGGCGCGGCTGGCGGCGGCCGAGCGCGCGCTCGAGGGTGCGGATGCGCCGCGTCGCCTCGAGACCGTCGAGGCCCGGCATGCGGATGTCCATGAACACGACGTCGTAGTCCGGCCGCAGCCCGGCGAAGGAAGCCTCCGCCAGGGCCACGGCCTCGTGGCCGTCCTTGGCCCAGTCGACGACGGCGCCGCGCTTCTCCAGCGCCTTGAGCGCGAGGAGCGCGTTGATCTCGTTGTCCTCCGCGAGCAGCACGCGGGGCGCGCCCGGCCGCGGCGCGTTCCCGCGCTCGCCGGGAAGCCGCCGCCGTGCCGGCTGCGCGGCCGGCGAGGGCCCCGGCCGCACGGCCTCGGCGTGGGGCGCCAGCGGCTCGACGAGCCGCTCGACGAGGGAGCGCGCCCGCACCGGCTTGACGAGATAGCCGTCGTAGCCGGCCGCGGCCGGCGAGCCGAGGTCGCGCCGCTCGAAGGGCGAGAGCAGCACGATCGCCCGGGACACCCCCGCCTCGCGTGCGGCCGCGGCCACCTCGCGGGCGAGGTCGTCGCCGAGGGCGCAATCGACGATGAGCGAATCGAAGGTCGCGCCCGGCCCGGCCATGGCGATCTTCGCCAGCGTCTCGCCCTCGGTGGCGACGACGTGGACCCGCGCGCCTTCCTGCTCCAGCCGGCGCGCGATGAAGGGCGCCTCGAAGGGCGAGCGGGCGAGGACGAGCACGCGCCGGCCGGCGAGGGAGGCGGCGGGCGGCGCCTCTGCCGGAAGCGAAGACGTCCTCGCCGCCGGCAGCGGCAGGGTCACCGTGAAGCGTGCGCCCGCGCCGGGCGCGCTCTCGACGGCGATCGTCCCGCCCATGCCCGCGACGAGGCGCTGGGTGATGGCGAGCCCGAGCCCCGTGCCGGGATGGCGGCGCGCCGCCGAGCCGTCGCCCTGCTCGAACTCCTCGAACAGGGCCGGGATGCGTTCGGGCGCGATGCCGGGGCCGGTGTCGGAGACGCGCAGCACGATCCCGCCCCCCGCCTCCGGCACCGCCTCGACTCCGACGCCGCCGGTATCGGTGAACTTCACCGCGTTGCCGGCGAGGTTGACCAGGATCTGGCGGATGCGTGCCTCGTCGCCGACGAGACGCGCGGGGAGATCGGCCGCGCAGTAGCCCGCGATCTCGATGCCCTTGCCCTGCGCCCGCGGTGCGAGGAGCTCGACCACGCCCTCGACGCAGCCCGCGAGGTCGAACGGGGCGGGGGCGAGGGTGAGCTTGCCCGCCTCGATGCGGGAGAAGTCGAGGATCTCGTCGATGAGCGACAGGAGCGCCGCGCCCGACGTCTTGATCGCCTGGGCGTAGGTGGTCTGCTCGGGGTCGCAGCGGGTGTCGAGGATGAGGTCGGCCATGCCGAGGATGCCGCCGAGCGGCGTGCGGAACTCGTGGCTCACGGTGGCGAGGAAGCGCGACTTCGCCTCGCTCGCCGCTTCGGCGCGGGCGCGCGCCTCGGCGAGCGCGGCCTCGGAGGAGACGCGCTCGGTGATCTCGCGCCCGGCCCTCAGGGTCTCGGGCGCGCCGCCGCGGCCGGGCGCGGTGGTCTCGATCCAGCCGACCCAGCGCACGCCGTCGGGCGTCTCGATCGCCTCGTCGACGAGCCGCGCGCCGTCGCCGCGCAGCCGCGGCGGCCGGCTCTCCAGCACCCGCGGGGCGTGCGCGCGGCCCAGCACCTCCTCGCGCGGCAGCCCGACGAGGACGGCGAAGCCGTCGTTGGCCCAGGTGACGCGTCCCTGTGCGTCGCGCTGGACGATGGCGTCGACCTGCGACTCGGCGAGCGCGCGGAAGAAGTGCTCGCTCTCCTCGGCGCGCCACAGCCTGTCCTGGAGCGCCTCCGCGTCGGTCTCGAGCCCACGCGTGCGCGCCTCGAGCCGCATGTGGTCGCGCAGGATCAGGACGGCGGCGAGGGTCGCCGCGAAAGCGAGCGCGCCGGCGAGCGCCAGCGCCGCGGCCGTGGGAGTGATGATGAAGAGACCGTCCATTGCGCCGCCCCGTTCTCAGCCCGCGCACCCTGCCGCATGCGGGCTGAAGGTCGGCTTGAGAAAGACGGTGAACGGTCCTTTGCGGGAATGGCGCGGATTCGCGCGGTCGGCGATCCTCGGCCCGCATCGCGGGCCGAGAGGTCCTCACGAGAGCGAGGCGCGGCGGTGCTCGAGCACGGCCTCGAGCAGGCGCAGGGCGAGCTTGCGCTCGGCCTCCGTCAGCATGACGGCGGTGTCGACGATCTGGTCGACGTAGGGTTCGCGCACGAAGTAGAGCGAGCGGACGTCGCGCGGCGAGAGCTCGAGCGGCCCCTCTCCCGTCGGGGTGCGCTTCGAGGACTTGAACTCGATGGTGACCTTGGACATCGCAGAGCCTCTGTTTCTTCGTCGTTCACGCGGCGTCGGAACGCGCCATGCGGTAGCCGACCTCGAGCACGGGGCCGGTGATGCCGCTCGCCTTGCGCAGAGCGGATTCCATCTCGTCGCCTATCTCGAACAGGGCGGCGAAGGCGATCGTCTTGCCGATGCGGATCGGGCTGGAGATCGGCTCGCCGCGGCAGTCGGCGCGGCGCAGGATGCGGGCGATGAACGCGTCGTACACCGTGACGATGTGCGACAGGCCCAGCTCGCGGCCCAGCTCGTTCATGCCCAGGATGAGCTCCGCCGTGGGGCGGCTGAGACGATTGCGGGTCAGCTCGACGTCCGCGTCGGGATCGATCGAGAACCGGCTCGACTCCCAGATCAGCGGGCTCTCGACGCGCGTCCCGTCCGGCAGAAGCTCGGGGAACACGTCGTTCAGCATGTTGTATCCGATGGTTGGCAGCAAACGGATGCTACCCAGGACACGCTCCTCGTCGTCGACGCAGATCAGGTACACGCAGTCGAGCGCATCGAAACCGTCGACTTCCCAGTCGCGAATGATCGACACATCCCAGCCGAGGCGGTCGTGGAAGACCTTCTTGCGGATGCGATGCATCGCATCGATCTCTCGGGGAAACTGCCCTCGCTGGTGGCTCTGGATGACGCGGATCATTATGTTTCTCCCGTTGATTGTGGGACACAGCCAACGGAAAGAAATTCGCATGAAGAACGAAGAAAAGAACCTGTCGGAAACGACAGGTAATCTAGCTACGGTAGCGGGATAACGCCATAAGAAATTGCTTTCGACACAGCATGCGTCGTGGAGAGAGCGTTGAGCTTCGACCTTGCATTCTCGAGATGAAACCTTACGGTTCGTTCGCTCAACCCTAGGATGGCCGATGTATCCCATATCGTCTTGCCGGCGGCCGACCAGCGAAGGCATTCCTTCTCGCGCTCCGACAGCTTCCCGGCGAAATCGTTCTGCTCGATCTGCTCCACCTGCAAGGCCCACGAGTGGAAATAGTAGGAAATGACCATGAACTCCTTGACGAGCATCTTCTTGAGCGATGGCCAGTTTCTCGCGGGCACGTCGGCGTTGATCGAAAACAGCGCGAACTCGCCGTAGCGGCCCCGGATCGGGAACGAGAGCCCCTGCATGCCGACGTCGAACTCCTGCGCCTCGCCGAAGACCTTGCGTATGGTGGGGCGGGTGCGGTCGATCTCTGTCCAGTCGATCGGTAGGATGCCGCCCAGTCCGGCACTGACGACGGGATCGATGTTGACGTAGTCGCTCTGCTCGTAATGGCGCTGCCATTCCGGAGAGTACGTAACCGCGACGAGCGGCTTCCGCCGACGCTCCGAGGGAATGTTCAGACCGAGATACGCCACGTGCTTGAGGTCGAAGCGATGCATGTTCTCGCGCAGGACTGCATGGCCCTCCTCCAGCTTGGCAGCTGCGCTGATCCGGTCGATGATCTCGAAGGACAGGGTGTTCTCGGGGGAGGGATTTCTCATCGAAGCGATCTCGCGGCACCTCCAGGCTCCGGAACCGGATGCTCGCGCTTCGGCGCGCCCGGACCCGAGCCTCCGCAATATGTACGAAACCTCCCGGAGAGGCAACAGTCCGAGTTCTTTTCGACCCCCGAGGATCGTGTCCCATTCCCGTATTTTCAAAGCGTTCGAAGACTTCAGATGGACTTCTTGTTACTCAGAATCGTTACGATGAGATCGAATGCAAGCTTCCGCTCTTTTTCCTCCATCATGACCGCCAGCTCGAATATGTCCTCTACGAGTGGCTCTTCCAGCAATCTCAGGTATCTCGCGTCTTGTTCATCCATCGTCATGCGATGCGGAGGCGTATTGCCGCCGGCCGGATGTGGATCGCTATCAGTGTCGTTCTCGTTACGCATCCCGACCCCGTTGGCCTGCTCGAGCGTTCTTCCGCCCTGGGTACCCGGAGGAACGGCCTCACTCCCGCCAATATGAGCCAAGTCAGTGCGCCGCAAAATCGTCAGAAATCGCGATGTGCCGGATCGAGCAGGTCACGTCTGATTGCGGAGGCGACGGCCGCCGTCTTGTTCGACGCGTCGAGCTTCCGGCACGCGCTCGCTATGTGGGTCGTCACCGTTCTTTCCGAGATGCCGAGTGCAGCGGCCGTCCCTGCCGCGGAAAGGCCGCTTGCGGCGAGGCTCAGCACGTCGCGCTCACGCCGCGTGAGGCGCGAAGGAGGATGCGGACTCACGCGTGAAGCCATCTCGCGGCAGCGGCCGAATACCCCGCGCGCGACGACCTCCATCACGGGGCGAATCCGCGGGGTGACGTCCAGCCATGATCCGCTCACGGACACGCATCCTTCGAGCCCCCGTCGGCCGTGGATCGGTACGCACAAGCCCTCCGCCATTCCCTGGTCGCGGGCGGCGGCCATGACCGCCTCGGATCGAGCGTTCGGCGGGAGTTCCCGTCCGGCTTCGGTCCAGGCGAAGGAACGGCTCGTCCGCGCGCACAGCCGCAGGACCGGATCGTGGCGCCCGTATTCGCGCTCGACGTAGGTTCGCAGCCAACCCTTTGGAAGCTTGTGGAGAAGCATCGCATCGGCACCGAGGGAGCCGGCGCGCTCGAACGTGGCGACCACGATGTTCTCCACGCCGAACCGGCCGAGTGCCACTCCCAGCTCGAACAGCATGGCTCCCGGCTCGTCCACCTTCGACACCGCTGCCAGCATCGCGCGGGTATCGCCCGCGAAGTCGCTGGTGTGGAGATGCGCGCTCATCGCCATTCCGGTCCCGTCGATCCGAGTGTCGGGAGTTCCGCAACCATAGCCTACCCGGTTGTCCGACACAAACCGTAGGCGCCACCGAGTTCGCCGGTACCTACGCAGCAACCCTACGGCGATCCAGATGCGATCTGTACGAGAGCGCTTCGGCCACGTGCACCCGGCCGACCCGGCTCGTGCCGTCGAGATCGGCCAGCGTGCGGGCGACGCGCAGGACGCGGTGGTAGCCGCGCGCGGAGAGCTTCATCGCCTCGGACGCGTCGCGCACCAGCGCGAGACCCTGCGCGTCGGGTGTCGCGACGTCCTCGAGCACGGCGGCGGGGCAGGCGGCGTTCGTCGTGCTGGCGGGCAGGCCGAGCGCGGCGTAACGCGCGCCCTGGACCGATCGCGCCGCGGCGACGCGTCGCGCGACCTCGGCCGAGCCCTCCGCCGGGGGCGGCAGGATCAGGTCCGCCGCGCGCACCGCCGGCACCTCGATCGTCAGGTCGATGCGGTCGAGCAGCGGGCCGGAGAGGCGCGCCTGGTACTGCGCCATGCAGCGCTCGTTGGGCCCGCGCCGGCAGGCCCAGCCGGGCTCCGTCGCCTGGCCGCAGCGGCACGGGTTCATCGCCGCGACGAGCTGGAAGCGGGCGGGGTAGGTGCATCGGGCGTTGGCGCGCGCGATCATCACCTCGCCGGTCTCCATCGGCTGGCGCAGGCTGTCGAGCGTCTGCGGCTGGAACTCGGGCAATTCGTCCAGGAACAGCACGCCCCGGTGGGCGAGCGAGATCTCGCCCGGGCGCGCCGTGACGCCGCCGCCCACCAGCGCCGCCGTCGACGCCGAGTGGTGCGGGGCGCGGAACGGCCGCCGGTCGGAGAGCTGGCCCTCCTCGATCAGCCCCGCGACGGAGTGCACCATCGAAACCTCGAGCAGTTCGCGCGGCGAGAGGGCGGGCAGGATCGAGGGCAGGCGCTGGGCGAGCATCGACTTGCCGGCGCCGGGCGGGCCGGACATGAGCAGGTTGTGCCCGCCGGCCGCCGCGATCTCGAGCACGCGCTTGGCGTTCTCCTGGCCCTTGATCTCCTTCAGATCGGGCAGCGTGCCGCCGCGCACGGCGACCGCGGGCTCGGGCCGCGAGAGGACCTGCGTGCCCTTGAAGTGGTTGGCGAGCTGGATGAGGTTCTCCGGCGCGATCACCGCCATCTCCTCCGACGCCCACGCCGCCTCCGGCCCGCAGGCGCGGGGGCAGATCAGCCCCTGGCCGCGCCCGTGCGCGGCGATCGCGGCCGGCAGCACGCCCGCCACCGGCGTGATCGAGCCGTCGAGCGCGAGCTCGCCGAGCACGGTGAAGCCCTCGAGCGCGTCCGACGGAATGGCGCCGAGCGCCGCCATCAGCCCCAGCGCGATCGGCAGGTCGTAGTGGCTGCCCTCCTTGGGCGTGTCCGCCGGCGCGAGATTGACGGTGATGCGCTTCGTCGGCAGCGACAGGCCCGACGAGATCATCGCGGAGCGCACCCGCTCGCGGCTCTCGCCCACCGCCTTGTCCGGCAGGCCGACGACGTTGAATCGCGGCTCCCCCGGCGCGACCTGGACCTGCACGTCCACCGCCCGCGCCTCGACGCCCTCGAACGAGACGGTTGAGACGCGCGTGACCATGGGGAACCTCGACGGCTCGTGAACGAAGCGCGATCAAGGTTGCATATGCGATCGTCGATGACAAGCGCAGAGGTTCGCCTCACCCCGGCTTCGCAACGTCCGCGGCCGGCGCCTCGGGCCGCCCGCGCGACCGCGTCGTCGTCGGTGACGGCGCCGACGAAGTCGGCTACCGCCCGTGAGGGCTCTTCGGCGCGCCAGAGAACTCAGCCGATGGTCTTCTCCCCCTCCGCGCCCACCAGCACCCGCAGCCGGGCCAGCGTCGCCTCGGCTGCCCGGTCGGGCGGGAAGACGGGGTAGTGGACGTCGCGGATCGTGCCGCCCGCGCAGATCAGCGTCACGCGGCGCAGCACGCGGCTGCCGGCGACCGGCACGTCGTGCAGCGGCAGGGCGAGGGCGCGCTGGAAGGCGAGGGTCGCGTCGGAGAGGAGCGGGAAGGGCAGGTGCAGCCGGGCGACCTCGCCCGCGAGGTAGGCCGGCGGCTGCGTCGCGAGGCCGAAGACGCGGGCGCCGAGCGCCGCGAGTTCGGCGGCGTGGTCGCGGAAGGAGCAACTCTGCGGCGAGCAGCCGCGGGCGCCGGGGATCAGGTCCCAGCCGTCGGGGAGGATCGAGTCGTCCTCCCCCGAGATCGGGTAGCAATAGACCACGCTCCAGCCGGGCAGGCGGGCGAGCACGACGTCCTCCCCGTGCGAGCCGGGAAGCGCGATGTCCGGCAGGGCGCGGCCGGGAAGATGCGCGCAGGTGCCGTCGTCGACGGGCTCGGGCAGGCCGTGCGGGAGGACGGGGCGCGGGGGCGCGGCGTCGGAGAGGGCGGCTGGGTGGCTGGTCATGGCGGCCGAAGGCTCCAGGGTGGAGATCGATTCGGCTGCATTATAGTTCGATGGACGACGGTTGTGCGATGTCTTGGTTGAGCGCTACCGCTGGTGTCACCGCGCTGTGCGTGGGCGGCGCACGTCGCCCGCCGCCTGTGGCGCGGGCGCGACAGCCGTGCCGTTCGCGCGGTGCTACGGGAGATCATCACCGCGCCCGTTCGCCGTCCCTTCCGGAGCCGCCCCGTGCCGACGATCCGCCCCGCCCGTGCCGAGGACCTGCCCCGCATCGCCGAGATCCGCCTCGGCGTGTCCGAGAACCGCCTCGCGGACCCCACCGCGATCAGCGACCAGGAGGTGTTCTGGTATCTCAACGAGGGGATCTTCCTCGCCAGCGCCGACGATGCCGGTACCCTCCAGGGCTTCGCCTGCGCCAACCCGCTCAACGGCTACGTCTGGGCCATGTTCGTGATCGATCCGGCCCAGGGGCGGGGCCACGGCACCGCGCTGCACGAGGCGTTGACGGCGGCCCTGAAGCAGGCCGGCCACGCCCAGGCCTGGCTCGCCACCGGCCAGGGCACGAAGGCGATCGATTTCTACGCGCGCCGCGGCTGGCGGATGACGGGGGTGGGGCTCGACCGGCAGGCGGTGCTGGTACGGGGATTGTGAGCGACGGCGCGCCTCACCCGATCACCTTCTCCATCCAGACCTTCCGCATCGGCGGCTCCCCCGTCTCGTGCGTCTCGCGGTAGCCGTGGCGCGCGTAGAGCGCGATGTTCTGCGTCATCAGGGCGTTCGTGTAGAGTCGCAGCCGAAGGAGCCCCCGCCGTCGGGCCTCGTCCTCCGCGAAGGCGAGGAGAATACGGCCGAGCCCGGTGCCGCGCAGGTCCGGGCGCACGGCGATCGTCTCGACGAGGAGCGCGTCGGGCTGAGGCACGAGGCGCGCCACCGCGGCGAGGGCGCCCGCTTCGTCGTCGAGGGCGCTCACCTCGCAGGCGGCGACGCAGGCCGGCCAGTCGTGGCCCATCGGTCCTGGCTCGCGCCCGAGCGTCGGGATGTGCACGGCGAAGGCGGCGCGCACGAGCGCGCGCACGGCCTCGCCCTCGTGCGGGAGGGCGGGGCGCATCGCCGTCACGATCCGCTCCCTCCTTCCCGCGCCGCCGCCTTCAGCGCATAGAGCGCCTCCAGCGCCGCCTTCGGCGTCATCTCGTCCGGGTCCAGCGCGGCCAGCGCCGCGCGCAGCGGGTCGGGCTTCGCCTCGGCCTTCGGAGCTGGTGGCTGCGGCGCGGTGCGCACCGGGGCGGCGAAGAGCGGCAGGTCGTCGAGGCGCGCCGCGCGGGGGTGCTCGCGCTCGGTGCGCTCGAGCTCGCGCAGGATCTCGCCCGCCCGCGCCACGACCGGCGGCGGGAGCCCCGCGAGCTTGGCGACCTGGAGCCCGTAGGAGCGGTCGGCGGCGCCCCTCACCACCTCGTGGAGGAAGATCGGCTGGCCCGCGTGCTCGGCCACGCGCAGCGTCAGCGTCTCGATGCGTGCGAAGCGCTCGGTCAGCCGGGTGAGCTCGTGGAAATGGGTCGCGAACAACGCCCGGCAGCGGTTCTCCTCGTGCAGGTGCTCCACCGCCGCCCAGGCGATGGAGAGCCCGTCGAAGGTGGCGGTGCCGCGCCCGATCTCGTCGAGGATGACGAGCGAGCGGCGGGTCGCCTGGTTGAGGATGGCGGCGGTCTCGACCATCTCGACCATGAAGGTCGAGCGCCCGCGGGCGAGGTCGTCGGCGGCGCCGACGCGGGAGAACAGCCGGTCGCATACGCCGACATGCGCCCGCGCCGCGGGGACGAAGGCGCCCATCTGGGCGAGCACGACGACGAGCGCGTTCTGGCGCAGGAACGTCGACTTGCCGCCCATGTTGGGGCCGGTGACGACGGCGATCGCGCCGGCTCCGTCCCCGGAGAGGTCGCAGGAATTGGCGATGAAGGGCTTGCCCTCGCGCGCCAGCGCCGCCTCGACCACCGGGTGGCGTGCGTCCTCCACGGCGAAGGCGAGGCTTTCGTCGACGAGCGGGCGCGTCCAGGCGCGCTCGGCGGCGAGGTCGGCGAGGGCGGCCGCGACGTCGATGGCCGAGAGCGCGTCCCCGGCGGCGAGGATCGCCGGGCGGGCGCCGGCGAGCATGGCGGCGAGGTCGGCGAAGATCGCGTGCTCGATCGCCACCGCCCGCTCGGAGGCCGAGGCGATGCGCCGCTCGAGCTCGCCGAGCTCGAGCGTGGTGAAGCGCATCGCGTCCGACATCGTCTGGCGGTGGATGTAGCTCCCCTTGAGGGGCCCGCGCAGCAGCTCCTCGCCGAATGCCGCGGGCACCTCGAGATAATAGCCGAGCATCGAATTGTGCTTGATGCGCAGCGTCCGGCAGCCGGTCTCCTCGGCATAGCGGGCCTGCAATCCGGCGATGAAGCGGCGCGAGTCGGTGCCGAGCGCGCGCGCCTCGTCGAGGGCGGGGTCGACGCCGGCTGCGACGAAGCCGCCGTCGCGCTTCGACAACGGCAGGTCCTCGGCGAGCGTGTCGGCGAGACGCGCCTCGAGCGCCGGGGCGAGATCGGCGAGCGCGGCGCGGGCGGCCTCGATCTCGGCGGGGAGATCGCCGGCCTCGGCCAGGAGCCGGGCGACCGCGCCCGCCGCGGCGAGGCCGTCGCGCACGGCGGCGAGGTCGCGCGGCCCGCCGCGATCCAGCGCGAGCCGGCCGAGCGCTCGGGACATGTCGGGCGCGCTCGAAAGCCGCTCGCGCAGCCGCTCGCGCAGGATCGCGTCCTCGACGAGGCGCGCCACGGCGTCCTGCCGCGCGCGGATCGCCGCGACGTCGGTGAGCGGGCCCGACAGCCGCTCGGCGAGGAGCCGCCCGCCGCCGGGCGTCAGCGTGCGGTCGATGGCGGCGAGCAGCGAGCCCGTGCGCTCTCCCGAGAGCGTGCGCACGAGCTCGAGGTTCGCCCGCGTCGCCGGGTCGATCGCGAGCACGCCGCCGCCGTCCTCCCGCGCCGGCGGGCGCAGCGCCGGGCGCGCGCCGATCTGCGTGCGCGCCACGTAGTGCAGCACGGTCCCCGCCGCCGCGATCTCGGCGCGGCCGAAGCTGCCGAAGGCGTCGAGCGTCGCGACGCCGAAGGCCTCCTCCAGGCGGGCCTGCGCGGAGGCGGCGTCGAGCCCGTCGCGCGCGAGCGGGTAGAGCGGCGCGCCGATCTCGCGCCAGACGCCGGCGAGGTCCGGGTCGTCGTGGAGCGTGTCGGGCAGCACGATCTCGCGCGGGTCGAGGCGCGCCAGGGTGGGGCCGAGGCCGCCGCGGGTCGTCTCCGTCACGGTGAAGGCGCCCGTCGAGATGTCCACCGCGGCGACGCCGTAGGCGTAGGCGTCCTCGCTCGCCTTGCGCCGGGCGATCGCGACGAGGAGCGAGGCGCGGGCGGGCTCGAGCAGACGCTCCTCGGTGATGGTGCCGGGCGTCACGAGCCGGACCACGTCGCGGCGCACGACGGCCTTGGCGCCCCGCTTCCTCGCCTCGGCGGGGTCCTCCATCTGCTCGCAGACCGCGACGCGGTGGCCGAGCGCGATCAGGCGCTGGAGGTAGTCGTCCGCGCGCTCGATCGGCACGCCGCACATCGGGATGTCCTGGCCGAGGTGCTTGCCGCGCTTGGTGAGCACGATGCCGAGCGCCCGGGAGGCGATCTCCGCGTCCTCGAAGAACAGCTCGTAGAAGTCCCCCATGCGGTAGAACAGCAGGCTGTCGGGATTGGCGCCCTTGATCTCGACGTACTGCGCCATCATCGGCGTGACGCGATCCTCGCCGGCCTTCGGCGCGGCGGCGGCCCCGCGGGGAGCGGGCAGGCGCGCGGCGGAGGAGGGCGCAGGGGCCTCGAGCACGGGGTCTGTGGTCATGCCCTCCGGTTTACCAGCGCGTGACGGGGGAGGGGAGGGGCGCCCGCCCGGCGTCCACAGGCGGGGCCTCGACGCCCACAGGACCCGGCGCCTCAGCGCCGGCCACGATAGCGGTAGAGCCGGAAGCCCTCGGCATCGAGGCCGCGCTCCTCGAGCCGCAGGTCCGCCGGCTCGCGGCCCCGCGCGCCGGGGCCGGTGGCGTAGAGCACCTCGACGCCCTCGGGGAGATCGGCGAGCCGCCAGGAGAGCCTGTCCTCCAGCCCGAGGGGGCCGCTCTGGACGGCGCGGTCGCGCACGTGCTCGTGAAGCGCCTCGCGCACCAGCGTCGTCGCGGTGAAGACGGTCTCGAGCCGCCCGCCGCAGAAGCGCCCGCCGCCGCCGGCGCGGTAGGTGTTCGTCGCCAGCAGGAAGACGTCGTCCTCGCGCACCGGGCGCCCGTCGAAGGAGAGGTCGCGGACGCGCCGTGCGCCCGGGTCGACCACGTCGCCCTCCCGGTCGAAGCGCGCGGGCACCGTCGGGTCGATCGTGTAGGAGAGGCCCTGGATCATGTCGAAATGGTAGGAGGGGAAACGCGCGTCGAGGAGCGGCTGCGGCCCGCGCGCGTCCGGGTCGATCGTGGCGAACAGGCCGGCCGCCCGCTCGAGCCACAGCACGATCTCGGCGCCGGTCACGCGCACGGCGCAGACCGCGTTGGGGTAGGGATAGAGCGCGGCGAGGTCGCGCATGGCGAGCGGGCCCGCCGGGATGTCCGTGTAGCCGCGCGGCCCGTTGCGCCCGCCCGCGAGGAACGGCGCGGCAGCCGCCAGCAGCGGCAGCTCCGCGAGCGCCGTCCCCGCGATCGCGCGGCGCACGAAGGCGGCCTGCGCCGCGCAGAGCAGGGCGAGATCGCCGTCGTCGCCGAGCGCGGTGAAGTAGGTGTCGATCGGCGTCCTCGTCTCGCCGACCGGCCGGCGCACGTGGGCGAGCGTGCGGGCGTGGACGTCCGCCGTGAGCCGCAGGATCGCCGCTGCCGCGGGGGGCGGCGGATCGGGGAGCGGCGGGACCGGGCGGGCTTCGCAGGACGCCGTGGCGACCCGCACCCCGCCGTCGGGCTCGTCCGCCACGAGCTCGAGGTCGACGATGCCGAGATGCGAGCCGTAGAAGCCCGGCATCACCGCCGGCACGCCGGCGAGCCGGCCGCGCTCGGCGTCGACGCCCGGGATGTGGGCGAAGTCGCGCCCGCCGGGAAAGACCCGGTGCAGGTGACCGCAGACGATCGCGTCGATGCCCGGCACGTCCTGCGCGACGAACAGCGCCGCGTTCTCCTCGCCGCCTGCGCGGGGCCCCTCGGCGATGCCGGAATGGCAGAGCACGACGGCGAGGTCGGCGCCCGCCGCGCGCATATCGGGTACCGTGCGGGCGAGGGCGTCGACCATGTCCTCCACCACGAGCGCGTCGCCGAGGAGCGCCTTGTCCCACATCAGGATCTGCGGCGGCAGCACGCCGGTGACGCCGATGCGAAGCCGCCGCGGGAGGCCGGGCACGGTGCGCTCGAGGAGGACGAAGGACGGGAAGAGGGGCGAGCCGTCCCGGCGCGCGACGTTCGCGCACACGACCGGGAAGGGCGCGCCGCCGTAGGACGCCTCCATGAAGGGCAGGCCGTAGTTGAACTCGTGATTGCCCGGCGTCGCCGCGTCGCAGCCGAGCGCCGCGAGGCCCGCGATCATCGGATGCGTCTCGTCGGGCGCGAGCCCCGCGGCGCCGACGAGATCGCCCAGCGCCGCGCCCTGCAGCAGGTCGCCGTTGTCGACGAGGAGCACCGCCGCGCCCGCCGCCTCGGCCTCCGCCCGGGCCGCGGCGATGGCCGCGCCGGCGGCGACGAGCCCGTGGCGCGGGTCGGGGCGGTCGGCGAGGTAGTCCCAGGGCCGGGCGTGGGCGTGCAGGTCCGAGGTGGCGATCAGCCGCAGTCGAGGCATCGCCGCGCTCACCCGAGCTTCAGGTCCGGCGTGTCGCCGATCAGCCTCCGGTGGACGCCGAGCGCATAGCCGTCGGTCATGCCGGCGATGTAGTCGGCGACGCGCCGCGCGATCCGGCCGGCGTCGGCGCCGGCGAGACCCGTGCGCCATTCCTCGGGCATGGCGTCCGGCTCGGCGGTGAAGCGGGCGAAGAGGTCGCGCACGATCCGGTCGGCGTCGGTGCGTACGGCCTTCACCTTCGGATGGCGGTACATGTTGGGGTAGAGGTAGCCCTTGATCGCCCGGTCCGCCTCCGCCATCGCCGGCGAGAAGCCCACCAGCGTGCGCCCGGCGCGGCGGACGTCCTCGGCGGACGCCGGCGCGGCCTCGGCGAGGCGGGCCTCGCTCTCGCGGATGACGTCCTCGACGAGCCGGGTGATCACCCGGCGCACGAGCTCGTGGATGCGCCGGGGCGTCTCGAGGCCGGGATAGCGGGCGTCGACCTCGGCGAGGAGGTCGGCGAGGAGCGGCACGGCGCGCAGGTCCTCGAGCCGAAACAGCCCGGCGCGCAGGCCGTCGTCGATGTCGTGGGCGTCGTAGGCGATGTCGTCGGCGATCGCCGCCGCCTGCGCCTCGCCGGACGCGTGGGTCGCGAGATCGAGGCCGAACTCGGCGTCGAACTCGAGGATCGCGCCGGGCACGCCGTGGGCGGCGTAGCGCTCCTGCGGTCGGCCGTCGGCGTCGACGAGCGGGCCGTTGTGCTTGACGAGCCCCTCCAGCGTCTCCCACGTCAGGTCGAGGCCGTCGTGCTCGGCGTAGCGGCGCTCCAGGCGCGTGACGATGCGCAGCGCCTGCGCGTTGTGGTCGAAGCCGCCGTGCGCCGCCATCAGGTCGTCGAGCGCGTCCTCGCCGGTGTGGCCGAAGGGCGTGTGGCCGAGGTCGTGCGAGAGCGCCAGCGCCTCGGCCAGGTCCTCGTCGAGCCCCAGCGAGCGGGCGATGGCGCGGGCGATCTGCGAGACCTCGATCGTGTGGGTCAGCCGTGTGCGGAAGTGGTCGCCCTCGTGGAAGACGAAGACCTGCGTCTTGTGCTTCAGCCGCCGGAAGGCGGAGGAATGGATGATGCGGTCGCGGTCGCGCTGGAACTCGGAGCGCGTCGGGGACGCGCTCGCGCCGTGCTGCCGGCCGCGGCTCGCACCCGGATCGCAGGCATGGGGAGCACGCCATCTCTCGCCGCCCGAGCGCATGACCTCTCCCCGTTGCGGTCCGACCGAGCGAGGCTTACATTCGGGGGAACCGATTTGGCAAGGTCGAGGACGAGGAACCCATGCCCGGCATCGAGCTGACGCAACGTGCGGCCGAGCGTATCGCCGAGATCATGAAGGGCGAGCCGGACGGCTCGATGCTGCGCATCTCCGTGCAGGGCGGCGGCTGCTCCGGCTTCCAGTACGCCTTCGACGTCGACGCCGCGCGCCAGGAGGACGACGTCCTCGTCGAGCGCGACGGGGCGGGCGTGCTCATCGACGAGATGTCGCTGCAGTATATGGACGGGTCGGTGATCGACTTCGTCGACGACCTGATCGGCCAATCCTTCAAGATCGAGAACCCCCAGGCCCAGGCCAGCTGCGGCTGCGGCGTGAGCTTCACCATCTAGCTGCTCCCCCATCGGGGGAGGTGGTTCGGCGGCGCAGCCGACGAGACGGAGGGGGCGCGTCGCGAGGCGCCTTCCTCGCGAGCCGATATCCCCGGCGCGCGCAACACGGGACCCCGCCCCTGGCCCGCTCCGCGGGCCGTCCCCGCCCCGACGGGGCGGGAGGAGCTACCCCTCCCGGACCGGCCCCGGCTGCTGCCGGACCTCGAGCCCGTACGGCTTCACCTCGGCATTCGCCATCTCCATCTCGCGCTTGACCACCGCCTGGAAGCGCTGGTTGGGGCCGAAGCCGCCGAGCGGGCCGTCCTCCAGCTTGGCCAGCGCGTGGCCGCATTCGTGGACGAGGAGGTCGAGGAGGTCGCCCTGGTCCAGGTCGACGTAGACCTTCTCGTCGTGCGCATCGAGCGTCGCCCAGGAATAGCCGCCCCGGCCGATCCGGATCCAGACCGTCTCGTCGCGCGCGAGCGCCGCGTCGAGCACGCCGCGGAAGGTGGGCGAGACCCTGTGCAGCCGCTGGATCTGCTCCAGCGCCTCCGCCGCCCGCTCGCCGGAGACGATCACCCGCTCCTCGAAGCCCACCACCGCGTCTCGGGTGCGGCGGCGCGCGACGTGCTCGTCGATGTATTCGCGCCGCAGCGCCTGCTGGAAGGCGCGCGCCGCCTCGCGCTCGTCGACGTCCCGCCGGTCGCCGGTGCGCGCGCGCTCGGCGGGTGTGGGGCCGTTGATCGTGGGCAGGCGCCGGACGTCCTTCATCGGTCTCGCTCCGCGGCGGAACGCGGGGAGCTTAGCACGGCTCGCGGCTTGTCAAGAGAGGGCGCGCGCGCCACACCCGCACCATGCGCGCCTTCGACACGCCCCTGCCCATCGACGCCGTCCTCCCCGACCTCGCCGCCGCACTGGCCGCGGGGACGCGCGCGGTCCTCGTCGCGCCGCCGGGAGCGGGCAAGACGACCCGCGTGCCGCTCGCGCTCCTCGACGAGGCGTGGGCGCGCGGCGGCAAGCTCGTCGTGCTCGAACCCCGCCGCCTCGCCGCCCGCGCCGCCGCCGAGCGGATGGCGCGCACGCTCGGGGAGCGCGTCGGCGAGACGGTCGGCCTGCGGGTGCGGCTCGGCACGCAGGTCTCGGCGAAGACCCGCGTCGAGGTCGTCACCGAAGGGGTGTTCGGGCGCATGATCCTCGACGACCCGACGCTGGACGGCGTCGCGGCGGTGCTCTTCGACGAGTACCACGAGCGCTCGCTCGACGCCGACCTCGGCCTCGCTCTGGCGCTCGACGCTCAGGGCGGCCTGCGCGAGGACCTGCGGATCCTCGTCATGTCCGCGACGCTCGACGGCGCGCGGGTCGCCGCGCTGCTCGATGGCGCGCCGGTCGTCTCGTCGGAGGGGCGGGCCTTCCCCGTCGAGACGCGGCACGTCGGGCGCGATCCGCGCGCGCGGATCGAGGAGGCGGTGACCGCCGTCGCGCTGCGTGCGCTCGCCGAGGAGACCGGCTCGCTCCTCGTCTTCCTGCCGGGGCAGGCGGAGATCCGCCGCACCGCGCAGATGCTCCGGGAGCGGGTGCGCGACCCCGCGGTCGAGATCGCTCCCCTCTACGGCGCCCTCGACCGGGGCGAGCAGGACCGCGCCGTCTCGCCCGCCGCGCCCGGGCGGCGCAAGGTCGTGCTGGCGACGAGCATCGCCGAGACCTCGCTCACCATCGAGGGCGTGCGGGTCGTGATCGACTCCGGCCTCGCCCGCGTGCCCGTCTACGAGCCGGCGGTGGGGCTCACCCGTCTCGCGACGGTGCGGGTCTCGCGCGCCTCCGCCGACCAGCGCCGCGGCCGCGCGGGGCGCACCGAGCCCGGCGTCTGCTGGCGCCTCTGGGAGGAGGCCGCGACGGGGGCGCTCCAGCCGTTCGCGACGCCCGAGATCCTCGCCGCCGATCTCGCGTCCCTCGTCCTCGACTGCGCCGCCTGGGGCGTGACCGACCCGACGACGCTGCCCTTCCTCGACGCCCCTCCGCGCCCGGCGCTCGCCGAGGCGCGGGCACTCCTCGCAGAGATCGGCGCCCTCGACGCGGACGGCCGCATCACGCCGCTCGGATCGCGCCTGCGCGCCCTGCCGCTGCCGCCACGCCTCGCCGCGATGCTGCTGCGCGCCGCCGAGCGCGGGGAGGCGGCACGGGCGGCGGAGGTCGCGGCGCTCCTCGTCGAGCGCGGGCTCGGCGGCGAGGACGTCGACCTCGCTCATCGGCTCGATCGCTTCGACCGCGAGCGCGGCGGGCGCGCGCAGGACATGCGCCGCCTCGCCCGCGGCTGGGCCGCGCAGGCGGCCGAGGGGCTCGCGCCCGGCCCGGCGGAGGGGCTTTCCGTCGGCGCCCTCGTCGCCCTCGCCTACCCGGACCGCATCGCCCGCGCCCGCGGCAAGCCCGGCGAGGTCGTCCTCGCCAACGGCCGCGGCGCGGCGCTGGAGCCGCACCTGGCGCTCGCCCGCGAGCCGTTCCTCGCCGTCGCCGAGATCGCCGGGGCCGCCGGCGCCGCGCGGGTGCTGGCCGCGGCGGCGCTCGCGGCGGACGAGATCGAGACGCTCTTCGCCGATCGCGTCGTCGCGCGCGACGAGATCGCCTTCGACGCCAGGACCAAGGCCGTGCGCGGGCGGGCCGTGCGGCGGATCGGGTCGGTGATCCTCGCCGAGCGCCCCATCCCCCTCGCGGACGACCCGCAGACGCCGGCCGTCCTCGCGCGCGGGATCGCGAAGCTCGGCCTCGACGCCCTGCCGTGGTCGAAGGGCGCGATCCAGCTGCGCCGACGCATCGCCTTCCTGCGCGCCGCCGAAGGTGCGCCCTGGCCGGACGTGTCGGATGCGGCGCTGGCCGAGACCATCGCGGACTGGCTCGCCCCGATGCTCGCGGGGCGCACGGCGCTCGCGCAGGTCGAGGCCGGCGACGTGCTCGAGGGCCTGCGGGCGCTGCTCCCCTGGGACCTGCAGCGGCGCCTCGACGCGGAGGCGCCGACGCATTGGCGCGCGCCGACCGGTACCTCGGTCGCGGTGGACTACGACGGCATGGAGCCCGCGATCGCCATCCGCGTGCAGGAGCTCTACGGGGTCGGCACGCATCCGGCGCTCGCCGGCGGGCGCCTGCCGCTCGTGCTGGAGCTGCTCTCGCCGGCGCACCGCCCGATCCAGGTGACGAAGGACCTCCCCGGCTTCTGGCGCGGCTCCTGGGCCGAGGTGCGCGCCGAGATGCGCGGGCGCTACCCCCGGCACGTCTGGCCGGAGGACCCCGCGGGCGCCGCGCCGACGACCCGCGCGAAGCCGCGCGGCGGGTGAGGGGAGGAGCCTGTTCGGCGCCGCCGGGTCGTGGCAGAACGGCGGAGCGCAGCCGGGATCGCCTCATGCCGGATCGCCTCGTGCCGGATCGAAACACGTCGGACCGAATCATGCCGCCGCCGCCGCCCACCCACCTCGAGGACTTCCGACCCGGCGACACGATGGCCTACGCGCCGATCGTGCTCGACGAGGCCGCGATCGTCGCCTTCGCCCGCGACTGGGACCCGCAGCCCTTCCACGTCGACGCCGCGGCGGCGCGCGAGAGCTTCGCGGGGCGCCTGATCGCGTCGGGCTGGCACGGCTGCGCGCTGCTGATGCGGTCGATCGCCGACGCCTTCCTGCTCGAGGCCGCCTCCCTCGGCGCACCCGGGATCGAGGCGGTGCGCTGGCGCGCGCCGATCCCGCCGGGAATGCGCATCGCGGGCGGGCACGAGGTGCTCGAGGTCCGCGCCTCGCGGTCGAAGCCCGAGATGGGTCTCGTGCGCTTCCGCTTCCACCTCGCCGACGAGGGCGGTACGCCGTTGCTCGAGCAGACGAACTGGATCCTGTTCGGCCGCCGCGGCGCGGCCCCGCCCGCGCCGATGGCGCGCGTCGCCGCGCCCGAGGTCGCCGCGCCGGAGCCGGACGCGGCCGTCCCGCTGCCGCCCTTCGAGGACCTCGTTCCCGGCACGCGGGAGGTGGTCGGCACCCGCCGTTTCCCGGCGCACGAGATCGAGACCTTCGCCCGCGCCTTCGATCCGCAGGCCTTCCACGTCGACGCCGCGGCCGCGGCCGCGAGCCGCTTCGGAGGCCTGTGCGCGTCGGGATGGCACACGACGGCGGCCTTCATGCGCGCCCTGGTCGACCATCGAACGCGCCAGGCGGAGGCGGCGCGGCGCGCGGGGCTGGCACCGGTCGCGCTCGGCGCCTCGCCGGGCTTTCGCGATCTCTCCTGGACGCGGCCGGTCTATGCGGGGGATACGATCACGTTCGCGACGACCATCGTGGACGCGCGTGCCTCGGCCTCGCGGCCGGGCTGGGGGATCGTCCGACAGCGCAACGAGGGCGTGAACCAGCACGGCGAGCCGGTCCTCTCCTTCGAGGGCTCGGTGTTCTGGCGGGGACGCGGCTGACGCTCGGGCTCGGCTGCGGGCTCGGCCGCCGGGCACGATCGCCGGGCGCCCGCGGAGATGCCCCCGGCGGCGGCGGCGTCAGCCGCTCCGGCGCAGGCGGCCGAGCAGCCGACGGGTCTGCGCCGCGAGGCGTCGCTCGGCGATGCGCCCCCGCCGACGCTCTCGGAACAGGCGGACGACGAGCGCCAGCGCGATCCAGCCGAGCGTCACCGACAGCGTGAAGCCGACGATGCCCGGCCACAGCGCGATGGCGACCGCGCCCGTCGCCGCCATGGCCGCGAGGGTCGCCGCGGAGGCGGACTCGAGCCGCGAGAGCGGCGCGCGCTGCGCGATCGCGGAGACGAGCACGCGCCCGACCGAGGCGGCGCTCTCGCGCCAGCGGCCGTGGGCGAAGCGCCCGGCGAAGCCGACGGGCGGCGGCGCGACGGCGACGGGGCGCGGCAGCGGCGGCGCGCCGCGCTTGTCGGCGAGCACGATCTCGGTCGCGCCGGCGAGATCCTCGGCGAACATCGCCTCCATGGCGGCGCCGAAGCCCATGTCGTCGACGACGACGTCGATCTCGAAGTTGCCGAACCAGCTCGCCGGGTTGAGGTTCGTCGAGCCGACCCGGGAGACGCGCCCGTCGAACACCGCGGTCTTGGCGTGCAGCATCGGGCCGGACCACTCGTAGACGCGCACGCCCGCCTCGATGAGCTCGCGATAGGCGGTGCGCACGAAGGCGGGGAGGGTGGGCACGTCGTTTGCGCCCGGCACGAGCAGGCGCACGTCGACGCCCCCGCGGGCGGCGTCGAGCAGCGCCTCGCGATAGGCGCGGGTGGGCAGGAAGTAGCTGTCTGTGATGAATGCGCGCGTGCGGGCGGTCGCCAGCGCCAGGAGGTCGAGCCGGTAGAGGCGCCGGTCGCCGGGGCGCCCGGGCACGACCCGCACCCGGATGGGCTCGCCCGCCGCCGTCGGCGCGGGGACGGCGGATGCGCCGTGCGCGGGCGGGACCGGGCTCGCCGGGATGGGCCGCTCGTCCGGCGACCCGCGCCGGGGCGTCGCCGCCTCCCAGGTCTCGGCGAAGGCGACCTGCAGCGCCGCTACGGCGGCGGGGCCGGCCAGCGCGACGCCGGTGTCCCGCCAGGGCGCGATCCCGTCGCGGCCGGTCCAGTGGTCGGAGACGCACAGGCCCGAAACGAAGCCGGTCTCCCCGTCGACGACGAGGAGCTTGCGATGGTCGCGCACGAACCAATCCGGCCGCGACAGGCGCAGCGGCCCGTAGACCCGCACCGCGACGCCGGCCTCCATCAGCGTGCGCCAGTAGTCGCGCGAGGCCCGCGCAGCCGAGCCGAGCCAGTCGTGGAGGACCCGCACCCGCACGCCGGCCCGCGCCCGCTCGATCAGCGCCTCTGCGAAGGTGCGGCCGGTCTCGTCGTCGGCGACGATGAAGTTCTCGAAGTCGATCCGCTCCCGCGCCCCCCGGATGGCCGCGAGCCAGGCGGGATAGTTCTCCGTGCCGTCGCGCAGGAGCCGCAGACGCCGCGCGGGCACGCCCGGATCCGCGAGGACGCGGGTGAGCGCCCGCGAGAGGGTGTCCTCGCCCGCCTCGGCGGCGGTGGCCTGGGCGAAATGGGGCATGACGGGTCTCTGGTTCATCGCGAGCCGGGCTCCTGCGCGCATCGGAAACGCCCGAGCGGCGGATTCGGATCGCGCGCGGCATGCGGCCGCGTCGCGGGAAATCTCGCGGGGGCCGTCTGGCGGCCCCGTTCGCGCCGTGCTTTGTGTTCCGCGCCATGCCGATGCGCCGATTCGCCACCTCCGGCTCACGCCACGCGGCCGCGGCCCTCGCCGTCGTCGCGGCCCTCGTGCTCGCCGGCTGCGTCGTCGGCCCTCGGCTCGTGGCGGGGCTGCCGGACGAGACCGGCTGGCTCGTCCTGCCGCTCGACCGCTGGTCCGCGCTCGATCGCGGCGAGCCCGAGGGCATCGCCGCCTGCATCGACGCGGCGTGTCCCGACCGGCTGATGGTCTCCGTCCTGCGCCTGCGGGGGGAGGCCGCGCGGGAGGCGCGCGCCGTGCTCGCGGACCCGCGGCGGCTCGCGGACTTCCTCGCGGCGCGCGACCGCGCCGACGAGAGCGAGGCGCGTCGCGCCGTCACCACGCGGGTCGAGACCCGCCCGCTCGCGATCGACGGCCTGCGCGGCTTCTCGATCTCGCTCGTCGCCTCGGGGACCGGCCGCACGGCCCACGGCGCGACGCTCGCCCGCGACGAGGGCGGCGAGCTGCGCCTCGCGCTCGTCGTCGGCGACGACGCGGCGGCGGTGGACGCGGCCCTGCGGCAGGTGGCGGCGGAGGCGTTCTGACCCGCGTGCGTGCTTGCCCCCAGAGCGCGCGCCCTTTATGCGAGTGGCCACACGCTCCCGCACGACAGCCAGGACCGCGCAATGATCAAGGCCCGCGTCACCGTCACCCTCAAGAGCGGCGTGCTCGATCCGCAGGGCAAGGCCATCGAGGGGGCGCTCGGCTCGCTCGGGATCGAGGGCGTCGCGTCCGTGCGGCAGGGCAAGGTGTTCGACGTCGAGATCGCCGCGGCGGACGAAGCGGCGGCGCGCGCCGAGCTGGAGCGCGCCTGCGAGAAGCTCCTCGCCAACACCGTGATCGAGAACTACAGGGTCGAGCTCGTCTGATGCGCGCCGCGATCGTCGTCTTCCCCGGCTCCAACCGCGACGGCGACGTCGCGCGCGCCCTGGTGCGCGCCGGCGCCAGCGTCGAGCGGGTCTGGCACGCCGAGCCGGAGCTGCCCGCCGGCGTCGACCTCGCCGTCCTGCCGGGCGGCTTCTCCTACGGCGACTACCTGCGCTGCGGCGCGATCGCCGGGCGTGCGCCGGCGATGGACGCCGTGCGCCGCCACGCCGCCCGCGGCGGGCTCGTGCTCGGCATCTGCAACGGCTTCCAGATCCTGTGCGAATCGGGCCTCCTGCCGGGCGTCCTGATGCGAAACGCGAACCTGCGCTTCCTCTGTCACCGGCAGTTCCTGCGCGTCGAGCGCACGGACACGCCCTTCACCTCGGCCTACCGTCCGGGGCAGGCGATCGACGTCTGCATCGCCCACGGCGAGGGCGCCTACTTCGCCGATCCGGACACGCTCGCGCGGCTCGAGGGCGAGGAGCGCGTCGCCTTCCGCTACTGCGACGCCGCGGGCGCGCTCGCGGCGGACGCGAACGTCAACGGCTCGATCGAGGCGATCGCCGGCGTGCTGTCGGAGAACGCTCGGGTGCTCGGCATGATGCCCCACCCCGAGAACCTGGTGGACGGCCTCGTCGGAGGCACCGACGGGCTCGGCCTGTTCGAGAGCCTCGCCCGCGCCGCCTGACGGCGCGGCTCACCAGGTCTCGCGCGCCCGCAGCAGCGACGCCGCGTCGCGGGCGGCTGCTGCGCAGGCGTCGGGCAGGGCGAGACCGGACGCGAGCCGCAGCGCGAGGGCTCCGGCGAAGAAGTCTCCCGCTCCGGTCGTGTCGAGGCCGTCGATCGGCGCGACGGCGATCGTCTCGCGCACCCGGCCGTCCCCCACGATTCGGATCGGGCGCGGCCCGTCCGTCAGGACGAGCCGCTGCGCCCGTCCCGCGGAGACCCGCACCGCGCGCGCCCAGACCTCCGCGAGCCCCAGGTCCGGACGCTCGTCCGCGGAGCAGACGAGCAGGGGCGCGGGATGGGTCCCCTCGCCGACGACCACGGGAACCTGCGCGAGGACCGGCGCGCCCTCGCCGACGAGCGCCGTCGCCCCGCCGGGCATCGCCGCGGCGGTGTTGACGTAGATCGCGTCGAACGGTGCCTGGCGTCCCGGTTCCGGCCAGATCGCCGGCGGCGCGGCCGCGGGCTGGTAGAGGATCGTGCGCTGCCCGTCGGGCTCGACCAGGATCTCGAGCGGCGTCGTCGCCGGATGGGCACGGACGACCGCCGTCGTCTCGATCCCGCGCGCGGCGACGTCCGCGACCAGGCGCGTGCCGCGCTCGTCCGCGGCGATACTCGTGGAGAGCCACGCGCGGCCGCCGAGCCGGGCGATCGCCGCCGCGGCATGGTAGCCGGCGCCGCCGGTGCGCTCTCGGGTCTCGCGGACCGCGAGCCGCCCGCCCGCGTGGAGCGGCTCGTCGAGGAGCCGGACGCGATCGCAATTGACGTTGGCGACGACGAGGATGCGCATGGTCAGCGGCTCGCGAAGGCGCGCTCGATCGAGCGGCGCGCCAGGAGGAAGGCCACGAGGACGGGAAGGATCGCGAGGCAGTTCACCGCCATCAGGGGCCCCCAGAGCGACTGCGCGCCCTCGATGTCCGAGAACAGCGCGACGCCCACCGTGAGCGTCTTCGTCTCGACGCTGCCGAGCGTGAGCTGGCCCCACAGGAAGATGTTCCACGCCCCCAGGAAGGCGAAGGCCGCGAGCGCGGGCACCACGTGCGCGACGTTCGGGAGCGCGATGTCGACGAATTGGCGCAGGAACCCGGCGCCGTCGATGCTGGCCGCCTCGAACATCTCCGAAGGCAGCGCCTTCATCGCCTGGCGGAAGAAGAAGACGTAGAAGCCGATGTAGGGGATCGACGGCACGATCAGCGCCGGCAGCGAATCGAGCGCGCCGAGCCGGACCACGACGAGGTAGGTCGGCACGATCACCATCACCGTCGGGAACGCCATCGTCACGATCACGAAGCCGAACGCGGCGTCGCGCCAGCGGTGGCGCCCCCGGGCGAAGGCGTAGGCGGCCGGCAGCGACAGGGCGAGCTTGCCCGCGGTGACCGCCGCGGCGGCGACGATCGAGTTCCACAGCCACCGCCAGATCGGGTAGGCGTCGGCCGCGGCGGCGAAGTTGGCGAGCGTGGGGCTCTCGGGCCAGAGGCGGAAGGGGCGCGCGAGGATGAGGTCGTTCGGTGTGAAAGCGGCGGCGAGCATCCACACGAGCGGGAAGACGGTCGCCAGGGAGGCGCCGGCGAGCGTCACGTGAACGAGGGCGCGCGCGACCGCCGCGCGGCGCCCGGCATGGGAGGCGTCACGCATAGGTCACCCTGCGCTCGACGAAGCGGAACTGCACCCAGGTGAGGATCGCCACGATCGCGATCGTCACGAGCGCGATCACGCTCGCCTGCCCGAACTGGAAGAACACGAGCCCCCTCTGCCAGAGCAGGTAGGGCAGGTTGGTGGTGCGCTCGAAGGGACCGCCGCCGGTGAGCACGTCGATGATCCCGACGATGTCGTCGAGCGTGGTGAACACGGTCGTCACCAGGATGAAGAAGGCCGTGGGCGAGGCCAGCGGGATGTCGATGTCGCGCACGCGGCGGAAGAATCCCGCCCCGTCGATCCGCGCGGCCTCGATCTGCTCCTTGGGGATCGTCATCAGCGCCGCGTACCAGAGCACGAGGTTGAGTCCGAACGTCTTCCAGAACGCGACGAGGGAGACGACCCAGAGCGCCGCGCGCGCATCCGTGTGCCAGCGCGACGGCGGCAGGCCGAGCGCCGTCAGCATCTCATTGAGGACGCCGTTGATCGGGTTGAGCAGCGGCAGCCACACGGCGCCCGCCACCGAGAAGCTGACGAGGGTCGGCGCGAACAGGCAGGCGTAGTAGACCGGCGCCGTTCGCGAGCCGGCGATCTCGCGCAGCCCCAGCGCCAGCGCCAGCGGCACCAGAACCTGTGCGGGCACGAGCACCAGGCAGTAGACGAGCGTGTTCCAGGCCGCCCGGCCGAAGGCGTCGCCGCCGAGCACGGCGGCGATGTTGGCGAGCCCGGCGAAGCGGAAGGTCTGCGTCGCCGGGTGATAGTCGAGGACCGCGAGCAGGCCCGACGCGGCGATCGGGAGGTAGAGGAAGGCGGCGACCGCGAGGACGGCGGGGGCGACGAGCCCCGCCGTCGAGAGCGCGCGCCGGTCTGCGGCGTCCATCAGGCCGCGATCAGCGCGGCGACCTCGTCCTGCGCCCGCGCCATCGCGACGGGGACCGGATCGACCCGCTCCAGCATGCGCGAGACGGCATTGCGCCAGGCGTTCTGCGCCTCGAACCCGCGCGTGCCGGGCCAGATCGTCTCCGCGGTCAGCCCGTCGGCGAGCTGCGCCTGCGCCGGCGCGATCAGCGGGGTCGGCGCCGCGACGTCGTGAACGGACGAGTTCAGGTAGCCCACGCCCGACCACAGGTCTTGGCCTTCCTGCGAGCCGCAGAACTCGAGGAAGGTCATCGCGGCCTGCGCCTGCTCCGCCTCGCGGGCGTAGACGGCGAGGAAGTTGCCGCCGCTGTTCATCCGCCGGGGGCGGCCGGGCACGCCCGGGAAGCGGGTCGTCGCCACCTCGAAGGGCGCCGCCTGCGGGTAGTTGATCACCCGCGTCGAGCTCGTCGTCACGATCGAGAGCGCGCCCGCGATGAAGGCGGCGTCCTGCTCGCGGCTGCCGACGGGGATCCAGAGCCCCTCGTGCGCCGGGACGCAGAACAGCTCCATGCCGGCGATCGATTCCGGCCGGGCGAGGCCGACCGCGCCGGCCTCGTCGATGACGGCGCCGCCGGCGTTCTGGACGAAGGACTGGCTCGTCCACTCGTTGTTGGAGAGGGCGAGCGGCGAGCGGAAGCTCGGATGCGCCCCACCGCCGAGCGCGGCCTGGAGCGCGCGGGCGCGCTCGTAGAGCCAGTCGGTGTCGATCTCCTCGGGGATCGCCTCGTCGAGACCGGCGGCGCGCCAATGCTCCATGTTGATGAACGTGATCGGCGTCGACATCGCCCACGGTACGCCGATCAGCGCATCGTCGACCGTGACCAGCGTGTGGACCGACGGCACGAAGTTGCCGATCAGCGCTTCGGCGCGGGCGGCGTCGATCTCGCGCAGGTCGCGGGCGCCGAGCGTGCGCTTCGCGTAGTAGCCGAACTTCCAGCCGGTGGTCATCAGGGCCGGAGGCCGGCCGGCGGAGACCGCCGCGAGGGTCTTGGCGGTCGCTTCCTCGTAGTTCCCGTCGAAGCGGTTCTCCACCGCGACGCCGAGGCCCTTCGCGTTGAACGCGTCGACGACGGCCTGGAAGGCGGTCTCGGGGCCGAAGTTGCTGGAGACGACGATGCGGGCGTCGCTGGCGCGAGCGCCGGTGGCCCTCAGCACCGCCGGGGCGGCGACGCCGGCGGCGAGCCCGGCGAGGAGCGTGCGGCGGGAAAGGCGCGTGCAAGGCATGGCGGGGACCTCCATTCGTGCGGGACCCCGCCGCCACTAGCCCGCGTCGGCGACAATGCTATGACATGAGATTATAGTTGGCTCACGACCCAATTATTCTTGCGCACCCGCGCGGGCGCCGCAGCCGCGGGTCAACCCTGGTGTCGGCCGTCGAGCGGAGCGCCCGGCCGCTCGTCGGCCGGCTGGGGCATGCCCTCCCGCACGAGCGCGCCGCGGCCTTCCGCCAGGAGACGGTTCGAGGCCGTCTCGATCGCCTCCTGCAGCTCGGCGAAGAACGCCTCCTTCGGCTTGCCCGGCGGGATCGGCGGCAACACCTCCACGACGATGGTGCCCGGGCGGCGCAGGAACTTGCGGCGCGGCCAGTAGACACCCGAATTGAGTGCGATCGGCAGGACCGGCACGTTCAGCCGGTCGTAGAGGTGGACGATCCCCCACTTGTAGGCCGGTTCCGCGCCGGGCGCGCGACGGGTGCCCTCGGGAAACAGGATCACCTGCCGCCCGGACGCGATCGCCTGCTCGGCCTTGATCGCGAGGTCGGCGAGGGCCGCCGAACGCCCCTTCCGGTTCACCGGCACGGAGCGCGCCTTCCAGGCGTACCAGCCGAAGAACGGGATCCACATCAGCTCGCGCTTGAGCACGTAGGCCGGGTCGTCGAGGATGGTGAGGAGCGCGAAGGTCTCCCACAGCGACTGGTGCTTCGACGCGACGAGGAGCCCGCCCGGCGGGACGTTCTGGAGCCCGCGCCAGGAGACCCGCGTCCCCGCCACCACGCGCAGGAGCCAGAGCGACGAGCGTGCCCATACCTTCGCCACGTCGCGGAACACGCTGCGCGGCATCGCCAGCGTCGGCAGTGCGACGATCATGCAGACGATGAGGTTCGTGTAGTAGAGCGTGTTGAAGGCGAGCGAGCGCAGGACGAGCATGGGGGCTTTCGGCGGCGAGCGGCGAGCGGCGTGTGTCGCGCCCTTCTAGCGACTGGCGCCGCCGAATCAAATCGCCGCGGCGAGCGCCGGCGCGACCGGCCGCTGGAAGCCGCTCATCATGTGCGCCGCCGGCGAACGCTCGGGGTCGCCCTCCACCGCCGTGCGCAGCCACACCGCCAGGAACTTGAGGTACTCGACCGCCAGCAGCCGCGCGGCGTTGGGCTCGTACCACCAAGCGGACGTGTCGAGGTTGGCGGGCGCGACCGCGTAGGGGGTCACGTCCAGGTCCGGCGAGGCGTTCGCGAGCTCGAGCAGCGTGCGCGGCATATGGTAGTTGGAGGTGACGACGATGAGTGAGCCGACCCCGCGCTCAGCCGCCCAGCGACGCGTCTCGATCGCGTTGCCGATCGTGTTGCGGGCGCGATGGTCGAGGTCGACGCAGCAGGAGAGGAGGCGCGCGTGGTCCGGGTTGAGCCGCGCGATCTCGTCGAGGGTGGTCGTCTCGTGCACGCCGGAGATCAGGAGCCGGTCGCCCTTGCCGCGGGCCAAGAGGTCGAGGGCGTCCGTGACGCGCTGCGAGCCGCCCGTGAGGGCGACGATGGCGTCCGCGGGGGCGGGCTCGACCATGTGGCGCTCGAGGGTCGCGACGAAGACGAGGAAGCCGAGCGCCGCCGCGACGGTCGCGAGGACGCCGGCGCAAAGCAGCGTCCCGGCCACGCGGCGAGCGAGCGAGCGGCGGCGAGGAGGCGTCATCGGAACCGCCTCCCTCCCGTCGAAGCCTGCGGGTGCGACGCCCGCCTCTGCCATGCGCGCCTGCCGAGCCATGTCGAGGCCCCAGCATAGCGCGGATTGCGGCGACCCGGTGACGGCGGAGCCGATTGGTGCGCGCTCATTCCGAATCGCCCGACAGGATGCGCCGCACGGCGACGCCGGACACGAGCGCGGTCACGCCGGCGACGCCGAGCGCGATGACGACGATCACCGCCGCCCCGCGCCAGCCCACTTCGAAGCCGCCGAACAGGGCCTCGATCTGGTCCCCGGCGGGGGAGGCGCGCCAACGCTCCGAGAGCCAGCCGAACAGCGCGAACAGCACCACCGCGAGCCCGCCGCCCACGGCTCCGCCCTTCAGCCCCATGCGCAGGAAGCGGTTCTGGAACTCGCGGGCGATGAAGGCGTCGTCGGCGCCGACGTAGTGGAGCACCTCGACGATGTCGCGGTTGCCCGCCATGGCGCCGCGGGTGGCGAAGGTGACGGCGAGGCCGGCGGCGGCGAGGACGAGAACGACGAGCGCGACGCCGACCGCCACCACGGTGTTCGCCATCGCCGAGAGCCGGGCGATCCATTGCCCGTGATCGTCGAGGCTCGCGCCGGGGATGTCGGCGAGCGATGCGCGCAGCGCGGTGAAGTCCGGGTCGGCGCCGGGCTCGAGCCGCACCACGACGAGGCGCGGCACGGGCAGCTCCCCGAGATCGAGCCCGGCGCCGAGCCACGGCTCGAGCAGCTGCGCCGAGCGCTCGGCGGAATAGGGCTCGGCATTCGCGACACCGGGCGTGGCGCGCGCCAGCGCCGCCGCCTGCGCGACCAGCGCCTCGACGTCGATCTGCGGGCGTGGGCGGATCTGGATCGTCGCCTCGCGCGCCACGCTCGCCCGCCAGGCGGCGGAATTGGCGGCGACGATCTCGGCGGCGCCGGCGCAGAGCGCGGCGAGGAAGGTGAGGATGGCGATCACGGCCATCAGCGCCCGGCTCGCGGCGGAATCGACCGGCACGAGCGGCGCGTCCCGGGTGAGCGACGGGGCGGCGACCGAGGAGGGCTCGAGCACCGTCGCCCGCGGCGCGCCGTGCCCGATCGCCAGCGGGGCGGGCTCCCCGAACCGATCGCCCGCGAAGCGATCGTCCCCGAACGGATCGTGGCCGCCGGGATCGTCGTCGCGCGGATCGGGCTCGAACGGGTCGGGGCGATGCGGGGGGCGCATGCGGCGTCCTACTCGTCGATGTGCAGATGGCCGTCGCCGAGCACCAGGCGGCGCGCGTCGACGAGATCCATCAGGGAGAGGTCGTGGGTGGCGATGACGACGGAGGTGCCGAGCCGGTTGAGCTCGATGAACAGGCGCAGCAGCCGGCGGGCGAGCCCGGGATCGACGTTGCCGGTGGGCTCGTCGGCGAGCAGCAGCTCGGGGCGGGTGATCAGTGCGCGCGCGATCGCCGCGCGCTGTTTCTCGCCGCCCGAGAGCACGGGGGGCATCACGTGCATGCGCCGGCCGAGGCCGACCCAGTCGAGGAGTTCCGTGACCTCGGCGCGGTAGGTCGCGTCCTCGCGGCCCTGGACGCGCAGCGGCAGCGCGACGTTCTCGTAGAGGGTGAGGTGGTCGAGCAGGCGGAAGTCCTGGAAGACGACGCCCATGCGCCGGCGCAGCTCGGTCAGGCGATCCTTGTCGATGCGGCTCACCTCCTCGCCGAAGATGGTGACGAGCCCGCGCGTGGGCGCGACCGACATCAGCATCAGCCGAAGGAGCGTCGTCTTGCCCGCGCCCGAGGGTCCGGTGAGGAACTGGAACGAGCGCGGGCCGATCGAGAAGGTGAGGTCGCGCAGGACCTCGGACCCGAGCCCGTAGCGCACGCCCACGTTCTCGAAATGCACGACGGGGATGTCCTCCGCGTCGGCGTCGAGCGCCGGCGGCGGGGCATCGTCGTCCTCGTCCTCGGGGTGGTCGAATTCGCCCTTCACGCGCCCTTAACCGAAACCTTCGCCAATGGGGAACCGCTTCCGCGTCCCGCCGGAGCGGGCGCCACCTGATTCGCCATGCTGATCACCTGTCCGTCCTGCGCAAGCGAATACGTCATCGACCCGGCGCATTTGAGGCCGACCGGGCGGACGGTGCGTTGCGCCTCGTGCAAGGCGACCTTCTTCGCCGAGGCCGAGCCGGAGACGGACGAGCTGATCTACGACGCCCCGCCACAGGAGGCTCTCCCGGCCGAGCCGGGGCTCGGGGGCCAGGACGACGTCGACGCCGCCTTCGCCATGGCCGGGGGATTCGACGACCGCGACCCGGAGGAGGGCGACGACGCCGGGGCCGAGCGCGATCTCGTCGTGGACGCCCAGTCGCGCCGGACGCGGCCCTCCGCCGCCGCGGCGCGCACGGCGCTCCGCGAGCGCGGCGCGCATCTCCTCGGCGGTCTCGGCCGCCGGCTCGCGAGCGCGCCGGTCCTCGCGCTCCTCGCCGTCGCGCTGCTCGTCGGGGCGATCCTCGCGCGCGAGAGCGTGGTGCGCGCCGTGCCCGACACGGCCGGGCTCTACCGCATCGTCGGGCTCGAGGTGAACCTGCGCGGGGTCGCGATCGGCGAGGTCGTCTCGCGGCGCTTCGAGGAGAACGGGGAGCGCGTGCTCGAGGTCGAGGGCATGCTCACCAACGTCGCCGGCGGGCGCCGCGACGTCCCGCCGCTCGCCATCTCGCTGCGCGACGAGACGCACACGGCGCTCTATTCCTGGACCATCGAGCCGCCCCGCGGGGATCTCGCGCCGGGCGAGACGACGCCCTTTCGCGCGAGGCTCGTTGCGCCGCCGGCCGAAGCGCGGCAAGTATTGGTCCGATTTGCGCCCGCTTCGGGCGCGACGATGGCCGGCGCGAGCCCCTGACGGGCGCGTTCCCGAAGAGCGAGCCCCTGGAGAGAAGGTCCCGACATGCCCGAATCACGCGTGCGCGTGCTGTTCGACGAGACGACGATCGCCAGGCGCTGCGAGGAGCTCGCTGCCGACATCGTCGCCGCCGCGCCCAAGGACCTGCTCGTCGTGGCGGTCCTCAAGGGCAGCTTCATGTTCGCCGCCGACCTGATCCGGGCGCTGCACCGGGCCGGGCTCGCGCCGCAGGTCGAGTTCATGCACCTGTCGAGCTATCGCACGGGGACGGTGTCGTCGGGCCAGGTGGCGATCCTGCGCGACGTCGAGAGCGCGATCGAGGGACGCGACGTGCTGCTCGTCGACGACATCCTCGAGTCGGGCCGCACGCTCGTCTTCGCCAAGGACCTCCTCGCCGCGCGCGGCGCCAAGCGCGTGCTCAGCGCCGTGCTGCTGGAGAAGCCCGGCAAGCGCGCCGTGCACATCGACGCGGACTTCGTCGGCTTCCGCTGCCCGGACATGTTCGTCGTGGGCTACGGCATGGACATCGCCCACTCCTATCGCCAATTGCCCTTCGTCGGCGTGATCGACACCGCCTCGACCGCGCCGGACCTGTTCGAGCCGACCTGAGGGAGGCCCGCGATGGCGAAGATCCTGCTCGTGGACGACGAGGAGCCCGTACGCGGCTTCCTCGCCCGCGGCCTCGCGCTCGACGGCCACGCCGTCGACACCGCCGAGAACGGCGCGGACGCGCTGGAGATGCTGACGGAGGAGGGCGCGGCCTACGACCTCCTGCTCACCGACATCCGCATGCCGATCATGGACGGCATCGCGCTCGCGCTCTCGGCCAAGCGCGAGAAGCCGGACCTCGTCGTCCTGCTGATGACCGGCTACGCGGAGCAGCGCGAGCGCGCCCGCAACCTCGAGGCCATCGTCACGGACGTCCTGACGAAGCCGTTCTCGCTCCAGGACGTCCGCGACGCGGTGGCGAAGGCTCTGGCGGGGTGAGGGCGGGCGTGGCGGCTCCCGCCCCATCGGGGCGGGGAAGATCCGCGCAGCGGATCAGGGGCGGGGTTCCTCGGCTCGACGCCGGCGGAGATTTCGGCTTCGCCGAAGCGCCTTTCGGCGCACCCCCTCCGTCTCGTCGGCTTCGCCGCCGATCCACCTCCCCCGATGGGGGAGGAGTGTCCTCAATGCCGCAGCGCGGTCGAGAACCCTCCCGAGCGGATGCGGTCGACCAGGCTCTCGGCGTAGGCGGCCGCCGCGTCCTCGCCGTAGGTGGAGACCAGCTCCTCGAAGCCCGAGAAGATCGCCGCGTGGGCGAGGCAGTCCGGGTCGAGGCCCTCGATCCGCCCCTCCGCGAACGCCTCCGCGAGCAGATCGAGCGCGTAGCGCTTCTCCGCCGCGGCGAGTTCGTCCTGTTCGTCGTGTCGTGGTTGCTGGTTCATCGCCCGTCCGGTCCCGCCGCCCGTCGTCGCGGCATGGGGCAGGACCCTATGAGATTCGCCGCGCCCCGGACAGGGAGCGTTTACGAAAGGGTTAACGGAATCGCGGCGATGCGTGGAAAACCCGCGCGGCGCGCCGGAGACGGCTCTCCTCCCTCATCCCGGCGGCTGCGTCGCCTCGCGCCGGGCGTGGGCGTCGAGGAGGCGCGCGGGCTTGGCGAGACGCCGCACCTCGCCCGAAACCGCGACCTCGCCGCGCTCGGCGTAGGCCTCGTGGTTCCGCTCGATGGAATCGAGGTCGTAGAGGTAGTTCACCATCGTGCCGGCGGCCTGGGCGAGGCCGCGCGGGGAGAGGTCGGCGAAGGCGTGCACCCGCTCGAGCCGGGCGCCGTTGCCGAGATGGAAGCGCGCCACCGGGTCGAGCGGCTTGCCGGAGGAGCCGCGCACGCGGGCGAGATAGGTGGCGCAGGCGGCGCGCAGCGGCTCGCGCAGGGCCTCGCGGGCGTCCTCGTCCGCCTCGAAGCCCTCGCGCCAGCGCTCCGCGAGGACGGCGCGCTCCTCCTTCGTCAGCGCCGGGTCCGCCCCGTCGGCGATCCGCCCGCGCAGCCAGGCGGCGAACCCGGGCACGGGCGAGAGCGTCGCGAAGGTACGCAGGGACGGCAGGTCGCGCCGGAGTTCCTCCACCACCTGCTTGATCAGGAAGGAGCCGAAGGTGACCCCGGCGAGCCCCGTCTGGCAATTCGAGATGGCGTAGAAGGCCGCGGTCGTCGCGGCGTCGGCGGGCAGCGGCGTGCGCCCGGCCGCCAGGATCGAGCCGATCGCACCCGGGATCTCGCGGCAGAGCGCCACCTCGACGAAGATCAGCGGCTCGTCGGCGAGCGCGGGGTGGAAGAAGGCGTAGAGCCGCCGGTCGGAGGGGGCGAGACGGCCCTTCAGGTCCTCCAGGTTCTCGATCCGGTGGACCGCCTCGTAGGCGACGATCTTCTCGAGCACGTTGGCCGGGCTCGTCCAGTCGATCCGGCGCAGGGTCAGGAAGCCGCGGTTGAACCAGGAGGCGAACAGATGCCGGAAGTCCGCGTCGACGTCCGCCAGCGCCGGCTCCTCGGGCATGGCGGCGAGCACGTCCTCGCGCATGCGCACGAGCGCGAGCGTGCCGCCGGGGGCGCGGTTGAGCTTGCGGAACAGGTCCTGCCGACGCGGCTCGGCGGCGAGGTGGAGCGCCATCGCCGTGCGCGGCCCGGGCGCCTGGGCGTACGCCTCGATGGCGTGCGCGATGCGCGCCTCCACGGGGCCGAAGCCGCTCGCCAGCAGCGCGAGGAAGCCGCGGCGCACCGCGAGCGGCGCCGCCGCGTAGGCCGCGAGCAGGTCCCCCGCGCGCGCCACGCTCGTCGCCTCGCCCGCCCCCGAGAGCAGCTCCTCGGCCAGCGCCGCGAGCGCCGGGGCGCTGCGCGGCTCCGCGCGACCGCCCGAGACGAGCGAGCGCCCGCGCTCGGCGATGCCCTGGAGCATGTCGGTGAAGAACGAGATCGTGCCGCCGGCCATCGGCCTCTCCGTCGTCCCAGCCGCCCGGGGTGAGGATAGGGGAGAGCGTGCGCCGCCGCCACGGGGCCGACCGGGAGGCGCTTCCTCGATTCGGACGACACGAGACCGGCGCGCGCCGCGTCGGGAGCCGGGCGGATTGCAAGCCGCCCGCGCCCGGCCTATGTCTCGCCCGAGGCCATCCTCCGGCGTCGCGATCGCCCGCGTCGGACGGCGAGAGACGAGCGCCCGGACGCGAATGAGCGACGAGACCCACCCCGACGACCGGCACGACGGGCCGGCCGCGACGGCCGTCGCGGGCGCGGTGAACCGCATGCCGCAGGGCTCGCGCCGCTTCGCCTGGATCGGCACGGCGCTCGGGCTCCTGCTGTTCGCGGGCTCGCTCGCCTTCCTGTGGCACGTCGTCTCGGATCTCGACTGGGCCGAGCTCAAGCGCGCCTTCGTCGCCGCGAGCGCCGAGCAGCTCTGGGCGGCGATCGGCTTCGCGACGCTGAGCTACCTGCTCCTGACCTGCTACGACGCGCTGGCGCTCAAGCAGCTGCGGCTGCGCGTGCCCTACCGCACGACGGCGCTCGCCTCCTTCGCGAGCTACGCCGTGAGCTTCAACCTGGGCTTCCCGCTGCTCACCGGCGGGACCGTGCGCTACTGGATCTACGCGCCCAAGGGCCTGCGGGCGAGCCGGGTGGCGAGCCTCACCGTCATCGCCGGGATCACCTTCTGGCTCGGCATGGGCCTCGTCCTCACCTGGACGCTGCTCGCCGAGGCGGGCGCGGTGGCGGCCCTGACGCGGGTGGGGCTCGCGCTCGTGAACCTCGTGGGCATCGGCGTCGGCGTCGCGCTCGTCGCGTACATGATCTTCGTCTCGCTCAAGCGGCGGGCGGTGACGATCCAGGGCTGGCGGCTCGAGCTGCCCGGCTTCCGGCTCTCGCTCGGGCAATCGATGATCGGCGCGGCCGAGGTCTGCGCGGCGAGCGCGGTGCTCTACGTGCTGCTGCCGGCGGGGCACGGGATCGATTTCGAGCTGTTCCTCGCGATCTACGTCGTCGCGGTGATGCTGGGCATCGCCTCGCACGCGCCGGGCGGGCTCGGCGTGTTCGAGGCGACGATGCTGCTGGCGCTCTCCGCGCTGCCGCGCGAGCAGGTCCTCGGCGCGCTCCTGCTCTTCCGAATCTGCTACTACTTCCTACCTTTCGTGGTGGCGCTGGCCCTGCTCGGCGCCTACGAGATCACCCGGCGGGCGAAGGCCCTGCGCAGCGTCCTCGAGCCCGAGGAGCCGCTGGCGTGACGCCCCCTTCGACGCCGCCCGACGGCACGATCGGCGACGAGGCTGCCATGGAGCGCCACGGCGAGGACGGGGACGAGGCCGGCGGCGCGCGCGAGCGTGCCTCTCGGCGGGCGGTCGCGTCCGGCGCGCTCATCGCCACGGGGCTCCTGTTCCTCGTCGCCGCCGCCACCGAGGGCGTCAACTTCTGGCTCGTGGTCGCGATCCCCGTCGCCGTGGCGGCGGCGGCGATCGCGGTGGGGGAACGCGTCCAGGCGCGGCGCGTGAAGAAGCTCGTCGCGGCCGGCCGGCGCCTCGCCGTCGTCGAGGCGCTGCTCGCCAACATTCCGGATCCCGTCGTCATGGTCGACCGGCGCGTCGTCGTGCGCGAGGTGAACGGCGCCGCCCGCGAGCTGCTGCCGGGGCTTCGGCTCGGCCATCCGCTCTCCTTCGCCCTGCGCGCGCCGCAGGTGCTCGACGGGGTCGAGGAGGCGCTGCGCACCGGCGAGCGGGTGCGGGTCGAGTACGCCGAGCGCGTGCCGACGGAGCGCGTCTTCGAGGTGCTGATCGGCCCGCTCGATCTCGAGGCGGACAGGCCCGGAGGCGACGCCGTCGACGTCGCCCCGCCGCCGCCGCGCCAGCAGAGCCTCGTGCTCTACTTCCGCGACCTCACCTCGGCGCGCCGGCTCGAGACCATGCGCGTCGACTTCGTCGCGAACGTCAGCCACGAGCTGCGTACGCCGCTCTCCTCGCTGCTCGGCTTCGTCGAGACGCTGCAGGGACCCGCGAAGAACGACGCCGCGGCGCGCGAGCGCTTCCTGGAGATCATGCGCGTGCAGGCGCAGCGGATGAGGCGGCTGATCGACGACCTGCTCTCGCTCTCGCGGATCGAGCTGCGCGCCCACGTCGCCCCGCAGACGCCGCTGGACGTCGCCGCCGCCACCCGCCAGATGCTCGACACGCTCGCGCCCCTGGCCCGCGAGCGTGGCGTCGAGCTCGCCTTCTCGGGGCCGGCCGAGGCCGCGCTCATCGCCGGCGAGCGCGACGAGCTGCTGCGCGTCGTCGAGAACCTCGTCGAGAACGCGGTCAAGTACGGCGACGGGGGCGGTCGCGTCGAGGTCGACGTCTCGCGCCGTGCCGCGGAGGCCGGCGAGACCGTGCGGCTCGCGGTGCGCGACCACGGACCCGGCATCGCCCCCGAGCACCTGCCGCGCCTCACCGAGCGGTTCTACCGCGTCGACGTCGCGGCGAGCCGCGAGAAGGGCGGGACCGGGCTCGGGCTCGCCATCGTCAAGCACATCGTGGCGCGCCACCGGGGACGGCTGACGATCGAGAGCACGCCGGGGGAGGGGGCGCTGTTCGCCGTCGACTTCCCGGCGCTGGCCGTGGAGGCGGTACGCACGCCGGCCGTCTCAGCCGAGTGAGGCGGCGTCCGCGCCGGAGCCGGCTCCGACCGCGCGCACGCGGGCGTGCACGAAGCCGAGCTTCTCCACCGCCGCCGGGGCGAGGATGAAGGGGTAGAGGTCGCTCTGACCCATCGAGCGGTTGAGTGCGTTGACGGCGAAGGTGAGCGGACCCCAGGCGTCGACGAGCCGCGCGAGCGAGCCCTCCCGATGCGGATCGAACGCGACCGTGGTCGAGAGGTCCTCCGCGAGCGTCTCCCCGCCGGACGCCCGGGGGCGCAGCCGCAGGCCGAAGGCGGAGGCGGTCTCCAGCGTGTCGACCATGTGCAGATAGTGCGCGAAGGTCTCCGCCCAGTCCTCCCACGGATGCGCCGTCGCATAGGCGCTGACGTGCCGCTCGGCCCAGTCCGGCGGCGGACCCTCCGAGTAGTGGCGCTGGAGCGCCGCGCCGTAGTCGGTCCGCTCGTCGCCGAACAGGGTGCGGAAGCCGTCGAGGGCGTTCGGCTCCTCGACGAGCTTCGTCCAGTAGTAGTGCCCCACCTCGTGGCGCAGGTGGCCGAGCAGCGTGCGGTAGGGCTCGCCCATGGCGCTGCGGCGCGCCTCGCGCTCGCTGTCGTCGGCCTCCGCGATGGCGATCGTGACGAGACCGTCGGCGTGGCCGGTCATCACGCCGGCCGCGCCGGTGGCGGGTTGGTCGGCCAGGAAGTCGAAGGCGAGCCCGGCGGGATCGTCCGGGCGCAGGGTCAGCGGCAGGTCGAGGCTCATCAGCGTGTAGAACAGGCGCTTCTTGGCCGCCTCCAGCTTGCGCCAGCGGGCGAGGTTCTGGTCCTGCGTCAGGTCGGGGATGGTGCGGTTGTGGCGGCAGGCGGTGCAGAAGCGGCTCGCTTCCGGATCCGGGGTCTCCGCGACGAGCCAGGTGCAGGCGCCGTAGGCGGCGTTGGCGCAGAAGCGGTAGCGCGCGCCCGCCTCGCCCACCGGCGACCAGCCCTCGTCCGCGAGGCGCACCGCGACGAGCCGGCGCTCCCGCGTCAGGAACCCGAGCCGGGCGTTGCAGCTGGGGCAGGCGGCGTCCTCGAACTGGAGCGGCGCGCCGCAGACGGTGCAGGCGAAGAGCTTCATGAGGGTTCGTTCCCGTGGGCCGCGGACGGGATCGTCCGGGCGCGCGCAGACAACCCTAGTACCCCGCGCCCGGGTCCACCACGTTCGTCAGCGCGCCGCCGGCCTCGACGCGGCGGATCTGATCGGCGATGAGCCGGGAGATCGTGTCGGGATGGCTCATGGCGGCGTTGTGGGGCGTGACGATCACCCGCGGATGCGCCCAGAGCGGGCTGTCGGCCGGCAGGGGCTCCGTCTCGAACACGTCGAGGGAGGCCGACTTCAGCACGCCGGATTCGAGAGCGGCGAGGATGTCGCCCTCGACCTGGAGCCCGCCGCGCCCGGCGTTGATCAGCACCGGGCCGCCGAGCGCGCCGTCCTGCGCGAGCTTGCCGAAGAGGTCGAGATTCAGGATGCCGCGGGTCGCGTCGGTGAGCGGGAGGAGCACGACGAGGATGTCGGTGCGCGCGAGAAAGGCGTCGAGCCCCGCCTCGCCGGCGAAGGTCTCGACACCGTCGACGGCGCGCCCGCTCCGGGACCAGCCGGCGACCGGAAAGCCCATCACCAGCAGCTTCGCCGCCGCGTCGCGGCCGAGCTCGCCGAGCCCCATCACGCCCACCCGCACGTCCCGCGCGGCGGGCTGGACGCGGTCGTCCTCCCATGTGCCCGCGCGCTGCTGCGCCAGGTAGCGCGGCAGCTGCCGCAGGTGGGCCAGCGCGTGGAGCACCACGTACTCGCTCATGCGGGTGGTGAGGTCCTCGTCGACGACGCGCACCACCGGTGCGTCCGGCAGGCGCGGGTCGCTCACGATGTGGTCGACGCCGGCGCCGAGCGAGAACACCGCGGCGAGGTTCGGCAGGCCCGAGAGTGCGCCGTGCGGGTGCTTCCAGGAGACGACGTAGTGCACCTCGCGGCGGTCGAAGGGTTCGTCGAGGGTGACGACCTTGCGCTCCGGGAAGAGGCCCTGGAAGCGCTCCACCCAGGAGGCGACGTCCCAGCCCTCGATGGCGACGAGGATCGACATGGATCAGCGCTCCACCTGCTCCGAGACCACCCGCTCGACGATCGGTTCGTTGCCCGCCGCGGGACCATCGCCGACATGGTAGGCCGCGCGCACCGCCCGGGCCGCCGCCTCGGCGGAGGCCGCGTCGCGGGCATGGACGAGGGCGAGCGGGCGGCTCGGGTCGACGGCGTCGCCGACGGCCGCCAGCCCCGTCAGGCCCACCGCGGGGTCGATCGTGTCCTCGGCGCGCGCGCGCCCGCCGCCGAGCGCGACCACGGCCATGCCGACCGCGCGGGTCTCGATGCGCGTCACCGTGCCGGAGGTCTCGGCGTGGACCGGGATCGTCACCGCGCTCGCCGCGAGATGCGCCTGCGGCCGCTCCAGGATGTCCGCCGGGCCGCCGAGCGCCGCGACCATCTTCGCGAAGGCTTCCGCCGCGCGGCCGGAGGAGACCGCCTCCTCCATCATCGCCGCCCCGGCCTCGCGGCCGGCGGCGAGGCCGCCGATGAGCAGCATCTCCGCGCCGAGCGCGACGGTGACCGCGTGGAAGCGCGGCTCGCGGCGCCGGCCGGTGAGGTAGTCGATGCAATAGGAGACCTCGACCGCGTTTCCGGCGGCCGACGCCAGCGGCTGGTCCATGTCGGTGAGGATCGCGTGGGTCTTCAGGCCCGCTCCGTTCGCCACCGCGACGAGACTTTCGGCGAGCGCGCGGGCGTCCTCCCGCGCCACCATGAAGGCGCCCGAGCCCACCTTCACGTCCATCGCCAGGCCCTGGAGGCCGGCGGCGAGCTTCTTGGAGAGGATGGAGGCGGTGATGAGGTCGAGGCTCTCCACCGTCGCCGTCACGTCGCGGATGGCGTAGAGGCGCTTGTCGGCGGGGGCGAGGTCGGCGGTCTGGCCGATGATGGCGCAGCCCGTCTCGCGCACCACGCGCCGGAAGGTCTCGATGTCGGGCTGCGTACGGTAGCCGGGCACGGAATCGAGCTTGTCGAGCGTGCCGCCGGTGTGGCCGAGCCCGCGGCCCGAGATCATCGGAACGAAGCCGCCGCAGGCGGCGACCGCCGGGCCGAGCGGCAGCGAGACGCAATCGCCGACGCCGCCGGTGGAATGCTTGTCGAGCACCGGCCCGGGCAGGTCCCAGCTCAGCACCTCGCCCGACGCCATCATGGCGCGGGTGAGCGCCACCCGCTCGTCGAGCGAGAGCCCGTTGAAGTAGATCGCCATGGCGAGCGCCGCCGCCTGGCCCTCGCCGACGCGCCCGTCGACGAGGCCGGCGACGAAGGCCTCGATGTCGGCGGCCGGCAGGGTGCCGCCGTCGCGCTTGACGCGGATGATCTCTTGCGGAAGCAGCGTCATCTCAGTAGCTCCCGCCCTGGGGCGCGGGCGCCCCGCCGGATCCGTCGAGCGCGGCGACGAGGGCGCCGTGCAGCCCGCTCGCGCCGAAGCGGAACGTCTCGGGGGTCGCCCAGCCCGCGCCCATGATCTCGTCGGCGAGATCGAGATAGGCCCGCGCCTGCTCGAGCGTGCGGATGCCGCCCGAGGGCTTGAGGCCCACGCGCCTCCCGCCGGGCGCGGCGGCGATCGTCTCCAGCATGATCCGCGCGGCCTTCGGCGTCGCCGAGACCGCGGTCTTGCCGGTGGAGGTCTTCACGAAGTCTGCGCCCTCGGCGATGGCGAGCCCGCTCGCGCGGCGGATGGCTCTTTCGTCCTTCAGCGCGCCGGTCTCGAGGATCACCTTGAGCACGCGCTCCCTCGGCACGCGCTCGCGCACGGCGACGAGCATGCCGCGCGCCGCGTCCTCGTCGCCGGCGAGGAACGCCTCGTAGGGGAGCACGAGGTCGATCTCATCGGCCCCGTCGCGCAGGGCCTCGCGGGTCTGCTCGACCACGCGCTCGACGTCCTCGGCGCCGGTCGGGAAGTTGACGACGGTCGCGACCCGCACGCCGCTGCCGCGCAGCGCCGCCTTGGCGCGACCGATGAATTGCGGCCAGACGCACACGGCGGCGACCGGCGGGACGGCGTCGCCGCCTCTCGCCGGATCGCCCTTCGCCTTGGCGCAGAGCGCGTCGATCGCGCCCTCGGTGCAGGCGTCGTCCAGGTTCGTCAGGTCGGTGAGGGCGATCGCGCGCCGCGCGAAGTCCGCATCCGAGGAGGTCGTGTCGCTCATGATCCGTCGCCTGGTCGGTCGAGGAGGGAGACGTAGGCGCGCACGAGGCGCTCCAGCATCGGGCCGGCCTCGCCGCCGACCTCCTTCGTCTCCGCGTGACTCGGGTTGGCCCCCTCCAGCCCCGCCGCGAGGTTGGTCACGGTGGAGAGCCCCGCGACACGAAGCCCGTAGAAGCGCGCGAGGATGGTTTCGGGAACGGTGGACATGCCCACGAGATCCGCCCCCAGCGTCTGCGCCATGCGGATCTCGGCGGGCGTCTCGAAGGCCGGGCCGGGCGCCCAGAGATAGACGCCCTCGTGCAGCCCGACGCCCGCCTTCGCCGCGGCGCGCGCGAGCGTCTCGCGCAGAGCCGGGTCGTAGGCGTCGGTCATCGGCACGAAGCGCGCGTCGTCGCTCTCGCCGACGAGGGGGTTCACGCCGAACAGGCTGATGTGGTCGGAGATGGCGACGAGCGCCGGCGGGCGGATGTCGAGGCGCGTCGAGCCGGCGGCGTTGGTGAGCAGCAGCGGGGGCGCGCCGAGCCGCGTGATCGCGCCGATGGCGACGCGCATCACCGCGGGGTCGCCGTGCTCGTAGTAATGCGCGCGCCCCTGCAGCGCGAGCACGCGCCGGCCCTCGAGCAGCCCCGCCACGAGTCGGCCCTTGTGGCCGGAGACGCCGCTCCTCGGGAAGTGGGGGATGTCGCCGAAGGGGATCGCGACCGCATCCTCGAGCTTGTCGGCGAGCGGGCCGAGGCCCGTGCCCAGCACCATGGCGCAGGCGAAGGGGCCTGCGGCATCGCCGTCGTCGATGCCGCCCGCGCGGATCGCCGCCACCGCCTCGGCGATGCGCTGGTCGTAGGGAGCGGTGATCACGCGGCGTCTCCGGCGCTGTCGAGGTTGTCGGGCCCGAAGGAAGCGGGCAGCAGGTCGTCGAGGGTGAAGGTGCGCCGCACGCCTTCGGGGCCGGCGACGTGCACCGGCGTGTCGGGCCGGGAGAACTCGCGGATGCGCTGGCGGCAGCCGCCGCAGGGCGTGCAGAGCATGTCGCCGGGGCCGATCACCAGGATCTCGGCGATGCGCCGCCCGCCCTCCGCCACCATGCGCGAGATCGCGCCCGCTTCCGCGCAGGCGCCCTGCGGGTAGGCGGCGTTCTCGACGTTGCAGCCGGCATGGATGCGCCCCGCCTCGTCCCGGATCGCTGCGCCCACCGGAAAGCGCGAGTAGGGCACGTGCGCGCGGGCCTGCACGGCCTTCGCGGCGGCGAAGAGGTCGTCGAGCCGGGCGTGCGTTCCCATCAACGCTCCTTCACGTAGGGCTGACCGGCGGCGCGGGGCGGGATGGCGCGGCCGACGAAGCCCGCGAGCAGGATCACGGTCATGGCGTAGGGCAGGGCCTGGATCGCCTGGACCGGCATCTCGCCGAGCCCGGGGATGTCGACGCCCTGGAGGCGGATCGAGAGCGCCTCGAGGAAGCCGAACAACAGGCACGCGCCGAGCGCCGGCCAGGCCCGCCATTTGGCGAAGATCAGGGCGGCGAGCGCGATGAAGCCCTTGCCCGCGGTCATGCCCGGCAGGAAGCCGGCGGACAACGCGGTGCCGATGAAGGCGCCGCCGATGCCGCAGAACACGCCCGCGATGATCACCGCGGAGTAGCGCAGGCCGGTCACCGAGATGCCGGCCGTGTCCACCGCCGCCGGCTTCTCGCCCACCGCGCGCAGGCGCAATCCGAACCGCGTCTTCGCCAGGACGTACCAGGTCAGCGGCACGAGAAGGAGGGCGAGGTAGACCAGGAAGGACTGGCCGAACAGCACCTGCACGATCCGCGATTGGTCGGAGACGTCGAAGAGCGCGAGGAAGCGCTGGTCGCCCTCGAGCGGCGGCGTGCGCCCGCCCTGGCCGTACCAGGCGTTGCCGATCACGGCGGTGAGGCCGGCGGCCAGCATGTTGATGGCCACGCCCGAGACGATCTGGTTGCCCCGCTGCGAGATCGAGGCGAAGCCGTGCACCAGCGCGAACAGCGTCGAGGCGCCGATGCCGGCGAGGAGGCCCCAATAGGCCGACCCGGTGGCATAGCTCGCGGCCGCGGCGGCGAAGGCCGCGATCAGGAGCTTGCCCTCGAGCCCGATGTCGATGACGCCCGAGCGCTCCGACCAGAGGCCGGCGAGGCAGGCGCAGAGCAGCGGGATCGTCAGCCGCAGCGTGGATTCGCCGAGCGCGAGGAGGCCCATCGCGTCCATGGCTCAGGCCTCCTTCGCCACCGGCTGGACCGCGCGCCCGGCGAAGGCGGCGGCGACGAGGCGCTTGAACAGGCCGTCGAGCGCGCCGGCGAAGAGGATCAGCACGCCGCCGATCACCACGATCATGTCTCGCGTGATGGCGGGCACCTCGAAGGCGAGCTCGGCGCCACCCTGGTAGAGCATGCCGAAGAGGAGGGAGGCGAGGATGATCCCCACCGGATGCCCGCGCCCCATCAGCGCCACCGCGATGCCGACGAAGCCGTAGCCCGAGGTGAACTCCAGGATCAGCCGGTGCTGGTAGCCCATCAGCTCGTTGACGGCCAGACCGGCGGCGAGCGCGCCCGAGATCGCCATGGCGACGACGGTCACCGCCTGCGGCGAGATGCCGGCGTAGACGGCGGCAGAGGGGTTCGCGCCCACCGTGCGGATGGCGTAGCCGAGCCGCGAGCGGAAGATCAGCAGCCAGACGAGCCACGCCGCGATCAGCGCCAGGAACAGCGAGGCGTTGAGCTGGGAGCGCGGCAGCTCGAGGCCGACCGCGGCGCCCAGCTCGTGCATCGCGGGGATGAACGACGCCTGTGGGAAGAGCGGCGTCTCCGGGTTCATCGACGTCGGCGGGCGCAGGACGTTGACGAGGAGGTAGACCGACAGGATCGAGGCGAGCCAGTTGAACATGATCGTCGTGATGACGATGTGGCTGCCGCGATAGGCCTGGAGGTAGCCGGGCACGACGCCCCAGAAGGCGCCGAAGGCAGCGGCCGCGAGGATGCCGAGCGGGATCGCCAGGAAGGCGGGGACGGGCAGGAAGAGCAGCGCCAGTGCGAGCCCGATGCCGCCGAGGATCGCCTGCCCCTCGCCGCCGATGTTGAACAGGCCGGCGTGGAAGGCCACCGCGACGGCGAGCCCGGTGAAGATGAAGTTCGTGGCGTAGAACAGCGTGAAGCCGAGGCTGTAGCCCGTCCCCAGCGAGCCGTAGATCAGCACGCGGGTGACGGTCAGTGGATCTTCGCCGATGAAGAGCACCACGAGGCCGGCGACGAGGAAGGCGGCGACGACGCTCACCGCCGGGACGAGGGCGACGTCCGCCCAGCGCGGGAGCTTCAGCGGCGCGGCCATCGCCCGCCCTCCCGCTGCGTCCCGATCGATCCCCGCGTCATCCCGCTCCTCCGCGCCGGCTCCGTTTCGCTACACAAGCAGCCTTGCGCGCGTCCCGCCAGTGGCTTCGCGCAGGTTCGCGGCACAAATCCACCGGTCCCGTCGCCGCACCGGCGGCCCTCAGCCGCGGCCTCCCCCGAAGCGCTCGGCGACGAGCGCGTGGACGAGGCGTCCCGCCTGCACCTCTCCGCCCTCCGGGCGCCCGGGCTTCGTGCTCGGGTTCCAGGCGAAGAGGTCGAGATGCGCATGGGCCTTCGCCTTGGAGACGAAGCGGCGCAGGAAGAGGCCGGCCGTGATCGCCCCCGCGTGCGGGCCGCCGGAGATGTGGTTGACGTCGGCGATCTTCGAGTCGAGCAGCTTGTCGTAGGGCTTCCACAGCGGCAGGCGCCAGACGGGATCGTGCACGGCGTCCGACAGCCGCGCCAGGTCGGCGGCGAGCCCCTCGTCGTCGGTCATCAGCGCGGGGAGGTCCGGCCCGAGCGCGACGCGCGCCGCGCCGGTGAGGGTGGCGAAGTCGACGAGGAGATCGGGCGCCTCCTCGTCGGCGAGCGCCAGCGCGTCGGCGAGGATGAGGCGCCCTTCCGCGTCCGTGTTGCCGATCTCGACGGTGAGCCCCTTGCGGCTCGCGAGCACGTCCCCGGGCCGGAAGCTGTCGCCGGCGATCGAGTTCTCCACCGCGGGGACGAGCAGGCGCAGCCGCACCGGCAGGTTCGCCGCCATGATCATCGCCGCGGTGGCGATGGCCGCGGCGGCCCCGCCCATGTCCTTCTTCATCAGGGCCATGGCGGAGGACGGCTTGATGTCGAGCCCGCCGGTGTCGAAGGCGACGCCCTTGCCCACCAGCGTCACCTTCGGCGCGTCGGCGGCGCCCCAGGTCAGGTCCGCGAGCCGCGGCGCGCGGGAGGCGGCGCGGCCGACCGCGTGGATCATCGGGAAGCCGCGTTCGAGCAGCGCCTCGCCCTCGATCACCGAGACGTCGGCGCCGTGGCGCTCGGCGAGCGCGACGACGGCCGCGGCGAGGCCGTCCGGCCCGAGATCGTTCGCCGGCGTGTTGACGAGGTCGCGGCCGAGGCACACCGCCTCGGCGACGCGCAGGACCGCGCCCCCGTCGACGCCGTCGGGCACGACGAGGCGGGCGCGCGGCGCCTCGTCCTTCGCGCCGCGCTTGTAGCGGTCGAACCGGTAGGCGCCGAGCGCGAAGGCGAGCGCGGCGAGCTCGGCGTTCGCCGGCGCGGGATCGAGCCGCCAGGTGCCCGCGGGCAGGGCCGTCGCGAGCCGGCCCACCGCGAAGGGATCGTGCGGATCGAGGCAGGCGAGCGCCCGCGCGATGCCGCCCTCGGCGTCGGGCAGGACGACGAGCCGGCCCGGCTTCGGGGCGAAGCCCTGCGCCTGCGCGAAGCGCCGCTCCCGCGGATCGAGCGTCTCGGCGAGCGCCGGCCAGCTCCCCTCGTCGACGAGATGGACCCCGACCGCAGCGGCGGCCGGATCGGTTTCGAGCGCGCGGTGCGGCATGACCCCTCCGGAATGAACGCGTCCGGTTATCGGGCGCGCCTCGCGCGATGGCAAGCGGGCCGGCTCCGCCGCGGCGGCGCGTTAACGCCGCGGTAAGGTTAAAAGAGTATGGACGTCAACAGCTTGCAATTGGTTCGCCGGGCGCCGGGAGGCGCGATCGGAGAGCGCGATTCGAAGGAGCCGGGGATGACGACGACACGCGTGCCGAACGGGGGAGGTGCCCGCCTGCGGCGGCTGCCGGCGCTCGTCCTCGTCGCGGGGCTCGCCCTCTCGACGGCCGGCTGCCTCTCCTCGCGCGGGCCCGCCACGACGGGATCGATCGATCCCGCACGGCTGGCGGCGGCGTCCGATACCGACCTGCGCGGCGCCTCCGACACGCTGGCGCGCCGCAACGCGGCCGATCCCGGCAACGCCCAGGTCGCGATGGCCTACGCCCAGGTCCTGCGCCGGCTCGACCAGCGCGCCCAGGCGGTGGCGGTGCTCCAGCAGGCCTCGCTGCGCAACGCCGACGACAAGGCCCTCGCCGGCGCCTACGGCCGTGCGCTCGCGGACGCGGGACGCCTGCAGGAAGCGCAGGAGGTGCTCGCCCGCGCGCATTCCCCGCAGAACCCGGACTGGCGCGTCCTCTCCGCCCAGGGCGCCGTCGCCGACCAGCTCGGCGATCCGGCGCGCGCCCAGCGCTTCTACCAGGCGGCGCTCAACCTCGTGCCGGGGGAGCCGACGGTGCTCTCCAACTACGGCCTCTCGCTCGCGCTCTCCGACCAGCTGCCGCGGGCGGAGGTCATGCTCCGGCAGGCGGCGGCGCATCCGGACGCGGATGCGCGCGTGCGGCAGAATCTCGCCCTCGTGCTCGGCCTCCAGGGCAAGATGGACGATGCCGAGACGGTGCTCGCCCGCGACCTCCCGCCCGCCGCGGTGGCCGCCAACCTCGACGCGATCCGCACGATGGTCGCCCAGCCCAATTCCTGGGAGCGCCTGCGCCGCGCGGAAGACCAGGGTTGACGGGACCAGGGCCGAACCGACCCCGCTCTCACCGTAACCCGCCCTTAGGGCACGCCTGCTAGTCCTGCCCCTCGCGAACCAGCGGGAGGGCGGCCGCGATGGGCGGATGGCGCGACAGGACGACGGCCGCGCGTGCGGCGCGCGGCGCCGTGCGGCCCCTCGCCGAGATCGCCGCCGATCCGGCCCTGCGCGCCGCCTGGGCGCGCCTCGCCGGCGGCGCCGCGACCGCCAACCCGTTCTTCGGGCCGGACTTCCTCGTGCCGCTGATGCGCGGGCGACACGTCCCCTGCGCGATCGTCCTCGCCGAGGACCGGGCCGGCGGACCGCGCGTCGTCGCCCTGCTGCCGCTCGTCCGCAGGGCCGGCGTGCCCGGCCTCCTGCCGCCCCGTCTCGCGGGCCTGCGCCACCCGATGATCGTCGACACGACCCCGCTCCTCGACGCTGCCGACCCGCGGGGCGCGGCAGCTGCGCTCGTCGAGACTCTCGCGGCCCACGCGCCGGGCGCGGTGCTGCGATTGCCGCTGTGCGTCGCGGGCGCGAGCGCAGCCGCGCTCGAGGCCGCCGCCGGCGAGGCCGGTCTCGCGACGGCGCGGGTCGGCGGCTTCGTCCGTGCGGCGATCTCCGGGGGGGAGACGACGGAGCCGTCGTCGCGCAAGCGCAAGGAGCTGCGGCGCGCGGTGGGCACGCTCGCGCGGATGGGGACGGCGACCTGCGAGACGCTCGCGGGGGCCGACGTCGCCTTGGGCGTGGACGCCTTCCTCGCGCTCGAGCGCGCGGGCTGGAAGGGGCGGGCCGGGACCGCGCTCGCGTGCGCGTCCGGCACGCGCGCCTTCGCGCAGGCGGCCCTCGCGCCGGCGTCGCGCGCCCCGCGGGTCGTCGTCGACCTCATGCGCGTCGACGGCGTGCCGGTGGCGGCATCCGTTCACGTCCTCGCGGGGGATCGCGGCGGCACCTTCAAGTGCGCCTACGACGAGCGCTTCGCCAAGGCCTCGCCCGGCCAGCTGCTCGACGCCTGGACCGCCGAGCGGGTGCGCGCCGGGGAGCATCCGGCGCGGGCGCTCGATTCCTGCGCGGCGCCGGGCCATCCGATCGAGTCGCTGTGGACCGATCGCCTCGCGGTCGACGACCGCCTGCTCGCGCTCTCGCCGTCCTGCGACGCCCCCCGCCTCGCCCGCGTCGCGGATCGCCTGCTGCGTATCGACGAGGCCGTCCTCCGGGCCAAGGCGTGGGCGCGACGCCGGCTCGGCCGCCGCGAGACCGCGCTGCGCGCGCCGCCTGCGCAGGACGGCTGATCGCCGCCACGAACCCCCGGAGCGACCATCCGCCGGCGCGCGCGGCACGCCCGATCCGCGCGCCTGCGCGGCATCCGGGATCGTTTTGCGCGGCTCGGGCGTTCCCGGGACGACGACACGCCCCGGAGCTTCGCGAGAGGAGCCGCGAGATGATCAGCGACACGGCGACCCGCGTTCGCCGCCATTCCAGCGACGAGGCGAACGCCCGGATCGACCATGCGATCAATGCGAGCGTGCGCTGGCACGCCCGCCGTCCCGACCGCATCGACGCCCGCCTGCGCGCGCTCGACGCGGAATGGGACGTCGAGCGCGTGCTCGAGGCCAACGCCGCGACGCTCGCGCTCTCGGGGACTCTGCTCGGCATCTTCGCCGACCGCAGGTTCCTGGCGCTGCCGATCGCCGTCACGGCATTCCTGCTCCAGCACGCCGTGCAGGGCTGGTGCCCGCCGGTACCCGTCCTGCGCTCCCTCGACGTCCGCACGGCGCGGGAGATCGACACCGAACGCCACGCGCTCAAGGCGCTGCGCGGCGACTACGGGCCGATCGGCCCGGGGCCACGGCAGCGCGACGACCGCGTCGCGCACGCCCTCCAGGCCGCCCGCCTCTAGGGGCCGACGTCCCCCACCCCCTCACGACCGGAGAGAACCACCATGCTCGAATGGGCCCTCATCTTCCTCGTCATCGCCCTCGTCGCCGGCGCGCTCGGCTTCACCGGCGTCGCCGCGGGTGCCGCTCAGATCGCCAAGATCCTGTTCTTCATCTTCATCGCGATCTTCGTGATCCTGCTGCTGCTCGCGGTGCTGGGGATCGGCGCGGTCGCGTAGGTGCGCGATTTAAAGTAGTATACAGATACCGTATGACACGATGAGATGTCGCCGGCCCGATCGGCGGCGCCTCCGAACGAGCACCGTTCGGGGGCGTATGCTCGATGGAGTCCGTCCGGACGACAGGAAAGCGGCGAGCGACCCGATCGAGGCTCCGGTTCCGCCTATTCCCGCGCCGCCGTCTCCTCGATCTCGCTCGGCTCGAAGGCGTACCTGCGCGAGCAGAACTCGCAGGTGACCTGGATCGAGCCGTCGTCGGCCACCATCTCGCGCCGCTCCTCCTCGGGGAAGCGGGTCAGGACGTCGACGACGCGCTCGCGCGAGCAGCGGCAGGCTTCGCGGATGCCCTGCGCCTCGAAGACGCGCACGCCGCGCTCGTGGAAGAGGCGGAACAGGAGCCGCTCGCTCGATACCGACGGGTCGATCAGCTCGTGATCCTGGATCGTGTCGACGAGCGACTTCGCCTCGATCCAGGCGTCGTCCTCCGCCGGCTCGGCGCGATCGTGCGCCGGATGCCCCTCCGGCACGTCGCCCGGCGGCAGCTCGGCCTGGCGCCTGCGGTCGCTGGAGGAGGGGAGGAACTGCACCATCATGCCGCCGGCGCGGTAGGCGCGCGCCTCCCCGCCGGTCAGCTCCTCGGCGACGGCGAGGCGGATGCGGGTCGGGATCTGCTCAGACTGGCGGAAATACTGGTGCGCCGCCTCCTCGAGGCCCTGGCCCTCGAGCGGCACCACGCCCTGGTAGCGCCGCAGCTCCGGCCCCTGGTCGATCGTCATGGCGAGGTGGCCGTGCCCGAGCAGGCGGCCGACCTCGGCCCCGCGCAGGGGCTCGCCCGCGCCCGTGGTCTGCGCGACCTTGCCGGCGTCGAAGCGCGCGAAGGCGCGCAGCCGGTCGGGCGCGTCGTAGTCGACGACGATCATCTCGATCGGCCCGTCGGTCTTGGTCTGAAGCTGGAAGCGCCCGTCGAACTTGAGCGAGGCGCCGAGCAGCGCGGTAAGCGCCGCCGCCTCGCCGACGACGCGCGCCACCGCGTCCGGATAGCCGTGGCGCGCCACCAGGGTGTCCACGGCCTCGCCGAGCCGCACCACCCGTCCGCGCACGTCGAGCGCCTCGACCGCGAAGGGGAGGACGACGTCGTCCGCGCCCTCGAAATGCGTCTGCGTCATACCTCTATCCCGAAGCACCAGGCGAGAACTCCCTTCTGCGCATGCAGCCGGTTCTCCGCCTCGTCGAACACCACCGAATGCGGCCCGTCCATGACCGCGTCCGTCACCTCCTCGCCGCGGTGGGCGGGAAGGCAATGCATGAATATGGCGTCCGATTTGGCTTTCGCCATGAGGGCTTCGTTCACCTGGTAGGGGGCGAGCAGATTGTGGCGTCGCCCCTCGTCCTCGTCGCCCATCGACACCCAGCAATCGGTGACGACGGCGTCGGCGCCCGCGACCGCGGCCTGCGCGTCCGTGCCGACGACGACGTCGGCGCCCGCGGTGCGGGCCCAGGCGAGCAATTCCCCGGGCGGCGTGAGCTCGGGAGGCGTCGCGACCTGCAGGCGGAAGCCGAAACGCGCGGCCGCGTGCACCCAGGAGGCGAGGACGTTGTTCGAATCGCCCACCCAGGCCACGGTCCGGCCGGCGATCGGCCCGCGATGCTCCTCGAAGGTCATCACGTCGGCCATGATCTGGCAGGGGTGCGAGAGCTTGGTGAGGGCGTTGATCACCGGCACCGTGGCGTTGGCCGCGAGCTCGAGCAGCGTCTCGTGCTCGAGCGTGCGGATTACGATCACGTCGACGTAGCGCGAGAGCACGCGCGCGGTGTCCGCCACCGTCTCGCCGCGGCCGAGCTGCATCTCCTTGCCGGTGAGCATGATCGACTCGCCGCCGAGCTCGCGCATGCCGACGTCGAAGGAGACGCGGGTGCGGGTCGACGGCTTGTCGAAGATCATCGCCAGCGTCTTGCCCTCGAGCGGGCGGTCGGCCTGGCGCTCGCCGCGGCGGCGCGCGGCCTTGATCCGCACGCCGATGTCGAGGATGCGCCGCAACTCCTCGCCGGACAGCGTCGTCAGGTCGGTGAAGTGGCGGGTGGCGGCGGCGGGCTTCGGGATGGGCGCGTTCATCGGCGTGCTCCCGCGGCCGCGGCCGGGGCCGCCTCGGCCGACGCCCGCTCGATCGCGACGCACGCCGCCTCGAGCCGGCGCAGCGCCTCCGACGTCTCCGCGTCGCGCACGATGAGCGGCGGCAGCAGGCGCACGACGTTGTCGCCTGCGGCGATGCCGATCATCTTCTCCTCGCGCATGGCGGAGACGAGGTCGCCGTTGGGCACGCGGCAGCGCAGGCCGATCATCAGCCCCTCGCCGCGGACCTCCTCGATCACGTCCGGATGCCGGTCGCGCAGCGCCGCGAGCCCCTGCTTGAGGAGCAGGCCCGTGCGGCGCACCTCCTCCAGGAAGCCGTCGGCGAGCACGACGTCGAGCACGGCGTTGCCGACCGCCATGGCGAGCGGGTTGCCGCCGAAGGTCGTGCCGTGCGTTCCCGCCGCGAGCGCCCGTCCCGCGTCCTCGGTGCACAGGATCGCGGCCATGGGGAAGCCGCCGCCGATGCCCTTGGCGACCGTCATGACGTCGGGGCGCGCCTCGGGGCCGGCCCATTCGTGGGCGAAGAGCTTGCCGGTGCGGCCGACGCCGGTCTGCACCTCGTCGTAGATCAGGAGGAGTCCGGCCTCGTCGCACAGCGCGCGCAGGCCGCGCAGGCACTGGTGCGGCACCGGCCTGATGCCGCCCTCGCCCTGGATCGGCTCGACGAGGATCGCCGCCGTCTCCGGCCCGATCGCCGCGCGCATGGCCTCGTGGTCGCCGAAGGGCACCTGGTCGAAGCCCTCCACCTTGGGGCCGAAGCCCTCGAGGTACTTCTTCTGGCCGCCGGCGGCGATGGTCGCGAGCGTGCGCCCGTGGAAGGCGCCCTCGAAGGTGAGGATGCGGTAGCGTTCCGGCCGGCCGTTCACGTGCTGCCAGCGGCGCGCCATCTTGATCGCGCCCTCGTTGGCCTCCGCGCCGGAATTGGTGAAGAACACCCGGTCGGCGAAGGTGGCGTCGACGAGCCGCTGCGCCAGGCGCTCGCCCTCGGGGATCTCGAACAGGTTCGAGGTGTGCCAGAGCCTGCCCGCCTGTTCGACGAGCGCGGCGACGACGTGCGGGTGCGCGTGGCCCACCGAGTTGACCGCGATGCCCGCGCCGAAGTCGAGCCAGCGCTCGCCGCGTCGCGACACGAGCCAGGCCCCTTCGCCCCTCTCGAAGGCCACGTCGGCGCGTGCGTAGGTCGGCAGGATCGCAGAGGTCACGGGCTCCATCCTCTTCGCGGGAGGGGGCGCGCGTCCGGCGCGCCCACAAATGAAAGCGCCGCCCGAGAAGGGCGGCAGCAGGCGAATTCTATGGGAAGGCCGCGGCGTGTCAACGAAAACACGCGCGGGCGGGAGGCCCACGGGCGCGCGCTCAACGCTTCTCGCGCCTGAGCTTCCAGACCTCCCAGGCGGCGAAGCCGAGGACCGCCACGAGGAGCGAGAATTCGCCGATGACGATGAGGGCGCTCTGCGACACGGCCGGGTCCCGAATTTAATCTGAACTCCAGAGCTAGCGCGGCCGCGGCGGCGGGGAAGGGGCGTCGCCCGTCTGCGACCGAGCGCGGGTCTCCTCGTCGAGCATCGCCCGCAGACGCACCGTGAGGGGGTCGGCGTCCGTGCGGGCGCGGGCGTAGCCGAGGTTGAAGCCGTGGTCGAAGTCGGGGCCGTTGTCGCCCTGCAGGTGCTGGAGGATGGTCTCGATCTTGTCGAGCGCCTTGGCGAGGACCGCCTCGCGGGTCGCGCCGGCGTCGTACTCGTCGTGGCGCGCGAGCAGCCTCTCGCGAAGGGCCGCGGGCAGCGGCGCGCACAGGGTCTCGAGATCCGCCCGCTCTCGGGCGGCGCGGCCGTCGTCCGGTCGCTGATGGATGGCCGGCACGTCCCCGGATATGGCCTCGCCGAGGTCGTGCAGCACGCACAGCTCGAGGAGCCGCAGCCGGTCGTGCTCCCCGAGCGCGTCGCCGAGAACGATCGCCGCCAGCGCGAGGCGCCAGGAATGCGCGGCGATGCTCTCGGGCGCGCCGTCGGACGTGTGGCCCGAGCGGTGGCGCACCTTCAGCGCCTCGGCGGCGCGCAGGAAGGCGAGGATTCCGGGCAGGGGGTCGCTCATCGTTTCATCATGACGCGCCGCGCCCGCCTCGGCTACCCGCATGCACGCCGGCGCGCCCTCTCAGCGCGGCTCGCTCATCAGCCCCTTGACGATGGCGAAGCAGCCGAGCAGCAGCACGATCGTGAACGGGAAGCCCGTCGAAACCGCCATCGCCTGCAGCGCCGCCAGGCCGCCCCCGAGGAGGAGCGCGATGGCGATCAGGCCCTCGAACACCGCCCAGAACATGCGCTGGGGCACCGGCGCGTTGACCTTGCCGCCGGCGGTGATCGTGTCGATGACGAGCGAGCCGGAATCCGACGAGGTCACGAAGAAGACGATCACGAGCACGATGCCGACGAAGGAGGTGATCTGCGTCAGCGGCAGGCCCTGGAGCATCTCGAAGAGCTTGAGTTCCAGCGGCGCGTCCTGCACGGCGGTGATGCCTCGGCTCACGATCTGGTCGATCGCCGTGCCGCCGAAGGCCGTCATCCACAGCACCGAGACGAGCGAGGGGATGATCAGCACGCAGGTGAGGAACTCGCGCACCGTACGCCCGCGCGAGACCCTCGCGATGAACATGCCCACGAAGGGCGACCAGGAGATCCACCAGGCCCAGTAGAACGCCGTCCAGCCCTGGGAGAAGTTCGCGTCCTCGCGCCCGACGGGGTTCGACAGCGCGGGCAGGTACGCGACGTAGGCCCACAGGTTCTGGAAGAAGCCGCCGAGGATCAGCATGGTCGGCCCGACCAGGACGACGAATCCGAGCAGCACCGCCGCGAGCACCATGTTGACCTCGGAGAGCCGCTTCACGCCGGCGTCGAGGCCGGCCGCGACCGAGATCAGCGCGACGCCCGTGATGGCGAGGATCAGCACCACCTTCGATCCGTCGGTGTCCGGCAGGCCGAAGAGGAAGGCGAGGCCGGCGCTCGCCTGCTCGGCACCGAAGCCGAGCGAGGTGGCGAGCCCGAACAGGGTCGCGAACACGGCGAGCACGTCGATGACGTGGCCGGTCCAGCCCCAGACCCGCTCCCCGAAGACGGGATAGAAGATCGAGCGGATCGTGAGCGGCAGGCCCTTGTTGTAGGAGAACAGCGCGAGCGCGAGCGCCACGATGGCGTAGATCGCCCAGGGGTGGAGTGCCCAGTGGAAGATCGTGGCGGCCATGCCCAGCCGCGCGGCCTCCGCCTGGTCTCCCGCCGCGCCGCCGAGCGGCGCCCAGTCGGTGCGCACGCCGCCCTCGGAGGCGATTCCGCCGATCGCGGTGGAATAGTGCGAGATGGGCTCGGAAACGCCGTAGAACATCAGCCCGATGCCCATCCCGGCGGCGAACAGCATGGCGAACCAGCCGATGTACGAATAGTCGGGCGTCGCCTCCCTGCCGCCGAGCCTCACCTTGCCGAGCGGGCTCGCGATCAGCACGAGGCACAGGACGACGAAGACGTTGGCGGCGCCCAGGAAGAACCAGTCGAGCGTCGAGGTCAGGAAGTCGCGCAGCCCCGCGAACAGCGGCTCGACGCTGTTCTGGAAGGCGAGGGTGAGAACCACGAAGGCGACGACGGTGAGCCCGGAGATCAGGAAGACCGGGTTGTGGATGTCGAGACCGAACGGGCCGACCTGGAGTTCGACGTTGTCCTGGCCGATCGTGTAGTCGGTGTCGATCGGCGTGGTCGCGCCCTCCGGCGCCGGGATGGCGTCGATCCCGGACGGGTCGGGTGCGCGCGTCGGGTCGTCGTTCATGGAATTTCCCCCCTTGGCTGCTCGTGCTTCCGCCGCTCGGCGTCGCGCCCGCCCCGCGCGCTCAGCGCACGAGGAAGACCGAGATCGCGGCGTGGCTCGCGAGACGCCCGCCGTGCGAGGGCACCAGCGCGTCGCCCACGGTCGGCGCGTGCGAGGCCATCACGACGAGGTCCGCACCGGTGTCCGCGACGGCCTTCAGGATCGTGTCGTCGATCTGCGTCGCCGGATCGTGGGCGGTGTAGGTGCGTGCCTCGACCGCGACGCCGGTGGCCCGCGCCGTCTCCTCGGCGACGGCGGCGAGCTCGCGTGCGTATTCCTGCGGATTGCGTGCGACCGCGCTCGGCGCGGCCTCCGTCACGCCCACGAGCACGACGGGAATCCCCCAGTGGCGCGCGAGGTCGACCGCCGTGTCGACGGCCTTGGCGAGCCGCTCGCGATGCGCCAGATCGACGGGCGTCAGGATCTTGCTATACACTTCGGCCCCTCCCCCAGGCTGCGATGCCGTGCCGACGGCCCTGCGGTGGCGCCCGCCAGCAACGGACGTCGTGCGGACCGCCCCGTCCGGGGGAAAGCTACGGCAGATACGGGATCACTACAATCTCGTTTCCGGGCTTTCATTCCCCGGCTCGGCGCAATAGCCTCGCGAGCGCGCGCGAAGCGAGGACTTGTGCGAAATCGACGCGTCTCCGTCGCGAATCTTCACGCCGCGGCCGCCTCCTCCCCGGCCGGGGAACGAGAGAACCCCGCTCCCGGAGGAGCGGGGTTCGCGGGTCCCCGTGAGGGGACCGGTTCCCGAGACGCGGGATCGCCCGATCAGCGGAACAGCGAGAGGATGTTCTGGCTGTTCGAGTTGGCGATCGAGAGCGCCTGGATGCCCAGCTGCTGCTGCACCTGGAGCGCCTGGAGGCGCGTCGACTCCGCGTTCATGTCGGCGTCCACGAGCTGGCCCACGCCGCGATCGATCGAGTCCTTGAGGCCCTTCACGAAGTCCTGCTGGAGACCGATGCGGTTCTTGATGGCGCCGAGGTTCGTGGCCGCGTCCGTGATGTCGGACAGGGCCGCGTCGACGAGGCCGATCAGCTGCTGCATGTCGGCCGCGGTATTGGCGTCCGCCACCGCCGCGTTCACGTTCAGATCCATCACGCTGGTGCCGGTGACCGACGCGCCCGTGAGGGCGAAGGCGGCCGAGCGATCCTGGTCGAGGATGCCCGTGTTGGCGGCGTTCGTGTCGATCAGGAGCGTGTTCGTGACGACGACGGTCGTCGTCTCCAGGCTCACCGCGCCCGTGGCCGTGCGGGTGAAGGAGCTGACGATCTCCTTGTCGGTGGCCGCCGCCGAGGTGCTGTCGAAGGACAGCCAGTTCTCGCCGTTGAACACCGCGGAGTTGGAGATCGACTGCAGCTGGTTCTGGAGCTCGGCGATCTCGCTCTGGATCTTGCCGCGATCGACGCCCGGCTGAGCCGCGGCGGTGATCTTGGCCTTGATCTCGGAGACCACCTCGACGGTGGAGTTCAGCGCGGTGTACATGACGTCCACGGTGGCGGCGCCGAGGCCGAGGGCGTCCTGCACGGCGCTGAGCGCCTTGTTGTCCGAGCGCATCGTGGTCGCGATGGACCAGTACGCCGCGTTGTCGGCAGCGGTGGAGACCCGCTGGCCGGTGGAGATGCGGTTCTGCGTGACCTCCATCTTCTTGTTGGTGGCGGTCAGCGTCTGCAGCGCCGTCATCGCGGCGGAGTTGGTCAGAAGGCTCGACATGGTGATGTCCCTTTCGAGTGCGATTGGAAGAGGGACATCCCGGGCTTTCACCGGGATGACGGAGCGGCGTCATGCCTCGGAGCCATCGGGTTCGGCTTCCGTCCGTCATGGGAGTGAGCCTCGCGCGGGGACCTTGCGCGAGGCTTGCAGCGTCGTCGCACGGGTCGCGAGAGCGCCTCAGCGGCCCGCCTTCCTCTCTGCGAGTACCTCGTCGCGCAGGGCCCGGCGCAGCATCTTGCCGACGTTGGTCTTGGGCAGCGCCTCGCGGAAGTGGAAGTGGCGGGGCACCTTGTAGCCGGTGAGGTTCGCCTTGCAGTAGGCGCGCAGCTCCTCCGCGCCGAGGCTCTCGTCGCGCTTGACCACGTAGGCCGCCGGGACCTCGCCCGAGTGCGAATCCGGCACGCCGATGACCGCGGCCTCGAGCACCTTCGGGTGGGAGGCGAGCACGTCCTCGACCTCGTTGGGATAGACGTTGAAGCCGGAGACGAGGATCATGTCCTTGATGCGGTCGACGATGCGCACCTGCCCGTCGGGCTGGAGCACGGCGATGTCGCCGGTGCGGAAGAAGCCGTCGGGCGTCATCACCTCGGCGGTCTCGTCGGGCCGGTTCCAGTAGCCGGCCATGACCTGCGGGCCGCGCACCGCGAGCTCGCCGGTCTCGCCGTACGGCAGGCGCTCGCCGTCCGGCGACAGGACCTGGACGTCCGTCGAGGGCAGCGGCAGGCCGATCGTCCCGGTGAACTCCTCGATGTCGAGCCGATTGACGCACACGACCGGCGAGGTCTCCGAGAGGCCGTAGCCCTCCACGATCGGCTTGCCGGTGAGCGTCTTCCAGCGCTTGGCGACGGCGGCCTGCGTCGCCATGCCCCCCGAGATGCAGAAGGCGAGGCTCGAGAAGTCCACCTCCTCGATGCCCTTGGCGTTGGCGAGCGCGTTGTAGAGCGTGTTCACCAGCACCATCATGGTGAAGCGCCTGCCCTTCAGCGTCTCGACGAAGCCGGGGATGTCGCGCGGGTTGGCGACGAGGATCTGCTTCGCCCCGAGCCGCACCATGAACAGGCCGCAGGCGGTGAGCGCGAGGATGTGGTAGAGCGGCAGCGCGGTGACCATCACGTGGTCGTCGCGATCGCCCGCGTAGGGCCTCAGCCAGGCCTCGGCCTGGAGCACGTTGGCGACGACGTTGCGATGGAGCAGCGTCGCGCCCTTGGCGACGCCGGTCGTGCCGCCGGTGTATTGCAGGAAGGCGACGTCGTCGAGGCCGACGTCGACGGGAGCCGGCGCACGGGCGCCGCCCTCCTTCATCACCTGGGCGAAGCGCACCGCGCGCGGCAGGGAATACGGCTTCACCGCCTTCTTCACCCTGCGCGAGACGAAGTTGATCAGGTGGCCCTTGAGCCCGAGCAGGTCGCCCGGCGCGACGACGACGACGGTCTCGAGCGCCGCGAGCGCGGGCGCCGACTCCTGCACCGTGTGGCCGAAGTTCTCGAGCACGAACAAAGCCTTGGCGCCCGAGTCGGCGAGCTGGTGCGTCAGCTCGCGGGCGGTGTAGAGCGGGTTGACGTTCACCACCGTGAAACCGCCGGTGAGGATGCCGAACAGCACCGCCGGGTAGGCCATGACGTTGGGCATCATGATCGCGACGCGGTCGCCCTTCTCGAGCCCACGGGACTGCAGCCAGGAGGCGACGGCGGCGGCGGCGCGGCCGAGCTCGGCATAGGTCATCTCCTTGCCGAAGCTCTCCAGCGCCGGGCGCGCGGCGAAGCGCGCGACGCCGTCGCGGAACAGGTCCGCCAGCGTACCGGCGGCCTCGACGTCGATCGAGGGCGCCACGGTTGCCGGGTAGTGGGCGTGCCACGGGCGCCCTTCGTCGAAATGGGGAAGGGGTGCGGTGCTCGATGCCACGGGCGTCCTCCTGAGGCTCGCGATCCTTCGGATCGGCTGTTTTTAAATGTGCGCAATCTCTTTAGTGCCACAACTTTTCGATTTGTCGAGGCGGCGCGTCGAAAATCCCCGCGGCTTCGTTTATACACAGCAGGAACCTGTTCTCAGGCGCCGTGGACACGGCGCGCCCCCGCCTCGAAGTGGATATTCAAGGTTGCCCAGGCGCAAGGATCGAATCGAGCCCACGGACGCCCCCGGCCTCCCGTCGCGGGAGGCGGTCGTCGCCTTCGTGCGCTCCCAGCCCGGCAAGGTCGGCAAGCGCGAGATCGCGCGCGCCTTCGGCATCGGCGGCGCCGACAAGATCCTGCTCAAGCAGATGATCCGCGACCTCGAGGACGACGGCGTCCTCGAGCGCCGCCGCAGGAACCTGCTCCAGGCCGGCGCCCTGCCGTCGATGACGCTCGCGGACGTCGTCGGCCGCGACGCCGACGGCGAGCTCATCGCCGTGCCCGCGGAATGGGACGCGGACACGCTCGGGCCGGCGCCGCGGATCCTCGTCGAGGCGTCGCGGCGCCCGCGACCGGGTCAGCCGGCGCCGGGGCTCAACGACCGGGTGCTGCTGCGCGTGCAGGAGAGCGGGGACGGGGAGGGGCCGCCCTGGGTGGGGCGCGTCGTCAAGGTCCTCGAGAAGAGCCGCGCCCAGGTGCTCGGCATCTTCCGGCCGCTGCCCGGCGGCGGCGGGCGGCTCGTGCCCGTCGACAAGAAGGGCCAGGGCCGCGAGATCGCGATCCGACCCGGCGACGAGGGGGACGCCCGCGAGGGCGATCTCGTCTCGGCGACGCTCACCTCGAGCCCGCGCGCGATCGTGCCGCTCGCCCGGGTGCGCGAGCGGCTCGGCTCGGTGACGTCCGAGAAGGCGGTGAGCCTCATCGCGCTCGTCGCCCACGGCATTCCCCACGTCTTCCCCAAGGGCGTGCTCGACGAGGCGGCGGGGATGGAGCCCGTGCGGCTCGACGTTGACGGTCGGGAGGACACCCGCGAGGACTGGCGCGACCTGCCCCTCGTCACGATCGACCCGCCGGACGCCAAGGACCACGACGACGCCGTCCACGCGCGTCGCGACGACGACCCGGCCAACGAAGGCGGTCACGTCCTCACCATCGCCATCGCCGACGTCGCCGCCTACGTGCGCCCCGGCTCGGCGATGGATCGCGAGGCGCAGGTGCGCGGCAACTCGGTCTACTTCCCCGATCGGGTCGTGCCGATGCTGCCCGAGCGCATCTCGAACGACCTGTGCAGCCTTCGCCCGCACGAGGACCGCCCGGCGCTCGCCGTGCGGATCACGGTCGGCCGTGACGGGCGCAAGCTCCGCCACTCCTTCCACCGCATCGCCATGCGCTCGGCCGCGCGCCTCGCCTACGCCCAGGCGCAGGCCGCGATCGACGGTGCGCCCGACGAGACCACCGGCCCGCTGCTCGAGCCCGTCCTGCGGCCGCTGTGGGAGGCCTATGCCTGCGTCCTGAAGGCGCGCGAGGCGCGCGATCCGCTGGCGCTCGACCTGCCCGAGCGCAAGATCGTGCTCAAGGCGGACGGCACCGTCGACCGGGTGCTCACCCCCGAGCGGCTCGATGCGCACAAGCTCATCGAGGAGTTCATGATCCTCGCCAACGTCGCGGCGGCGGAGGCTCTGGAGAAGGCGAAGGTACCCTTCGTCTACCGCGCGCACGACGAGCCCTCGCTCGAGAAGATGCACGCGCTCGGCGAGGTGCTCGCCTCCATCGCGATGAAGCTGCCGAAGTCCGGCCCCGTGCGCGCGACGCTGTTCAACCGCGTGCTGAAGGCGGTCGACGGCATGGAGCACGAGACCTTCATCAACGAGGTGATCCTGCGCACGCAGGCCCAGGCCGAGTACACGGCCGAGAACTACGGCCATTTCGGCCTCAACCTGCGCCGCTACGCGCATTTCACCTCGCCGATTCGGCGCTACGCCGACCTGATCGTCCACCGCGCCCTGATCCGTGCCCACGGCTTCGGGCCGGGCGGCCTCCCGGCGGAGACCGACGCCGGCGCCCTCGCCGAGATCGCCGCGCAGATCTCGGCGGCCGAGCGCCGCGCCATGGTGGCCGAGCGCGAGACGATCGACCGGTTGATCGCCCACCACATGGCCGAGCACGTCGGCGAGACCTTCACGGGCCGCATCTCCGGCGTGACCAAGGCGGGGCTCTTCGTGAAGCTCGCGCACACGGGGGCCGACGGGTTCGTGCCCGCCGCGACCATCGGCGCGGACTTCTACCGCTACGACGAGGGCACGCACGCCCTCGTCGGCGCGCGCACGGGGGAGACCTGGCGCCTCGGCGACACCGTCGAGGTGAAGCTCGTCGAGGCCGCGCCGATCGCCGGCGCGCTGCGCTTCGAGATGCTGTCGGAGGGCGGTGCCGGCACGCCGTCGGGCCCGGGGCCGCGCGGGCGCAGCGGCCTGCGCGACGGCGGCCCGCGCCGCTCGAAGGGGCCGAAGCAGAAGGGGTTCCGGGATGGGCCGAAGGGTGGGGCGAGGGGTGGGCCGAGGGGTGCGTCGAGCAGGGTGAAGGTGAAGCGCGAACGGTGAGCGCCGTCCGCTCACCCCCCCGCCGCCTCCAGCTCTCCCGACACCGCGAGCCACTCCTCCTCCACCCGCGCGAGCGCATCGGCGGCCTCGGCGCGCTTGCGGGCGAGGTCGCTCGCCTTGGTGGGGTCCTTCTGGAAGGCGGTGCCGTCGGCCAGCGCGGCGTCGATCTTGCCGATGAGCATGCCGAGCGTCTCCATCTTGCCCTCGAGCGCGTCGCGCTGCTTGCGCAGGGGGCCGAGGGCGACGCGCTTCTCGGCGGCGGCGCGCCGGGCGCCCGCCTTCTCGCCGCCGGTCTCCGGCGCCTTGCCCGCGGCCTTCGCGTCCTTGGCGGGATCGAGCCCGCCCGACAGCACGAGCCGGCGGTAGTCGTCCATGTCCCCGTCGAAGGGCGCCACCGTGCCGTCGGACACGAGCCAGAGCCGGTCCGCGCAGGCCTCGATGAGGAAGCGGTCGTGGCTGACGATGACGACCGCGCCCTCGTAGGCGTTGATCGCCTCCACCAGCGCCTGCCGCGATTCGATGTCGAGGTGGTTCGTCGGCTCGTCGAGGATGAGGAGATGCGGCCCGTCGAAGGCCGCGAGCCCCATCAAGAGGCGCGCCTTCTCGCCGCCCGAGAGCTTCGAGACCGGCGTGTCCGCCTTCGGTCCCGAGAAGCCGAAGCGGGCGCAGCGGGCGCGGATCCGCGCCTCCGGCGCGTCCTTCATGCGCTGCGCGACATGACCGTAAGGCGTGTCGGCGAGGCGCAGCTCGTCGAGCTGGTGCTGGGCGAAATACGCGACGTCGAGCTTGGGCGAGGCGACGACCTCGCCCGTGAGCGGGTCGAGCCTCCGCCCGATCAGCTTGCAGAACGTGGACTTGCCGTTGCCGTTGGCGCCCAGCAGCGCGATGCGGTCGTCGGGCAGGAGGGTCAGGTCGAGGCGCTTGAGGACCGTGCGCTCGCCGTAGCCGGCGCTGGCACGGTCGACCCGCACCAGCGGCGGGGAGAGCGCGCGGCCGGGGCTCGGCAGGTCGAAGGGCAGCGTCTCGTCCTCGACGACGTTCGCGATCGGCGTCATCTTCTCGAGCCGCTTGAGGCGCGACTGCGCCTGACGCGCCTTGGAGGCCTTCGCGCGGAAGCGGTCGACGAAGGCCTGCAGGTGCCTTGCCTCCTCCTCCTGCTTGGCCTTCGCCTTCATCTGCAGCATCGCCTTCTCGGCGCGCTGGCGCGCGAAGCTCGTGTAGCCGCCGCGGTAGATCGTCAGTTTCCCGCGGTCGAGATGGAGGATGTGGTCCACCGCCTCGTCGAGGAGCTCGCGGTCGTGGCTGATGACGAGGACCGTGTGCGGATAGCGGGCGAGGTAGTCGTAGAGCCAGAGCGTCCCCTCGAGGTCGAGGTAGTTCGTCGGCTCGTCGAGCAGCAGCAGGTCCGGCTCGGTGAAGAGCACGGCGGCGAGCGCCACGCGCATGCGCCAGCCGCCGGAAAAGTCCGAGCAGGGGCGTGCCTGCGCGGCGGCGTCGAAGCCGAGGCCGTGCAGGATCGTCGCCGCCCGCGCGGGCGCGGCGTGCGCGCCGATGTCGGTGAGCCGCGTCTCGATCTCCGCCCGGCGCATGCCGTCCGCGTGCTCGGCCTCCGCGAGGAGGCGTGCGCGCTCGGTGTCGGCGGCGAGGACGACCTCGATCAGGCTCTCCGGCCCGCCCGGCGCCTCTTGCGCCACGGTGCCGATGCGCACGCCCCTGGGCATTCCGATGGTGCCCCCCTCGGGTGCGATCTCGCCCATCAGGATGCGGAAGAGCGTGGTCTTGCCGGCGCCGTTGCGCCCGACGATGCCCACCCGCGCCCCGTCAGGCACGGCGAAGGAGGCGTGATCGATGAGGACGCGCTCGCCCAGGCGGTAGGTGAGGTCGTTGACGTGCAGCATGCGCCCTATCTCCCCCACGCGCCGGCCGTTGACAAGCGCTGTGGAAAGCGGGGAGCGGCGGGGGTGCGTCCGGAGGACGTCATGGTCTCGCCGCATTCACGCCTTCGCGGCGACGCGATGGCGGGGCGGAATGGAACTCGACCCAGGTGATTCGCGTTCTTCCCGCCATGTCAGAGACAGCGCACCGCTTCTGCACGCATGCCACGATCGTCGCCGTGATCACCTTGATCGCGGGGATCGCCGTCGCGCTCGATGCGATCGGCGACGCCCGCGGCTGCCCGCCCTCGGCGGAGATCGCGCGCATGTGCGGGCCGGACATGCTCTCCGGCCGCGTCTTCGCGCCGGAGGCTCGGCCGGAAGCGGCACGCATGCCGCAGCCGGGCGAGATCCAGCTCAGGCGAGGCCGAGCGGCGTGATCACGGCGCCTCCGCGCCCGCTCTCGCGCTGGAAGTTGATCAGGTCGAAGGAGGGCGCCGTGCCCGAGAGTCGCGTGAGCAGCGCGTGCGCCTGGCCTCTGTGATGGGTCTGATGATTGAAGAAGTGGTCGAGCGCGGGTGCCAACGGCTGGGTCACGAGGCTCGGGTTGAGGATCGTGCGGTACGAGAACCCGCCGGCGAGCGCGGCTTCGTCGAGCCCCTCGACGAAGGCGACTATGCGCGCGTCCATCGCCTCGCGTGCGGCGCGCAGGGCCGCCGCGTCGTCGTGGAGGACCGCGTCGAGCGCCGGCAGCGGCGTGTCCTCTCCGGTGAACCGCGCCATCCAGATCGTGTCGCCGACGAGGATGTGGTTCATCGTGCGATGGAGCGAGCCGAAGAAGGCGCCTTCCTCGGAGCGGTAGGCCGCATCGGGGAGCGCGGCGGCGGCGTCGTAGAGGCGGCGGTTGGCCCAGGCGTTGTAGGCCGCGAGGTCGCGATAACGGTCTTCGATCTTCATTGTCTTCACCCTTGCTCCCGATGATTGCCGATCCGCGCGCCATGCTGCGGCGAGGGGTCGCCGACGTCATGCGTGACCCGACCCGCAGCGGCTCGCGGAGCGTATGGCACCTCGGGCCAAGATGCGCTACACGCGGGGACGATCACGTGCGGGCCCCGCCCACCCGAGCGGGGCGCGCGGCTGGAAAGGACTTCATGGACGCGCAGAACCAGAAACCGCGTATCGCCGTCATCGGCTGCGGTGCGTGGGGACGCAACATCGCGCGCTGCTTCGCCGGCCTCGGCGTGCTGGAGGCGGTGGTCGATCCGAACCCGCAGACGGTGGAGTCGCTGACGGCGCTGTTCGGCTGCCGCGGCGCGACGCTGGGCGAGGTGATCGCCGATCCCGGCATCGGCGCGCTCGCCATCGCGACGCCGCCCTCGCTCCACCGCGAGGTGGCGCTCGCCGCGATCGCGGCGGGCAAGCACGTCTACATCGAGAAGCCGCTGACGCTGAACTACCCGGACGCCGCGGCGGTCGTGGAAGCGGCGCGGGCGTCCGGCCGGATCATGATGACCGGCCACATCCTCCAATTCCACAACGGCTTTCGCGCGCTCAGGCACCTCGTCTCGTCGGGGCGGCTCGGCGAGGTCAGGCGCGTCCACGCCAACCGGCTGAACCTCGGCGCCGTGCGCAAGGAGGAGGACGCGCTGTGGTGCCTCGCACCGCACGACGTGTCGATGACGCTGGCGCTGATGGGCGGTCGCCCCGAGACGGTGGAGGCCTTCGGCGAGGGGCACCTGCGCAAGGACACCGCGGACGCGGTGACGATGCGGCTGGGCTTCCCCGGCGGCGCGCAGGCGATGATCCACGTCTCCTGGCTGCACCCGTTCAAGGAGCATCGCCTCTCCGTCATCGGCTCGCAGGCCATGGCGGTGTTCGACGATTGCCTGCCCTGGGACAAGAAGGTGCAGATCTACCCGCACCAGATCTCTCTGGACAACGGCTCGCCGACCGTCGTGCGCGCCGATCCGGTGCCGGTCGCGATCGAGCAGTCCGAGCCGCTGATGGCGGAGTGCGCGCACTTCCTCGAGTGCTGCGGCTCCGGCGTCGAGCCGATCACCGGTGCGACGGAGGCGCTCGCGGTCATGGACGTGCTCCACCGCGCCGCCCTTTCGATGACCGATCACCAGGCCCACGCCGCCCCCGCGCGCGCGAGCGCCTGAGCGCCCCTTCCCGAGCCGCATCCCGTCCGAGCCGCATCCCAGATGACCAAACCCATCCCCTTCATCGACCTGCCGGCTCAGCGCCGGCGGCTCGGGCCCGCGCTCGACGAGGCGGTCCTTCGCGTCATGGATCATTGCGGCTTCATCCTCGGGCGCGAGGTCGAGGCCTTCGAGGAGGCGCTGCGCGCCTTCACCGGCGCGCGCTTCGCGATCGGCGTGGGCAGCGGCACCGACGCCCTCGCCCTCGTGCTGATGGCCAGGGGCGTGCGCCCGGGCGACGCGATCCTGGTGCCCGCCTTCACCTTCGCCGCGACCGCCGAGGTCGTGGTCTGGCTCGGGGCGACCCCGATCTTCTGCGACGTGGAGGAGGAGAGCTTCAACCTCTCCCCCGACAGCCTCGAGCGCGGCATCGAGACGGCGCGCGCGCTGAAGCTGCGGCCGGTGGGCGTGATCTCGGTCGACCTCTACGGCCGCCCGGCGGACTACGACCGCCTCGAGCCGATCGCCGCGCGCGAGGGGCTGTGGCTCCTGTCCGACGCCGCGCAGAGCTTCGGCACGAGCTACAAGGGTCGCACGGTCGGCACGATCGGGCTCGCGACGGCGACGAGCTTCTTCCCCTCCAAGCCCTTCGGCGCCTACGGCGACGCCGGCGCCGTCTTCACCGAGGACGCGGATCTCGCTCGCACCATCTCCTCCATGCGCATGCACGGCATGGGTGCGGCCGCCTACGACCACGTCGAGATCGGCATGAACGGGCGCATCGACGCGATGCAGGCGGCGATCCTCGTCGAGAAGCTCAAGATCTTCCCCGACGAGGTCGAGGCCCGCCGGCGCATCGCGGCGCGCTACAACGCGGCGCTCGGCGACGTCGCGCGCACGCCGGCGATCTCGGAGGCGGAGCCGTCCGTCTGGGCGCAGTACACGCTCAGGCTCGACCCCGCACGCCGCGACGCCTTCCGCACGGCGCTGCAGGAGCGCGGCATTCCCACCGCCATCCACTATCCCAAGCCCTTGAACCAGCAGCCCGCCTACGCACGCTACCCGAGCGCGGGCAACGGCGTGCCGGTCTCCGAGCGGCTTTCCCGCGAGGTGGTGAGCCTGCCGATGCACGCCTATCTCGACGAGCCGACGCAGGATCGCATCGTCGACGCCGTGCGCGCGGCGCTCTGACGCCGGCGCGAACGAAGAAAGGCCGCCTCTCGCGAGACGGCCTTGGAGGCGGGGAAGGGCGTCGGCGCTTCCCTGGGAGGAACTGGGTGCGGCGCGCGCTCAGTGCGAGCCGGTGAGCCGGCACAGGCGGCAGACGTCGCCGATGTCGACGCGATCCTGCCGGTCGTAGGCGATGACGCCCGAGCGGCGCAGCGCCGAGAAGGCGCGGCTCACGGTCTCGATCGTCAGGCCCAGGTAATCCGCGATCTCCTGGCGCGTCATCGCGAGATCGACGCGGGTATCGCCGTCGCCGGGCTTCGGGCCGGCGCAGGCGAAGCCGCCACGGTTGGGCACGAGGCGCATGATGAAGGTCGCGACGCGCTCCTGCGCCGACTTGCGGCCGAGCAGCAGGGCGTGATCGTGCAGCGCGCACATCTGCTGGCGCAGCCGGGCGAAGAGCCGGTCGCGCAGCGTCGCGTCGGAGTCGATGGCGCGCTTGTCGTAGGCCACGAGGCGCACGTCAGTCAGCGCCTCGGCCGCGACGTCCGACACGTCCGTCGCCGAGAGGCCGAAGACGTCGCCGACGCCCAGCACCTCGATGATCTGGCGGCGCCCGTCGGGCAGGAGCTTGAACAGGATCACGCCGCCCTCGAGCACCTCGTAGACCGAGGTGGCGGTGTCGCCCTCGTCGAGGATGAGCGCGCGGTGATGGTAGGCGTAGACCTTGCCCTTCTCCGGCTTCTCCGCCGCCCGGTCGGCGACGAAGCGCAGGCTCCAGCCGGAATCGAACTTCGTGTTGGAGAAATCGGAGCGGTCGGGGCGCGCATCCATGTGACAGATCCTGTGAGAGGGTGCCCGGGGGAACGGAGCGTCGTCGATGGGCCGAGGATTACGGCGCGCGCCTTATCTGCGCATCGGGACATGTGCTTAAGCACGATGCCGTCGGGAAAAGCACGCGTGCGCGTTTCGCCGCAGGGACGGGGGTCGGTTCGCCGTTCGTTCGGCCCGCTCGCCGCGAAGGCGCCCGGCATCTCAGAGATAGGCGGCGATCGCGTCCGCCTCGAGGGGCTTGCGCAGGAGCGGCGTCGTCGGCAGCTCGCGCAGCATGGCGTCGATGTCCGCCCGCGGCTTGCCGGAGATCGCGACGACGCGGGGTGCGCGCGACTGGGTGGAGAGCCAGCGAATCACGTCCGAGCCCGAGATGCCGGGGAGCCCGAGGTCGACGAAGACGACGTCGCCGGGACCCGGGGGGCCCGCGCGCAGGAAGCTCTCGCCGTCCGCATAGGCGCGGGCGGCGAAGCCGAAGGCGGACACGAGCTCGGTGAGCGCGTCGCGTACGCCGAAGTCGTCTTCGACGATGTGGATCCTCACAGTAGGCCTCTCGCCTTCGGGCGGCATGCCACGCAACGTCCCAGTTCGAGTACCCGCTTCATGTCGAAATCGCCTTGATCGGTATCAAGTAAGCAGTTTCCCGCCGCGGCGGCGGGTGACGGCCGGGATACCGTGAGATCATGCGCACCCGCACGCCGCGGTCTCAACCGCGCACAAGCACGTACACGCGCGTGTTCCGCAGAGGAAGGCGGGGAGTTCTACGCTTCTCGATTGCTCGACGAGATATGGTCGCATCCAGCGAATGCGGCTTCCGGAGGCGCTGCGGGAGCGCAGCACGGGTGTCGGCGCGACGAGCGGAACGCAGGCGCCGCGTCTCGCTGCACCTCCTCCTCCACCTGCAGCCGAGCCGAGCCGAGACGGGTCTCCTTCCCCGTGAAGACGGGGAGCATCGGGCAATGCGATCTCGGATCGGGATCCGTGTTCCCGATGGAACGTCGCCTCCGAATCCGCCGTCGGCGGCGGGCGCGCGACGGCCTGCTCAGCCCCCGGCGCCCTCGGTGAAGACGATGCGCACCAGGTCGGCCGTGTTGCGCGCGCCGAGCTTCTCCATGATGCGGGCACGGTGGACCTCGATCGTCCGCGGGCTGATGCCGAGTTCGCGCCCCGCCTCCTTGTTGGAGGCGCCGTGGGCGATCTGCTCCAGCACGTCGCGCTCGCGCGGGGTGAGCAGCTCGGCGCCGTTGAAGCGGATGCCGAGCTTCGAGCCCGCCTCCGCCGCCTTGCGCCGCTTGGCCACGGCCTCGCGCACGCGGGCGATCACCTCGTCGGCGTCGAAGGGCTTCTCCAGGAAGTCGTGCGCGCCCGCCTTGATGGCGGTCACGGCCATTGGGATGTCGCCCTGGCCGGAGATGACGAAGATCGGCGCGGCGTAGTTGTGGCCGCCGAGCGCCTCCAGAACCTCCAGCCCGGAGCGCCCTGGCATGTGGACGTCGAGCAGGAGGCAGTCCAGGCGGCCGCGCTTGGCGTCGGCGAGGAAGGCGTCCCCGTCCGAATAGGCGCGCACGCGCCAGCCCTCGAGATCGAAGATCGTCACCAGCGAATCACGCACCGCGGGGTCGTCGTCCACCACGGCGATCTCGAGTGTCTCGTCGCTCATCTCTGCCCCACTCCTAGTCGGCCCGGGTCGTGCCGGGCTCGTCTTCCTCGGTGCGTTCCTCGTCCTGCGGACGGAGCGGGAGGCGCACCACGAAGCGGGCGCCGCGTCCGTCCCCGCCGGGATCGACCGAGAGGTCTCCCCCGTGATTCTGCGCGATCGTGCGGGAGATCGCGAGGCCCAGGCCCATGCCGCTGCGCTTGCCGGTCTTGAAGGCCTGGAACAGGTCGGTGAGGACCTCGCGCGGGATGCCCGGCCCGCTGTCCTCGATGGCGACGAGCGCGTGCCGCTCGTCCTGCGTGGTCGACACCACGATGCGGCCGCCGCGCCGGCCCTTCACCGCCTCGTAGGCGTTGCGCACGAGGTTGACGACCACCTGCTGAACCTGCACCGGGTCGATCCGCAGGGTCGGCAGGCCGGCCTGGTAGTCCCGTACGATCGTGACGTTGCGGTCCTGGCCGATGATCGTGAGGTCGACGGCGTCGTCGACGATCGTGTTGAGATCGACCTCCTTGCGCTCCGGCGCACGCTTCTCGACGAGCGAGCGGATGCGCTGGATGATCGAGCCCGCGCGATGCGCCTCGCGCCGTGCCTTCTCGAGGATCGCGTCGGCGCGCGCGTCGGCCTCCGCCGTGTGGCCCATCTCCTTCGCGCGCCCGAACTCGCGGCCGACCGCCTGGAGGTAGAGCATGATCGCGGTGAGCGGCTGGTTGAGCTCGTGGGCGAGGGCCGAGCCCATCTCGTCGAGCGCCGAGACGCGGGCGAGGCGGATGAGGTCCGCTTGCAGCTCGTTGAGCCGCCGCTCGGCGTCCTTGCGCGAGGTCAGGTCGCGCAGGATGCCGACGAACTGGCGCCCGTCCGGCGTCTGCGCCTCGCCGACCGAGAGGTCGATCGGGAACAGCGTGCCGTCGCGGTGGCGGGCGCGCACCTCGCGCCCGATGCCGATGATCCGCCGGTGGCCGGTGCGCACGTAGCCCTCGACGTAGGCGTCGTGGTCGGACGCGTGCTCCGGCGGCATCAGCATGGCGACGTTGCGGCCGACGACCTCCTCCGCCGCGAAGCCGAACATGCGCTCGCAGGCCCGGTTGAAGATCATGATCCGGCCCTGCTCGTCGATGACGACGATGCCGTCGACGGCGGTGTTCAGGATGCTCGCCCAGCGCGCGTCGGAAACCGAGCCGAGGCCCGGATGGTGCCCGGCGGGATGGACGTCTGCGCGTGCGCTGGGTTGCTCTCCGGCCTGGCCTTCACCGCCACCGGTCGTGCTCTGGTGCATGGCCTCCCCCGGTTGGCCCCTGCCCCGGGCCTCTCGGTGTATGCAGTAGGGTGAAGGTAACGGCTGGACCGGCCCGGATGCAAGACAATCCTCCGGAATAATGCGTACCGGCTGGGGACGGCCGGCCGCCGCCTAGCCGCGCAACACCGGCACGAGCCGCTCCATGGCCGTGACGAGATCGGTATCCTTGCGTGCGAAGCACAGCCGCAGGCCGCCCTCGCCGCCCGCGCCGAAGGCGTTGCCCGGGGCGAGGCCGACGTTCGCCTCGTCGATCACCCTGCGCGCCAACGCCGCGGATTCGGCGCCGGGCACGGCGAAGAAGGCGTAGAACGCACCCGGCGGCGGTGCGAAGCGCACGGCGTTGAGGGGGGCGAGCGCGTCGGCCACGATCTCGCGCCCGCGCTTCGCCCGCGCGATCTGGTGGGCGACGAAGCCCTCGCCGTGGTCCAGCGCGGCGATCGCCCCCCGCTGCACGAAGACCGGCGAGCCGGACGAGGAGAACTGGATGAGGTTCTCGATCGTGCGGGCGAGTTCGGGGGGCGCCTCCAGCCAGCCGATTCGCCAGCCGGTCATGGCGTAGTTCTTCGACAGCGTCTGCACGAACAGGATCTTCTCGTCCGCGCGCATCACGTCGTGGAACGAGGCCGCCCGCGTGCCGACCGCGACCCGCTCGTCCCAGACGAAGCGCTGGTAGATCTCGTCGGCGACGATCCACAGGTCGCGGGCGCGGGCGATCTCGAGGATGGCGGCGAGTTCCGCGCGGGTCGCGGTCCAGCCGGTCGGGTTCGCCGGCGAGTTGACGACGAGCGCCGTCGTCCGCGGGCCGATCGCCGCCTCGAGGGCGCCGAGGTCGAGCGAGAAGCCGGTCTCGCTCGGCGCGAGCGCGACCTCGACGACGCTGGCGCCGTTGGCCGTGAGCGCGCCGCGGAAGTTCGGCCAGGCCGGGGTGGGGACGATCACCTCGTCGCCCGTGCCGGCGACGAGCCGCATGGCGATCTCGACGGCGTGCATGCCGCCCGCGGTGACGAAGAAGCGCTCGAACGAGAGCTCCTTGCCGAGGATCGCGCCCTGGCGCCGGGCGATCGCCTCGCGCAGTTCCGGGATGCCGCGCTGGTGGGTGTAGAAGGTCTCGCCCGCGGCGAGCGAGCGCGTCGCCGCCTCCGCGATGAACGGCGGCGTCGGCAGGTCGCCCTCGCCGACCCACAGCGGGATCAGGCCCGGCCTGCCGCGGCCGTAGTTGACGGTGTCGACGATGCCGCTCGCGGGGGTGGCCCCGGCCTCCGGGCGGATCCAGTAGTGCTTCGTCATCGGGTGTCCGTGGCTGTTCGGGATGCGCGCGCAGGCTATCCTACAGGATCGCGCGCGCGTCGGGGATGCAATTTCTCGCAGACGGCGGAAGGCCTTGCCCGCCGCGCACGAACAGCGCTACGCTCGCCGCACGTCGCCCGCAAGAGGCGATCGCGGAGCGCCCGCCACGCGCGGTGCGCCCGACGAGAAACGGGAGGAACGGCATGGGCGGGGCGACGCGGGTCGCCGGGCCGCGCGGCGCTCGCCGCCCGGCCCGAGCCGAGGGTGCGACCCGAGGATCGGTGCCGGAAGCGGCCGCGGGAGCGGGCGCGTGAGCCCCGTCCCGGGCGAGGCGCGCGAGCCCGTGCGCAACCTCGCGAGCAACCTGGACAGCGAGCGGCTCGTCGCGCATCTCGACACGATGTGGCGCATCCGCGCCTTCGAGGAGGCGGCCCTGCGCGGGCTCGCCGAGGGGCTGGTGCGCGGGGCGATCCATCCCTCGATCGGCCAGGAGGCGGTCGCCGCCGCGGTGTGCCTGAACCTCGCGCGTGGCGATCTCATCCTGTCCACCCATCGCGGCCACGGCCACACGCTGGCCAAGGGCGCGGACGCGCGCGCCATGATGCGCGAGCTGCTCGGCCGCGCCGGAGGCACCTGCGGCGGGAAGGGCGGGTCCATGCACATCGCCGACTTCTCGGTGGGCATGCTCGGCGCGAACGGGGTCGTGGGCGCGAACATCCCCATCGCGGTGGGCGCGGCGCATGCGGTGGCGCTGCGCGGCGGGCGAGAGATCGTCGCCTGCTTCTTCGGCGACGGCGCCATCAATCGCGGCCCGTTCCTGGAAGGGCTGAACTGGGCCAGGATCTTCCGCCTGCCCGTCCTGTTCGTCTGCGAGGACAACGCCTGGTCGGCCACGACCCGCACGGCGGACCTCACGGCGGGGGAGGGGGCGGCGGCGCGGGCGCTGAGCCTCGGCATCCCGGCGGAGATCCACGACGGCAACGACGCGATCGCGCTCGACGCCGCCGCCCGCGACGCCATCGCCGCGGTGCGGGCCGGGGAGGGGCCGCGGCTGATGCACGTGCGCACCTACCGCATGACCGGTCACACGGCGGCGGACGCCGCCGCCTACCGCGATCCCGCCGAGGTGGAGGCCTGGCGCGGACGCGACCCGATCGCGCGGCTCGCCGCGGCGCTCGCGGAGGCGGGCGTCGATCCCGCGCGGCTCGAGGCGGCACGGACACGGGCGCAGGCGGAGATGGCGGACGTGCTCGACGACGCCCGCGCGGCGCCCTGGCCCGACCTCGCCGCCGCCTTCGCCGACGTGCAGGACGTCGGCGACCCCGCCGTGCGGGCGTATTGAGAGGAGGACGGGCCGGGATGGGGACGACAAGCTACCTCGCGGCCTCGACCCGCGCCCTCGCCGAGGAGATGGCGCGCGACCCAGCCGTCTGGGCGCTCGGGGAGGATCTCGGCCGCGGCGGCGTGTTCGGGCAGTACAAGGGCCTCCAGGAGCGCTTCGGGCCGGCCCGCATCGCCGACACGCCCATCTCCGAGGCCTGCATCATGGGCGCCGCGGTGGGCGCGGCGATGGCCGGCACGCGGCCCGTGGTCGAGATGCGCTTCTCGGATTTCGCGCTGTGCGCCACCGACGAGCTGATCAACCAGGCGGCCAAGGCGCGCTTCATGTTCGGCGGGCAGGCCAAGGTGCCGCTCGTCGCGCGCCAGCCGATCGGCATGTGGCGCTCCTCCGCCGCGCAGCATTCGCAGTCGCTGGAGGCGTGGTACGCCCACGTGCCCGGGCTCGTCGTGGTGGCGCCGGGCACGCCCGCGGACAATCTCGGCCTCCTCAAGAGCGCGATCCGCGTCGACGATCCGGTCGTCTACCTCGAGCACAAGGACCTGTGGGCCGCGGAGGCGGACGTGCCCGACGCGGAGCATCTCGTGCCTCTCGGCGTCGCCGACGTGGCGCGGGTGGGGCGCGACGTGACGGTCGTCACCTGGTCGGCCATGCGCCGCACCTGCCTCGCCGCCGCGCAGGCGCTCGCGGGGGAGGGGATCGAGGCGGAGGTGATCGACCTGCGCACGCTCTGGCCGTGGGACCGCGACGCCGTGCTCGCCTCCGTGGAGCGCACGGGGCGCCTCCTGGTCGTGCACGAGGCGGTCACGGTCGCGGGATTCGGCGCCGAGATCGCGGCCTTCGTCGCCGAGCACATGCATCATCGTCTTCTCGCGCCGGTGCGCCGCCTCGGCGCGCCGCGCATCCCCATCGCCTACGCGCCGCCGCTCGAGAATGCGGCGCGGGTGACGCCCGACGCGATCGCGGCGGCGGTGCGAGCCATGCTCGCCCCCGCCGCCGCGCGCGCATCCTGAGGAAACGACAACGGGAGGAACGACAATGCGCATCTGGAAGCCCTTCGCTGTCCTCGCGGCCGCAGCCGCGCTCGTCCTGCCGCTCGCCGGCGGCGCGAGCGCGCAGGACTACAAGGACGAATACCGCGTCTCCACCGTGGTGCCGCCACCCTTCCCGTGGGGCATCGCGGCGCAGCGCTGGGCCGACCTCGTGGGCGAGCGCACCGACGGGCGCATCGTGATGAAGCTCTACCCGGGCGCTCAGCTCGTCCAGGGCGAGCAGACCCGCGAATTCACGGCCATGCGCCGGGGCATCATCGACATGGCGGTGGGCTCGACCATCAACTGGTCGCCGCAGATCCCGCAGATGAACGTCTTCGCGCTGCCCTTCCTGATGCCGGACTACGCCGCCCTCGACGCGCTGACGCAGGGACCCGTGGGCGAGCGCATCTTCGAGCTCGTCGAGGAGAACGGCGTCGTGCCCCTCGCCTGGGCGGAGAACGGCTTTCGCGAGGTGACGAACTCCCAGCGCGCGATCCGCACGCCCGCCGACATGGACGGGCTGAAGATGCGCGTCGTCGGCTCGCCGATCTTCAACGACATCTTCACCGCGCTCGGCGCCAACCCGACGCAGATGTCCTGGGCCGACGCCCAGCCGGCGCTCACCACCGGGGCCGTCGACGGGCAGGAGAACCCGCTGACCATCTACACCGTGCTGAAGATGCACGAACTCGGCCAGACCAACGTCACGCTCTGGCGCTACGTCGCCGACCCGCTGATCTTCGCGGTCAACCAGGAGGTCTGGGACAGCTTCACCGAGGAGGACCGGGAGATCGTCCGCCAGGCGGCGATCGACGCCGGCGCCCACGGCGTCGAGGTCGCGCGCGCCGGCCTCGTCGGCGAGGACCAGAGCCTCGTCACGACGATCGAAGGCTACGGCGTCGACGTCGTGCGACTCACCGAGGAGGAGCGCGCCGCCTTCGTCGAGGCGACGCGCCCGGTCTACGAGAAGTGGCGCGAGACGATCGGCGCCGACCTCGTGACGATGGCCGAGGAGTCGATCGCCAATCGGTGATCGGCCGGGGCGATGACGGATGGAGCGCACCTCGCGGTGCAATCGACGCCACCGAAGCCGGTGCGCTCCATCAAACTCGTCATGGCGATGTCCCGCCAGGTCGATGCCGGCGATCTTCCTTCCCTGTAGTGGAAGGTGGCACCGGCCGAGCCGGTGACGGATGGTGCGCGGCGCGAAAGCGACGCGTTCCGCGAAGCGGAAACACCCCGGTATCCAGCGGTCTCGCCCTGCTTTCGGCTTCGCCGAACGCGCTTCGCGCGCCCCATCCGTCTCGGCTTCGCCGAGCCACCTTCCCCTACAGGGAAGGAGAGGGGCGTTCGTATGGGAAGCACCGAATGCCATCAAGAGCGGACGATGACGAGCCGACCATGAGCGCTGACGAAGACCCCCTCGTCGACCCCCGCGACACGACCCGCACCGAGGCGCCCGAGAACCTCGCGCCGCACGCGCGCGTGCCGGTGAAGATCGAGGAGGCGCTGGGCGCGCTGGCCATGGCGCTGATCGTCGTGATCTCGTTCGGGAACGTGCTGGCGCGCTACTTCACCAACGTCTCCTTCGCCTTCACGGAGGAGTTCTCGATCTTCCTGCTCGTGTTCATGACCTTCGTCGGCGCCTCCGCCGCCTTCGCCACCAACGAGCACATCCGCATCGGCTTCTTCCTCGGCCTGATGGGACCGCGGACCCGCCTCCTCGCCGAGGCCGTGACGCTTCTCGCCACGACGGCGATGTTCGCGCTGATCGTCTACTACGGGGCGCAGGTGACCTTCGACGAGTGGTATTGGGGGGAGACCTCGCCGGGCCTCGGCTACCCGGCCTGGATCTACACGATCTGGCTCCCGCTGCTCTCGCTGGCCATCCTCGGCCGCGTGATCGGCCGCGCGGTCGCCTCCGTGCGTGGGCGGGCGCGCTGATGGATCCGAACCTGATCCTGCTCCTCGCCTTCGCCGCGCTGCTCGTCGTCGGCACGCCGATCGCCGTGGCTCTCGGGGTCGCCGGCGCCATCGGCATCGTGGTCGGGCTCGACCTCACCGCGCTCGCGATGGTGGGGACGAACACCTACAACGCGGTGGCGAAGTACCCGCTCATCGCCATTCCGCTCTTCATCCTCACGGGCATGGTGTTCGAGCGCTCCGGCGTCGCGACGCGCCTCGTCGTGTTCGCGCAGGCGATCGTGGGGCCGCGTCGGGGCGGGCTCGCGCTCGTGGCGATCCTGGTCTGCCTGATCATGGGCGGCATGTCGGGCTCCGGCGTCGCCGACGCCGCCGCGGTGGCGACCGTGATGGTGCCCTCCATGCTCAAGGCGGGCTACCCCAGGCCCTTCTCGGCCTCGGTCATCGCCGCCTCGGCGGCCACCGCGATCCTGATCCCGCCCTCGATCGCGCTCATCGTCTACGCGATCATGGTGCCGGGCGTGGACCTGCGCGCGCTCTTCGCGGCGGGGCTCTTCCCCGGGCTCCTGGTGGGCCTCGCCATCGCGGTGCCCACGATGATCCTGTCGCGCAGGCACGATTTCGGCGCCGACGAAGGCTTCGTGCGCCCGCCCTTCTGGGCGAGCCTCTACCGCGCGCTGCCTGGCCTGATGGCGCCCGTGATCATCCTCGGCGGCCTGCGCTCGGGGCTGTTCACGCCCACCGAGACGGCGGTCGTCGCCGCCGTCTACGGGCTCCTCGTCGGCACGCTCTTCTACCGCACGATGGGGTTCGCGGACGTCTACCGCTGCTTCGTCGACGCGGCGAAGATCTCGGGCGTGCTGATGCTGATCATCTCGCTCGCGGGGCTGTTCGCCTGGGCGGGCTCCACCATGGGCGCCTTCCGCGCCGCGGCGGACCTGATCATCGGCCTCTCCGACTCGCAATGGATCACGCTCGCCGTGATCATGGTCCTGCTGCTGCTCGCCGGCATGGTGCTCGACGGCGTCTCGATCTTCCTCATCACGCTGCCGCTGCTCACGCCGGTGATGCAGAGCTTCGGCTGGTCGCAGGTCTGGTTCGGCGTCGTCATGGCCATCAACATCGCCATCGGCCAGGTGACGCCGCCGGTGGCGGTGAACCTGATGGTGACGGCGAAGGTCGCGAACGTGCCGATGGAGGCCACCTTCCGCTGGGTGTTCTGGCTCGTCGGCGCGATGGTGGTCGCGCTCGTGCTGGTGATCGTCTTCCCCGAGATCGCGCTGTGGCTCCCGCGTGTCCTCGGGTATCGGGTGAGCTGATTCTCCCCTCTCCCCGGTGGAGAGGGGCCGGGGGTGTGGGGCGTCGGGTGAAGGGCGAGACGCTCGTGCCGGCGGACGGCATCCGCGGTGTCGCACGTCCTGCCCGCCCCACACCCCCCACCCCTCTCCACGAGGGAGAGGGGAGCGCGTCGGGCCCGTGACGGGGCGATGCGCGAGCTGATCGAGAAAGAGCGAAGGACGGGACGATGGTGAACGAGATGACCGGCGGCGAGGTGCTCGCGCGGATGCTGCAGGCGCACGGGGCGGGGCCGATCTTCGGCATGGGAGGGTTCCAGCTCCTGCCCTTCTACGACGCCTGCCGGCGGCTCGGGCTGGCGCATTCGCTGATCAACGACGAGCGCTGCGGCGCCTTCGCGGCGGACGCCTACGCCAAGGTGTCGGGCCGCGTCGGCCTCGTCGACGCGACGCTGGGGCCGGGTGCGACGAACCTCGTCACCGGCCTCGTGGAGGCGCTCAACGCCGGCTCTCCGATCGTCGCCATCGTGGGCGACACGCACCGCGCCCATTCCTGGAAGAACATGACCCAGGAGGCGCGCCAGGCCGAGATCCTGCGCCCGGCGGTGAAGGAGCTGATTCGCGTCGAGGTGACGGCGCGCCTGCCCGAACTCGTACGCCGCGCCTTCGCGGTTGCGACGACCGGCCGGCCGGGGCCCGTCGCGCTGATCGTGCCCGAGGACGTCTGCCACGACACGATCGCGATCGACCCGGAGAGCCTCGTCGCGAATCCCCGCTACCGGACGGCGCCGGCGCTGCGCGCGCGTCCCGATGCGCACGCGCTCGCGGAAGCCGCCGCGCTGCTCGCCAAGGCCGAGCGACCGCTGATCCTGGCCGGCGGCGGCGTGCACATCTCGCGCGCGGCCGACGCGCTCCAGGCCTTCGCCGAGCGCTTCGGCATCCCGGTCGCGCACACGATGTCCGGCAAGGGCGCGATCGCCTGCGCCTCGCCGCTCTCGGCGGGCCTGTTCGGACGCTACGACCGCATCGCCAACGGCATGATCGCGGAAGCCGACGTGCTGCTCGCGATCGGCTGCAAGCTCGGGGAGATCGCCACCAAGCGCTACACCGTGCCGGCGCCGGGCAAGACCTTGATCCATCTCGACATCGTGGCCGAGGAGATCGACCGCACCTATCCCGCGGCGGTCGCATTGTGGGGAGACGCCAAGGCGGGGATCAACGCGTTGAACGACGCGCTCGCCGGAAAGGCTCCGCCGCAGGCGCGCTCCGCCTGGGCCGACCAGGTGGTCACCCGCATGGCGGCCTGGCGCGAGAGCGCCCGCGAGCGGCTGGAGAGCGAGGAGGTGCCGGTCTCCATGGGCCGGCTGATGGGCGAGCTGAACCGGCTCCTCCCGGGCGACGCCGTCCTCGTCGCCGACGGTGGCTTCGCCGCGCATTGGGGCGGGCTGCTCTTCGACCAGAGGCAGGCGGGCCGCGGCTTCCTGCCCGATCGCGGCTTCGCCTCGATCGGCTACGGGTTGCCCGGCGCCATCGGTGCGAAGCTCGCCGCGCCCGAGCGGCCGGTGCTGGCGATCACCGGCGACGGCGGCTTCAACATGGTGCTGGGCGAGCTCGAGACGGCGCGGCGCATGGGGCTCGCGGTGACCATCATCGTCGTCAACAACGCGGCCTCGGGCTACGTGAAGGCGCTCCAGCACCTGATGTACGGCGAGGGCGCCTACCAATCCTCCGATCTCGCGGAAACGAACTACGCCCGCGTCGCCGAGGCCATGGGTTGCGCGGGCGTGCGGGTCGAGACGCCGGACGCGCTCGCGCCGGCCCTGAAGCAGGCCCTGGCGCACCGGGACGGCCCCTTCGTGATCGACCTCGTCGTCACCCGCGATCCGGCGAAGATGTTGCCGGCCGCCGACAGCCGCGCGGTCCAGCCGAAGAAGGGCGACCGTGTCGCGTGATCCCATCCTCGCCGACACGATCACCCGCCTGCCGGAGGGCGCGGGCGGGGCGGTCGTCGTCAGCGGCTCGCACGGGGGCGTCTATGCGGCCTACGTCGCCCGGCGCGACGGTGTGCGTGCCGTGATCCTCAACGACGCGGGCGTTGGCAAGGACGAGGCCGGCATCGGCGGCCTCGCCTGGCTCGCCGCCGCCGGCATGGCGGCGGCGACGGTGTCCGCCGCCTCCGCCGACATCGGCGACGCCGCCGACATGCTCGTGCGCGGGATCGTCTCGCACGCCAACGCCCGCGCGGCGGCGCTCGGCGTGCGGCCCGGGCAGGCCTGCCGCGAGGCGGCCGAGCGGCTCGCCGTCGCGCGGATGCCGGACGGGCCGTTCGCCCCGCTCGACGAGACGCGTCGCGTCGAGACGCCGCCCGGCGCGCGCCGGTCCCTCGTCCTCGTCGACAGTGCGGCCCTGGTGCGCGCCGGCGAGGATGCAGGCGCCGTGGTGGTGACGGGCTCGCACGGGGCGCTGTTCGGCGGCGATCCGAGGAACGCGCTCGAGGCCGACGCGGCGCTCGCGCTCTTCAACGACGCCGGCGGCGGCGTCGGCACGACGCGGCTGCCGGCGCTCGCGGCGCGCGGCATCGCCGCCGCCACCGTCGCCGCCGCGAGCGCGCGGATCGGCGATGCGCGCTCGACGCACGACGACGGCGTCGTGTCGGCGCTCAACGCGCGGGCGGCGGCGCTCGGCGGGCGGGTGGGCATGCGCGCGCGCGATCTCGTCGCGCTGGCGCTGGAGGCGTGAGCCGCCTCGGTACGCGAGGGCTCAATGCGCCAGGAGCGCCTGCGCGGCGATCTCCGGCGGCGCAGGCTGCGGCAGGGTGGGACCGGAGCGGAAGGCTTCCCACAGCTCGACCACGAGCGCGTCGAGCCCCTGCGCCGAGCGCGGACGCCAGCTCGGTCGGCGGCGCAGGGAGACCGCGATGCCCGGAAGCGCGGGCAGGCCGACGACGTCGCCGAGCGGCCGGATGCCGGCATAGGCCTGGAAGTTCGGCAGGACGGTGAGCCCGAGATCGACGCGCACCGCCGCGCGCAGCGCCGAGAGGTCCTCGCTCTCGTGGACGCAGCGCCACGGCACCGCCTCGCGCTCCAGCGCCGCGACCGCCAACTGCCGGATGCCGCAGGGCGCCCGGAAGAGGACGAGCCGCAGATCCCGCTCGACGGCACCGCCGGCGGTCCCCCCGGCCTCCGCACCGAACCAGGCGAGCGGAGCGACGTGCAGGCGCGTCGTGCCCGGCCCCTCCAGCGGCTCGCCGACGAGGAGCGCGAGATGCAGGCGCCCGTCTTCGACCTGCTCGGCGAGCGCCTGGCTGCGCCCCACCTTCACGACGAGCTGGACGTTCGGGTAGCGCTCGTGCACGGCCGCGATGACGAGCGGGAGCAGCGCCTCGGAGAAGTGCTCGGGCATGCCGAGGTTGACGATCTCGCGCGGCTCGTCCTCGGCGAAGCGGCGGTAGAGGTCGTCGTTTAGCTCGAGCATGCGCCGCGCGTAGCCGAGCAGCAGCTCGCCCGGCGCGGTGAGGACGAGGCTGCGCCCCTCGCGCCGGAAGAGCGGCCGCCCGAGCATCTCCTCGAGGCGCTTCATCTGCTGGCTCATGGCCGGCTGCGTGATCGCCAGCGTGTCGGCGGCGCGGGCGAAGCCCCCGGTCTCGACGACGGCGACGAAGCTGCGCAGGAGCTGCGCGTCGATGTTCACCCGACGCATGGTCTCCGCCTCCGGAGCGTTTCAACGGAAGGTTTTGCCGTCAAGCGCGATACATGAACACCGCACGGCCGTGCGCAATGGGTGAAAGCGCGTACGCGCTCCGGGCGGGCACCGATAAGCACGATGCAAGTACGGAATAGGGAGAACTCGTTTTCGCTTTCGCGTCGTCGGGCGCAGGCTCCACGCATCCGAAAACGGGAGACGAGCCGTGAACACTCAATCGACCTCGAGCATCGCCTCGATCCAGGCCTCCTCCTTGCCGATGATCTTCATCGTGCTGTGGAGCTCGGGCTACATCGGCGGCGCCATCGGCATCCTCTACGCCGAGCCCTTCACCATGACCTTCCTGCGCTTCGCGCTGGCCATCACGCGAGCGGACGCGCTCGAGATCCCCCGGCCTCTCCCCGAACGATCGGGCGACAGGTTTCGAGACCCGAGCCGGACAGATCGGTCCAAGACTATCCAACGGACCCACCAAAAGAAAAAAGCAAGGCTCGCGCCTTGCTCGGGAGGTTCTCTCGTTTTCGAGATGTTGGCCGGTCTCTCACGAACCGACGCCCGGTAGCGGCTTTGCGCCGGCGGGCTTGTGCCTCGTTTCCTCCCAGACTTGGGCCGCACCCCTCGAACACGTCGAAGACAGCGTGTCTTGGTGCGGGCTTCTTAGCGCGTCGTTACGCGCTTGTCACGTCCTTGTGCATCGTGTGCCCTCGCTTTTCGCATATGGGCATTCCCGCGGCAGCGGTCATGGAACCGCCATGGATGCGGCGGAGACACGAAAAGCGCCCGCCGGCCTTGTCATCGGGCGCGCATCCGTATTGTGTGCGACACGCGCGGCGGTGCGGAACCCCGCCCGTCGCGCGCCGCGCCCACGCCCGAGGACGACATGCGTCTTTCCCGCTATTTCCTGCCCACCCTCAAGGAGACGCCGCGCGAGGCGGAGATCGTCTCCCACCGCCTGATGCTGCGCGCCGGCCTGATCCGCCAGCAATCCGCCGGGATCTTCTCCTGGCTGCCGATCGGCACGCGGGTGCTCGACCGCATCAGCGCCGTCGTGCGCGAGGAGCAGGACCGGGCGGGCGCGATCGAGATCCTGATGCCGACGATCCAATCGGCCGACCTCTGGCGCGAGAGCGGGCGCTACGACGCCTACGGCGCGGAGATGCTGCGCATCCGGGACCGGCACGAGCGCGACATGCTCTACGGGCCGACGAACGAGGAGATGGTCACCGACATCTTCCGCTCGTACGTGCGCTCCTACAAGGACCTGCCGCTGAACCTCTACCATATCCAGTGGAAGTTCCGCGACGAGATCCGCCCGCGCTTCGGCACGATGCGCTCGCGTGAGTTCCTGATGAAGGACGCCTATTCCTTCGATCTCGACGAGGCGTCGGCGCGGCACGCCTACAATCGCATGTTCGTGGCCTACCTGCGCACCTTCGCGCGGCTGGGGCTCAAGTCGATCCCGATGCAGGCGGACACCGGCCCGATCGGCGGCAATCTCTCCCACGAGTTCATCATCCTCGCCGAGACCGGCGAGAGCGAGGTGTTCTGCCACGCGGACTATCTGGGCTTCGACACCCCGCCGGCGGACACCGACTTCGAGGACGCGGCCGGCCTCCAGGCTATCGTCGACCGCTGGACCTCGCTCTACGCCTCCACCGACGAGAAGCACGACGAGGCCGCCTGGGCGCAGGTGCCCGAGGGCAAGCGGGTCGCCGCGCGCGGCATCGAGGTCGGGCACATCTTCTACTTCGGCACGAAGTACTCCGAGCCGATGCGGGCCGTCGTCACCGGGCCGGACGGGCGCGAACACCCGGTCCACATGGGCTCCTACGGCGTCGGGCCCTCCCGCGTCGCCGCCGCCGCCATCGAGGCGGGCCACGACGAGGCGGGCATCGTCTGGCCGGATGCGATCGCGCCCTTCGACGCGGCGCTCCTGAGCCTCAAGGCGGGCGACTCGGCGGTGGACGCGGCCTGCGAGGGCCTCTACCACGATCTCCAGGCGGCGGGCCTCTCGGTGCTCTACGACGACCGGGACGATCGTCCGGGCGCCAAGTTCGCCACCGCCGACCTGATCGGCCTGCCCTGGCAGGTGATCGTCGGCCCCAAGAGCCTCGCCGAGGGCAAGGTCGAGCTCAAGCGCCGGCGCACCGGCGAGCGCGAACTCCTCGCGATCGCCGACGTGATCCCGCGGCTCACCGGGCGTTGAGGGCGGAGCGGGCGATGGCGCATGCCGGCGGGACGCGACCCTTCTCGGGATTCGAGTGGATGCTCGCCGGGCGCTACCTGCGCACCCGGCGGCGGGAGGGCTTCGTCTCGGTCATCGCCGGCTTCTCGTTCATCGGCATCATGCTCGGCGTCGCGACGCTGATCATCGTGCTCTCGGTGATGAACGGGTTCCGCAACGAGCTGCTCTCGAAGATCGTGGGCATGAACGGCCACGTCTTCATCGCGCCCATCGACCGGCCGCTGACGGACTTCGCCGAGGTCGCCGCGACGGTCGAGGCCCTGCCCGGCGTGGTGCGCGCCGTGCCGACCGTCGAGGGCCAGGCCTTCGCCTCCTCGACGGTGCAGGGAGGCGGGGTTCTCGTGCGCGGCGTGCGCCCGCCCGACCTCGCGGGGCTCGACCAGATCGCCGGCAAGATCGTCGGCGGCTCGCTCGAGACCTTCGCCGAGGGGGAGGGCGTCGCGGTCGGCGCGCGGCTGGCGAGCTCGCTCGGCCTCCTGCCGGGCGACACGATCACGCTGATCTCGCCGCGCGGGGCTGCGACGCCCTTCGGCACCGCGCCGCGGATCAAGGCCTATCCGATCGCGGCGATCTACGAGGTCGGCATGACGGAGTTCGACTCGGCCTTCGTCTACATGCCGCTCGAGGAGGCGCAGGCCTACTTCAACAGGGCGGGAGACGTCACCGTCGTCGAGGTCTTCCTCGACGACGCGGAGCGCGTCGGCGCCGCGCGGGCGGCGATCGAGGCGGCGGTGGAGCGGCCGATCTTCCTCACCGACTGGACCCAGCGCAACGCGAGCTTCTTCTCGGCGCTCCAGGTCGAACGCAACGTCATGTTCATCATCCTGACGCTGATCGTGCTTGTGGCGGCGCTCAACATCGTGTCGGGCCTGATCATGCTCGTGAAGGACAAGTCCGCCGACATCGCCATCCTGCGCACGATGGGCGCGACGCGCGGCTCCGTCATGCGGGTGTTCCTGATCACCGGCGCCTCGATCGGCATCGTCGGCACCCTCGCCGGGCTCGCGCTCGGCGTCGTGTTCACGCTCAATATCCAGGCGATCCAGGACGTGATCGCGCGCATCACCAACCAGACCCTCTGGGACCCGACCGTGCGCTTCCTCTCGGAGATCCCAGCCGAGATCGACTGGGCCGAGGTCGGCGCGGTGCTCGCCATGGCGATGGGGCTGTCGCTGCTCGCGACGCTCTACCCCTCCTGGCGCGCGGCCCGCCTCGACCCCGTCGAAGCCCTGCGCTACGGATGAGCCCCATGGACGCGGACCAGAAGGCGCAGACGACGGGGGAGAGCGGGACCACGCAGGAGGCGCCCGCCGAGACGCCGGCGGTGTTCCTCAGCCGCGTGGCGCGCTGGTATCCCCAGACGCAGGGCCGGCTCGAGATCTTGAAGAGCGTCGACTTCGCCGTCTGGCCCGGCGAGATCGTCGCTCTCGTCGCGCCGTCGGGCACCGGCAAGTCGACGCTGCTCCACGTCGCGGGCCTGCTCGAGCGCCCCGACGACGGCGAGGTCTACGTCGGCGGCGAGCCGACGGCGCACATGGACGATGCCGGGCGCACACGGCTGCGGCGCGAGGAGATCGGCTTCGTCTACCAGTTCCACCACCTTCTGCCCGAGTTCTCGGCGCTCGAGAACGTGGTCATGCCGCAGATCATCCGCGGCCTTCCGAAGGCGGAGGCGCGCGCGCGCGCCGGCGAGCTCCTCGCCTTCCTCGGGCTCGCGGACCGGCTGTCGCACCGTCCGGCGGAGCTGTCGGGCGGCGAGCAGCAGCGCGTCGCCATCGCGCGTGCCGTCGCCAACGCCCCGCGCGTCCTCCTCGCCGACGAGCCCACGGGCAACCTCGACCCGCAGACCTCGGCGCACGTCTTCCAGACGCTCGTCTCCCTCGTGCGCGCCTCGGGCCTGGCGGCGGTGATCGCGACCCACAATCACGAGCTCGCGCGGCGCATGGACCGCTGCGTCTCCATCCGCGACGGACGCGTGGTCGAGCTGGCGCTGCCGGGCCGCGAGGCGTAGGCGGCGTGATCGACGCTCGCCCAATGTTCGGGGCTCGACGGACCGGCGCGGTTCGATCCGTCCATTAACCTTGACGGCAAGGCGTACGAAGAGAGAACTTTCGTTTCGAACGAATATGGAACAGAATGGAACGGTCGAAGCGCGGCCGGGAACGCCCGCCGCGCCCCCAGCCCAGGGAGGCCGTCATGTCCCGTCTCGTGATCCTCACCCGCCGCGCCCGTTCGCCGCTGCGCGCCACCGCCGAGACCGCAATGGAGGTCGTCTCCCTCGCGCTGTTCGTCGCGATGGTGGCCGCCTGGGCCAGCATCGGCGCGTGAGCGGCGGGAAGCTCCGAGGTTCTCGCCCGCTCGACGAGCCGTGCTGAAACGCGAAGCGCCCTCCGTGCGTTACCGGGTCGCGGCCAGCGACGCCGCGGCCGATCACGAGGGAGGGTGCGGTGAGATCCTGGGGCGACGTCAACAGGGTGCTGAACGGCATGGTGCGCGAGGGCCGCATCGCGTCCTTCCGCTCCAACGCGGCGGAGGCGCGCCAGACGGGGTCGCTCGAGATCGCGATCGTCCCCGCCGACGGCGGCGACAAGGAAGCGGCACGCCGCGAGGCGCTGCGCGAGCTCGCCCGCCTGGGCATCACCGCGCAGGTGCACGCGGAATAGGACGCTCGCGGAGCAGGGGCAGCCGAGGAATCGGGAATTCGTTTCGTCACCGAAAAACCGGTTGCGCCCCGCGGCGCCTCTGGCTATACCCCCTCCACCAACACGGACGTCCCCGTCCGGAGCGCCCAGGTAGCTCAGTTGGTAGAGCATGCGACTGAAAATCGCAGTGTCGGTGGTTCGATTCCGCCCCTGGGCACCATCCTCTAAAACGCCTCTGAAATAATTGGGCTTTTCGCCCGAAAGGCCCCACCGGAACGGGCTCTGCGCTCGTGGTGGGACCCGGATCGTGCTCGTTCCCGTCCAGGCGGATGAGGTGCATGGCGGCGCCGGCGAGGCGCTTGCGGGCGGCGCCGCGGGTGCAAGGGGCTCCGTCGGCGCGGCGGAGCCCCGGTGGTCGCGGCGGCTCGCGGCGGGGCGTACGGTCACTGCGGCTGGGGCGGCAGCAATTCGATTCCCGACGCCTGCGCCGCCGCCGCGACGGCCGCCAGGTCCGGCGCCTTCGGTGCCGGGAAGCCGGTCGTGCCCGGGGCGACGGGTTCCCCGAGCGCGCGGAAGAAGCGCTCGTGGTGATCGGCCGGCCAGTTCAGGATCAGCATCCGCGCCGGAGCCTCCCCGGCATTGGCGAAGGCGTGCGGGGTCCCGCGCGCGACGTGGACCACGGACCCCGGCCCGCGCAGGACCGTCTTCCCGTCGATGGTGAAGGCGTAGGTGCCTTCGAGCACGTAGAAGGCCTCCTCGTCGTCGCGGTGCAGGTGCGGCGGCGATCCGGCACCGGGCGCGGTAAGCGCTTCGACCATCGAGAAGCGCTGCTGCGTCTGCGCACCCGTGACGAGGAAGGTGATCAGGTTGCCCAGCACGTGCACCGTCTCGGCGCTGCCTTCCGCGTGGACCTTGATTTGCTGCACGATCGACTCCATTTTGATATTTAGATCTCGTTTTGAGACTTACGTCTCATAAATCCGCTGGAGGACCGATGCAAGCGAAAAAGTCCGTATCCGCGCAGGGTGGGCTCAGCCCGCTGCGTAGGCGAAACCGGCAGGCGCTGATCGATGCTGCGCAGGCCTTCCTCGCGGAGGGACGGACGCCGACCCTCTCCGAGGCCGCCGATCGCGCGGAAATCTCGCGTGCCACCGCATACCGCTACTTCTCCACGTCCGAGCAGCTCCAGAACGAGGCGGCGCTCGATGCCGTCGCCAAGGCGATCCCCCACGGGATCCAGACCGGCGGCGGGCGAGGACGAGGTGAGCGGCAGGGTGACGGCGTCGGAGCCGTGCTCGCGCTCGTCGACCGGATCGAGGCCATGGTGCGCGTGCACGAGCCGGCCTTCCGCACGATGCTCCGGCTCTCGCTCGAGGCCGAGACCGGCTCGCGCGCGGGTCGGCGCGTCGGCTGGATCGACGCGTGCCTCGACGGATCGCCCGTGCCGGAGCCGGTGCGTGCTCGGCTCATACCGGCACTCGCGCTCCTGTGCGGGATCGAGGCCCGCATCGTGATGAAGGACGTCTGCGGGCTGGACGACGAGGCCGCGCGCGAGACGATTCTCTGGGCGACGCAGGCGCTCCTCGCGCACGCGTTCCCGGGCGGGGTCGACGATCGAGCGGCCGACGATCCGGTGGCCGCGGAGTGAACGGCCGCAGCCGAGCGCGCGGGCGCGCGCCTCGCACGGAGATCCTGGACGGGCACTTGCGCGCCGGCTCCCGGGCGCCTATTTCAGGCCTGTCGGGGCAACCCGGCTATGGTCGTAGAGGCAGAGTGGAATAGGCGTTCAAGACTCGGGTGCGACTCCCGACGCCTCCACCAGGAACGCACGTGACGCCCGCCGGGCCGCGTGCGTTGCCGATGGGGGCGAACCAGGATCGATTGGGCGCGGTAAAGGCTAGGCTGCGACTAGGCTGAGCTACGGCCTTGATAGTGCAAAACCACAAGTGCCAACGACAACGTTGCCACTTCCGAGGTGCGCCTCGCGGCGTGACTTCGATGCGCTAGGGTAAGCGTGGAAACAGAACCGGGGGCCTCGGCCCCCGGACCCGTTTCCAGCCGAGGCTTCGGCCCCCGGACCCGTTTTCAACGGCGCGCGACGTCGGCGATCACGCGATCGTCGTGGTGACCGCGATGTTGCCCTTCGTCGCATGCGAGTAGGGGCAGATGCCGTGCCCGGCCTCGGCGACGCGCGCGGCCTCCGCGCGATCGACCCCCGGCAGGCTCACCACCAGGTCCACCGTCAGCCCGAAGCCCTTGTCGCTGCGCGGCCCGATCCCCACCGTCGCGGTGACGGTGGCGTCGTCGGGGACGCGCTCGAGGCTCTTGTCCTGGCTCGTCGCGAAGCGCATGGCGCCGAGATAGCAGGCGGCGTAGCCGGCAGCGAAGAGCTGCTCGGGGTTCTTGCCCGTGCCCGAGCCGCCGAGCGCCTCGGGCGGCGTGAGGTCGAGATCGAGCGCGCCGTCCTCTGTGCGCACCCGGCCCTGGCGCCCGCCGCCGGTCGCCGTCGCGGAAATCCGGTACTTGGTCTCGATGGACATGACGTCTCCTTCTCATCGCTTGCGATTGGATCGTGTACGATACATATCGATTGCAGAGCCATGACGCAAGGGCTTGCGACAAGATCGTGCGCGATATAAATGCCGTGGAGGAGGGTGACGATGCGCACCGAGCACATGCTGTGCCTGAGCTTGCACGCCGCCTCGCGGGCGATGACGCGCGCCTACCAGCCGCTGCTCGACGCGCTCGGCCTCACCTACCCGCAATACGTCGTTCTGACGACGCTCTGGGACGAGGACGCCCAACCCGTCGGGGCCATCGGCCGACGGCTGCTGCTCGACACCAACACTCTCACCCCCATGCTCAAGCGCATGGAGGCGGCGGGCCTCGTGCGCCGCAGCCGCAGCGCGCAGGACGAGCGGCAGGTGATCGTCTCTCTCACCGAGGCGGGCCTCGCGATGGAGGCGCGCGCCGCGCACGTGCCGGCGCGCATCGTCGCCGCGACGGGGCTCTCCCCCGAGGCGCTGCGCGATCTCAACGCGCGGGTGACGGCGCTCAAGGACAGCCTGGGGCGCGAGGCGTAGAGGGGATGCTCCACCGGGCTCACCGGCCGGGCCGCATCCCCGGCAGGAGGCCGAGCGGGTTCTCGGAGAGCGCCTGCCGGTCGGGCGTGTCGATCGCCGGCTGCGAGCGGAAGGCGGCCCAGAGGCTCTCGACGTAGCTCTTCTCCAGGTCCTTCACGATCAGCACGATGCGCGTGCGCCGGTCGGCGCTCGGCCAGGCGTCGAGCACGGCGGGCACGTGGAGGACGTGCTGGACGCCGTGGATGACGACGGGCTTCTCCGGGCTCTCGGCGAGCGCGACGATGCCCTTCATGCGCAGGAGCTTGGGCCCCTGCGTCGCGCGCAGCATGTCGAGGAACAGGTCGAGCGCGCGCTGCGGCACCGGCTCGTCCGCCGTCAGGCAGAAGGCGCGGATCGCGGCGTCGTGGCGGTTGGGGTCGTGGGCGTGGTGATGGTGGCCGTCGCCGTGGCCGTGGCCATGGTCGTGGCCGCGGTCGTGATCGTGGTCACCATGACCATGGCCATGGTGGTGACGATCGTCCCCGTGCTGCGCCGCGTGCGCCTTCGCCTCGGCCGCGGCGACACCCTCCGCCGAGAGCCAGGCGACGACGTTCCCGGGCTTCGCCGCGAGGTCGAACAGGCCGCGGCCGACGATCTCCCGCGCGGGAATCGCGCCGCCGACGGCCTCGTGTAGGCGCGCACCCGGGGCGAGCGCCGCGAGGCGGGTGCGGAGCGCGGCCTTGGTCTCGGCGTCGGCGAGGTCGCCCTTGGTGAGGACGATCTCGTCCGCCACGGCGGCCTGGCGCACCGCCTCCTCGTGCGCATCGAGCGTTGCCGCACCGTTCACGGCGTCGACGAGCGTGACGACGCCCTCGACCACGTAGCGCAGCGACAAGTAGGGGTGGTAGAGCACCGCGTGCAGGATCGGCGCGGGATCGGCGAGGCCGGTCGTCTCGATGATCACCCGCCCGAACGGCTGGATGCGGCCGTTGTCGCGCTTTCGCAGCAGGTCCTCGAGCGTGGCGACGAGGTCCCCGCGGATCGTGCAGCACAGGCACCCCGCCGAGAGCAGCACCATGCCCTCGTCCACGGTCTCGACGAAGAGGTGGTCGAGCCCGACCTCGCCGAACTCGTTGACGATCACCACCGTGTCCGCGAGGTCGGGGTCCTGCAGCAGCCGGTTGAGCAGCGTCGTCTTGCCGGCGCCGAGGAAGCCGGTGAGGACGGTGAGGGCGACGGGGTCGGGGCGGCGGGTCATGGGGGCCTCGTTTCAGGGCGAGGGGATCACTCCCGCGGCCGGCCGAAGTCCGGCGCCGGGGCGTCCTGGCCCTCGGAGACGATGCCGCGGCGGATGGTGCGGGTGCGGCTGAAGAGGGCGTGGAGCGTCTCGCCGTCGTCCCAGCGGATGGCGCGGGCCAGCGCCGAGAGGTCCTCGTTGAAGCGCCCGAGCATCTCCAGCACGGCGTCCTTGTTGTTGAGGAAGACGTCGCGCCACATCGTCGGGTCCGAGGCGGCGATGCGGGTGAAGTCGCGGAAGCCACCGGCTGAGAACTTGATCACCTCGGATTGCGTCACCTGCTCGAGATCCGCCGCCGTGCCGACGATGTTGTAGGCGATCAGATGGGGCACGTGGCTCGTGATGGCGAGGACGAGGTCGTGGTGCGGCGCCGACATGATCTCGACTGCCGAGCCCATCCCCTCCCACAGCGCGCGGGTGCGCGCGATCGCCTCCGGATCGGTGCCGTCGGCGGGCGTGAGGATCGCCCAGCGGTTGACGAAGAGCGTGGCGAAGCCCGCCTCCGGGCCCGATTGCTCTGTGCCCGCGACGGGGTGCGCCGGCACGAAGTGAACCCCCACCGGCAGGTGCGGCGCGACCGCGGCCATCACAGCGCCCTTCACCGAGCCGACGTCGGAGACGATCGCGCCGGGCTCGAGCACCGGGCCGATCGCGGCTGCGACCGCGCCGCAGGCGCCGACCGGGACGCACAGCACGACGCAGTCCGCCCCGAGTGCGGCCTCGGCTGCGTCCGCGTGCACCGCGTCGGCGAGGCCGAGCGCCTGGGCGCGGGCGCGGACGCCGGCATCGGCGTCGGCGGCGACGATCGAGCCGGCGAGGTTCTGCCGGCGCGCCGCGTGCGCGATCGAGGAGCCGATCAGCCCGAGCCCGACGAGGGCGAGACGGGAAAACAGCGGTGTCTCGCGGGGCGGGCCCAGCCGCTCAGGCATCCCGGCTCTCCGGGGCTCGTCCCGCCAGGAAGTCGCGCAGCGCGGCGATCACGAGCCGGTTCGCCGCCTCCGTGCCGATGGACAGGCGCAGGGCGTCGGGCAGGCCGTAGCCGTCGATGCGCCGCAGCACCAGCCCGCGCGCGGTGAGGAAGGCGTCCGCCTCCCGCGCCGTGCGCCCGGGCGTCTGCGGGAAGTGGATCATCAGGAAGTTGCCGACGCTCGGCGTCACCGCGAGCCCGAGCGCCTCGATCTCCCGCACCAGGATCTCCGCCCACGCCTCGTTGTGGGCGACCGAGGCGGCGACGAAGGCCTCGTCCTCGATCGCGGCGGCGCCGGCCGCGAGCGCGGCGGAATTCACGTTGAACGGCGGCCGGATGCGCTCGAGCGCGTCGATCACGTGGGCGGGGCCGACCATCCAGCCGAGGCGCAGGGCCGCCAGCCCGTAGACCTTCGAGAACGTGCGCGTCATCACCACGTTCTCCGCGGTCAGCGCCAGCTCGAGACCCGAGCCGTAGTCGTTGCGCCGCACGTACTCGGCATAGGCCGCGTCGAGCACGAGCAGCACGCAGGGCGGCAGCGCCGCGTGCAGGCGGCGGATCTCGTCGAAGGGCAGGTAGGTGCCCGTGGGGTTGTTGGGGTTGGCCAGGAACACGATCCTGGTGCGCGGGGTCACGCGCTCCAGGATGGCGTCGACGTCCGTGGTGAAGTCGCGCTCGGGAGCGACGACCGGCGTGCCGCCGGCGCCGAGGATGGCGATGCGGTAGACGAGGAAGCCGTGCGCGCTGAAGATCCCCTCGTCGCCCGGCCCGATATAGGCCTTCGAGAGCATCTCGAGCAGCTCGTCCGAGCCGTTGCCGACCACGATGCGCCGGGCGTCGAGCCCATACCTGCGGGCGATCGCGGTGCGCAGCTTGGTCGCCGCACCGTCCGGATAGAGCGCCGGCTTCTCGAGCGCCGCGCGCGCGGCCTCGACCGCCTTGGGCGAGGCGCCGAACGGGTTCTCGTTCGAGGAGAGCTTGTAGGGCGTGACGCCCGGAGGCACCGCACTCTTGCCCGGCACGTAGGCCTCGATCGCGAGCACGCCGGGCCGGGGTTCCGGCCGGGCGAGCGCGCGCGGGGGCTCCGGGGTTGCGAGGGTATCGGCGGGAAATTCGACGGGGGAGGGCATTTCTGGGCCTCGTGTGGCCTCGCGACGGCGTGCGGGCTCCCGGCGGGGCGCCGGGCCGCCCGTCCTAGCGCATCGCGGCCACGATTTCACGTGCTAAGATATCGCGGCTCGGGATGCCGCCGCGGTGCGGGCGGCGGCGTCGCCGACGTGCAGGCGCGCCGCATGGCTGCCGACCTCGACGATCTCGGAAACCGGCGCGCGGCTCGCCTCCAGCGCCGCGACGAGATCGGACGCCTCGACCCGGCCCGGCACCGCGACGAGCGTCGAGAGCTCTCCGTCGAGCCCGGTCGTGCAGACGATCTCGCCGCCGAGCGTCGCGATCCCCTCCGCGGCGGCGTCGCGCCAGCGCTCGACGCGCACGGCGTAGAGCACCACCTCACGCACGGCGGCGTCGGCGAGCGGCTTCGAGATCACGAAGACCGGCGTGCCCGCGGGATGGCCGGGACGCTCGATGAAGGGCAGGCGCGCGATGATCTTGGGCGCGTCGGGGGCCGCGAGCCGCCGCCACCAGGCGCCGGCGGACGCGCCCTGGTCGATGCGGAAGATCCCGAGATCGCCGCGCGAGGCCTCGACGGCGGCGATCACCTCCGGCGCGCCCTCGTGCGGCACGTACGGCACGGTGAAGCCGAAGTGGAAACGCGCGGAATCGCGCATCGGCGCGTCTCCCCCGGACACGTCCGCGTGCACGGCGTAGGGCGCCTGCACGAAGGTGAAGGTGCCGATGATCACACGCCAGATCGACTCGACCGTGTCGAGCGGCAGGATGCCCCGGTGGCGCTCCGCGATCGCCTTCATCACCGCGCTCTCGCGCCCGGGCCGGAAGGCGGAGCCGGATTCGCTCGTCTTCTTGACGGCGATCAGCTCCTCGATGATCGCCCCGCGCTGGATGAGGAGCGCGTGCATCTCGGCGTCGATCCGATCGATCTCCCCGCGCAGGGTCGCGAGATCGAGGGGGGCGGGGGCGTCGGGCATGAGGGAGCGGGTCTCCGTGTGGCCGGGGGACTATGGGCGGGGCTCAGGGGCACGCGCAAGGGCGCTGACGGAGACGGCTCACGCCTGCGCGACGGCCCGTCAGCCGCTGGCCGCCCAATAGGGAACGTAGCGCGCATTGCGTCTGCCCTGGGCAGGATCCGCCGGCGCGATGCGCCCCATTCTGATCGCCTCCGAGATGACCGCCGAGACTGCTTGATAGTCCTTGTCGGGTAACGAGAAACGCTCGCGGAGAGAGGCATTGCTCATGTAGTCGTGGGTGAGCCATCGGAGGACACCATGATAAAAGCATGCGCGTAGCCGATCGGCCTTCGATAGGTCCGAAAAGGCGCGTGGGCCGAATAGGACGACACGGAACGAGTTCTCGGACGCTATGAATTCTGGCGCCGGCAGGTGCTGGGCTTCGATCTCCAGAAACGTCTTGTCGAGTCCGCCTCCACGCTCCTCGCAGAGGCCGAGCTCACGCATGGCCGATGCGAGCTTCTCGTTTCGCGAGCGGCGTTCGTCGAGGATGCGATCGGGGTCGATCAACGAGTCGCCAGCGTTGGTCACCTCGACGCGATCCTCGTAGATCTCTACGATCGGACCCGATCCCGTGACCGTGAAATCCTGATGGATCAGGGCATTCGCGACGATCTCACGCACGGCCGTTTCCGGGTAGAGCGCTACGTTCCTGCGTATCCCGTCGATGTACCGCTCCTCGCTCGGAAGGCGCTCGAGCAGGTAACGCATCATTCCGGCAAAGCCGACCGCGTATCCCCTCCGCCCCTCGGTCTCCGAGAGAGAGCGTCGCTTGTCGCGCCCCGCATACTGAACGACGCGCACCGAACGTCCTGCGATGGAGGGAAACTCCCGAATGTCTCGCGCGAGCAGGATGGCGCCGAGGTTGGTCACGTCGTAGCGACCATCCATTGTATCGTTCAAGAAGCGATCACCAACCAAGCTGCGTATCACTTCCGCCGTGTTTCGCGGTTGCGGGCGGTCTCGCAGGGTATAGGCGACGCGGGCATCCAGCTTGAGGAGCACGTCGTGCTCGGTCTGCCCCGTAAGGGCGATTGCGTCCTCGAAGCGACGGCGCCCCGTCGCCAGCCAGATTGCTCGCTCGTGCTCTGGGAAGTCGCTGAGGCGTCGCTTATTTTCGCCGATACGGACATACTCTACGCCTTTGAAGCTGACCGGGCGCTCGTACGACGGCTCGATGACGACGATGGCGAAATGCAGGCCTTCGCATTCGAAGTCTAGACACTCGATCATCAGGCGCGGCTGCAACAGCCTTCCGAGCCAGTTCAGCAGGTTTTCGCCGCCTTTCTTGGAGTCGCCGAGCCTGACGGTAGTGCCGATCGGCTGCGACCCGGCATCGTCGACACCGAACACGAGAAAGGCGCGATCGCGTCCGGAGAGCATCGCCCCGTTTGCCAACGCCGAGATGTACTCTCCGATTGTATCCGGATCGCCGTTGTTGCCCTTGAACTCGAGCCAAGAACTCTCGCGAGCCTCACCGAGGAGGCGTTCCAGCAGCGCACACGGGTCATGAACGGCCATCACGTCCTCGCTCGTTTTATCCCCCTTATATCGCAGCCTTCCCGAAAAGCGAGGGCCCGAGATCTCGGGGCGAGCAATTTGTCTTTCCATCAGAACGAGTTACGGCTAGGCGGGCAGACCCCTCTTTTGTAGGCGATCGCGTACTCAGCCCCGCCCCGCCGGCAGCAGCCCCAGCCGCTCGCGCCCCACCCACCGCCACACCAGCAGCACGGCGGTGAGCGCGAGCCCGCCGGCGAGGCCGAACCAGATGCCGATGCCCTCGAGCCCCGCCCAGAAGCCGAGACCGACGGCGAGCGGCATGCCGAAGAGCCAGTAGCCCGTGAGCGCCATCAGCATCGGCACGCGCGTGTCGTGCAGGCCGCGCAGCATGCCAGCCGTCACCGCCTGGGCGCCGTCCACCACCTGGAACAGGGCGGCCATCGCGAGGTAGGACACGGCGAGCGAGACCACGACGGCGTTCGCCGGATCGTCCACGTCGAGGAAGGCGGAGATCAGCAGGCGCGGCGCGCCGATCATCACGAGGCCCATGCACGCCATGAAGCCGACGCCCATGGCGAAGGCGATCCAGCCGGCGCGCGCGATCGCCGCGTGGTCGCCCGCGCCGTAGGCGAGGCCCACCCGCACCGTCGCCGCCATCGAGATGCCGAGCGGCACCATGAAGGAGAGCGAGGCGATCTGGATCGCGATCTGGTGGGCGGCGAGCGCCTCGGTCGAGATCAGCCCCATCAGGAAGACGGCGGCGGAGAAGATCGTCACCTCGAACAGCACGATCGCGGCGATCGGCAGGCCGAGCCGCCAGAGCTGGACGAAGCGCGGCCAGTCGGCGCGCCAGAAGCGGCCGAAGACCCGGTAGCGCCGCGCCCGACGGTCGACGAGCACGAGGAGCGCCAGCGCGCCGAACAGGAAGACGTTGGTGATCGTGGTGGCCCAGCCGGCGCCTTCGAGGCCGAGCGCGGGCGCGCCCCAATTGCCGAAGATCAGCGCCCAGTTGAGCGCGATGTTCACCCCGACCGCCACGAGGCCGACGACGAGCGCCAGCAGCGGGCGCTCCAGCGCGGCGACGAAGTTGCGCAAGGTGAGATAGAGGTAGGCCGGGAGCAGGCACCACATCACGGCGCGCGCGTAGCCAGCCGCCATCTCGGCGAGGATCGGGTCCTGCCCGAGCCAGCCGAGCACGGTGCGGGCGTTCCACAGCATCAGCCAGGCGGGCACGACGAGGAGCGCGCTCGCCCAGAAGCCCTGGCGCACGGTGCGGCGCACCTCGCGCACGGCATGGCGCTTGCGCCCGCGCTCGGCGGCGATCATCGCCGAGACGGCGCTGAACAGGCCGACCCCCGCGATGAAGCACACGAACATCAGGTTCGAGCCCAGCGCGCCCGCGGCGAGCGCCTCCGACGACAGCCAGGCGAGCATGACGACGTCGGTCGCCTGGAGGGCGGTCTGCGCGACGTTGGTGAGGATCAGCGGCCAGGAGAGCGTCAGCGTCGCGACGATCTCGCGCCGCCAGGCCCCCTGGCCCGTGGGCGGCGCGGCGTCGAGCGCGTCGGTGGCGGGCTGCATGGCGGGTCTTTCGCGTTGGACCCGCCTTGTAGGGGAGCGATCGCGGCGCGGCTATGGCCGCGAGGACACGGGAGGGTGCCCGCGCGTGCATGGCCGGCGTGTCGCGCTGCGCGTCGGGAGGCCGGTCCGTGGCGTCACGATCGGCGAAGCTGCCCGCGCGCCGACATCACCCGACGGTATGCGCCGATCCGCCCGTCATCCCTCACCAAGCCTTCGGCTCGATCGATGTCCCGGCGCGCGCCCTCGAACTCCGACATTTCCATCAAGGCGAAAGCCCGTCCGAGCAGCGCGTCCGCCATGCGCCGACGGTCGGCGGTTGCGGCGAGCCCGAGCGCGTGGCCGAAGGCGTCACGTGCGCTCGGCCAATCGTCGTGCGACAGATGCACTTCTCCGGCGATCACGTAGTCCTCGAACGCCCCTCGCAGATCGCGATTGCTGCGCTGGCGGAGCGCGGCGCGCTGCTCGTATGCGGACGCATTGTCCGGGTTGGCGGCGATGCGCCGGGTGGCCTCGGTGATGTCGTCCCCGACGACGGGCGACCACGGTTGCTGCGGTGGCGGCGGGGGAGGGGTGGCGCGCCGGTCGTGGTCGAGGCCGCCTGGTCCGGGTGGGCGGGGCAGAGCCGGCGTATCCGACCGGTCGGGGCCCGGCACCCCGACGACGACCGTCGGCTCGCTCCGGCTGGACCACGACGTCCAGCTCTCCAGCAGCCCATCGTTCGTCGCCCCGATCACGGCGACGAACGCACCCAGGCCGGCGGTGCGATAGACGAAATCCCAGAACCCGCGCATCTGCGACGAACCGGCGACGCGCTCCAGGATGGTGTTGAGGCTGAGGAAGAGCAGGATGATGCCCGCGACGCCGGTGGCCCAGGGCATCCATGCCTCGGTGACACTCATCGGCTCGATGCCTTGCGGCAGCCGCATCTCGATCGACTGCGCGATGAGCACGACCCCGCCCACCAACAGGATTGCGCCAACGGCGGGCCTCATGACACCTCTCCCGAAGTGTGAGCTATTCTGAGCTTAGCATTGGACGTGAGCTTTGCAAAACCGGGGCGGGCCTTTCGCCCATCGGCAGCGCCTGCGATCGCGATCCCGCCCCGCTCCCCTTCGTCCGCGCGGCCGGCTAGCGTGTCGCCATGACCATCGACAACACGCCCGAATCCGGCCGCCCCGACGCCATCGCCCGCGCCACTGCGCATCACGACGGCGGCGCCTTCGCCGCGACCCTCGCGCGGCTCGTCGAGATGCCGACCGAGAGCCAGAACCCCGCGCGTGGGGAGATGCTCCAGGCCTATCTCGCCGACGCGCTCGCCCCCGCCTTCCTGGCGATGGGCTTCGAGACGGAGATCGTGCGCCATCCGGCGGGACCGGCACCCTTCCTGATCGCGCGCCGGCGGGAGGGCGATGACCTGCCGACGGTGCTGGGCTACGGCCACGGCGACGTGGTCCGTGGCCAGGACGCGCAGTGGCGCGAGGGACTGTCGCCCTGGGTCCTGGTGGAGCGCGACGGGGCGTACTGGGGCCGCGGCACGACCGACAACAAGGGCCAGCACGCGATCGGCATGGCCGCGCTCGCCGCGGTGCTCGAGACCCGCGGCCGGCTCGGCTTCAACGCCACCGTCCTGATCGAGATGGGCGAGGAGATCGGCTCGCCCGGCCTGCGCGAGGTCGCGCGCGAGCGGGCGGACGCGCTCGCCGCCGACCTCCTCGTTGCGTCGGACGGGCCGCGGCTCTCGAAGGACCGCCCGACGCTCTTCCTGGGCGCACGTGGCGGCTACCCGATCGACTTCGTGGTGGAGGCGCGCGAGGGGGCGCATCACTCGGGGAACTTCGGCGGGCTCCTCGCCAACCCGGCGATCGAGCTCGCCCACGCCCTCGCCTCGATCACGGGCCCGACGGGGGCGATCCGTATCCCGGACTGGACGCCGGGCGCCGTGCCCGAGGCGGTGCGCCGCGCGCTCGCCGACATCGTGCCGGCGCAGCAGCCCGGCGGGCCGGCGCTCGATGCGTGGTGGGGCGAGCCGGGGCTCACCCCGGCGGAGCGGGTGTTCGCCTGGTCGTCCTTCGAGATCCTCGCGCTCCACGCCGGCGTGCCGGAGGCGCCGGTGAACGCGATCCCCGGCCGCGCCTGGGCGCGGGGGCAGCTGCGCTTCCCCGTGGGCGTCGATCCCGACGCGGTGATCCCGGCGCTGCGCCGCCATCTCGACGCGCACGGCTTCTCGCGCGTCGCGGTCTCGCGGGCCCGCGAGGAGGTGTTCCCGGCGACCCGCACCGACCCGGATCATCCGGCGGTCGCGTTCTGCGCGGGAAGCCTCGCACGAACGAGCGGCGCGCCGCCGGCGATCCTGCCCAACCTCGGCGGCTCGCTTCCCAACGACGTCTTCGCCGATCTCCTCGGCATGCCGACCGTCTGGGTACCCCATTCCTATCCCGGCTGTTCGCAGCACGCGCCGAACGAGCACCTGCCGGTCTCCATCGCCCGCGAGGGGCTCGCGCTGATGGCCGGGCTCTACTGGGACCTCGGCGAGCCGGACGCCCGCGCACGGCTCGGGATCGGGTAGGGCGCGACCGGACCCGATCCCGGCGGGTCACAGGGCTCTAGCCCCGCCACTCCCGCGCGAGCCGCCGCCGCACCCGGCGCCAGACGCCCTGCTCGCGGGCGTCGCCGCGGGACCAGGCGGCGGATTCCCTGGCGGCGGCGATCTCCAGCGCGCGCGGGCCGTGGTCGGCGCGCAGCGCCGCGGCGCGCGCGTCGATCTCCGCACGGGGCACGAGCGCCGCGCGGATCTCGTGGTCCCACAGGCTCCATGCCAGGGTTCCGAGCGGGAGCGCCAGCACGGCCAACCAGAAGATGAATTCCATGGACATGTGGCGCAACCGTATAGCGAAACCGCAATATTCCTGAATTATACTACGGTTCATGGTCCATCGGCAATCCAGCTCTGTTCTGCCACCGCTGCGCGGGCGCGACTGTGCGCATGTCGCAACGGAGTGTCGTCTGGTGCCCCTCGCGGAGCTGTTCGGAGCCAACCTCAGGCACATCCGCAAGGCAAAAGGCCTGACGCAAAGCGTTCTCGCGGAGCGAATCGAGGTCTCCTCCGACATGATTTCCAAGATGGAGCGGGGTGCAGCGGCCCCGTCGTTCGATACGATCGAGCGTCTGTGCGCCGTACTGGAAGTGCAACCCACGTCCTTCTTCGGCATCGGTCTCGCCCCCGGGCCGATGGGTGCGCGGGGCATTCTCGTCCAGCGCATCCACGCCACGCTCTCGAAGGCGAGCGAGGACCAGCTGGCGCGCGCCTCCAAGATCGTGCAGGCGCTCGTCGACTAGCGCGTCGTCGGTCCGCGGGCGCCGCGAGGGCGGCTCCGGCTTGGAATCGCGCCGGGCAGGCTCTATGACGCGACTGCGACGAGACGCGGCCGGCCCGGCCGCGGGGCGCACGCCAGAGCCGAGAACACGCACGACCATGGCCGCACAGACCGCTTCCCGCAACACGCTGTTCCCGCTCGGCCCCGACGAGACGCCCTACCGCAGGCTGACCGACGAGGGCGTGCGCGTCGAGCGGATGGGCGATCGCGAGATCCTCGTCGTCGAGGCCGACGCCATCCGGCGCCTCGCCGAGGAGGCCTTCATGGACATCAACCACCTGCTCCGGCCCGGCCACCTGAAGCAGCTCGCCGCCATCCTCGAGGACCCGGAGGCGACGGCGAACGACCGCTTCGTCGCCTACGACCTCCTCAAGAACGCCAACATCGCGGCGGGCGGCGTGCTGCCGATGTGCCAGGACACCGGCACCGCCATCGTCATGGGCAAGAAGGGCCGCCTCGTCTGGACCGAGGGCGCCGACGAGGACGCCATCGCGGAGGGCGTGCTCGGCGCCTACGAGAAGAAGAACCTGCGCTATTCGCAGCTCGCGCCGCTGTCGATGTTCGAGGAGCGCAACACCAAGAACAATCTCCCGGCGCAGATCGACATCTACGCCGCGGGCGAGGACGCCTACGAGTTCCTCTTCGTCGCCAAGGGCGGCGGCTCGGCCAACAAGACCTTCCTCTACCAGGGAACGCCCTCGCTGCTCACGAAGGATCGGCTGATGGCCTTCCTGAAGGAGAAGATCCTCACGCTCGGCACCGCCGCCTGCCCGCCCTACCACCTCGCGGTCGTGATCGGCGGCACCAGCGCCGAGCAGACGCTCAAGACCGTCAAGCTCGCCTCGACGCGCTATCTCGACGGCCTGCCGACGGAGGGCTCGGAGGCCGGCCACGCCTTCCGCGATCTCGCGATGGAGGCCGAGATCCACGCCATGACGCAGCAATTGGGCGTCGGCGCGCAGTTCGGCGGCAAGTACTTCTGCCACGACGTGCGGGTGATCCGCCTGCCGCGCCACGGCGCCTCGCTCCCGATCGGGCTCGGCGTGTCGTGCTCCGCGGACCGCCAGGCGCTGGGCAAGATCACCCGCGACGGCGTCTTCCTCGAGCAGCTCGAGACGAATCCCGCCCGGTGGATGCCCGAGGTCGACGAGGCGAGCCTCGGCGGAGACGTGGTCGAGATCGACCTGACGCGGCCGATGCCGGAGATCCTGGCGGCGCTCGGCCGCCACCCGATCCGCACGCGCCTGTCGCTCACGGGACCCATCGTGGTCGCCCGCGACCTCGCCCATTCGAAGATCCGCGAGCGGCTCGAGGCCGGCGAGCCGATGCCGGCCTACCTGAAGGACCACCCGGTCTACTACGCGGGCCCGGCGAAGACGCCCGACGGCTTCGCCTCGGGCTCCTTCGGCCCCACCACCGCGGGGCGGATGGATTCGTACGTCGACCAGTTCCAGGCGGCGGGCGGGTCGATGGTGATGCTCGCCAAGGGCAACCGCTCCTCCCAGGTCCGCGAGGCCTGCCAGAAGCACGGCGGCTTCTATCTCGGCTCGATCGGCGGCCCGGCCGCGCGGCTGGCGCAGGACTGCATCAAGAAGGTCGAGGTGCTGGAATACGCCGAGCTCGGCATGGAGGCGATCTGGAGGATCGAGGTGGAGAACTTCCCCGCCTTCATCGTCATCGACGACAAGGGCAACGACTTCTTCCGCGAGCTGAACCTGGGCTGAGGCGATCCGCGATGGCCGACGGGCCCGACCTCGCGGCGCTGGCCGCCGACCCGCGCGTCGCGATCGCCCGCGACGTGCTGCGATTCTCCGACTGCGACTCGCTCGGCCACGTCAACAACGTGGTCTACGCCACACTGTGCGAATCCGGGCGCGTCACGTACCTGCGCGAGCGCCTGCCGCAGGCGGAGCGGGCGGGGGTCGCCTTCGTCATCGTCAAGCTCGAGATCGCCTTCGAGGCCGAGCTGCACTACCCCGGCACGGTCGAGACGGCGACCTGGCTCTCGCGCATCGGCCGCACCTCGTTCACGCTCTCCCAGGCGATCTTCTCGGGCGGTCGCCGTGCGGCGACCGCCGCCGGCGTGTGCGTGGCGATCGATGCGGGCACCCGCCGGCCGGTGGCGTTCGAGGGAGCAACGCGGGCGGCGATGGAGCGGCTGGTCGTGGGGTGACGCGCGCCGCGCGCCTGCGCTCGCACGATCGTGCGAAACCGCGACCGGGGCCTCGTGCGTTGACGGTGCATCTCGTCACCCGCGAAAGGGGCAGACCATGAGCGACCCGCAGAAGACCAAGGCCACCGACGACCCTACGAAGCCCGAGGGCGTGCCCACGCCCGAGCGCGAGCAGGCGGGCCTCACGCCGGAGCCGCACACCCGCGAGGAGCAGGAGGAGATGATCGACGAGGCGCTGGAGGACAGCTTCCCCGCGTCCGACCCTCCGTCCTTCACGCGCACCACCAAGGGTTCGGACTGACCGCTGGGCGAGCTCCCCTCTCCACGAGGGAGAGGGGAGAACCGCGACGGCTCACTCCGCCGCGTCGACCAGCCGGCGGGCGATGACCTGGGCCTGGATCTCCGCGGCGCCCTCGAAGATCGAGAGGATGCGGGCGTCGCAGAGGATGCGGCTGACCGGGTACTCCAGCGCGAAGCCGTTGCCGCCGTGGATCTGCAGCGCGTTGTCCGCCGCCGACCAGGCGACGCGGGCGCCCAGCAGCTTCGCCATGCCCGCCTCCAGGTCGCAGCGCTTGTCCTCGTCCTTGGTGCGGGCCGAGAAGTAGGTGACCTGGCGCGCCGCGTGGATCTCGGCGGCCATCAGCGCGATCTTGTCGGCGACGCGCGGGAAGGCGATCAGCGGCTTGCCGAACTGGACGCGATCCTCGGCGTAGCGCAACGCCACGTCCATCGCCGCCTGGGCGACGCCCACCGCGCGCGCCGCGGTCTGGATACGGGCCGATTCGAAGGTCGCCATAAGCTGCTTGAAGCCCTGGCCTTCGACGCCGCCGAGCAGGTTCTGCGCCGGCACGGCGAAGTCGGAGAAGGCGAGCTCGTACTCCTTCATGCCGCGATAGCCGAGCACCTCGATCTCGCCGCCGGACAGGCCCTCGTCCGGGAAGGGGGTCTCGTCGCTGCCGCGGCTCTTCTCGCCGATGAGGATCGAGAGGCCGCGGTGGCCGGGCTCCTCGGGCTTCGTGCGCACGAGCATCGTCATGATGTCGGCGCGGACCGGGTGCGTGATCCAGGTCTTGTTGCCGTTCACCCGCCAGACCTCCCCGTCGAGGGTCGCCTTGGTGCGCAGCGAGGCGAGGTCCGAGCCGACGTTCGGCTCCGTGAAGACGGCGGTGGGCAGGATCTCGCCCGACGCGATGCCCGGCAGGAAGCGGCGCTTCTGCTCGTCCGTCCCGCCGCCGAGGATCAGCTCGGCGGCGATCTCCGAGCGGGTGCCGAGCGAGCCGACGCCGATGTAGCCGCGCGAGAGCTCCTCGGAGACGACGCACATCGACACCTTGGAGAGACCGAGCCCGCCGTACTCCTCCGGGATGGTGAGCCCGAAGACGCCGAGCTCGGCCATCTTCGAGACGACTTCGTAGGGGATGTAGGCGTTGGCGAGGTGCCATTCGTGCGCGTGCGGCTCGACCTCCGCCTGCGAGAAGCGGCGCATCTCGCTGCGGATCGCCTCGAGCGTCTCGTCGAGGCCGGCATCGCCGACGGTGGCGGAGCCCTGGCCTTCGCGCACGAGCGTCACGAGCCGGGCGCGGGCCTGCGGCGTGTTGCCGCCCTCCACGAGCCGCTCCAGCGCGGGCGTGACGAACGTCGCAACGTCCTTCGCCGAGAGGCCGAGCGCGGAGAGCCGCACGATCTCGCTCTGGCTCATCGGGATGCCGGTCAGCACCTGCGCGCAGTACTCGCCCGCGGCGACGCGGCTCACCAGCGCCTCGACCTCGCCGAAGCGCCCGTCCTCGGAGAGCCGCTCGGCATAGGCGGCGATCTCGCGGATCGCCTGGGCGTAAGTGGCGAGCCAGGCGAGGCCGTGGGTGGCGTGCTGCTCGGCCTCCATCCTGGCCGCCGAGACCTTGCCGTTCTCGATCACCCGCGCGCGCACGCGCCGCGTCGCCTCCGCGAGGATGGCGTCGACCGCCGTTGCGGCGCCGCGCAGCAGCGCGGGGAGGTCGGCGGCGGCGTCGGAGCCGAGCGTCTCTGCGCCGTGCGTCTCGGCGATGGCGGGCATGGCGTTCATCGGCACCTCCTCGAAGGCGTCAGGGTATCGGGCTCGGCAGGGCGCCGTGATCTCTCGCGATGCAGCATAACGCGTGCGTCCACGTCTGTGATCCGCACTTTGGTCGGAGGCGGGGGGGTGCCAAGCGCGGCGCAGGGTCACGCGACGAAGGGAGGAGGTCGCTCGGTGCCGCCGCTCAGCCGCCCGCGTCCGCCTCGTCGGCCTCCACCCAGCTGTAGCGGAAGGTGCAGCGGGGCGCGCCCTGCATGATCGTGGTCTCGCGCTCCATGCGGATGCGCGGGTCGTAGCCCTGGCAGAAGGTGCCGTCGCGGTTGCACGAGAGCAGGTGGCCCACGGCGCCGAGCCCCATCTCCCTGTAGGTCTCGGCGTAGCGGCAGCGCACGACGTCGAAGTCGAAGCGCGTGTCGCTCGCCTCGAGCACCTCGACCTCGAGCGCGCCGCCGCGGGTCCAGTTCTCGTAGAGGGCGATGAAGTCCGCCATCGAGGTGCCGCCGCGCTCGCGCTCCGCCGCCTCGGCGAAGCGCCGCCCTTCCGCGATCGCCGCCTTCCGGATCGCCGAGTCGAGGATGGCCGAGGCCTGTTCCTCGCCGAGCGCGGCGACCATCTCTGCGAAGATCGGCCCGATCACCTCGGCCTGGAGACGGCGCTTGACGAGGACGGGGATGGTGGCTGGGTCGGTGGCGGCGTCTCTCGTGTCGTCCGGCATGCCTGGCTCCGTCGTGCTGCGGCGCGGAGCCTATCGGATGGCGCGGAAAACGCGAAACGCCCGGCCGCGGGGCCGGGCGTCTCGACGATGGCGGGACGGCCCGGGCGCGCGTCGCGCCCGGGCCCGTCGGATCACTTGGCGGGCTTCGCCATCATCGCCTCGACGGGCTTCATCGCGTCCTTCATGAGGTTCGCGTAGAGCTCGCCCATCTTGCTGGACTGGGCGACCATCGACTCGTAGGCCGACTTGACGTAGTCGGTCTGGATCTCGATCGCCTTGTCGAGCGTCTTGGCGCCGACGAGCTTCTCGAGCGTCGCGGTCGAGTGCTCGAAGGACTTCTTGGCGAAGTCGGTCGACTCGACGGCGATCTGCTGGGCGCCCATGGAGAACGCGCCGAGCGCCTTCATCGTGGCGTCCATGTTCTCCTTGCCGAGCTTCTGGAAATCGTCGAACTGGTTCATCATGGTCGTGTTCCTCCGGCGCATTGCGCGCCGCGTCTGGCATGTCCCCGATCGAGCGCCGCCCCGTCACCCGGGGGCGAGGGCGGCCCCGCGCCGCGGACCGATCCGCGACGAGGATTGATATGTGCACTGCAACATCGATGTCAAGTTTATTGTGCGGTGCAACATATCCGCGGAATTCCCGATCGTGGGCTTAACCCCTCCGTAACCGCGGTTGCCTCATGATTGACATCGTGGCGCGCCAGTCACGCGCCGGGGATGGGCTGACCGACAACGTTCGAGTTCACGACCGAGATACGGGGACGGTCTTCGATGGTAAAGCGTAGCGTTTTCGCCGAGCGCGGGCTCCTGCTCGCGACGATGCTCCTGTGCGGGCTCGCGGCTCTCCTGGTCCACGTTCCCCGGGCCGAGGCCGCCTACAACCCGCCCTACGCCGCGTTCGTGATGGACGTGAAGACCGGCGAGGTGCTCCACGCGGAGAACGCCGACGCGCGGCGGTACCCCGCGTCGCTCACCAAGGTCATGACGCTCTACATGCTGTTCGAGCAGCTGGAATCCGGGCGCCTGCAGCTCGATTCCCCCCTGCGCGTCTCGGCCCGCGCGGCCGCGGAGCCACCCTCGAAGATCGGCGTGCGTGCGGGCTCGACCATCCAGGTCGAGGCTGCGATCCTCGCCCTCGTGACGAAGTCTGCCAACGACGTCGCCGCGGTCGTCGCCGAGAACCTCGGCGGCTCGGTCGAGAACTTCGCACGGCAGATGACCGAGCGCGCCCGTCAGCTCGGCATGTCCAACACCACCTTCCGCAATCCGCACGGCCTGCCCAACAGCGGGCAGGTGACGACGGCGCGCGACATGGCGACCCTCGCGGTGGCCATCCAGGACCGCTTCCCCCGCTACTACGGCTACTTCCAGCGCCGCAGCTTCGCCTTCGCCGGCACGACCCATCGCAATCACAACCGCCTGCTCGGGCGGGTCGAGGGCGTCGACGGCATCAAGACCGGCTTCATCCGCGCCTCCGGCTTCAACCTGATGACGAACGCCAAGGCGAACGGCCGCCACATCGTGACGATCGTCATGGGCGGCCGGTCGGGCGCGCACCGCGACGGCATCGTCGGGCGCCTCGTCGAGCGCTGGCTGCCGCGCGCCTATGCGGGTGCCCGCCGCACTCCGATGATGCTCGGGCCGAACGGCACGGTCGTCGCCGCGGTGCCGCCGCGCCGCCCCGCCGACATCGATCCGCCGGTCCTCGTCGCCTCGGCGGCTCCCGGCCAGCCCCTCGACCTCACCCGCATGCGCCCCGCGGTCGCGACGGCGGCGGGCGACACGACGGTGACCCCCGGATCGCTGCGTGCCGACGGCGGCGTGGTCCCCGCCTCCGCGAGCGCCTTCGCCGCCGTGCGCGAGCCCGGGCCGGCCGGCGTGCCGCTGCCGCCCGCGCCGATCCCCGACGTGCGCGAGACCGCCTCCGTCTCCGATGTGGTCCCCGCATCGGTCGCCGTGGCAGCCGCGTCGACGATCGCCGCGCCGCTCCCGCCGATGCCGGCGCGCGACGAGGCGCCCGTCGCGGCGAACGCGCCCGTCGGCGACACCGAGCCGCAAGCCGTCACCGAGGAGATCGTCGTGGCCTCCGCCGACGCGACGATCCCCCTGCCCGAGGCGGCGACGCCGCCCGCGCGCACCTACGCCCTCACCGAGTGGGTGATCCAGATCGCCGCGACGCCGACCGAGGACGCCGCCTTCGATCTCCTCCAGCGCGCCCAGTCGCGCGCCGGGAGCCCGCTGCGCGCCGCCGCGCCCTTCACCGAGGCGGTGCAGTCGAACGGCGCCACGCTCTATCGCGCCCGTTTCACCGGCTTCGAGGACCAGCAGACCGCGCGCGACGCCTGCCGGCTGCTGGAGAGCAAGGGCTTCGACTGCTTCGCCGTGCGCGGCTGACGCGCACCTTCCCGGGAGCGTCCCGCCGCCCCGTCGGCGGCGGGCGACCTCCTCCCCGAAACTCGTCCGCTCGCCGAAAGGACGTCTTCGCGTTCACCCGTCTTCAGGTTCATCGCGCGTGGAGTATCAGCGATGTCTGCTCAGAAGGACTTCCTTGGCCTCGTTCACCCGGGCCGCGAGATAGGTCGAGCCCCCCTGGTCGGGGTGGAGCTTCATCATCAGGCTCCGATGCGCGCGGCGAACGGCCTCGGCATCCGCCCCCGGCTCAAGCCCCAGGATCTGGTGGGCCTCCTCTTCCGTCATCGTTCCCGGCTTCGTCTCGCGAGCCGCCCCCGCGTCGGCGTCTCCCTGCGCGTGTTCACGCCATCCGGGAAACCGGCGGTCGAAATACGCCTGTAGCAGGCGCACGCCGTCCGGGTCCGAGGCCACGGCCTCGCGGTAGAGCGTCTGGAGCGCGGCCTCGTCGAGCCGCGAGAGGCGCTCTCCGGCGAGGGAGCCGGCGAGGACGGTGCCGTCCATGTCGCCGGTGTCGTGGGAGAGCTCCATCTCGACGAGCGCCGAGCGTACCCGCGACACCTGGCCGGACGACTTGCTCCCACCCCCGCCGCCGAGCCCCGGGATGCCGCGCGCCCAGGGCAGGCTCCAGCCGAGCAGCCAGGCGCCGAAGCCGCTGACGAGGATCGCCATCTCGAAGCGCCCGCGGGCCGCGAGGAGGAGCGACACGGCCATGAGCACGCCGCCGCCCACGCGCTTGACCAGGCGCGAGAGGTCCTTGGGGTTCGACCTGGCGAAGGCGCGCATCAGCCACCAGAAGGCGAGCACGGCGCCGAGCCCGTAAATGAGGTTGATCATCGCTGCGTCCCGCGGCCTCCGTCCTCGACGCCCCGTCTCGTCACGCTCCGCCTCCCGAGGCGCCTCCCGAAGGGCCTCCCGAAGGGCCTCCCGAAGGGCCTCCCATGTCGGCGAGGAGGCGGCGCGCCTGCGGCTCGCGGGCGGCGAGCCGCGCGAGGCCGTCGCGTCCGCCGCTCGCATAGGCCGCGGCCGCGCGCAAGAGGCCGGCCAGCGTGCCGGGCGCCGCCGCGTCGAAGCGCGCATAGGCCCCGCCGGTCAGCCGGGCGATCTCGCGGAAGGCGCGCTCGGCGCCCGGATCTCCGCCCTCCTGGAAGACGAATCCCTTGACGCCGAGGAGACCGAGCTCGCCGGCGCGGGCGCAGACCGCGTCGATCTCGTCTTCGAAGGCGTCCCCCACGTAGACGAAGGCGTCGACGCGGCCGGCCTCGCCCTCCTTGCGCACGTGCCCCAGCGCGCGGGCGATCTGCGTCTGGCCGCCGCGGACCTCGATGCCGCTCATCAGCCCGGTGAGCGCCTTGGGCTCGCCCACCCAGCGCGAGGCGCGGCACTCGCCGAAGCCGCGGAAATACAGGAGCTGCACGTCGAGCCCGCCGATCGCGGAGGCCGTCTCGAACATCTGCACCTGCAGGCCGCAGGCGAGGTCCCAGGTCGGCTGGCGGCTCATCGTGGCGTCGAGGGCGAAGACGAGCCGCCCGCGGCCCTCCCGCGGCGGCGCCGGCGCGAGGGCGCGGGCGTCGTCGAGGAAGGCGTCGATCGCGCCGGGGCGCGCGGCGGCGCCGGGGCGCGTCTCGCCGCGCCCGGTCACGGCTCCACCCTTCTTCGTCTCGCCGGTGCTCATGGCGTCCCTCCCCGTCGCGCCGCAGGCTGGATGCGGTCCAGCCCGAGATTTGGCGAGCGCGACCGCGGATGCAATCGCGGCGGCGGCCGCCGCGGGCGAGATCCGGGCGGAACGCGGGTCTCGCGCGGGCCGCGCCCCGCTCTCCCCGCGGGGTGCGACGATTTCGAGCACCATGCGAAACGGCGACGTCCCGAATGTGGACAGCATCCCATGCTCTCACCATACTCGCATCCACGCCCATGCCAGCCGTGAGGAATCGCTTGACGAGACGCCTCCTGACCGCCGCCGTTCTCGCGCTCGGCCTCTGCGCACCCCTCGCGCCGCAGGCCCAGACCTCCGACGGCAGCGCCGCCGACGCCGGCGCGTGGCGCCACGCCGCGACCCTCATCGGGGAGCCGAAATACGAACCCGGCTTCGCGCATTTCGACTACGTGAACCCGGACGCCCCGAAGGGCGGCCTCGCGCGGCTGGCCGCGATGGGCACGTTCGACAACTTCAACTTCATCCTGGCGGGCGTGCGCGGCACTCTCGGGGCCGGCCTCGGGCTCGTCTACGAGACCCTGATGACGCCCTCGATGGACGAGCCGCTGACCGACTACGGCCTGATCGCCGAGGCGATGCGCTTTCCCGAGGACTATTCGAGCGTCACCTTCCGGCTCGATCCGAACGCGCGCTGGCACGACGGCGTGCCGATCACGGTCGCGGACGTGATCTGGTCCTTCGAGACGCTGAAGGCGTCGAGCCCGATGATGAGGAGCTACTACGCCGACGTCGTCGGGGCGGAGGAGACCGCGGAGGGCGAGGTGACCTTCCGCTTCTCGACCGCCGGGAACAAGGAGCTGCCGAAGATCATGGGCCAGCTCCCGGTGCTGCCGGAGCACTGGTGGACCGATCCGTCCCGGTCCGCGGACCGCACCAGCCTCGAGCCGCCGCTCGGCTCGGGCCCCTACCGGCTCGCGGACTACAGCCCCGGGCGCAGCATCACCTACGAGCGCGTGCCGGACGCCTGGGCGGTCGATCATCCGACGAACGTCGGCAAGTACAACTTCGACACGATCCGCTACGAGTACTTCCGCGACGAGACGGTGATGCTCGAGGCGTTCAAGGGCGACGCGTACGACTTTCGCACCGAGGTCTCGGCGCGGGACTGGGCGCAGGGCTACGACTTCCCGGCGCGCGGGCGCGGCGCCGTCGTGCTCGAGACGTTCCCGATGCTCGCCTCGGGCCGCATGCAGGCCTTCGTGCCGAACCTGCGCCAGGAGCGCTTCCGCGACGAGCGGGTGCGCCGGGCGCTGAACTACGCCTTCGACTTCGAGGACATCAACCGCACGATCTTCTTCGGCGCCTACGAGCGCATCGATTCGTTCTTCGAGGGCACCGATCTGGCGTCCTCGGGCCTGCCGGAGGGGCGCGAGCTCGAGATCCTGGAGGAGTACCGCGGCCGCATCCCCGACGCCGTCTTCACCGAGGTCTGGACCAACCCCACGAGCGGCGACGCCACGGCGCGGCGCGACAACCTGCGCGAGGCCGATCGCCTGCTGCGCGAGGCCGGCTGGGTCGTCGAGGGCGGCCGGCGGGTGAATGCCGAGACGGGCGAGCCCCTCGACATCGAGCTCCTGCTCGACCTGCCCTCGCACGAGCGCTACGCGCTACCCTACGCGCAGGCGCTCGGGCGCCTCGGAATCCGGCTCGACGTGCGCATCGTCGACAGCGCGCAGTACCAGAACCGCCTGCGCGGCTTCGACTTCGACATCGTGACGCACCTTTGGGGGCAGTCGCTCTCGCCCGGCAACGAGCAGCGCGACATGTGGGGCTCGCGGGCCGCTGGCGTCGCGGGGTCGGACAACATCGCGGGGATCGAGAACCCGGTCATCGACGAGCTGATCGAGCGGCTGGTGCGGGCGCAGACGCGCGAGGAGCTCGTCGCCACGACGCGGGCGCTCGACCGCGTGCTCCTGCACAACGACTACGTCATTCCCCACTGGTATCTCGGGGAGCAGCGCACGGCGCGGTGGAACCGCTTCTCCCACCCGGAGACGATGCCGCGCTACGCGGGCGCGGCCTTCCCGACGGTGTGGTGGTACGACGCCGAGATGGCGCGCGAGACGAGGGCTGCTCGATGAGGCACGGTACGGCGCTGGGTGGCGGGATCACCCGCCGCGGGCTCTTCCAGGGCGTCGCGGCGGTCGCCGGGACGCTCGCGCTTCCCGGCGTCGCGGGTGCGGCGTGGGAGGCGGTGAGCGCGGTCGGGGAGGCCGAGGAGGACTTCGTCGAGCGCCACGGCATGTCGCTCTTCGGCGACCTCGCCATGCCGCCGGACTTCCCGCACTTTCCCTACGTGAACCCCGACGCGCCGAAGGGCGGCGAGGCGTCGGGTCTTGTCCCGACGCGAAGTTACAATCAGGGCGAGAACACGTTCGACACCTTGAACATCTACGTCGACCGCGGCATCGGCGCCACCGGCGTCGAATCGACCTTCGACAGCCTGATGGCCGGGTCGGGCGACGAGCCCACCGCGGTCTACGGCCTGCTCGCCCAGAGCGTCGCGCGTTCGCGCGACGGGCTCGCCTTCCGTTTCCGGCTGCGCCCGCAGGCGCGCTTCCACGACGGAACGCCCGTGACGGCGCAGGACGTCGCCTTCTCGATCACGACGTTGAAGGAGCAGGGCCACAACATCCTGCGGCTCGTCCTCGCCGAGATCGAGGGCGCCGAGGCACTGGAGGACCGTCTCGTCGAGGTGCGCTTCGCGCCGGGCCGCTCACGCAACATACCCTTCTTCGTCGCCGGGCTGCCCGTCTTCTCGCGCGCCTGGTTCGAGGGGCGCGACTTCCAGGCCTCGACCCTCGAGCCGATCCTCGGCTCGGGCCCCTACCGGATCGGCGACTTCCGGCAGGGCAGCTTCGTCACGATCGAGCGCGTGCCGGACTATTGGGGCGCGGACCTGCCTGTCAACCGTGGGGTGAACAACTTCGACCGGGTGACTTATCGTTACTACCGCGACCGCGACGTGGGCTTCCAGGGCTTCAGCGCCGGGGAGTACACGTTCCGCGTCGAGTCGACCTCGCGCATCTGGGCCAACGACTACGCCTTCCCGGCCGTGCGCGAGGGGCGCGTCGTCAAGGCGGAGGTGCCGCACGAGCGACCCGGCGGCGTCCAGGTTCTGAACTTCAACCTGCGGCGCGCCAAGTTCGCCGATCCGCGCATCCGCGAGGCCCTGATGCAGGCCTTCGACTTCGAGTCGATCAACCGCGACATCATGTACTCGTTCTACGAGAGGCAGGATTCCTACTTCAAGTTCAGCCCGTCCGAGGCGAAGGGCCTGCCGACGCCCGAGGAGCTCGCGCTGCTCGAGCCCTGGCGCGACTCGCTCCCGCCCGAGGTGTTCGGCGAGCCGGTCGTGCCGCCGGTGTCCGACGGCTCGGGCCGCGACCGGGAGCAGCTGCGCCGCGCCGGCGCGCTGCTGGCAGAGGCGGGCTGCACGCGGCGGGGGACCGATCTCCTGCTGCCGACGGGCGAGCCGTTCGGCATCGAGTTCATGATCGGCACCGCGCTCTTCCAGCCGCACTTCCAGCGCTACGTCTCGACGCTGCGCCTGCTCGGGATCGCGGGCGCGATCGTCCTGCCGGAGGCCGCGCAGTACCAGCGACGGCTGCTCGACTTCGACTTCGATGCCGTCGTCTCGGCCTTCACCGGCGGGCTCTATCCGAGCGAGAGCCTCCTGTCACTGTACGGCTCGCAGGCGGCCGACCAGCCCGGTAGCCGCAACTACGCGGGGATCGCGCATCCTGCGATCGATGCGCTCATCGCCATCGGCGCGCGGGCGCAGAACCCCGAGGACGCGAGCGCCGCGGGGCGCGCCCTCGACCGCATCCTGCGCGCGGGGCGCTACACCATGCCGATGTGGTACAATCCCGTCGACTGGATCGCCTACTGGGACGAGTTCGGTCGGCCCGAGCGCCCGCCGCGCTACGCGCAGGCCGGCTTCGGCACCTGGTGGTTCGACCCGGAGCGGGCGGCGCGCGCGAACCGGCGGCGTGGATGACGGCGGATCGGCGCGCCTTTCGCCGCCGGCGTGCCTGACGTAACGTCGTGCTCCGGCGCGACCCTTCCAGTGAACGGATCAGATGCTCGCCTACATCCTGAGACGCCTGCTCCTGATGATCCCGACCCTGTTCGGGATCATGCTCATCTCGTTCGTCATCATCCAGTTCGCCCCCGGCGGGCCCGTGGAGCGCATCATCGCGCAGATCCAGGGAACCGACGTCGGTGCGACCGCGCGCTTCTCCGGCGGGGGCGGCGACACGATGGGCGGCGGCGCCGGGGCCGATACGACCTCCACCTATCGCGGCGCGCAGGGGCTCGACCCGCAGTTCATCGCCGAGCTCGAGGCGCAGTTCGGCTTCGACAAGCCGGCGCACGAGCGCTTCGGCTTGATGATCTGGAACTACATCCGCTTCGACTTCGGTGAGAGCTATTTCCGCGACGTGACGGTAATCGACCTGATCGTCGAGAAGCTGCCGGTCTCGATCACGCTCGGGCTGTGGATGACGATCCTGTCCTACGCGATCTCGATCCCGCTCGGGATCAAGAAGGCGGTGCGGGACGGCACGCCCTTCGACTGGTGGACCTCGGCGATCGTCATCGTCGGCTACGCGATTCCCGGCTTCCTGTTCGCGATTCTGCTGATCGTGCTCTTCGCCGGCGGCTCGTTCTGGCAGATCTTCCCGCTGAGGGGGCTCACCTCCGACAACTGGAGCGAACTCTCCCTCGTCGGCAAGGTGCTCGACTACCTCTGGCACATCGCCCTGCCGATCACGGCCATGGCGCTCGGCGCGTTCGCCACCGCGACCTTGCTCACCAAGAACTCGTTCCTCGACGAGATCCGCAAGCAGTACGTGATGACCGCGCGCATGAAGGGGCTCTCGGAGCGGCAGGTGCTGTACGGCCACGTCTTCCGCAACGCGATGCTGATCGTCATCGCCGGCTTCCCCGGCGCCTTCATCGGCGCCTTCTTCGCCGGCTCGCTCCTGATCGAGACGATCTTCTCGCTCGACGGGCTCGGCCTCCTGTCCTTCGAGGCGATCGTCAACCGCGACTACCCGGTCGTGTTCGCGACGCTCTACATCTTCTCGCTCCTGGGCCTCGTGGTGAACCTGATCTCGGACCTGACCTACGTCTGGATCGACCCGCGCATCGACTTCGAGACGCGGGAGGTGTGAGATGAACGTCGCCGTCGATCTCAGGAAGCCGCTCGAAGGGGAACGCCTCGCCCCGCCCGTGACCAGCAAGGGGCTGTTCAACCTCACGCCCATCAACCGGCGACGCCTCGAGAATTTCCAGGCGAACAAGCGCGGGCTGTGGTCGTTCTGGATCTTCATGGTCCTGTTCGTCGTCACGCTGTTCGCCGAGTTCATCGCCAACGACAAGCCGATCCTCGCCATGTACAAGGGCGAGCTGCTCTACCCCATCCTCGTCGACTACCCGGAGGAGAAGTTCGGCGGCTTCCTCGCGGTCGCCGACTATCGGGACCCGTTCATCGCCGAGGAGATCGAGGCGAACGGCTGGATGGTTTGGCCGCCGATCCGGTTCCACTACACGACGCACAATCTCAACCTGCCCGTCCCCGCACCGGCCCCGCCGACCTGGATGCTCGACGACGCGCAATGCGCCCAGGCCGTCGAGCGCATCGGCGTCGAGACCTGCGACGAGCTGGAGACCAACTGGCTCGGGACCGACGACCAGGGCCGGGACGTGCTGGCGCGGCTGATCTACGGCTTTCGCATCTCGGTCCTGTTCGGGCTCATCCTCGCAATAGCCTCCTCCGTCATCGGCGTGATGGCGGGCGCGGTGCAGGGCTATTTCGGAGGCTGGGTGGACTTGGTCTTCCAGCGCGTCATCGAGATCTGGACGGCCATCCCGTCGCTCTACCTCCTGATCATCATCGCCTCGGTGATCACCCCGACGTTCTGGGTGCTGCTGTTCATCCTGCTCCTGTTCTCGTGGGTCTCCCTGGTGGGCGTCGTGCGCGCGGAGTTCCTGCGCGCGCGAAACTTCGAATACGTCCGCGCCGCGCGCGCCCTCGGCGTCTCGGACGCCAGGATCATGTGGAAGCACGTGCTGCCCAACGCCATGGTGGCGACGCTCACCTTCCTGCCCTTCATCCTCAACGGCTCGATCACGACGCTCACCTCCCTCGACTTCCTCGGCTTCGGCCTGCCGCCGGGCTCGCCCTCGCTCGGCGAGCTCCTCGCCCAGGGCAAGGCGAACCTGCAGGCGCCCTGGCTCGGCCTCACCGGCTTCTTCGTCATCGCCTTGATGCTCTCGCTGCTGATCTTCGTCGGCGAGGCGGTGCGCGACGCCTTCGACCCGAGGAAGACGTTCACGTGAGGCCGGTGTAGGGTGGCGCTTGGAGGAGCGAGAGATGAACAAGGTCGTGAAACAGCATATTCCAGTCGCCGAACTCCCGCAGCACCTGCGCGAGGGGCTCGATCCCGACGCGCTCGTGACTCTCGAACTCACCGTGGAGCCCCGCCCCACGCTGAAGGACATTCTGGCTCGGCGGCAGAACAATTACGCCTCTTCCGACGAGATCGATGAGCATGTGCGGTCCCTGCGTGCCGAATGGTCCGGCCGTGAGCTTTGATCGACGGCGCCTCTACGTCGACACGAACGTCTTCATCGAGCTGATCGCGCGAGAAGGCGAGACCTCGGATGCGCTGGGTCGTCTGTTCGACGCAGTCGAAGCGAAGCGGCTCTCGGCCTGCACGAGCGAATTGACCCTCGCGGAGATCCTGGTTCGTCCAAAGCGCGAAGGTGATGTCGCACTCTCGAGAACCTACCTCGATCTTCTGGTCTTCTCACGGCTGGTGGAGCTTCTACCGGTCGACCGCGCCGTTCTGATGGAGACGGCCGACTATCGAGCCGCCGCAAAGCAGGAGGCTGTCGCTGCGCCGGATCGCCGAAATTTTCTTCCGGACGCAATTCATGTCGTCACCGCCATTCGCGCCGGCTGCGGAACCTTCCTCGCGCGGGATGGCCGCATCCGGCTGCCGGTCGGCATCGACGGATTGCGACCTGACCCACCGGCGCTCGCATCATTCCTGACCGAGACACCATGACCACCACCCCCCTCCTCTCCGTGCGCGACCTCTCCGTCGCCTTCACCCAGGCCGGGCGCACCACGCTCGCGGTCGACCGCGTCTCCTTCGACATCGCCGAGGGCGAGACGGTGGCGCTCGTCGGCGAGTCCGGGTCGGGCAAGTCGGTGACCGCGCTGTCGATCCTCAAGCTGCTGCAATACCCCACGGCCTCGCATCCCTCGGGCGAGATCCTGTTCAAGGGGAAGGACCTGCTCGCCGCCTCCGAAATGGACATCATGAAGGTGCGCGGGGCGGACATCACCATGGTGTTCCAGGAGCCGATGACGTCGCTCAACCCGCTGCACGTCATCTCGCGGCAGATCGGCGAGATCCTGCGGATCCACCGGCAGCTGTCCGAGAAGGACGCCCGCGCCCGGACGCTGGAGCTGCTCGAGCGGGTGGGCATCCGCGAAGCCGCGTCCCGTCTCGACGCCTATCCGCACCAGCTCTCCGGCGGACAGCGCCAGCGCGTGATGATCGCCATGGCGCTCGCCAACGACCCCGACCTCCTCGTCGCCGACGAGCCGACCACCGCGCTCGACGTCACCGTCCAGGCGCAGATCCTGACGCTGCTCGCCGAGCTCAAGCGCGACCTCGGCATGGCGATGCTGTTCATCACCCACGATCTCGGCATCGTGCGCAAGGTGGCGGATCGGGTCTGCGTCATGCTCCAGGGGAAGATCGTCGAGCACGGCCCGGTGGCCGAGGTCTTCGACGACCCGCAGCACGAGTACACCCGCCGACTGCTGGCCGCCGAGCCGAGGGGGCGGCCCGACCCGGTGCCGGCCGACGCCGAGACGCTGGTTGAGGCCGGGCCGATCAAGGTGCATTTCCCGATCAAGCGCGGCTTCCTCGGCCGCACGGTGGGGCACGTCAAGGCCGTCGACGGGGTCAGCGTTCGTGTGCGTGCCGGCGAGACCGTGGGCGTGGTGGGCGAATCCGGCTCCGGCAAGACCACGCTCGGCCTCGCCATGCTGCGGCTGATCTCCTCGGAGGGGCCCGTCGTCTTCCTGGGCGACCGGCTCGACGGGCTGAAGTCCAATCGCGTGCGCCCCTACCGCAAGGACATGCAGATCGTCTTCCAGGACCCCTACGGCTCGCTCTCGCCGCGCCTCTCGGTGGCGCAGATCGTCGAGGAGGGGCTCCTCGTCATGAACAGCCGGCTGTCGCTGGAGGAGCGTCGCGAGATCGTCGCCCGCGCGCTCGTCGACGTCGGCCTCGACCCGGCGGCGATGGACCGCTATCCGCACGAGTTCTCCGGCGGCCAGCGCCAGCGCATCGCCATCGCCCGCGCCATGGCGCTCGAGCCCCGCTTCGTCGTGCTCGACGAGCCGACCTCGGCGCTCGACATGTCGGTGCAGTCGCAGATCGTCGATCTGCTGCGCGATCTGCAGAAGAAGCGCAAGCTCGCCTACATGTTCATCTCCCACGACCTCAAGGTGGTCCGCGCGCTCGCCAACCACGTCGTCGTCATGCAGAACGGCGTCGTGGTGGAGGAGGGGCCCGCCGACCGCGTCTTCGACGCCCCGGAGACCGCCTACACGCGCGCGCTCTTCGCCGCCGCCTTCGCGCTGGAGGCGCGGCCGGACGTCGTGCGGGAGTGAGGCGGGTTCCTCGCCCTGCACGAGAGGGCGTTCGACGCGCACGACGAGACGCCGCCGGCCGCGTCGGCCTCCCATGAAGAAGGAAACGCCAGGATGCCCCGCGCGCTCGTCATCGTCCTCGATTCCGTCGGCATCGGCGGCGCGCTGGACGCGCACGCCTACGGCGACGAGACTTCGGATGCCGGCTCGGACACGCTCGGCCACATCGTCGTCGCCTGCCGGGACGGGCGGGGCGATCGCGCGGGCCTGCGCGAGGGGCGGCTGCGCGTCCCCAATCTCGCCCGGCTGGGCATCGGCCTCGCGCACGCCGCCTCCACCCGGCTGGCCGATTCGCTGCCGGATCTCGCACCGCCGCCCGGAGGGCCGGCGGGCGCCTTCGGCTACGCGGTGGAGACCTCCGCCGGCAAGGACACCCCGTCGGGGCACTACGAGATCATGGGCTGCCCGGTGCCCTTCGCCTGGGGCACCTTCCCGCGCACCGAGCCGACCTTCCCGACGGCGCTCACCGATGCCCTGATCGCGCGGGCGGGGCTGCCGGGCATCCTGGGCGACAAGCATGCGAACGGCATGGCGATCATCGAGGAACATGCCGCCGAGCACATCCGCACCGGCGCGCCGATCTGCTACACGTCCGCGGATTCGGTCTTCCAGATCGCCGCGCACGAGGCGCATTTCGGGCTCGAGCGGCTCTACGACACCTGCGCGATCGCCCGGGAGCTGTGCACCCCCTACAAGGTCGGGCGCGTCATCGCCCGGCCTTTCGTCGGCACGCCTGAGAGCGGCTGGACGCGCACCGGCAACCGCAAGGACTACGCCCTGCCGCCGCCGGCGGACACGCTCCTCGACGTGCTCGCGCGGGCAGGGCGTGCCGTCGTCTCGGTCGGCAAGATCGGCGACATCTTCGCCCACCGCGCCACGGGCGAGGAGGTGAAGGGCCACGGCAACGCGGCGAATCTCGACGCGGCGCTCGCCGCCCTCGCGCGTCTGCCCGACGGCGGGCTCGTCTTCGCCAACCTCGTCGACTTCGACCAGGAGTTCGGCCATCGCCGCGACGTGCCCGGCTACGCCGCCTGCCTCGAGGCCTTCGACGCGCGCGTTCCGGAGATCGAGGCGGCGCTCGCGCCCGGCGATCTCGTGGTGCTCACCGCCGACCACGGCAACGATCCGACCTGGACCGGCTCGGACCACACCCGAGAGCACGTGCCCGTGCTGGCCTTCGGGCCGGGGATCGCGCCCCGCGAGCTCGGCCGGCGGGAGAGCTTCGCCGACATCGGCGCCGCCGTGGCGCGCCGGCTCGGCGTTCCCGGGACCGGCGCGGGCACGCCGTTCGCGCTCTGACCCGCGGGCCCGATCCCGAGCATGCGAAGGCCCGCCGCGGTCCCCCGCGCCGGGCCTTCTCGTCTCGACCGCGGCCCGCGGGGCCGCGGATGCGTCATTCGGCCGGCTGCGGGGCCGGGTGCGCGCCGGGCGTTCCCGGGGAGGCGCCGCCCTGCGCACGGCGCGCCTCTTCCGCCCAGAGCGAATGGTGCTCGCGCGCCCAGTTGTAGTCCACCTCGCCGGAGCCCATGGCGTCGAAGGCGCCCTGCATGCCCACCGAGCCGATGTAGATGTGCCCGACCATGATCGCGACGAGAACCGCCGCCACGATGCCGTGGATGATCTGGACGAGCTGCCAATCGGCGTAACCGCCTGCGAGGTAGGGGAAGAGCAGCAGCACGCCGGTGACGGAGAGCGCCGCGCCGCCGATGATGACGGACCAGAAGATGCCCTTCTGGCCGGCATTGAACTTCTTCGCGTCCGGGTGCACGCCCTTCTTCAGGAGCCCGCCGCCGGCCTTGAGCCAGGCGACGTCCGTGCGATCGGGGATGTTGTCCTTGATCCACACGGCGAGCATGAAGACGAGGCCGGCCATGAAGGGCCAGGCGAGGTAGTTGTGCGCGTACTTGCCGATCTGCGTGGCCGTGGCGAAGGCTTCCGCGCCGAACAGCGGCATGAGCACGAAGCGGCCGAGCACGAGGTTGAGCCCCGTCAGCGCGAGGATGAGGAACGAGCCGGCGGTGAGCCAGTGCACGAAGCGCTCGAAGGCGTTGAACCGCAGGATCTTCATGCCGGAAAGGCCGGAATCGATCGTGATCTTCCCGCGCACGGCGTAGAAGGCCAGGACGATCGCGACCATGCCGAGCAGCGCCACCGTGGTGATCCAGAACATCGCCCCCTGGTGGAAGGCGCGCCAGTCCTGGCCGCCGGGCTTGATCAGGCCCGTCGCCTTCTGGTCGGGGATCGACACGCGCCCGGCGATCTCGCCGCCGGGCCGGAGCGCCTGGAGCAGCTGCTCCTCGGTGACGGCCGAGGCGGTGGGATTGACGGACTGGGCCTGCGCCAGCGCGTCGCTCGGCAGGAGCACGACGGCGAGGCCGAGGAGCGCGAATGCGGCGAGCGCGGTGCGGGCGCCCTTCGCGATGGAGGTGAGGCTCGCGCGGAGCATGGGACGTTCCTTCCCTAACCTGTGAAAACGAGGCGGTCCGGCGGCGGGGCGCGCCCCGCCGCACGTCGAGCCGCGCCTCAGATCGCGACCGTCTCCTTGTAGGCCGTCTGCCAGCCCCAGGCGCCCGAGCCGTAGCCGCGCGTGACCACGCGCTCGCGGTAGATCTCGGCGATGATCTCGCCGTCACCGGCGAGCAGCGCCTTGGTCGAGCACATCTCCGCGCAGATCGGCAGCTTGCCCTCGGCGAGACGGTTGGCGCCGTACTTCTCGTACTCCGCCATGGTGATGTCGGCCTCGGGGCCGCCCGCGCAGTAGGTGCACTTGTCCATCTTGCCGCGCGAGCCGAAATTGCCGACACGCGGGTATTGCGGCGCGCCGAACGGGCAGGCGTAGAAGCAGTAGCCGCAGCCGATGCACAGGTCCTTCGAGTGCAACACGACGGCGTCGACCGTCGTGTAGAAGCAGTCGACCGGGCACACGGCGGCGCAGGGCGCGTCCGTGCAGTGCATGCAGGCCATCGAGATCGAGCGCTCGCCGGGCAGGCCGTCGTTGATCGTGACGACGCGCCGGCGGTTGATGCCCCACGGCACCTCGTGCTCGTTCTTGCAGGCGGTGACGCAGGCGTTGCACTCGATGCACCGGTCCGCGTCGCAGAGGAACTTCATCCGAGCCATTGTCGCTATCCCTCGTTCACGCGGCCGCGATCTGGCACAGGGTGACCTTGGTCTCCTGCATGCCGGTCACGGGGTCGTAGCCGTAGGTGGTCACGGTGTTGACGGACTCGCCGAGCACGATCGGGTCCGTGCCCTGCGGGTACTTGGAGCGCTGGTCGACGCCCTGGAACCAGCCGGCGAAGTGGAACGGCATGAAGGCCACGCCGCGGCCCACGCGCTCGGTGACGAGCGCCTTGACCCGCGTCCTCGAGCCGCCCTCCGGGCCGGTGACCCACACGAGCTGCCCCTCGCCGATGCCCCGCTCCGCCGCGTCCGCCGGGTTGATCTCGACGAACATGTCCTGCTGGAGCTCGGCGAGCCAGGGGTTGGAGCGCGTCTCCTCGCCGCCGCCCTCGTACTCGACCAGACGGCCGGAGGTGAGGATGATCGGGAAGTCGCGGGCGATGCTCTTCTCGATCGCCGTCTTCTGCACGGTGTGGCCGATGTTCGGCACGCGCTGCTGGCGGAAGTCGTCACGGGTCGGGTACTGCGCCACGAGGTCGGGGCGCGCGGTGTAGATCGGCTCGCGATGGACCGGCACCGGGTCGGGCAGGTTCCAGGCCATGGCCCGGGCCTTGCCGTTGCCGAAGGGGATCGCGCCGCGCTCGAGGCAGACTCGCTGGATGCCGCCCGAGAGGTCGGTCGACCAGGAGACCGCATCGGCGTTCTCGCCGCCCTGGCGCTCGATGCGTGCGCGTTCCGCGGGCGTGAGGTCGCCGTCCCAGCCCAGCGTCTTGAGGACGCCGTAGGTGAACTCGGGATGCCCGTCCGTCAGCTCCGAGCCGACCGGCGCCGAGCCCTCGGCCAGCAGCGTCACGCCCTCGCGCTCCACGCCGAAGCGGGCGCGGAAGGCGCCGCCGCCGTCCTTCACGTGCAGGTTCGTGTTGTAGAGGATGTGCGTGCCGGGATGGCGGATCTCCGGCGTGCCCCAGCACGGCCAGGGCAGGCCGTAATAGTCGCCGCCGACGTCCGCCACGTCGCGCGGCGCGCGCAGGGTGACGAGATCGAAGGCGCCCTGGTTGGCCATGTGCGCCTTGAGACGCTCCGGGGACTGGCCGCAATAGCCGGTCGACCAGCCGCCGCGGTTGATCTCGGAGAGGACGCTCTCGGGCTGCGGCTCGGGGCCGAACTTGCCCTCCACCATCTCGATGTTCTTGAACATCCGGTCGGCGAAGCCGAGCTTCTTGGCGAGCTCGTAGATCACCCAGTAGTCGTTCGCCGATTCGAAGATCGGCTCGACCACCTTCTCGCCCCACTGGATCGAGCGGTTCGAGGCCGTGCGCGAGCCCGAGCACTCGAACTGGGTGCAGATCGGCAGGAGGTAGGTGTTCTCGGTCCGCTCGCCGAGCACCGCGAAGGTGGTCGGGTGCGGGTCGGCGACGACGAGGAGGTCGAGGCGCTTCAAGCCCTCGGCGACCTCCGGCATGCGGGTGACGGTGTTGCCGCCGTGGCCGAACACCATCATCGCCTTGACGTTGTCGCGCTGGTCGACCTCGTCGGGGTTCATCATCACCGCGTCGAACCAGCGGGTGGTGGTGATCCCGGGGGTCTCCATGTTGGCCTTGCGGTCGCGCGCGTCGCGGCCACCCTTGGCGGGGACCTCGTCGAAGCGCGCCTGCAGCCAGTCGTACTCGACCTCCCAGACCCGCGCCCAGTGCCGCCAGCCGCCCTCGCCGAGGCCGTAGTAGAGCGGCAGCGAGGTGACGTCGAGGCCCAGATCCGTCGCGCCCTGCACGTTGCAGTGGCCGCGGAAGATGTTGGCGCCCGTACCTTCCGAGCCGACGTTGCCGGTGGCGAGCAGCAGGTTGCAGTAGGCGCGCACGTTGGCGGTGCCGACCGTCTTCTGCGTGGCGCCCATGCACCAGATCAGCGTCGAGGGCTTCTGCGTCGCGAACAGCTCGGCGACGCGCTTCAATTGCTCGCCGGGCACGCCGGAGACGCGCTCGACCTCCTCGGGTGTCCAACGGGCGACTTCCTTGCGCACCTCGTCCATGCCGTAGACGCGCTTGGCGATGAAGTCCTCGTCCTCCCAGCCGTTCTCGAAGATGTGCCACATCATGCCCCAGATCACCGGGATGTCGGTGCCGGGACGGATGCGGACGTACTCGGTGGCGTGGGCGGCGGTGCGCGTGAAGCGCGGATCGATGACGATCATGTTCGCCTGGTTCAGCTCCTTGCCCGAGAGCACGTGCTGGAGCGAGACCGGATGCGCCTCCGCGGGGTTCCCGCCCATGATGATCATGGTCTTGGAATTGCGGATGTCGTTGTAGGAGTTCGTCTGGGCGCCGTAGCCCCAGGTGTTGGCGACGCCCGCGACCGTGGTCGAGTGGCAGATGCGCGCCTGGTGGTCGACCGAGTTCGTGCCCCAGAAGGCGGCGAGCTTGCGGTAGAGATACGCGCCCTCGTTGGAGAACTTCGCCGAGCCGAGCCAGAACACCGAATCGGCGCCGGACTGCTCGCGGATGGTGCCGAGCTTGGCGGAGATCTCGGTGAGCGCCTCGTCCCAGGTGGTGCGGACCCACTGCCCGCCGACCATCTTCATCGGGTACTTGAGGCGGCGGTCGCCGTGGACCAGCTCGCGGACGGACGCGCCCTTGGCGCAGTGCGTGCCGCGGTTGATCGGGCTCTCCCAGGCCGGCTCCTGGCCGACCCAGACGCCGTTCTGGACCTCCGCGATCACCGTGCAGCCCACCGAGCAGTGGGTGCAGATGTTCTTCCTGGTCTCGATGGCGACGCCCTCGACCATCGGGCCGGCCTCGGCCTTGCGCACCGCGCCGAGCGAGAGCGAGCCCGCGGCGGCCAGCCCGCCGACGGCGAGGCCGGAGCGGCGCAGGAAGGTGCGGCGATCGATCGCCTGATTGACGAGCCCCGCGACGATGGCGGGATGGCGGGCGCGGCGGCCCTCGCCGGACGTGGCGTGTGTCTTGCGCTTGACGAGCATCGAACCCGCCTCCTCAGTAGCGGTTGGTGCGGTAGAAGGCCTGGACGTGCGCCGTTTCCTGGTAGCGCGCCTTGATCTTCTCGTCGGCCGTCTCCGACGCCTCCGCTTCGCCTACGGCGAGCGGCGACACGACGACGGCGGCAGCCACGCTGCCGGCTCCGCCGACGGCTCTCAGGAAGCCGCGCCGATCGAGCGCCTCGGGGGCGCCCTCGTCCTTGGGGGCCTTGCGCATACCCTCTCCTCCACCTTGGACCCGTCGGGGCGGGTCCGTTCGACAGGTCAGTCCCCGATTTCGAAGGCTTCCGCCTCGATCTCGAGGAAGGTCCGGCCCACCACGCCGACGGCCCTGTACAGCCGCGACGAGGGGGCGATCTCCAGATCCGCGAAGAAGCGCGGGGCCCACGGCTTCAGGTGCCGCTCGAAGAAGCCGCGCTCGGCGCCGTCCTGCGCGTCGAAGCGACGCCCGGCGAGGCCGGCCATCACGTCGCAGAGGATGGCGATGTGGTCCTCCGGGTCCTTCAGCCCACCCTCGCGCTCGAGCCCGAGCGACTCGAGGTCGGCGCGCACCGCGGCGAGCGGCCGCTCGTGCAGGAACCCCGTGAGGTAGAACGAAGCGTAGGGCAGCAGCTCCCCGCGCCCGAGCCCTATGAAGAGATCGAAGTACTCCCGGCTCGCCGCCTCCGGCCCGATCCGCGACGCCGCGTCGGCGAGCGCGAGATGCGCCATGCCGAGCGGGCTCGAATCGCCCCGTAGGCCGCGCAGCGCCTCCAGCGTCTCGGCGGTGGGGGCCTTCCCGAGCAGGTGAGCGATGAGATCGTACTCGCGGGCACGCAGCAGGTCGATCTCGTCGACCGCGCCGTCGGCGTCCGCCTCGCCGCCCTGCGGGTAGAGGTCCGGCCGCAGCCGCGTGCGGGAGACGCCCGTGGCGGTCTCGACCGCGAGCACGCGCTCCGCCGGGATCCGGTTCCAGTTGGAGACGGAGGGCTGGGAGATGCCGAGCGTACGCGCGAGTGCGCCGACGCCGCCGGCGGCACGGATCGCCAGATCGAGCCCTTCGTCCCGCATGCGCTTCCCCGGTCCGTCTTCTGGTCCTGCCGCCTTCTCGGGACGGCCTCATTCGAACGGTTCCATAGTACGTGGCTATGGACGACTGGCAAGCTTCTTTCGAACGACTTCAGACGGGGGCGGCGCCGCCGTGGCGTCGCGGACGCGGGCGCGTGTCCGCGGCGTTCGGACGCGGTCCCGCCGCCACGGTGTCCGCAGCCGGCTCGCGAAACTCATGCGCGGCCGTGCTTTCCGTCGCAGGAGGCGTGTCCCTCGTCGGGATCTCCACGGATTCCTCGTGATTTGTGTCCCTATTGTGTTGCGCATTCTGCGCAGGCGATGTTGGCGTCTCACCCATGCCGGCATCCGCCTGCGCGCCCGCTTCCGGCGCCGGGCTCGCCTCGGCGAGCTCCGTCTCGCGCTTGCCGAAGAGCCGATCCGCCACCGCCCTGGCGTCGAATCCCGGCCCGAGCGGACCGTCGCCCGGGACGCCGCCGGGGACGTTCCAGTCGTAGGCGTACTCGCGGGCGGGATCGAGGTAGTCCCGGATCGCGGGGTTGGTCGCCCAGGCGCGGCGCAGCGCGGCGTTCTTCAGGGCGGCGGGGACGCCCTTGCGCAGGAAGCCCGTGATGTCGGTGGTCGTGTCGATGGTCTCGATCGGCGGAAGCGCGGCGAGTTCCTCCTCCGGGAGGAGCGGCTCCGGCTCCGGCTCGGGCGCGGGCTCCGGCGCCGGGGCGGGGAGGGCGCTCGCCGCCGATGCGGGCGGCGCCTCGGGCGCTTCCTCGCGAAGCTCCTCCCTCTTCCGACGCGACCAGCGCGAGAGGAAGCCTTCCCCGCTCATCGCCCGTCCTCCTCGTCGGGATCGAGGCCGAGCACCCGCGGCGGGCGGCGGGCGAGCGCGTTCGGGTCGGCGGGCCTGCGCTTGCGCTTGTAGAACTCCCGCTCGACGTGGAACGCGGCCACGAAGGCCGCGACCAGAGCCTCGACCTCGGCGGGCATCGGCAGCGCCTCCAGGACGAGCGCCTCGTCGCCGGCGAGCGCCTCCCCCTCGTAGGGATCGACGCTGACCGCGGCGACCCCGAGTCGCTCGCCGTCGCGCCGCAGCGCCACCCACACCGACGGGCGGCCCGAGCCGAGATTGTCGCGATAGTGCGCCGTTTCGCCGGGATGCAGGTCGAGCGAGGCCGGCCCGACGTACCAGGTCTCCTGTGTCCCCTCCGCGGCGAGCCGCGTCCAGGGCGCGGTCTCCGGCGCGGCGGGCAGCACGGCGGACGGCGCCCAGGACACGGGGGCCCAGCGATTGCCCGTCTCGCGGCGGCGCGCGACGATACCGAGGGTGAGGTGGGTCATGGGGCCGTCGCTCCGCCGTGTGATTCCGGGTTCCAGTGGAGCGTCGGTGCATCCATGCGAGCACCGTAAGGGGCAAGGCCAGCATTCCCTGATGCAGTCCGCCGACGGTCTCCCCTCACCTCGTGGCTAGTCGATGCACACGTTTGCGGGACGTCACGGCGAACATCGGACCCCGCGACGCAGATACAGGCCTTCTCCTTCCCTGTAGGGGAAGGTGGCGCCGGCGCAGCCGGTGACGGATGGGGCGCGGCGCGAAGCGACGCGTTCCGCGACGCGGAAGCCCCGGTTTCCGCTGCCGCCGTCGCACTTCGGCTTCGCCGAACGCGCGTCCCGCGCGCCCCATCCGTCTCGTCGCCTTCGGCGCCGATCCACCTTCCCCTACAGGGAAGGACAGGGTCGCCGACATCCTTCGGCCGTCTTCCCGGCACAGGTCGTCCAGAGCCGAGACCGGTGCAGGAGATGCGTGAATCGGCGAGCCACGAGGGAGAGGGGAGAGCCTGCATCGGCGCCGCGTCCATCATCCCCTCCCCACCAGCGGCAGGCCCGTCACCAGGTTCTGCGGCTTCACGCGCACCACCTTGTCCTCGTTCATGGCGAGGATGAGCCAGATCGGCGCGCCCGCCGCACGGGGCGCGACCGGCGCGTCCCCGCCGAGATCGAGGCGCAGCAGGCACAGGATCCGCGCGTGGTCGTCGTATCCCACCGGCTCGCCGCGCCAGAGGCGGTTGCCGATGGCGGTCGCCTCCGCGTCGAGGCCCACGAACCAGCGCCAGGAGGGGTCCTCGATGCGCTCGACGGGCGTCACCGTGCAGGACACGCCGTGCATGTGCGACACGAAGGCCTCGATCGCCCGGGCGAGACCGTCGCGGGCCTTGGGCGCGGAGCCGAGGGGGAGCGCCATCGTGTGGGCGTCCGAGCGGCTCCAGTAGGTCCAGGAATTGCCGTCGTCGAGGACGTCGAGCTCGTCCGTGAGCGACTTGCCGAGCATGGAGACCAGCGGCGAGGCGGGCCCCTTCGCTTCGAACTCCTCGATCAGCTCGAGGTCGGCGAGCAGCGTCGAGCCCTCCCGGGTCGAGACCTTCTGCGGGCGAAAGAACAGCTCCGCGGCGCGCAGCGTGTAGGGGTCCCCGCAGCCGTCGAGCGCATTGCGCAGGATCAGGTGCACCATCTGCGACAGGAACAGCGGCGGCACGACGGCGCCCTCCCGCACGATGCGGGCGTAGGCCGCCTCGATCGTGCCGGCCGAAACGAGGCGGTCGCGGAAGCCCGCGAGGAACTCCCAGTTCTCCCGCGCGTCCGGATCGGCGAGCGCCGCGATCTCGGCGGGCGCGATCGACCGACGCGGATCGCGCATGAGGGCGGCGTGGAGCGCTCGCTCGGCGCCGCAGGCCTCCTCCGGCGGCAGGATCTCGGGCCGGGCGAGATAGGCCAGCAGCAGCTCGTCGGTCACCGCGAGCGCACCCTCCGGCGTGCGGCGGGTGAGGTGGTGGCCGCTCGAGACCCAGAACTCCCTCATGGCGCGCGGCCCTTCATCATGTCGACGAGATCGACCCGTTCCTCGGGCGCCTCCTCGTCCTCGCTCTCGACGACGATGAACGCCTTCGCGTGGCTGTGCAGGCGGTCGGCGCCGGGCGCGCCGGCGTCGCGGTGGCGCAGGGTGCGGAACTGCTCGACGAGCCGGCCGTCCCGGATCGTCCGATGGAGCGCGATCAGCGTACCCTCCGCGTGCTCCGCGCAGAGCGAGGCGGCGTAGGCGATCTCCTCGGCCGCCGCGGCGCGGGCGTGGTCCATCGTCGGTGCCGAGAAGCGGGCGGCGATCTGCATCGCCAGCGCCTCGGTCGCCGCGTCGCGCTCCTCGGCGGTCGCCGGCGAGACCACGACGAGCGTCGAGAAGCCGAGCGCCTCGACGTCGGCGAAGCCGGCGCGGAAGGCGGCGCGCTCCTTGCCCGTCATCGTCTCGGGGTCGGCGTCGAGGAAGAGGAAGGAGCCGGTCACCGCGAAGCGCCCCGGCTCCGCCGGCGTGGCGAAGACGAAGGTGTCGGACGGATCGAGCCGGATTGTGCGCGGGAGCTTCACGGGCGCGGCCCCCTCAGTCGAGGTCCCTTGCGGCTCGGATCGTACCAGGCGCAGGCCGCGAGGCCCGGCAGCAGCGCGCGGCGCTCGGCGCCCGTCACGCCGTGACGGTGGACGAGCAGATCGCCGTTTCCGTCGATTCCGCGCCGCTCGCCGGCCTTCTCCTTCTTCAGCCGCGCCAGATACGGGTCGGCCACCCTGCGGAAGCCGCGGTTCGTCCAGGCGTCGACGTGGAGCATGAGATGGCGTGCGAAGCTGCCCATCAGGGAGTGCGGATCCGCGAAGCCCTCTTCCTCGAGGGAGGTCGAATCGGGGGCGAGCCCGGCCTCGCCGACCATCAGCCGCGCGGCGATGAGCTGGGCGCCGAAGACGAGCCAGGCGGGCTCCTCGGCCTCGGCGCACCCGTCCGGCCAGGCGAGCCGGCCGCCGCCGATCAGCGCCCCGTCGTAGAGGATCGTGCCGGGCCAGACGAACTCCACCGCCTTCTCCGGCGGGCAATGCGCCGCGATGGCGTCCGCCAGCGCGGCCATGCCGGCGAAGAAGGCGCGCCGCGCCGAGGCGAGGGGCTCCTCGGGCTCGAGCACGACGGCGAACTCGACGAGATCGTAGCGCCCGACATGCACGAAGGTGCCGGCGCCGGCCTCGGCGGCGATCGCGCGGGCATGGGCGAAGGCGTCGCCGGATTCGCGCAGGCGCACGGGGGTGAACAGGGGGGGAAGGTCGAGCCCGGGGGCGGCTGCGACCACGTGGGGCGACGGCACGCTGCGTTTCCTCGTCTGGGCGGCTTTCCAAGCGCCCTTCCTTGGGTCTATTCCAATATAAACCGGTTCACGGCAAGAGCATCACCCAACGCTCGCGAAGGTCCGCCGCGTCATGTCACAGCCCGATCGCATCGTCTTCGCCTGTTCCTGCGAGCGGAGCATGCCGCTCGATACCGAGGCCCTGGCGAAAGGCTGCGGCGGGCGGCTCGAGACGGCGACGCAGCTCTGCCGGGCCGAGATCGGCCGCCTCGAGGCCGCCTTCGCGAGCGGCGCGCCGGTGACGATCGGCTGCACCCAGGAGGAGGGCGCCTTCGCCGATGCGGCGGACGCCGCGGGCGACGTCGCGCCCTACGCGCTCGCCAACGTCCGCGAGACCGGCGGCTGGTCGTCCGACGCCGCGGCGGCGGGGCCTAAGATGGCGGCGCTCCTCGCCATGGCGAGCGTGCCGGTGTCCGACGCCGCCCTCGTCACGCTGGAGAGCGAGGGCGTCGCCCTGGTGCTCGGCCGCGACGAGGTCGCGATCGAGGCGGCCCGGCGCCTGGCCGACCACCTCGACGTCACCGTGCTGCTCGACCGCCCCGTCGCGATCGTGCCCCCGCGCAAGGCGGACTTTCCCGTCCTGAAGGGGCGCGTTCGCAACGCCTCCGGCCATCTCGGTGCCTTCGAGCTGACGATCGACGACTACGCCGCCCCCTCGCCGGCCTCGCGTGCGCGCCTCGACTTCGGCCCCGCCCGCGACGGCGCGACGTCCGCCTGCGACGTCGTGATCGACCTCACCGGCGGGACCCCTCTCTTCCCCGCCCACGACCTGCGCCCCGGCTACCTTCGCGCCGACCCGCGCGACCCGGTCGCCGTCGAGCGGGTGCTGTTCGAGGCGGCGAACCTCGTCGGCACCTTCGACAAGCCGCGCTACGTGAACTTCGACGCGGGCCTGTGCGCGCATTCCCGCTCGAAGATCGTCGGCTGCACGCGCTGCCTCGACCTGTGCCCCACGGGCGCCATCTCGCCCGCCGGCGATCACGTCGCGATCGACCCGGCCGTGTGCGCCGGCTGCGGGCAGTGCGCCGCCGCCTGTCCGACGGGCGCGGCCTCCTACGCGCTCCCGGCCGTCGGCGATCTCGTGGCGCGGCTGCGGGTGATGATGCGCGCCTTCCGCGAGGCGGGCGGGCGCGACGCGGTGGTGCTCTTCCACGACGCGGAGCACGGCGAGCCGCTCGTCGACGCGCTCGCGCGCTTCGGCGACGGGCTGCCGGCGAGCGTGATCCCCGTCGCCGTCAACGAGATCGGGCAGGTCGGCCCGGAGACGCTGGCCGCGCTCTTCGCCTACGGCGCGGCGGGCGCGCTGTTCCTGGCACGGGAGAAGCCCAAGCACCCGCTCGACGGCCTCGCGCGCACGGTGGAGACGGTGAACACCATCCTGACGGCGCTGGGCTTCGGCGAGAACCCGGTCGCCGTGATCGAGACCGACGATCCCGATGCGCTCGGCGCGGCCGCGCATGCGGCGGCGCGGGCGCGGGAAGGGGCGGGTGCGGCGGTGCCGGCCGCCTTCCTCGCCCAGCCGAAGAAGCGCCAATTGCTCGAGATCGCCTTCCGCGAACTCCACCGCGTCGCGCCGACCCCGGTGCCGGTGGTGCCGCTCGCGGCGGGCGCGCCCTTCGGAGGGATCGTGGTCGACGTCGAGGGCTGCACCTTGTGCCTCTCGTGCGTCTCCGCCTGCCCGGCGGACGCGCTCTCCGACAATTCCGAGCGCCCGATGCTGCGCTTCACCGAGAGCCTGTGCGTGCAGTGCGGCCTGTGCGCCGCCACCTGCCCGGAGGGCGTCATCACGCTCGAGCCCCGTCTCGACTTCGCCGCCTGGGACGCGCCCAGGCGCGTGATCAAGGAGGAGGAGCCCTTCTGTTGCGTGGAATGCGGCAAGGCCTTCGGCACGCGCTCCACGATCGAGCGCGTGATGGAGAAGCTCGGCGGGCGCCACTGGATGTTCGCCGGCGCGGACGGCGAGCGCCGCCTGCGCGTCCTGCAGATGTGCGAGGACTGCCGCGTCCAGGCGGTGGTGAACGAGAGCTTCGACCCGCACGCGACCGAGCGTCCCCGTCCACGCACGAGCGAGGACTACATCCGCGAGCGTGGAAAGCTCTCCTGACCGAGATGGAAGACCCCGGGATCAGAAGATCAGGGCGAGGAGGCCGATCACGACGAGAAGGCCGATCAGGAAGACGATTCCGATCGTGCCGCCGATGAACTTCAGCATGACGTGCTCCCCAGGGGTGTGGACATGCGCCGGGCTCCGCGAGGCGACGGGCTCCGCGAGGCGACCGTTTCGGGTGGTTCGCGGTCGGGAACGTCGAGGCGGGCGGGTCCGTTCCGCGGGGCCGTCCGCTCGGGCGCTCGTCGCCGGCGCGACGGGGCCCGTGAGTTTTCCTTGCGCCGCCGGGCGTGTATTGCGGGTGAGCCCGCGTGCCGCGCGGGCGGTCCGATCGAGCCTCTGGAAGGGATGGGGATGGCGACGCGCGCGAGGAAGACGCCGGCCGGCGCGGATGCGCCGCCCGCGCCGACGGTGGAGGCGCCCGACGCCGCCGCCAAGCCGGTGCGCAAGCGCGCTTACGTGCTCGACGCGCAGATCGGCTTTCTCATCCGCAAGGCCCACCAGCGCCACCTGAGCATCTTCGCCGCGCACATGCCCGAGAGCCTCACGGCGCAGCAATTCGCGGTGATGGCGAAGCTCAACGAGGTCGGCCCCGCCTCGCAGAACTCGCTGGGGCGCCAGACGGCGATGGACAATTCCACGATCAACGGCGTCGTCGTGCGGCTCGTCGAGCGCGGCCTCGTCGAGAAGGTGCCCGCGCCCGAGGATCGCCGCATGCACCTCGTCCAGCTCACCGCGGAGGGTCGGCGCACGATCGGCCGTGTGCTGCCGATGGCGAGCGAGATCACCCGCATGACGCTGGCGCCGTTGTCGCGGACGGAGCAGGCGACGCTGGTGCGCCTGCTCAAGCGGCTGGGCTAGCCGTATCGGATCGGTGGGGCGCCATCACAGCAGCGCCAGCGACAGCCACGGAAACAACGCGAGCAGCACGAGCGCCACGCAGCTCACGAGGAAGAACGGGATCGTCACGGCGAAGACGCGCATGGCGCTCACGCCCGAGACGCTCGCCGCGACGTAGAGCCCGATGCCGACGGGGGGCGAGAGCAGGCCGAGGATGAGGTTGACCGAGACGAAGACGCCGAAATGCAGCGGATCGATGCCGTAGACGCCGGTCGCGATCGGCAGGAGGATCGGGACGACCATGATCAGCCCGGGAATGCCGTCGATCACGGTGCCGACGAGCAAGAGCGCGACGAGCACCAGCAGCATGAAGGCGGTGGGCGTCGTCGCGATCTGTTGGATGTACGCGGCCGCCGTCTGCGGCACCTGGCCGAAGACGAGCACCCAGGAGAACACGCCCGCCGCGGCGACGAGGAAGAGCACGAGCGCGGTGTTGAGCCCCGTGCGCACCAGGATCTTCGGGAAGTCGGCGAAGCGCAGCTTGCGCGTGTAGACGAGGCCGATCAGCGTCGCCAGTACCGCGCCGATGGCGGCGCTCTCCGTGGGCGAGGCGACGCCGCCGACGATGGTGCCGACGATGACGCCGGGGATCGCGAGCATCGGCAGCGCCTCGAGCACCGCCCGCAGCCGCGCGCTCCAGGGCAGCGTCTCGCCGCGCGGATAGGCGTACTTGCGGCCCAGGAACGCGATCGTCCCGAGAAAGAGGCCCGACAGCATCAGGCCGGGGATGATGCCCGCCACCAGCATGTCGCGCACGGCGACCTGCGCCAGGACCGCGTAGACCACGAAGACGATGGAGGGCGGGATGATCGGCCCGAGCAGGCCGCCGAAGGCGGTGATGCCGACCGCGAGGCCCTTGTCGTAGCCCGCCTTCTCCATTTCCGGGACCATCACCTGGCTCATCATGGCGATCTGCGCCGTGGCGGAGCCGAGGATCGAGGCGACCAGCATGTTGGCCAGCAGGTTGACGTAGGCGAGCCCGCCCTTCACCGCGCCGATGAAGGCGGCGGCGAGGCGCACGAGCCGGGTCGTGATGCCCGCGGCATTCATGATCTCGCCGATCAGGATGAAGAGCGGGATGGCGAGCAGCCCGAAATTGTCGAGACTCTGGAACAGCTGCAGCGGGTAGGAGTCGAGCAGGACGGCGTTCCCCGAGCCGTAGATGAAGGCCACCGCCGACCAGCACAGGACGAGGCCGATCGGCACGCCGAGGACGAGGAGGACGAGGAAGACGCCAGCGGTCATGGGGGTCTTTCAGCCTTCGCCGACGATCGCGTCGTCGCCGCCGACGAGCGGCTCGACGAGGCCGAGCTCCTCGAGCAGGTTCGTCGCGGCATGGACGGTCGCGGTGAGCGCGAACCAGGGGACGACGAGGAAGAACGCGGCCTTGCGCAGGCCGAGCACCGGCGTCACCTCGGTGTAGATGAAATTGAAGCTCGCACCCTCGAAGGCGCGGACGTCGAAGCCCACGGCCGCGAGGCGCGGCAGGTCGAACCAGCGCCAGCAGGTCCAGAACAGGAAGAGGCCGAAGGCGAAGGCGACGATCGCGACGACGATGCGCAGAACGCGCGCGATCCCCGGCGAGACCACCTCCTGGAGGAGGTTCACCGACGGATCGCTGCGCGCCCGCAGCATCAGCGAGGCGCCGACGAAGCCGGTCATGATCATCATGTAGACGGCGATCTCGTCGGCCCAGGCGAGGATGACGCCGCCCAGGCGCAGGGCCACGTTCGCGGAGACGAGGAGCGCCATGCCCGCGACGAGGCAGATCAGGAACAGCCTGTCGATGCGCGCCAGGAGATCGGACAGGCGGCGCACGGCGGTCGCGATCGGCACGGGGGCGCTCCTCCTCGGCAGCGAGGCGATCGCCCGCCGCCAGGCGGGCGATCGGGCTACATCGGGGCTCAGAGCCCGGCGGCGAACTCGCGCAGGGTCGCGACGTAGGGCGTCTGCTCCGCCCACATCGCGTCCCACCGCGCGACGACGTCGCCGAAGAACTCCGGCCCGACGTCCTCGACGATGGTCAGGCCGTCGACCTCCTTCAGGCGCGCGAGCTTGCCGTCCTCCTCGGCGACGAAGCGATCGATGATCGCGTCGCAATGCGTCTGCACCGCCTCGCGCACGATCGCCTGATCGTCGGCCGGGAGGCCGGCCCAGACGCGGCCGGAGACGAGGGCCACCATGCCGAACATGTGGTGGTTCGTCACCATCATGTTCGGGGCGTGCTCGTAGTAGCGGAAGTTGATGATCGACTCGAAATCCATGTCGATCGCGTCGATCTGGCCGTTGGCGAGCGCGTCGTAGACCTGGGTGAGCGGCATCGGCGCGGGCGCGGCGCCGAGCATCTCGAAGAAGGTGCGGATCGCGGGCGCGGGCGTGATGCGGAAGCGCTTGCCGGAGAGGTCTCCCACGTCCTCGATCGGCTCGCGCGTCATCAGCTGGCGCATGCCGGTCATGGCGAAGCAGGGTCCGACGGTGCCGGTGGCGGCGGGAAGCTTCTCCAGCATCTCCTCGGCGGGCGCGCTGCGCAGGATCGCGGCCGCGCCCGCGATGTCGTCGACGAGGAAGGGCGCGTGCAGGGCGGCGATGTCCGGCACGCGGGTCGTCACCTCCGCCGTCGTCAGGAAGGCCATGTCGAGCGCGCCGGTCTGGAGCTGCTGGAGCATGGTCGATTCGTTGCCGAGCTGCCCGGAGGGAAAGACGACGACGGAGAAGCGTCCGTCCGAGAGCTCGGAGAGCGTCTCGCTCATGGCGGCGGCTTCCTGGTTCCAGACGTGCGCCGGCGGGGTGATCATGCCGATGCGGAATTCGCGGGTCTCCTGCGCCTGCGCGCCGCCGGCGAGGCCGACGGTCGCGAGGACGACGGCGAGCGCCGTGCTGGTGAGATGCTTCATGGTCTTTGGCTCCCGTTCTCGTCTCGATCCCGCATTCTTTCGCGGGGTTCCCCTCTGCCGACGGGCCGCTCGACGAGCGGCGTCGTCGTTCAGCGTTGGCCGTCGCGCACCGTGATGCCCTCGGGCGTCAGCCCGCCGATGCGGGCGTGGACGCGCCCGCCGGTGGTCATCACGAGCACGTAGGCGAGCTCGTCCGGTCGAGGCCCGTCCGGGACGCCGACCTCCATCGCGTCGAAGTGCGAGCGCACGTAGGAGGCGTCGACATGGGTGATCGGCACGTCGAGCCGCGCGCCGACGGCGCCGACCTTCTTCGTCGAGGGCACGATGGCGAGCGCGCCGCCCAGCGCCTCGCGCATCGCGTAGCCGCCCGGCACGTGCCAGAGCGCGCCGTGCTCGATCTCGCCCGCGACGCCGACGATGGCGCCCTTGCCGTAGCCCTGGATCGCCTTCGGGTCGCCGCCGAGCGCATCGATGAGCTTCTTCGCCATGGCGACGCCGAGCGGCTTCAGGTCGTCCATGAAGCCGGCGATGTCCGGTGCATAGCCGCCCGCGAAGGGGTTCGCGATCACGGTGAGGATCGCGCCCTTCTTCTGCGGCTCGGCGGCCGCAGGGCCGCCCTCGTGCCGGATTTCCTCGATGATCAGGACGTCCTTGCGGACGGCGATGTCGGCCACGGCAGCATCCCCCTCTTCGTGTTCTCGTCGTCGATCCGCCGGAGCGGCGGGTTCCCCACCACGCGCGCGACGCCGCCGAGCACGACGAGTGCGCCCGCGATCAGCCCCGCCGCGACGTAGTCTTCGGCCATCCGCTCGCCCGCGTCGAGGGCGGATTCGACCTCTTTCGCGGACAAAGCTCCCACGCCGACGGTGACGAGCCGCTCGCCGAGATCGGAATCCGGCGAGAGCGTCGATGCGGGCGCGCGCCGCACCGCCGGGTGCCCGGGCAGGTCGACCGCATTGGCGATCAGCGTCGCGGCGACGTCGGCGACGGCGGCGGACGTGGCCACGACCGTGACGCTGTCGGCGATGCCGAGCGAATGGCTGCGCCCGTGCCGGCCGCTCGTCGCGATCCCGCGGATGGGCGATTCCGGCCCGACGACGAGGTCGCCCGGGCTCCGCGGCGTGCCGGGATCGACGGCGATGCGCGCCGTCAACGGCTCGGCCTCGGGGGCGACGTGGAGCGCGATGTCGCCGCCGTCGTTGACATAGGCGCGGGAGATCGCCGGGTCCGCGGTGATCGCCGCGAGCACGGTCTGCGCGACCGCGCCCGCGACGCCCGCCATCGGCGTGACGAAGGCCGGCCGGAAGCGCGCGGCCGCCGCCCACATGATCCGCGCCGTCTCGCCCCTCACGGGCGGCTCGCCCGCGGCGACGGGCCGGCGCAGGATCGGCAGCTCGGCGACGAGTTCGTCGAGCACCGTCTCGAACCGCGCGATGGCTCGGGCGTAAGCCGCCGCCACCGCGTCGTCCGGCCCGAACGCCTCGGCGACGACGTCGATCGGTCCGTGATGCAGGTGCAGGCGCCGCCCGTCCGGCAGGATGCGGTGAGCGGCGCGCTGCATCAGCGGGTCCCCCGGTCGCCGGCCAGCGCCTTAGGCGAAAGGGCTTTGGGGAAATGCCGCGCGTCGAACGGCCAGGCCTCGCCGTCCGCAGCGGGCAGGGCGACCTGCCGCTCGACGTCGCCGAGCGAGGAGAGCGGCCGCACCGCCTCCACGTAGCCGCCGAGCGCGCGGTAGTCCTCGAGAGTCATGGTGAACTCGATCGGCGCCACCAGCGCCGGCGTCGGCACGTAGCCGAAGGCGTTGTCGGGCAGGCGCGTTACGTCCACCATGTAGGTGATGCCGCCGCCCGGCCAGACGTAGACCTCCGCGCCGCCCGAGGTGACGCGGGTGAGTGCGTCCTTCACCGAGCGGGTGAGCCGCACGGGATTCTCGGTGACGCCCGCGCGCAGCGAGCCGCCGGCGCCGCCGATGAAGAGCACCGAACACAGAGCCGGCTCGCAATTCTCCTGCACCCGCTCGACGCTGGCGCGCACCGCCTCCGGCATCGGCGTCTCGACGGGGCTCAGGGCTCCGTCGAGCACGAAATAGGCCGCGTGGTCGCCGGTGGTCGAGACCATGAGCAGCGTCGTGCCGGGGCGTGCCACCTTCGGATCGAAGGGCTCGAGGATGGTCAGCGGGTCCTCGATGTTCGTGCCGCCCCAGCCGGAGCCCGGCTCGGCGACGCGGAAGTAGCGGCCCGGCGTCGAGCGGCGACCGCGCAGCTTGATCCCCGTCGGGGGCACGTCCAGCAGCTTGCCGGCCTGGTGCTCGGAGAGGACGCCGGTGATGTGGTCGTCGACGACGACGACCTCGTCCACGTGCTCGAACCATTGCTTGGCGAACATGCCGATCGCGGCCGAGCCGCAGCCGACCCGCATGCGGTGCTCGACGACCCCGTCGATGATCGGCGGCGCGCCGGCCTGCACCACGATCGAGACGCCGTCGTCGACAGCGAGCTCGACGGCCTGCTTGTTGCACAGCGCGAGCAGCGCCTCGCAGGTCATCCGGCCCTCTTTCTTCGAGCCGCCGGTGAGATGATGCACGCCGCCGAGCGAGAGCATCTGCGAGCCGTATTCGCCCGTCGTCACGTGCCCGATCGGCTCGCCGCCGTAGCGCACCAGCGCCCGCTCGGGCCCGAGATGCCGGTCGGTGTCGATCTTCGCCTTGACGCCGCAATAGCTGAAGATGCCCTCGGTCACGACCGTGACCATGTCGACGCCCTCGACCCGCGAGGACACGATGAAGGGCGCTGGCTTGTAGTCCGGATAGGTGGTGCCGGCGCCGATGGCGGTGACGAAGCGGGACGGGGAGGGGGCCAAGGCGCCGTCCCACTCGGCGCCCTCGCCGAGGAACGGCGTCACCGCGTCGCCGTGCTCCACCGCGCGCTCCAGCATCACCAGCGGATCGACGCGGGTGAGGACGCCCTCCACGTTGGCGTAGCGGTCGCACGCGCCCGAGCGACCCTCCGCGATGTAGCAGAGGACGGGGCAGGCGTCGCAGCGGATCTTGCCGGGGGGCGGGGGGGCGACCGTCCCGGCCCCGTCGATCTCGGGAGCGTCGCGGCTCATGGCCGGCCTCCCGCGGCACGGGCGGCGGCCAGCGCCGCGTGGATCTTGTCGGGCGTCGCCGGCAGGTCGCGCACGAGAACGCCCGTCGCGTCGCGGATGGCGTTGAGGATCGCCGGCGCGGTGGGGATCAGCACCTGCTCGCCGATGCCCTTGGCGCCGAACGGGCCGTGGGCGTCCGCCTCCTCGATCAGGATCGAGGTGACCCGCGGCATGTCGCCCACCGTGGGGATGAGGTAGTCGTGCAGGTTGTCGGTGCGGCCGGGGATGTATTCCTCCATCAGCGCGAGGCCCAGCCCCTGCGCCGAGCCGCCCTCGATCTGGCCCTCGATCAGCGTCGGGTTGACGGCACGTCCGACGTCGTGGGCGCAGACCAGCTCGAGCACCCGCACGCGGCCGAGCTCGATATCGACCTCGACCTCCGCGAGATGTGCGCCGAAGCCGAAGGCCGCGTAGGGCTCGCCCTGGCCGTTCGCGTCGAGCGGCGAGGTCGGCGGGTCGAAGGTCTCCTCCGCGCAGAAGGCGAAGCCGTCGGCATCGGGCTCGCGCGCCGCGAGATCGAGGCTCGCGTCGTCCGCGCGCAGGACCGTACCCTCGAGGGAAAGCCGCGCGTTCGGGCCCGCGTTGAGGCGGAGCAGCAGCGTCTCGCGCAGCCGCGCGCCGGTGCGCAGGGCGGCGGCGCCGGAGACGAAGGTCTGGCGCGAGGCGCTGGTCTTGCCGGCGTCCGGCGTCAGATCGGTATCCGCGCCGACCAGCGCGACCTGCCCGACCGGCAGCCCCAGCGCGTCGGCGAAGATCTGCGCGATCACGGTGTTCGAGCCCTGCCCGATATCGACGGCGCCCTGGTGCAGGACGAGCCGTCCGTCGGGCGTCAGCCCGGCGCGTATGGTGGAGGGGTTCGACATCGAGGTGTTGCCGCAGCCGTACCACATGCCCGCGACGCCGACGCCGCGGCGCAGTGGACCCGTCGTCGTCGCGTTGAACGCCCGCGCCGCCTCCCGCCGCTCCCGCCAATGCGGCACCAGCGCCTCGAAGCAGGCGCGGATGCCCACCCCCTGGGCGAAGACCTGGCCGGTCACGGTGGGTTTGCCGTTCGCCAACGCGTTGCGGATGCGGAAATCCAGCCGGTCGATGCCGAGGGCGTCGGCGAGCTCGTCGAGCAGCGTCTCCTGCGCCACGGCGGCCTGCGGCACGCCGAAGCCGCGGAAGGCGCCGGCGGGGACCGTGTGGGTGTGGATCGCCGCCGTGCGCGCCTCGTAGTTCGGAATCAGATACGGCCCCGAGGCGTGGACCGGCACGCGGTTCGCCACCGTCGGCCCCCAGGAGGCGTAGGCGCCGGTGTTGAAGGTGCCCTCGAAGTTCATGGCGTGGAGCGTGCCGTCCGCCTTCGCGCCGATCCGCGCGGTGATGGCGGAGGGATGGCGCTTCGTGGTGGATGCCATCGATTCGGTGCGCGAATAGACGATCCCCGCGGGCCGCCCGGTCACCCAGGCGGCGAGCGCCACGAAGGGCTGGAGCGAGAGGTCGAGCTTCGACCCGAAGCCGCCGCCGACCGCGGTGGGGACGATGCGCACGGCATCGACCGGCAGCGCCATGATGGCGGCGAGGTCGTCGCGGTCCATGTGCGGCGCCTGGGTGCAGGCCGACACCTCGATACGGTCGCCGACGCGCCGGGCGAAGCCGGCTTCGGGCTCGATGTAGGCGTGCTCGACGAAGCCCGTCGTGTAGGACCCCTCGACGACGACGTCGGCCTCGGCCAGCGCCGCATCCGCATCGCCGCGGCGCACGAAGCCGCGGACGAGGACATTACCGGCGCGGGTCTCGTGGACGAGGGGCGCGCCCTCGGTGCGGGCGACCGCCGGCGTCAGGACGGCGGGAAGTTCCGTCCAGGTCACGGGGAAGGTCGCGAGGTCCAGCGCGCGCACCGCGTCCCGCGCGCCGACGATCGCCGCCACCGCCTCGCCGCGGAAGCGCGCCACCCGCTCGGCGAAAACGGGCTGGTCCGCGAGCGGCGGGATCACGCCGTGGATATTGCGGCCGGGGATGTCGGCGGCGGTGAGGATCGCCTCGACGCCGGGGTTGGCGCGTCGCCAGGCGTCGAGATCGCCGAGCGCGAAGGCGGCGTGGTGGTGCGGGCTGCGGATCACCCGCACGAGGAGCGTGCCCTCCGGCCAGGCGTCGGCGCCGAAGACGTCCGTGCCCATCACCTTGGCGCGCCCGTCGAGGCGGTCGATACGCGCCCCGACGGCGGCGCCCGCTTCGGCGCCGAACGCGGGCGCGAGGGTCGCGCCCGCCGCGCAATCGAGCACGGCGTCGACGATCTTGGCGTAGCCCGTGCAGCGGCAGAGCACGCCGGCGAGCGCCTCCTCTACGTCCGCGCGGGTCGGGTTCGGGTTGGTGCGCAACAGCGCCTCGGCGCTCGTCAGCATGCCCGGCGTGCAGATGCCGCATTGCGCTGCGCCGCGCCGCCAGAACGCCTCCTGCAGCCGCCCCGGGCGCCCGCCCTCGGCGAGTCCCTCCACGGTGACGATTTCGACGCCGTCGCAGCGTGCGGCGGGCACGAGGCAGGCGCAGACGGCCTCGCCGTCCAGGATCACCGTGCACGCGCCGCAATCGCCGGCGTCACAGCCGACCTTGACGCCCTCGATCCGCAACCGCTCGCGCAGCACGTCCGACAGGCGGGCGGTGGGCGGGACGCGCAACGTGTGCGGCTTGCCGTCGACGGTGACGCTCACCTGCGGCTCGGCGGCGGCGGCGGTATCGCGATGCGACAGCGAGGTCATCGGGCGGCCTTTGCGCAGGCGGCGAGCGTGCGGCGCACGAGCGTGATCGCCGCCTCGCGGCGATAGCCGGCACGCGCACGCACGTCGTCGATGGGGGAGAGGGTGTCGGCGTCGCTCGGGAGAACGGCATCCGGCGCCTCGGAGAGCGGAACGCCGACGAGGCGTGCCTCGAGGTCCGGGAGCCGCCGTGCCACGGGCGAGCAGGCGCCCACCGCGACGCCGGCCTTCGCGATCGCGCCGGTCTCGTCGGTGTCGACGACGGCGGACACCATGGCGATCGAGATGACGAGATAGCGCCGCGCGCCGAGCTTCAGGAACCCCGCGCGGCTCGTTGCCGGGCGGTCCGGCACGAGGAGCGCGGTGACGATCTCGCCCGGCGCGAGCGCGACACTCCGCACGCCGGTGACGAAGTCCCCGAGCGGCACCACCCGCCGCCCGTCCCGCCCGGCGATCTCCACGGACGCGTCGAGCGCCATCAGCGCGACCGTGCCGTCGGCGGCGGGCGAGGCGTTGACGACGTTGCCGGCGAGCGTGCCGGCGTTCTGGATCTGGATCGCGCCGACCTCGCGGCCGGCGAGCTTCAGCCCGTCGAAGAAGGCGGGGAGGGGGGCGCGGACGACATCGCTCCAGGTCGTCGCCGCGCCGATGCGCCAGTGATCGCCGTCGCGGGCGATGCCGCGCAGGCCGGGGATGCGGGCGATGTCGAGGAAGGCTGCGCGGGCGGCGGCCTCGCCGAGGCTCGGATAGACGTCCGTGCCGCCGGCGACGATGCGCAGGGCGGCGTCCGTGGACAGCAGGCCCACGGCCTCGTCGATGCTCCCGGGTCGAAGATAACGGCTCATCGCGCACCCTCGAAGCGCGCCCCACGCACCGGCCGAACGCCCTGCGGGGAGGCGGATGATCGTCTGTGTACGACCATTCTAGGGTGGAGCATTCCAGACCCTCGACCCGCTGGCAAGCGCTTTTCCGTGGGGTGAGAGAAATTCGTTCGCGCTGCTCCCGACCCGTCCCCATGGTGCACGAATCCACGGCAGAGGGCCATGCCGTATGGGTTTCATCCGCCGATCCGCGACCCGAGGAGATCGCCTCGGCGAGCCGGGTCCGGCCTCCGGCGCCGTCGGCGGAGCCGGTGGCGAAAGCGGCGGCGCGTGTCGCGAATATTGTTTGTGTACGGACGAATTTTCTGCCACGATGCCCCCGTGCGACACGGGAGACACGACGATGCGCGCCGAGACCGCCTTCGAAACCGCCGCCGAGGTCATGGATCGCCCCGATTGCCACCTCGAGACCGCCACCGAGGTCGAGCACTACACCGATCGGCTCTTCCGCTTCCGGACGACGCGGCCGGCCTCTCTGCGCTTCCGCTCGGGGGAGTTCGTGATGATCGGGCTGCCGGGCGGCGAGAAACCGGTCTTTCGCGCCTACTCGATCGCCAGCCCCGCCTGGGACGACGCGCTCGAGTTCTACTCGATCAAGGTCCCCGGCGGGCCGCTGACCGAGCGGCTGCAGAAGATCGTCCCCGGCGATCGCCTGTGGGTGAAGAAGAAGCCCACCGGCACCCTCGTGCTCGACGCGCTCGCGCCGGGAAGACGGCTGTGGATGCTGTCCACGGGCACCGGCGTCGCGCCCTTCGCGAGCCTGCTGCGCGACCCGGAGACCTGGGAGAAATTCGAGGAGGTGATCCTCACCCAGAGCTGCCGCACCGCCGCCGAGCTGCGCTACGCCGAGGAGATCGTCGCCGCGCTCGCCGAGGACCCGCTCGTCTCGGAATTCGCCGCGGGCCGCGTGCGGCTCTACACGACGGTGACCCGCGAGCCGCATCCGCGGCCGATGCGGATCACGGCTGCGATCGAGTCCGGGCGGGTGTTCGCGGACCTGGGCATCGCCCCGTTCGCGGCGCAGACCGACCGCGTGATGATCTGCGGTTCGATGGAGATGCTGCGCGACTGCCGCGCGCTGTGCCTCGCCGCCGGCCTGACGGAGGGCTCGAACGCCCGCCCGGCGGAGTTCGTCGTCGAGCGCGCCTTCGCGGGCTGATCCAACGCGATCGGGCCGCGCCTCAGCGCAGCCCGTCCTCGCCCTTCGCCTCGTCCTTGGTCAGCCCGCCCACCCGCGGCAGCGGGCGCCCGGAATCGGCGACGGCGATGGCGACCATGATCTCGTTCGCGCGGGGCGCGTCGTTCACCCGCACCTCCATCCCGTCGAAGTGCGAGCGCACGTAGGCCGCGTCCTTGTGGCCGAGCGGGATGTCGAGGGGCTGGCCGGGGCCGCCCATCTTCTTCGAGGAGGGGACGAGCGCGGCACCCTTCTCCACCGCCGCGCGCAGGGGCTTGCCGAGCCGCGGATGCAGGATCGCGGCGGCGTGCTCGAGCTCGCCGTTCTCCCCCACCATCGCCGCCTTGCCGTAGCTCTCGATCGCGGCGGGCGCGACGCCGAGCGCGGCCACCGCGCGCCGGCCGAGCAGGTCGCCCAGTTCCTCGCCGATGGCCATGAGCGCCTCGAGATCCTCGACGTAGCGCCCGGCGAAGGGGTTCTCGATGATGGCGACGGCGGCGGCGCGGCGGGTCGGGGGCGCGATCTCGCGACCCATCTCGCGGCGGGTCTCCTCGACGACGACGACGATCTTGCGGATGTTCGCGGGCATGCTCGGTCTCCTCGTCCGCTCGCGCCTCAGGATACGACCGGCGCGCGGGCGGCCGGCGGCGTCGAGCGCGAGCGCCGCGCGCGGATGTTCCCGTCGATCATCACCATGCCGATGCCGGGGATGTCGCCCACCGCCATGGCGCCGAGCACGTCGGCGCCGGAGGACGCTTCGGGACGGTCGAGGAAGACGATGTCGGCGCAGCGCCCGGGCTCGAGCAGGCCCACGTCCGCGAGCCGGCGCTTCCTCGCGACGTTTCCGGTGGCGAGGCAGAGCGCCTGCTCGGCGGGCAGGCCGCCGAGGCTCGCGAGCAGGGTGACCATGCGCAGCATGCCGTTGGGCTGCACGCCCGAGCCGGCGGGCGCGTCCGTGCCGATCAGCATGTCGGCGAGGCGCCCGGCCGCGCGCACCGCCTCGAGGCAGGCGAGCGCGGCCTTCTCGTTGCCGTTGTGGACGACCTCGACGGCGCCGGTCGCCTTCTCGCACAGCACGCGCACGTCGGCCAGCGCGATGGAGGTCGGCCCGCCGTTGATGTGGCTCACCACGTCGGGCTGGGCTTCCAGCACGTCGTCACGGTCGACGAAGTGCGAGCCGGCGATGGAGGGGCCGCCCGTGTGCATGATGCTCTCGAGCCCGAACTCGCGGCACCACGCCGTCACCCGTGCCGCATCCGGCCCCTTGGCCACGGTGCCGAGCCCGATCTCGCCGATGTGGCGGATGCCGGCCGCGGCGAGCTGCTCGTACACCTCCCGCCCGAAGGCGAGCTCGGGCACCGGCGCGCCGGCCAGAACCTTCGCGCCGGCGGGCTTGAAGTTCTGGAAGCAGCGCTGCGCCGTCATCGCGAGCGCGACGACGCCGGCGGCGTCCTTGGGCCGCCCGGGCAGGTGCACCTCGCCGGCGGAGAGGAGCGAGGTGACCCCGCCGTTGACGCCCATCTCGATCCAGCCGAGCTGGTTCTGGCGCGGCGTCCAGTCCCCGAAGACCGGGTGGCAGTGCGAGTCGATCAGGCCGGGGCAGACGGCGGAGCCGGCGGCGTCGATCTCCATGGCGGGATCGGCGCAGTCGAGATCGGCGGCGCGGCCGATGCCGGCGATGCGCCCGTCGACGACGACGATCGCGTCCGCGTCGAGGATCGGCCGCGCGAGATCGCCCGAGAGGACGAGGCCGAGGTTGCGGATGACGATCTTGCCCGAAAACGGGCCTGAGGCGACCTCGGCGGCCATCGGCGTATCTCCCGAGTTTGTACGTACTCGAACGAGATCATGCGCCGCCGACGCGCCGGAGGCAAGCGCTCGATCGCGGCGATGCGCGCCGCCGGGACCGCGCTACCGGAAGCTTTCGGATATCGCGCGCAGGTGGTTCATGCCGCCCCCCGACGGGCCGGCGGCCCAGCCGCTTCCCCCGCTTCCCTCGGAGGGGCGCGGCGGCGGTGCCGTCGGCTCGGAGCCGTCGGCGAGGCGCATGCCGACGAATTCGCGGCGCCCATCGGGATGGACCCGATAGGTGCGGTAGAGCGCCTCTCCCGCCCAGGTCGTCTCCCCCGTGGGGCTCGGGCGCATCATCACGAACCCGCCGGAGCGCTGGAAAGCGATGTCGGCCGGGTCGAGCGCAGGCGCTGTCGCAGTGGCGACGGGCTCCGGCGGCGCGGCCATCCGTATCGCGACCACGCCGGCGACGGCGAGGATCGTCGCGGCGGCGATCCCGCCGAGCAGGATCGGCCGACCGAGGAGGGCCGGTCCCCGGCGGGCCTTCGGCGCCGAGCGGCGCTCCTTCGGGCGGCTCGTGATCACCGCCGTCCAGTACTCGCTCATCGCCGTGGCGAAGGCCGCGCGGACCGATGCAGGCGTGCGCGCGAGCGCGGCGACGCCGTCGCCGAGCGGGGCCTCGCCGTAGGATTCGACGAGGCGCGGCGGCGCGTCGTCGCGCTCGGCGACGACGATCACCGCGCCGCCGCCGCTCGCCACGAAGCCGGAGATCAGGCGCGCGCCGTCGCGGGCGCGCCGCTCGTCGGCATGCGCCTCGATCGCGCACCAGGTCGCCGGCGCCAGCCCGTCGACCGGCGGCGCGTCGTAGCGCACGGCGACGACGAAGGTCGTCTCCCCGCCGCGTGGCTCGCGTGTGCCCGTCTCGTGCTCGTGCTCCGCCATGGCGCACCTCTCGGGCCCGCGCGTGTGGCGGCGCGGGCGTGCTCCAGGGGAACGCTAGCACCGATACCTTGCGTCGACCTTGACGCGCTCCGACCAATGTGCCGCGGCGGCGCGCGCGCTCAGACCATCACGGCGCGGCGCACCGCCTCCCGGTCGAGCGTCGAGGCCGGGCCGGAGAGCACGACCTCGCCGCGGTCGAGCACGACGATCGCGTCGGCGAGCGCGGCGGCGAAGTCGAAATACTGCTCGACGAGGACGATCGCCATGTCGCCGCGATCGCGCAGGGTCTCGATGGCGCGGCCGATGTCCTGGATGATCGAGGGCTGGATGCCCTCGGTGGGCTCGTCGAGGATGAGGAGCGAGGGGCGCGTCACCAGCGCGCGGCCGATGGCGAGCTGCTGCTGCTGCCCGCCGGAGAGATCGCCGCCGCGCCGGCGCAGCATGGACTTCAGCACCGGGAAGAGCGTGAACACCTCCTCGGGCACGCGCTTCTCCGCGCGCCCGTCGAGCGCCGCGAAGCCCGTGCGCAGGTTCTCCTCCACGGTGAGCAGCGGGAAGATCTCGCGCCCCTGCGGCACGTAGGCGATGCCGCGGCGCGCGCGGGCGAAGGGCTCGAGCCGCGTCACGTCCTCGCCGCGCCAGGTGACGGTGCCGCCCGAGACCTTCACCTGCCCGACGAGGGCGCGCATCAGCGAGGTCTTGCCGACCCCGTTGCGGCCCATCACGCAGGTGACGCGGCCGGGCTCGGCGGCGAGCCCCACGCCGCGCAGGGCCTGGGCGGCGCCGTAGTGCAGGTCGATGTCGCGCGCGTCCAGCATGTGCTCACCGTCCGAGATAGACTTCGATGACCCGCTGCTCGGCGGAGACCTGGTCGAGCGAGCCCTCCGCGAGGACGGAGCCCTCGTGCAGGACCGTGACCTTCACCCCGAGCGCCCGCACGAAGCTCATGTCGTGCTCGACCACGACGACGGTGTGGTCGGCGTTGATGCGCCGCAGGAGATCGGCCGTCATCTCCGTCTCGGCGTCCGTCATGCCGGCGACGGGCTCGTCGACGAGGAGCAGCGACGGGTCCTGCGCGAGCAGCATGCCGATCTCGAGCCATTGCTTCTGGCCGTGCGAGAGCGCGCCGGCCGGCTCGAAGCGCCGGTCCTCCAGCTTGACGATCTCGAGGATCTCGGCGATGCGCCGCGCCTCCTCGGCGCTGCGGCGGTGGAAGAGCGTGGCGCGCACCCCGCGCTTCCCGGCCAGCGCCAGGACCAGGTTCTCCTCGACCGAGACCATCTCGAACACGGTCGGCTTCTGGAACTTGCGGCCGATGCCGAGCTCGGCGATCGCCGCCTCGTCGAGGCGCGTGAGGTCGTGCACGCCGCCCAGCAGGACGGTGCCCGTGTCCGGGCGCGTCTTGCCGGTGATCACGTCCATCATCGTGGTCTTGCCGGCGCCGTTGGGGCCGATCACGGCGCGCATCTCGCCGGGCTCGAGCACGAGGGAGAGGGCGTTGAGCGCCCTGAAGCCGTCGAAGGAGACGCTCACCGCGTCGAGGTAGAGCAGCGCGTCGGTGACGCGCGGGGCGGCGTCGCGGGGCTTCTCGAGCATCGTGGTCATCCGTCCTACTCCGCCGGCTGCGCGGACGTCGCCCGCGGCTCGCCGGCCCGCCGGCCGAGCCGCAGGCCGCGCAGGGCGCCGAGGATGCCCTTGGGCAGGAACAGCGTCACCGCCACGAACAGGAAGCCGAGCACGAACAGCCAGATCTCGGGATAGGCGCCCGTGAGGAAGCTCTTCGCCCAGTTCACCAGGAAGGCGCCGAGCGCGGCGCCCGACAGCGTGCCGCGCCCGCCGACCGCGACCCAGACCACCGCCTCGATCGAGTTCGCCGGCGAGAACTCGCTCGGATTGATGATGCCCACCTGCGGCACGTAGAGCGCCCCTGCGAACCCGGCCATCATGGCGGACACCGTGAAGACGAACAGCTTGAAGCGCTCGACTCGGTAGCCGAGGAAGCGCGTGCGCGTCTCCGCGTCGCGGATGGCGACGAGCACGAGGCCGAGCTTCGAGGTGACGATCGCCTGGGCGAGCAGGAGCCCGCCGGCGAGCGCCAGCGCGGAGAGCGCGAACAGGGCCGCACGGGTCCCGTCGGCCTGGAGCGAGAAGCCGAGCACGTCCTTGAAGTCGGTGAGCCCGTTGTTCCCGCCGAAGCCGAGCTCGTTGCGGAAGAACGAGAGCATGAGCGCGTAGGTGCCCGCCTGGGTGATGATCGAGAGGTAGACCCCCGTCACCCGCGAGCGGAAGGCGAGCCAGCCGAAGACGAAGGCGAGCAGGCCGGGCACGAACAGCGCCATGAAGGCCGCATAGGCGAAGACGTCGAAGCCCCACCAGGCGAGGGGCAGATCCTCGAAGCTGAGGAACACCATGAAGTCCGGCAGGACCGGGTGGCCGTAGACGCCGCGCGGGCCGATCTCGCGCATCAGGTGCATACCCATGGCGTAGCCGCCGAGCGCGAAGAACGCGCCGTGGCCGAGCGACAGGATGCCGCAATAGCCCCAGACGAGATCGAGCGCGACCGCGAGCAGCGCGTAGGTCAGCCACTTGCCGAGGAGCACGACGGTGCCGGTCGGGACGTGCAGCGCGTGCCCCGGCGGGAACGCGAGGTTGGCGATCGGCACGAGCGCGGCGGCGGCGACGAGGATAAGGACGGCGGGCGCGATGTGCGGCGCCATCAGCCGGAAGAGGATGGGCTTGCGGGTCATGGCGCGTGTCCCTCCTCAGCTCTCGACCGCGCGTCCCTTGAGGGCGAACAGGCCCCGCGGGCGCTTCTGAATGAAGAGGATGACGGCCACCAGGATGACGATCTTGGCGAGGACCGCCCCCGCCAAGGGCTCGACGAGCTTGTTCGCCACCCCCAGCGACAGCGCCGCGACGAAGGCGCCCCACAGGCTGCCCACCCCGCCGAAGACGACGACGAGGAACGAGTCGATGATGTAGCTCTGGCCGAGATTGGGCGAGACGTTGTCGATCTGCGACAGCGCGACGCCGGCGACGCCCGCGATGCCGGAGCCGAGCCCGAAGGTCATCGCGTCGATCCAGGGCGTGCGGATGCCCATCGAGGCGGCCATGCGCCGGTTCTGCACCACGGCGCGCATGCGCAGCCCGAAGGACGTCGCCTTCATCGCGACGAGCAGCGTGAAGAAGACCGCCAGCGCGAAGACGACGATCCACACCCGGCTCCAGGTCAGCGCGATGCCGAAGAGTTCCAGGGAACCCGACATCCAGGATGGGTTCGTCACCTCCCGGTTGGTGGGCCCGAAGAGCGAGCGCACGGCCTGCTGGAGGATCAGCGACACGCCCCAGGTCGCGAGCAACGTCTCCAGCGGACGGCCGTAGAGATGGCGGATCACGAGCCGCTCCAGCACCACGCCGACGAGCCCGGCGGAGAGGAAGGCGAGCGGCAGGGCGACGAGCAGCGACAGGTCGAGGAGCCCGGGCGCGAAGGCGCGCATCAGCTCCTGCACGACGAAGGTCGCGTAGGCCCCGATCATCACCATCTCGCCGTGGGCCATGTTGATCACGCCCATCACCCCGAAGGTGATGGCGAGCCCGATGGCGGCGAGCAGCAGCACCGAGCCGAGCGACAGGCCGAAGAAGACGTTCTGCACGTGGCTCTGGATAGCGAGCCGCCGGTCGATGGCGGCGATCGCCTCCGAGGCCGCCTCCCGCAGAGCGTCCGGCGCGTCGGCGGGCAGCCCGAGCAGCAGCGCCCGCGCCGAGGCGTCGCCCCGGGCGGCGAGCCGCTCGATCGCCGCCATGCGAACGCCTTCCGATGCGCTGGCGTCGGCGATGGCGAGGCCGGCGAGCGTGTCGTCGAAGGCGCGCTGAACGGTCGGGTCGGCCTCGTCGGCGCGGGCCTGAGCCAGCGCGTCGCGCTGGGAGAGGTCGCGGGCGCGCAGGATCGCGGCGGCCGCCTCGATGCGCCGCCGCGGGTCGGGCGCGCGCAGGGTGAGGCTCGCCATCGCGGTCTGCACCGATCGGCGCACCGCGTTGGAGATCCGCACCTCGGTGGTGGCGCCCGGCGTCGCGACCGGCTCTCCCGTGAGGGCGTCGAAATGGGCGCCGGACGCGTCCTTCCAGAGCACGCGGCGGCCGGCCGTCTCGAACACGAGCCGGCGGTTCTCGAGCGCCGTCAGGATCTCGGCGGCGCGCGGATGGCCCGACGCCGCGAGCGCGTCGATCGCCGCGAGCGTCGCGGGGAACTGACCGCGGGTGAAGCCCGCGAGGATGGTCGCGACCTCGTCGGGCGACGCCTGCGCTGCGGCGGGGGTCGGTGCCGTCAGCGCGGCGGGCGCGAGGACGAGCGTGAACGCGAGGAGGACGAGCCGCACGAGGCGGATCGGCGTCCGGGCGAGATGCGCCATGTGTGCGGCCTTCGCGAGATGCCTCTGATCGGTCGGCGGAGGGCGGCGCCCGCGTGGGCGCCGCCCGCCTCGGGCGAGGGTCAGGACCCGCCGCACGAGCCGGTGGCGACGTTGAAGTTGCCGCAGCTCATCGGGGCCTGCCAGTCTGACATCAGGTCCTTCGAGCCCTCGAGATGGTCCGACCACGCGTCGCCCGGAACGAGGCCGGCGGTCTCCCACACGACGGCGAACTGGCCGTCGTCCTGGATCTCGCCGACGAAGACCGGCTTGGTGATGTGGTGGTTGGGCATCATCGCCGAGAGGCCGCCGGTGAGGTTGGGCACGGCGACGCCGACCATCGCGTCGATCACCGCGTCCGCATCGGTGGTGCCGGCCGCCTCGACCGCCTTCACCCACATGTTGAAGCCGATGTAATGGGCCTCCATGGGGTCGTTGGTGACGCGGTTCGTGTCGCCGGTGAAGGCGTGCCAGGCCTCGATGAAGGCGCGGTTCTCCGGCGTGTCGATCGACATGAAGTAGTTCCACGCCGCGAGATGGCCGACGAGCGGGCCGGTGTCGATGCCGGCGAGCTCCTCCTCGCCCACCGAGAAGGCGACGACGGGGATGTCGGTCGCCGCCACGCCCTGGTTGGCGAGCTCGCGGTAGAAGGGCACGTTGGCGTCGCCGTTGATGGTCGAGACCACCGCGGTGCGCTTGCCCTCGCCGCCGAAGCGACGGATGTCGGAGACGATGGTCTGCCAGTCGGAATGACCGAAGGGCGTGTAGTTGATCAGGATGTCCTCGGGCGCCACGCCCTTGGCCTGGAGGTAGGCCTCGAGGATGCGGTTCGTGGTGCGCGGATAGACGTAGTCGGTGCCCGCCAGCACCCAGCGCTCGACGCCCTCGACGTCCATCAGGTAGTCGACGGCGGGTATCGCCTGCTGGTTCGGCGCGGCGCCGGTGTAGAAGACGTTGCGCTGGCTCTCCTCGCCTTCGTACTGGACCGGGTAGAACAGGATCGAGTTCAGCTCCTCGAAGACCGGCAGGACGGACTTGCGCGAAACGGACGTCCAGCAGCCGAAGGTCGCGGCGCAGCCGCCGGTGATCAGCTCGCGCGCCTTCTCCGCGAAGAGAGGCCAGTCGGAGGCGGGATCCGTCACGACCGCCTCGAGCGGACGCCCGAGCAGGCCGCCCTTTGCGTTCTGCTGCTCGATGAGCATGAGCATGACGTCCTTCAGCGTCGTTTCCGAGATCGCCATCGTCCCCGAGAGCGAGTGCAGCACGCCCACCTTGATCGGCTCGCCCTGGGCGAGGGCGGGCACGCCGCGGAACATCGAGGCGCCGGCGAGCGCCGCGCCGAGGCCGAGCACGTGTCTACGCGTGAAGGTCATGGAAGCCGTCCCCCTGTCGTTGCATTCGAGCGCCGCCCCCCGCGGCGTCTCGTCGGCGTTGCGCTGCAAGAGGGAGGCCAGCGCCGACGCCTCCGGGTTTCCCCTGGGTTCGCCGCCGAAACGGGCAGGATCGCCCGGGACCGTTGCGCAACGGCTGCGCTGTTGCACAGGGAAGCGGCGGTGCGCGGGAGGGGCACGGCGAGGCGCCGTCACGACGGCGCGTTCACGACAAGGTGTCTTCCGGGCGCGGGCGCGGCCCGCCAGGATGGGGGGGACACGCCGGAACCGGGAGCCTCGCATGACCACGCCGCAGCACGACCCGCTGACGATCCTCGTCCTCTACGGCTCGGTGCGCACCGCGCGCCGCGGGATCGGCCTCGCCCGGCTCCTCGTGGGCGCGATCGAGGCGCGGGGCCATCGCGCGCTCCTCGCCGACGCCGCCGAGATCCCGCTGCCGTTCCTCGACCGCATGTACAAGGAGTTCGCCGCCGGCGAGGCGCCCGAGCCGATGGAGCGGCTCGCGGGGATGATTCGCGCCAGCGACGCGGTCGTCGTCGTCTCCGGCGAGTACAACCACGGCATCCCGCCGGCCCTGAAGAACATGCTCGACCACTATCTGGAGGAATGGTTCTTCAAGCCCGCCGGCATCGCCTGCTATTCCGCCGGGCGCTACGGCGGCGTGCGCGCGGCGATGCAGCTGCGCATGACGCTCGCCGAGCTCGGCATGCCGACGATCTCGTCGCTGCTGCCGGTCCCGCAGGTCCAGGACGCGGTCTCGCTCGAGGGCGAGGACCGCACGCCCTTCCTGGCCAAGGCGCTCGCGAAGTTCCTCGGCGATCTCGAGTTCTGGGCGCTCGCCGCACGGGCGCGCAGGCGGGAGGCCGGGACGCCTTACTGATCCGCGTCGGATTCGACCAACCCGCGCAACGGAATCGCCACCCGGGTGGGGCACGATCGGGCGAGAGGATCGACGACAGGAGACCGCCCATGGATCTCGGCACGCTCGCGCCCGGCGACATCGTCCTGCTCGCCGTCGCCGGAGCGGGGCTCCTGCTCCTCGTCGTCGCGCTCCTCGGCGGGCGGATCGGCTTCGAACTCGACTGGCTCGACGCCGACGGGGACGGCGGCGGCGACTGACGCCGCGCGTCACGCCAGCCGCGAGCGAGCGATCCGGTCGAGCAGGCTCGCGCCCACGGGCAGGACCGCGTCGTCGAAGACGAAGCCCGGATTGTGCAGGGGCACGTCCCCGCCGTGGCCGATCCAGACGTAGGCGCCGGGCACCACGCGCAGCATGTCGGCGAAGTCCTCGCTCGCGACGCTCGGCGGGTAGGCGGTGTTCACGCCCGCCTCGCCGAGGATCTCCCGTGCCGCCGCCGCGGCGGCCGCGATCGCGCCGGCGTCGTTCTCGAGCACGGTGAAGACCTCGCGGACCGACACCTCGATCTCCACCGCGTAGGCCTGCGCCAGGCCCCGCGCCAGCGCCTCCAGCCGGTCGACGAGGACGCCGCGGGTTCCGTCCGAGAAGTAGCGCAGGGTCCCTCCGAGCCGGGCCTCGTCGGGGATGACGTTGTAGGCCGCGCCCGCCGCGATCCGGGTGATGGAGAGGACCGCCGGCTGGAGCGGGTCGACGTCGCGGGCGACGACGCTCTGGGCGGCCTGGGCGAGTGCGGTGGCGACGAGGACGGGATCGCGCGCGTGGTGCGGTATCGCGCCGTGGCCTCCACGCCCGCGCACCAGGACGTCGAAGAAGCTCGCCCCGGCCATGCCGGCCCCCGGCGTGATCCCGACCGAGCCGAGCGGCAGGGCGGGAGCGTTGTGGAGGGCGTAGACCTCGTCACAGGGAAAGCGCGCGAACAGCCCGTCCGCCAGCATCGCGCGCGCCCCGCCGAGCCCCTCCTCGGCGGGCTGGAAGATCAGCACGACGCTGCCGGCGAAGTCGCGGTCCTGCGCCAGCGCGCGCGCGGCGCCGAGCAGCATCGTCGTGTGCCCGTCGTGGCCGCAGCCGTGGAAGAGACCCGGGCGCGTCGAGCGGAAGGGGAGGTTCGTCGCCTCCTCCATCGGCAGCGCGTCCATGTCGGCGCGCAGCCCGATGCCGCGCGTGCCGGGCCGCGCGCCGCGCAGCACGCCGACGACGCCGGTGCCGCCGACGCCCTCGTGCACCTCGTCGACGCCCCACTCGCGCAGGAGGGCTGCGACGCGCCCGGCGGTGCGCGTCTCCTCGAAGCCGAGTTCGGGATGCGCGTGGAAATCCCGCCGGATCGCGGTGAGCGCGTCGGCGAAGCCCGCGATGGCGGGCGGGATCGTCGGGGTTGCGGTGCTCACGGGGCGTCTCCTGTGGACGGGGGCGCGAAGGCGGGACCGTTCGGCGCGAGCCGCAGGCCCGGGCGCAGGCGGCCGAAGGGGAGGTCGGCGGGTTCGACCGGCATCGGGCCGGGCGCGGCGGCGACGAGGATCGCGGTCGCGATCGGCGCGAAATCGGCGCGGAAGTGCACCGAACTCTTCACGCAGACGATGTCCGTCGCTTCCGGCGCGATGCCGACGTAGCGGAACATCGCCCGGTCGGCGGCCTGCGCCTTGTGCGAGGCGACGACGACGCGCACGCCGCCGATGCGCAGCGCCGCGCTCGGGCCGAGCCACATCGTGGTGCCGCCGTAGTAGGGTCCGTCGGCCACGAAGACGCCGTCGGAGAGCCGTTCGACGATCGCCTCCGCCGCGAAGGGCAGATCGCCCGGGAGCCCGCTGCCGGGGAGCGAGAGGCTCATCCGCGCGCCTTCCCCCGCCGCGTGCGCCGCCGCGGCGGCGGCGGGGTCGACCATCACGCCGATGGCCGCGCTCGGCACGCCCGCGGCGACGAGGGCCCGGAGCATGCCCGTGGTGTTCGCGTCGCCGCCCGCGCCGGGATTGTCCTGCGTGTCCGCGATCACCACGGGCCCGCCCCGCTCCGCGACGATGGCGCCGGCGCGGGCGACCGCCGCGTCGGGGGCGAGCGCCTCGCCGGCGAAGGCGTCCTCGGCCGCGAGGAAGGCGGTCTCCAGCGCCTGCGCGGCCGCCGCGGCGGTCGCGGCGTCCGTCGCGTAGGCGAGGACGCCGGGGCCGCAGTCCGGGATGTCGGCGGCGGGAAAACCCATCATCAGCGAGAGCGCCGCCACGGCCGGGTCCGCCTCGAGCGCGTCCAGCCCCGCGTAGAGCGTGCGGGCGGGCTCGACGAGCGAGCATTGCCACGGCACCGGCACCAGGAAGGGGAGGGGGCGGAAGACGCGCGCCAGCCGCTCGCCCGCCATCAGCCGCCCGAGGAGGGCCGCCGCGCGCTCGCCCGTGCGTGCCATGTCGACGTGGGGATAGGTGCGGTAGGCCACGAGCGCGTCCGCGGTCTCGACGAGGCGCGGTCCGATGTTGCCGTGCAGGTCGAGGCTCGCGACGATCGGCACGTGGGGCCCCACCAGGGCGCGCACCCGCGCGACGATCTCGCCCTCGCCGTCGTCGAGATGCTCGGCGACCATGGCGCCGTGCAGGTCGAGCAGCACGCCGTCGAGGGGCGCGGCCGCCTGCGCCTGCGCGATGCGGGCGAGCAGGCGTTCGGCGATCGTCTCGTAGGCGTCCCGCGTGACGTGGGCCGACGGGCTCGCCGCCGCCCACAGCGTCGGCACGATCTCCCAGCCGGCCGCCTCGGCGGCGGCGACGGCCCCCGCCATGCCGACGTTGACGCCGCGCGTCGCCGCGATCGCGTCCGCCCCCTCCGACAGGGGCGGCCAGCCGCCGCCGTGGCGGAAGGCGTCGAGATCCGCTTTCGTCGCCGCGAACGTGTTCGTCTCGTGCATGAAGCCGCCGATGGCGACCCGCCTCGCGCCGGCTCCTGTGGCCTTCCCGGTCATCGGCGCTGTTCTCCCGACGTGAGTCGTTGGCGGATCGCTTTCCCGAGAGGAAGGTAGCGTCGACGCACCGGCACGTCGATGTCGGGGGGTCTGCGCGTGCGCCAATACGCATTCGGTCATGCGCGTATTTCGCCGCGCGCCCGGCTCGGTCTAGCCTACGCTCGCGTGAACGACCGGGCGGAGGGCACCGCGATGGCCGACATCCATCAGATGACCGCAGCCGAGCTGACGGCGGCCTACGCCGCGGGACGCTGCTCGCCGGTGGACGTCGCCGAGGCGGTCATCGCCCGGCGCGACCGCTTCGAGGGGGCGATCAACGCCTTCGTCCACGTCGACGACGCCGCCGCGATGGAGGCGGCCCGCGCGTCGGAGGCGCGCTGGCGTGCCGGCGTGCCGCTCGGCCCCGCCGACGGCGTTCCCGCCACGATGAAGGGCAACGTCGCCGTCGCCGGATGGGAGATGCGGCGCGGCTCGCGGGCGCTGCCACCGACCACGCCCGACTTCGACGCGCCGGCGACGCGGCGCCTCCGGGAAGCCGGCGCCGTTCTCGTCGGCTACACGAGCCTGCCCGAACTCGGCTGGAAGGGCCTGGGCGACAGCCCCGCCCACGGCGTCACGCGAAACCCCTGGGACCTCGCGCGCACCACGGGCGGCTCGTCGGCCGGCGCGGCGGCGGCGGCGGCGCTCGGCATCGGCGTGCTGCACGTGGGCACCGACGGGCTCGGCTCGGTGCGCATCCCCTGCGCCTTCTGCGGTCTCGCCGGCCTCAAGCCGACGTCCGGCCGCATCCCCGCCTTCCCGGCCTCGCCGATGGGCGTGCTCGCGATCCTCGGGCCGATGGCGCGCACGGTCGCCGACGTCGCGCTCCTCTTCGAGCTGATGGCGATCCCCGACGCGCGCGACACGCTCGCCACCGGCGAGGCGCCGCCGGCGGCCCGGGCGCTGCTCGGCCGCTCGCTCGCGGGGCTGACCGCGGCGTTCAGCCCGACTCTCGGCACCGCGAAGTTCGTGGACGCGGACGTCGAGGCCGCCTGCCGCGCGGCGCTCGCGCCCCTCGAGGCCGCGGGCGTGCGGGTGAGCGACGGCGATCCCGGCATCGAGGACCCGCTCGACGTCTGCAACGTCTTCTGGCTCGCGGGCTCGGCCAGCCTGTGGGCGAAGATGCCCGAGGACCGCCGGCACCTGTGCGATCCCGGCTTCGCCGCCTCGGCGCAGGCCGGGGAGCGGCTGCCGGCATCCGCCTACGTGGACGCGCTCGCGGCGCGCCAGGCCTTCGCCGAGCGCATGCGCCGCTTCCACGACGGGGTCGACCTCCTGATCACGCCGACCATGCCGATCGGCGCGCCGACGGTGGAGGGCCGCCCGACCGGTATCGGCGTGCCGGAGCGCTTCGAGGGGCCGTGGAGCGACTGGTCGCCCTTCACCTACCCGTTCAATCTCTCCGGCCAGCCCGCCGCGACCGTGCCCGTCGGGCTCACCCGCGAAGGCCTGCCGATCGGCCTCCAGATCGTCGCGCGCCGCGGCGAGGACGCGCTCGTCCTCGCCGCCGCCGCCGCGGTGGAGGCCGCCGTGAATTTCCCCGCGCTCGATGCACCGCGGGGGAGAGCCGATGGCGTGCCGCTTGCATGACCATCGTCACCGGATGGGTGATCGGCGCGCTGGGGAGGACATCGCGCAAGTCTCCGATCCGTCTGCGGCTCGTCCGCACACGAACGAACCAAGAGGGGAACCGACGATGACCTTCAAGCTGACCAGGCGCGAGCTGCTCGCGGGTGCCGCCGCGACGGCGGGCATGACTGCCTTACCTTTCGGCATGGGCCGCGCGCGGGCCGCGCCGAGCGGCATCCTCAAGGTGATTCCGCACGCCTCGCTGACGATCCTCGATCCGGTGGCGACGACGGGCTACATCGTCCGGAACCACGGCTACCTGATCTACGACACGCTGTTCGCGCAGGACGCGAACCTCGACGTCAGGCCGCAGATGGCGAGCGGCGTCGAGGTCTCCGACGACGGGTTGACCTACCGAATCTCGCTGCGCGACGGCCTCGCCTGGCACGACGGCAGCCCCGTCACGGCGGAGGATTGCGCGCTCTCGCTGATCCGCTGGGGCCAGGTCGACGGCATGGGCCGGCGGCTGTTCTCCTACATGGAGAGCTGCACGCACGACGGTACCGGCACGATCGTGCTGACGCTCTCGCGTCCCTACGGCCTCGTGCTGCAGTCGATCGGCAAGCTCTCCACGAACGTGCCCTTCATGATGCCCAAGCGCTTCGCCGAGAAGCCGACTTCCGAGCGCCTGACGGCGGAGGAGCAGGTGGGCTCCGGGCCGTTCCGCTTCGTGGCGAGCGAGTTCCGCCCGGGCGCCCGCGTCGTCTACGAGCGCAACCCGGACTACGTCCCGCGCGACGAGCCCGCGTCCAACGCCGCCGGCGGCAAGGTGGTGCATCTCGACGGCGTCGAGTGGATCAACTTCCCCGACCCGAACACCCAGCTCAACGCCCTCATGACCGGCGAGGTCGACTACTGGGAGCAGGTGCCCGCGGACCTCGCGCCGATCGTCGCCGGCATGCCCGGCGTGAGGGTCGAGAACTTCAACCCGCTCGGCAACGTGGGCATGGCGCGCTTCAACAGCCTGGTCGGCGCGAGCGCCAATCCCGGCGTGCGCAGGGCGATCGTGAGGGCGCTCGATCAGACGGCGCTGCTGCAGGCGGCGGTGGGCTCGCCGGACTACTACAAGGAGTGCTTCTCGGTCTTCCCCTGCGAGACGACCTTCGCCAACGACGCGTCGTCCTCCTTCATCCAGGAGCCGGATCTCGAGGACGCCAAGCGTCTCCTCGCGGAGAGCGGCTACGACGGAGAGCCCTTCGTCGTGCTGGCGACGACCGACATCCCGGTCCAGACCAACTACATCCAGGTCATCGTCGACACGATGCGCCGCATGGGCATCAACGTCGATGCCCAGGCCATGGACTGGGCGACCGTGCTCCAGCGCCGCGCCAGCAGGAACCCGGTCGAGGACGGCGGCTGGAACATGTTCGTGACCTGGTGGGAGGGCGCGGACCTGCTCGACCCGGTCGTGCAGTTCGCCATGTCGGCGGCGGGTGACGGCGCCTGGGTCGGCTGGGCGCAGGACGACGTCATCGAGGGGCTGCGCACCGAGTTCGCCGAGGCCGGCTCGATCGACGACCAGAAGGAGATCGCGCGCAAGATCCAGTCGCGGTTCTTCGAGCAGAACTTCCACGCGGTGCTGGGCCAGTTCTTCACGCCCACCGGCTATCGCGACAACGTCTCGGGGATCCTCGAGGCGCCGCCGTTCTTCTGGAACATCCAGAAGAGCTGAGGGACCGGCTCCCCGGCGGTGGCGCCGGGGAGCCTCTCCCGTCCGACGCGGCGAGGAAGCGATGCGTACGCCCCGAAACGACCCACGCGAGCCCGCGATGCCGGCTCTCCCCTCTCCCGAGAGAGCGTTCTCCCGGAGAGGGGCCGGGGGTGTCGGGCGTGCAGGATGCGCGCGCCGCCGATGCAGCCCTGCACGGGCGACGTGCCACACCGAAGAACCGCGCCCTCCCGCCCGACGCCCCCAACCCCTAGCTCCTCTCCACGAGGGAGAGGGGAACTCCGTCGCGTGTTCCGTCACGCGTCGAGACTGGTGAGGACCCCCGATGCCCCTGCTCGTCCTGCAGCGCCTCGCGTCCACGATCCCCGTCCTCCTGATCGTGGCGGTGATCGTCTTCCTGATGCTGCGCGTCTCCGGCGATCCCGCCGCGATCCTCGCCGGTGATACCGCCACGAGCGAGCAGATCGAGGCCGTGCGCCAGGCCTTCGGCTTCGACCGGCCGATCTGGGAGCAGTTCCTCGGCTGGATCGGCCAGGTCCTCCAGGGCGACCTCGGCGAGAGCCTGTTCACGGGGCTTCCCGTGACGACGCTGATCGCCCAGCGCATCGAGCCGACCCTCATGCTGGCGCTCACCACGATCGTCTTCTCGGTCGCCGTCGCGGTGCCGCTCGGCGTGCTCGCCGCCTGGCGCTCGGGCACCTGGATCGACCGGGCCGTGATGGTCTTCGCCGTGCTCGGCTTCTCGGTTCCGGTCTTCGTCCTCGGCTACGGCTTCATGTACTTCTTCTCGATCCAGCTGCGGCTCCTGCCGGTGCAGGGCTACACGAGCCCCTTCACCGATTTCGGCGCCTTCCTTAAGGGCATCATCCTGCCGACGCTGACGCTCTCGTGCATCTACATCGCGCTGATCGCCCGCATCACCCGCGCGAGCGTGCTGGAGACCCTGAACGAGGACTACATCCGCACCGCCCGCGCCAAGGGCCAGATCGAGCGGATCGTGCTCTTCCGCCACGCGCTGCGCAACGCGGCCGTGCCGATCGTCACCGTGATCGGGCTCGGCGTCGCGCTCCTCATCGGCGGCGTGGTGGTGACGGAGAGCGTCTTCAACATTCCCGGCCTCGGCCGCCTCGTCGTCGACGCCATCACCCGGCGCGACTACCCGATCATCCAGGGGCTGATCCTGTTCTTCGCGCTGATCTACGTGGTGCTGAACCTGATCATCGATCTCGCCTACACCCTGCTCGACCCGAGGATCCGCTATTGACCGCCGTTCTCGACAAGATCGCCGAGGGGGCGATCCCGCCGGGCGACGCGCCGACGCCGGCTCCCGGCGCGCCCGTCTCCGGCCTCGCCGGGACGCTCAAGCGCTACCCGCTCGCGGCCCTCGCCGCGCTCGTCCTCGCGCTGATCGCGTTCGGCGCCCTCTTCGCGCCGCTCGTCGGCACGACGGACCCGACGGCACTCGACCCGGCGAACCGCCTCCAGGGTGCATCGGCGGCGCATTGGCTCGGAACCGACCATCTCGGCCGCGACATCTGGAGCCGGCTCGTCTACGGCGCGCGGGTCTCGGTCGTCGTCGGTCTCGCGGTGGCGGCGCTCGCCGTGGTGATCGGTCTCGTGATCGGCCTGTTCACCGGCTTCATCCGTTGGCTCGACCCGATCGTCATGCGTGTCATGGACGGGTTGATGGCGATCCCGGGCATCCTCCTCGCCATCGCGCTCGTCTCGGTGTCGGGCGCGAGCATCCTCACCGTCATCGCCGCGATCGTCGTGCCGGAAGTGCCCCGCGTCGTGCGGCTCGTGCGCTCGGTCGTGCTGTCGGTCCGCGAGGAGCCCTACGTCGAGGCCGCGGTCTCCGTGGGCACGCCGCTGCCCAAGCTCCTGTGGCGCCACGTGCTCCCCAATTGCGTGCCCCCGCTCATCGTGCAGGCGACCTACGTCGCCGCCTCCGCCATGCTGACGGAGGCGATCCTCTCCTTCCTCGGCGCCGGCACGCCGCCGATCGTGCCCTCCTGGGGCAACATGGTGGCGGAGGGGCGGCTGCTCTTCCAGATCGCGCCGATGAACCTGCTCTATCCCGGCATCGCGCTCGCGATCACCATCCTGGCGGTGAACATCCTCGGCGATGCCCTGCGCGACCGGCTCGACCCGAAGCTCGCCAAGCGCGTCGGCCAGCGGTGAGGAGGACACGATGACGACGACCGAAGGGAACGCCCCCGTCCTCTCCATCCGCGACCTCGCGGTGGCGCTCCCCGCCGGCGCCGACCGGCGCTGGGCGGTCGAAGGCGTGAGCTTCGACGTCGGCCCCGGCGAGATCGTCTGCGTCGTCGGCGAATCCGGCTCCGGCAAGTCCGTCACAGCCTTCTCGGTCATGGGCCTCCTCGCCAAGGGCGAGCTCCACGCCGAGCGCGGCGAGATCCTGCTCGAGGGCGAGGACGTGCTGAAGGCGTCGCCGGAGCGCCTGCGGGACCTGCGCGGCACGCGCATGGCGATGATCTTCCAGGAGCCCGCGACCGCACTCAACCCGGTCATGACCATCGGCGACCAGATCGACGAGGTGCTCCAGATCCACACCGAGCTCTCGCCGGCCGAGCGCCGGGAGAAGGTGATCGCGATCATGGAGGCGATGCACCTGCCCGATCCGCAGGCGCTCTACGATCGCTACCCGCATCAGCTCTCGGGCGGCCAGCGGCAGCGCGTCATGATCGCCGCGGCGATGGTGCTCGACCCCGTCATCCTCATCGCCGACGAGCCCACGACGGCGCTCGACGTGACCACGCAGGCGCAGATCCTCCAACTGATCAAGGAGATGCAGGAGCGCCGTCGCACGGGCGTGCTCTTCATCACCCACGATTTCGGCGTCGTCGCCGAGATCGCCGACAAGGTCGTGGTGATGCGCCACGGCGAGGTCGTGGAGCAGGGGCCGGCGCGGGAGATCTTCGCGAACCCGAAGGTCGACTACACCCGCATGCTGATCGCGTCCGTGCCGAGCCTCGAGCCGCCGACGCGCACGGCGGCGTCGGGCGAGGTCGCCGTGCGCACCCGCGATCTCGTCAAGGGCTACGGCGGCAGGAGCTGGCTCGGCCGCGCCACGCGACCCTCCGTGCTCGCGGCGAAGGACGTGAACATCGTCGTGCGCCGCGGCGAGACGCTGGGCGTCGTCGGCGAATCGGGCTCGGGCAAGTCGACGGTGGCGCGCTGCATCGTGCGGCTCGTGGACCCGACCAGCGGGGCGATCGAGATCGCCGGCGTCGACATCGCCGGCCTGTCCACGCGCGCGCTCACGCCCTACCGCCGGCGCGTGCAGATGGTCTTCCAGGACCCCTACCGTTCGCTCAACCCGCGCCGGACGGTCGGGGCGTCGGTGATGGAGGGGCCGATGAACTTCGGCCTCTCCCGCGAGGACGCGCTCGCCCGCGCCCGGCGCCTGATGGGCCTCGTCGGCCTCTCGCCGGACGCGCTCGACCGCTATCCGCACCAGTTCTCCGGCGGCCAGCGCCAGCGACTCGCCATCGCCCGCGCGCTCGCCATGGAGCCCGACGTGCTGATCGCCGACGAGGCGGTCTCCGCGCTCGACGTCTCGGTGCAGAAACAGGTGCTCGAGCTCCTCGACCAGGTGAAGCGCGAGTTCGACCTCGCGCTGCTGTTCATCACCCACGACCTGCGCGTCGCCGCCCAGATCTGCGACCGCATCGCGGTGATGCGCCGGGGCGAGGTGGTGGAGGAGGGGCCGACGCGCGAGCTGTTCCTGAACCCGCGGCACGAGTACACCCGCACGCTGCTGGCGGCGGCGCCGGGGCGGCATCTCGGGCATCCGCAGGCGGCGGAGTAGGGGCTCGGGCGCGATCGTCGACGGCGGCGCTGCGTGAAGGTCAGCTCCCGATGAAGCCCGGCGCAGCGGCGTTCGGCATGTCGTCTGCCACGTCCTCCTGTACAGCCAGCTCAGGCGACGCGGCGAGGTCACGCACCAGGGCCACCATGCGGTGAATGGCGGCGGGATTGACCGTCGTCTGCAGGTCGCCATGAGCGACGGCGTTCCGCGACGCGGCCATCTCACGAAGGAATGCCGCGTCGCCAGGCAATACGATCCCTTCGGCCGCGAGATGCTCGACGATCCGGGCGGGCGATTGCGCTCGGGCGAACGTCTCGGGCCGGCGCCTGCGCACGAGGGCTTCGAGAGCAGACCAGGCGAGCATGACCGCCGCGGGCGGCGCCACACCTGCGATCTGCGAGACGCTTTGCAGCACGGCGTGAATTTCGTCGTCGGCGACACTGGGCATGGTCGAGGCCGGCGACGTGCGGTCGAGCACCACATGCAGCTTCCAGCCCGGTGCGGCTTCGAGAGCTTCCCTCAGCGCCGCCATGCGCGACGCGCTTTCCGAGCGCTCGCTCACGATTTCGATCACGAGCTTCGGGTCACGACCGACGGCGATCGCGTCTGGGCGCCGGGCGCGTAGCGCCGCGGGCAGCAGCGAGTTGTCGGGCCCGACGATCACGTCGTAGCCCTCCGCCGAGAGCCGCCGGCCCGCGGCGGCCAGCAGCTCGGCTTGCGTGCGCGAGCCAATCGTCACCGGTTCAGCTCCTCGTTCAGATCGGTCGATATCCGTATGTAGAGTGCGGGCTTGGGGCCGGCCATGCAAGCTACGAGCGTTTCGCTCGGATCGGTGAACGTGAAATCGCGATCGCGCTCGAATTTCTGGATGACGATGCGCTCGACCTGATCGTCGTCGAGATAGACGTGCCTCCGCAGAGCGTCGAGCGTGAGCTTGATGATGTTGTCGATGTCGCCCACCATGCGGTCTTCCGGAAAATAGTACATCGTCACCGCAAGAGGTTGGTCGGTGGCGAAATGCCCCTCCGGGAGCTTCCGAGCGCTAGCGTCACGCACCTGCTCCCGCCACGCCTGCCGCGCAGCGGAGTTTGCGCGTTGAAAGGAGACGGGCGTTCCGAGCACGATGAACTCGAACGGAAACTCGGGCTCCACCCTTCGGTCCTATGCTCGTTCAGCGGTCGCCCGCCTTGGTCGATCGACATCTCATATTGCATTCAGGACGTATGTCAATCTTGTACCGGGTTGCCACCTGTGGTGCCCCGACGGTCGATCGTGCCGGGCGCATACCCGAACGCCAACACCGGGCTTTCCGCCGTCTCGATCCACAGGCTCTTCGCCTGGGTGTACTCCGCCATGACCTCGGCGCCCGACGAGCGGCCGAAGCCGGAGCCGCGCATGCCGCCGAACGGGGCCTGGACGGAGAGCGTGCGGTAGCCGTTCACCCACACCGAGCCCGCCCGCAGGCGGCGGGCCACCCGCAGGGCCTTGGCGCCGTCGCGGGACCAGACGGCGCCGGCGAGGTCGAACTCGGTCGCGTTGGCGAGCGCGACCGCCTCCTCCTCGCCCTCGAAGGGGATCACGGCGAGGACCGGGCCGAAGATCTCCTCGCGCGCGATGGGCATCTCCGGCGCGACGTCGGCGAAGATGGTCGGCGCGACGAAGTAGCCGGGGCCCTCGCCCAGCGCCGCCGGTCGCCCGCCGCCCAGCACGAGCCGCGCTCCGGCGTCCCGCGCGGCGGCGATGGCGGCACGCACGCTCGCGTATTGCCGTGCGTTCTGCAGCGGCCCGACCTCGGTCGCCGGATCGAGCGGATCGCCGACGCGCAGCTTCGCGGCACCCTCGACGAGCCAGCTCAGCACCCGCTCGTAGACGGGCCGCTCGACCAGGAGCCGCGAGCCGGCGGTGCAGCTCTGCCCGGCGGCGGCGAAGATCGCGCCCTGCGCGCAGGTGGCGGCGCCGGCGAGATCGGCGTCGGCGAAGACCACCATGGCCGACTTGCCGCCGAGCTCCAACAGGGAGGGCCGCCCCGCCGCGGCGGCGAGCGCAGCGACCTTGCGCCCGCTCGGCACCGAGCCCACGAACACAGCCTTGCCGCAGCGCGGATCGGAGACGAGCGCGGCGCCCGCCGTGTGCCCGAAGCCGGCGACGACGCCGACCGCGCCCGCCGGCACACCCGCCTCGATCAGGAGGCGGCCGAGCATGAGCGAGGTGACGGGCGTCCATTCCGACGGCTTGAGGATCGCCGCGTTGCCGGCGGCGAGCGCCGGGGCGAGCTGCCAGCCCGCCGTGAAGAGCGGGGCGTTCCAGGGCGTGATCTGCACGATCGTGCCGAGCGGCTCGGGCGTGACCAGGGTCAGGTGCCCCGAGGCGACGGGTACGACGCGGCCCTCGATCTTGTCGGCGAAGCCGGCGTAGTACCGGAACATCTCCGCCACCCGCCCGGCCTCCGCCCGCGCGTCGCGGATCGGCTTGCCGGCGACGAGCGCCTCGACGGTCGCCAGCGCCTCCGCGTCGCGCGCGACGAGGTCGGCGGCGCGCATCAGGATCTCGCCGCGCTTCGAGGCCGCGAGCGCCCGCCACGCCGCGCCGCCGCGCTCCGCGGCGGCGTGCGCGCGGGCCGCGATCGCGGCGCCGGCGTCGGCATAGGTCGCGAGCGGCTCCTCGGTGGCGGGACACACGAGCCCGATCGGCGCGCCTTCGCCGGGCACGATCGCGCCGTCGATCAGGCTGCCGATCGGCCCCGACCAGTGCTTCGCCAGGATGTCCGCGCGCATCACGCCTCTCCCCGTCCGAGATCGACCAGCCGGTTGAAGTCCGCCGCCGCGCCGAAGCGCGCCTCGCCGCGCGCCACCGTCGCCGCGGCCTCCCGCGAGAGCGGCCCGAGCGCGTCGACCGCCTCGCCGAGCGCGCGGGCGAGGCGCACGTCCTTCGCCATCAGCCCCATGGTGAAGCCGCTGTCGTAGGTGCCGGAGAGCACCCAGGTCGGCAGGTTCGTCTCGATGGCCGCCGAGCGTCCGGAGCCGGCCGCGAGCACGGCGGCGAGCGCCCGGGGGGCGATTCCCGCCGCCTCGCCGAGCGCCAGCGCCTCTCCTGCGAGCAGCAGATGCGCCGAGCAGAGCAGGTTGTTGACGAGCTTCGCCACGTTCCCCGCGCCGGGCCCGCCGCAGCGCACGACCTGCCGCGTCAGCGGCGCGAGCAGCGCCTCGGCGCGCGCGAGATCGGCGTCGCGGCCGCCGAGCATGGCCAGCAGCCGCCCCTCGGCCGCGCCCGTCGCGCCGCCCGAGACCGGCGCGTCCACGAAGGCGACGCCCCGCTCGGCCGCACGGGCCTGGATCGCGCGCGTCGAGAGCGGATCGGCGGTGGAGGTGTCGACCACGAGGAGCCCGGGCGCGGCCGCCGCGAGGACGCCCTCCATCACGGCCTCCACCGCCGGGCTGTCCGGGAGCGACAGGAGGAGCGCGTCGGCGCCCGCGACGACCTCCGCGAGATTCTCCGCAGGCGTTACGCCGACGGCACGGCGGGCCGGATCGCGGTCGAGCCCTGCCACCGCGTGCCCCGCGGCGGCGAGCCGCTCGGCCATCGGCCGCCCCATCGCCCCGAGCCCGATCGATCCGATCCGCATGCCGTCCTCCTGCCCGCCGCGCCGCGCCGGAGCGAGCGTAGCAGAGAGCGTGCCGCGGGCGGCGCGATCGCATGCACTGCCCGGATCGGGAGCGGTGCACGAGGGGAGAGGGGACGACCAGCCTATCGGTCCACCGGCAGCCCGCTCGGCACGCGCTCTGGGATGCCGAGCCGGCCGGCGATCGCGGCCTCGTCGGTGAGGCTCTCGAGGAAGGCGAGGAGGGCCTCGATCTCCTCTGCGGCGAGGGCTCGGCCCGGCCGGGAGGCGACCGCGGCGCCGATGGCGGCGGTCTCCGTCGGGTCCTCCAGCGCGGCGAAATCGGGCTTGGCCGGCTCGAAGGCGGGGAGGGTCGCGTCGGGGGCGTAGGCGGCGAGGCCGGCAGCGGGGTCCGCGTGGAAGCGCAGGAAGCCGGCGAGATCCGAATGCCCCCCGGCATGGCCCCACGGCCCCGTGCGCGCGACGTTGCGCAGCGAGGGGGTGCGGAAGGCGTAGGCGTCGGCGGGGTCGTTGGTCACGCGCATGCGGCCGACGTCGCGGGCATGGCTCTCGAAGCGCTCGGCCTTGCCGGGGCCGAGCTGCGGCGCGCCCATGGCGTGGAAGCCGTGGTCGGTCTGGAACGGGCCGGCATGGCAGGCGGCGCAACCGGCCTCGCCGTAGAACAGGTCCATGCCGGCCCGGGCCCGCGCGGGGAGGGGGGCCTCGCCGCGTAGCCAGGCGTCGAAGGGCGAGGCGTCGGAGCGCCATTCGAGTTCGACGAAGGCGCCGATGGCGTTCGAGATGTCGGTGAAGGCGACGGCGCGCCCCGCCGCGATCTCGGGATAGGTCGCCTCGAACATCCCCTGGTATTCCGGGATCGCCGCGACCCGCTCGGAGATCAGGTCCCAGGCCCCGCCCTCGCCGGTGATCAGGCCCTGGCGCACCGCGCGCGAGATCTCGTTCTCGGAATAATGCCCGGCCATCTCGTCCGGGGAGAGCACGGGGAACATGGTCTGCGCCGACAGCAGCGTGGCGAAGCCCGCGACCATCTCGTCCTCGAGCGGCGTGCGCAGGCCGGACGGGCGCGACGGGTCCTCCTCGATCCGCCCGTCGTGGAACATGACGGTGAACTCCCGGGCGCCGAGGTTGAACAGTGCGGGAGCATTGCGCGGGATGCGCTGCTCGGGCGGGTTCTCCGGATCGACGACGCGCTCGGGTCCGAGCCCGGTCCCGCCCTCGCCCATGCCGAGAGAGAGTCCGTCGGAGGTGGCGAACCTCGGGTGATGGCAGGTGCCGCAGGAGATGTTGCGGTTGCCCGACAGGATCGGGTCCCAGAACAGCAGCCGGCCGAGCTCGGCCTCCGCGCGGGAGACGGGGCGGTAATCGGCATCGGTCGGCGCGCGGGGGAGGTCGAGGGCCAGGGTAGGGGACGCGACGAGCAGGAGGGCGGCGAGCGGTGCGATGCTCCCTCCTTCCCTGTAGGGGAAGGTGGACCGGCGCGAAGCGACGGGACGGATGGGGCACGCCGCAGGCGTGTTCCGCGCAGCGGAAACCTCGGTGTCCGGTAACGCGCCGACGTTTCGGCTTCGCCGAACGCGCTGCGCGCGCCCCATCCGTCTCGGCTTCGCCGAGCCACCTTCCCCTACAGGGAAGGAGAGTCCGTCGCGGCCGTCATCCATCCCCGCCTCCCGTCACACGAACCGGTTCACCCAGTTTTCCAGCCGCTCCTGCCGGCCCGAGCGCGGCTGCGGATCGAGGCCATCGGCTTCCACCCGTGCGGCGATCGCGGCGAGGTCGGAGGACAGCATCGCCTTCGCTTCCGGCCGGTCCCAGCCCGCGTAGCGCTCGGCGCGCATGCGCTCGAGCCCGCCGTCCTCGAGCATGGCGGCGGCGGCGATCAGGCCGCGGGCGCACACGTCCATGCCGCCGACATGGGCGGCGACGAGGTCGACTGGGTCGAGCGACTGGCGGCGCAGCTTGGCGTCGAAGTTCGTGCCGCCCGTGGTGAAGCCACCGGCGCGCAGGATCTCGTAATAGGCGAGCGCCACCTCGGGCGCGCTGTTCGGGAACTGGTCCGTGTCCCAGCCCGACTGGTAGTCGTTACGGTTCATGTCGATCGAGCCGAAGATGCCCAGGCTCGCGGCGAGCGCGATCTCGTGCTCGAAGGAATGGCCGGCGAGGATGGCGTGGCCCTGCTCGATGTTGACCTTGACCTCGCCCTCGAGCCCGAAGCGCTTCAGGAAGCCGTACACCGTGGCGACGTCGTAGTCGTACTGGTGCTTCGTCGGCTCCTGGGGCTTGGGCTCGATCAGGATCGTGCCAGAGAAGCCGATCCTGTGCTTGTAGTCGACGACCATCGACAGGAACCGCCCCGCCTGCTCGCTCTCACGGCCGAGATCGGTGTTGAGCAGCGTCTCGTAGCCCTCGCGACCGCCCCAGAGCACGTAGTTCCGCCCGCCGAGCCGGTGGGTGGCGTCCATGCAGGACTTCACTGTCGCCGCCGCGTAGGCGAAGACGTCGGGATCGGGGTTCGTCGCCGCGCCCGCCATGAAGCGGCGGTGCGAGAACAGGTTCGCCGTGCCCCAGAGCAGCTTCGTCTTCGACGTCTCCATCTTGGCTGCGAAGTAGTCGACGATCTCCTCGAGATTGCGCCGGCTTTCGGCGAAGGTGGCGCCCTCGGGGCGCACGTCCGCGTCGTGGAAGCAGAAGAAGGGGACGTCGAGGATCTCGAACAGGCGGAAGGCGACGTCGGCCTTCGTCTTCGCCGCCTGCATACCGTCCCCGAACCACGGCCGCTCGAAGGTCTGGCCACCGAACGGGTCGCCGCCCGGCCAGGCGAAGGAGTGCCAGTAGGCGACCGCGAAGCGCAGGTGGTCCTCGAGCCGCTTGCCCATGACGACCCGGTCCGGGTCGTACCAGCGGAAGGCGAGCTCCGCGTCGCTGTCGGGCCCGGCGTAGCGGACCTTGTCGATTCCGGCGAAGAAGTCGGTCATCAGAAGCTCCCGATGGCTCGCGCGGCGGCGCCGTAGCGCGCGTGCGCGTCGTCGTAGGCGGCGCCGAGATCGGCGTCCGGAGTGATTCGTCGGGCGATCGGCGGAGGGCCGGCGATCTCCGGCCCTGCTCCGGTCGCCGCCATGAGCGCGAGGCGGGCGGCGCCGAAGGCCGCGCCGAAATCGCCGGCGGCGGGGACGTCGACCGGCACGTCGAGGGCGGTGGCGATCGTCGCGAGCCAGGTCTCGGAGCGGCTGCCGCCGCCGAGCGCGATCAGCCGGTCGATGCGGGTGCCGGTCGCCGCGAGGGCGTCGCGGCAGTCCCTGAGCGCGAAGGCGACGCCGTCGAGGACGGCGCGGGTGCCGGCCTCGCGATCGGTCTCGTGCTCGAGGCCGAGGAAGGCGCCGCGGATGCCGGCGTCGTTGAGCGGCGTGCGCTCCCCGCCGAGATACGGCAGGAACAGGGTTCGCCCGGGCCTCTTCGGCGCGCCGAGGCCCCCGGTGAGCGTCGCCGCGTCCGCGCCGACGAGGCGGGCGTACCACTCGAGAGCGTCGGTGGCCGCGAGGACGACGCCCATCTGGTGCCAGGCATTCGGCAGCGCGTGGCAGAACGTGTGCACGGCGGTCTCGGGAGCCGGCGCATAGCCCTCCGCGGCCGCGAAGAGCACGCCCGAGGTGCCCAGCGAGACGAAGGCCTCGCCGGCCTTCACCACCCCCGCGCCGACGCCGGACGCCGCATTGTCGCCGCCGCCGCCGGCGACGACGACGCCCTCCGCGAGGCCCCAGCGGGCGGCGAGCGCGGGGCGCAGCCGCCCCGAGACCTCCGAGCCCTCGACGAGGCGGGGCATGTGCGCGCGCGACAGGCCCGTCGCCGCGAGGAGATCGTCCGACCAGTCGCGCGCGCCGGTGTCGAGCCAGCTCGTGCCGGCGGCGTCCGACATCTCGGCGACGTGCTCGCCGGTGAGCCAGAGGCGCAGGTAGTCCTTGGGCAGGAGCACCTTGGCCACCTTCTCGAACACGCCGGGCTCCCGCCGCGCCACCCAGGCGAGCTTGGGCGCGGTGAAGCCGGGAAAGACGATGTTGCCGGTCGTCGCGCGAAAGCGCGGGTCGGCGTCGAGCGCGGCGGCCTCGGCATGCGAACGCCCGTCGTTCCACAGGATGCAGGGGCGAAGCACCTCGTCGGCGGCGTCGAGCAGCGTCGCGCCGTGCATCTGGCCGGAGAGGCCGATGCCGCGCACGTCGGACAGCCCGTGCCGCGCGAGCGCGTCCATGACGCTCTCGGCGGCGGCGAGCCAATCCGTCGGGTTCTGTTCGGACCAGCCCTCCCGCGGGCGCGACACCGCGAGCGGCGCCGTCGCCTCGGCGAGGACGGCCTGGTCCTCGCCGACGAGGACGCCCTTGAGCCCGGACGTGCCGAGATCGAGCCCGATGACCTGCATGTTGCGCCGCCTCTTCGTGCCGCAGGGGTCCGCCGCGCCGCCGCTCAGGCGGCGAGATGCTCGGGGCGCTTGCCCGCGATGATCATGCCGAGCAGGTCGTCCTCGGTGACGTCCGCGACGTTCACGATGCCGACGAGCGCGCCGTTCTTCATCACGGCGGCGCGGTCGCAGAGCTCCTTGACCTGATGGATGTCGTGATCGATCAGGAAGATGCCGAGCCCCTGGCGCTTGAGCTCGTCGATGAGTTCGGCGACCATGCGTGTCTCCTGCGGCCCGAGCGCCGCGGTCGGCTCGTCCATGATCAGGATCCTGGCGTTGAAGTAGACCGCCCGCGCGATCGCGACCGACTGCCGCTGCCCGCCCGAGAGCGCCGAGACGGGGGCGGAGAACTTGCGGAAGTTCGGGTTGAGCCGGCCCATGATCTTGCGCGTCTCGGACTCCATCTGCGCCTCGTCGATCATGCCGATCGCGTTCGTGAGCTCGCGTCCCAGGAAGAGGTTGGCGGAGGCGTCGAGGTTGTCGGCGAGCGCGAGCGTCTGGTAGATCGTCTCGATGTTGTGCCGGCGCGCGTCGCGGGGATTGTTGATCTCGACCGTCTCGCCGTTGATCCGGATCTCACCGGAATCCATCCGGTAGGCGCCCGAGAGGCACTTGATCAGCGTGGACTTGCCCGCGCCGTTGTGGCCGAGCAGTCCGACGACCTCGCCGGGATAGAGGTCGACGGTGACGTGGTCGACAGCCTGGATGCCGCCGAAGGCGAGCGAGATGTCGCGCATCTCGACGAGGGGTGTCCCGCGATCGGCGCTCATCCCTTCCCTCCCGTGCGCTTGCGATAGAGGATGTCGACGAGCACGGCGACGACGAGCACCATGCCCACGACGATGTTCTGGAAGGGCGCGTCGACTCCCACCATCGCCATCCCCGATTGGAGCGACTGCATGATCAGGGCCCCGAGGATCGCGCCGTAGATCGTGCCGACGCCGCCCGAGAGCGCCGTCCCGCCGATGACGGCGGCGGCGATGACGCGCAGCTCGTCGAGCGTGCCGATGTCGTTGGTGTGGTTCGTCAGGCGCGCGGAAGCGACGACCGCCGAGAGCGCGCACAGGAAGCCCATCAGCGCGAACACCTTGACGGTGAGCATCCGTGTGTTGATGCCCGACAGCTCCGCGGCGTCCGGGTTGCCGCCGGTGGCGAAGACGTAACGGCCGAAGCGCGTCTTGCGGGAGACGACGGTCATGACGACCGCCAGCACGATGAGCATCAGTACCGATATCGGGATGCCGTATCCCTGCGAGAAGCCCTCCGGCATCACCTCGCCGCGGGCCGCGAACATGCGCTCCAGCCGCCCCGAGGGGATCTGGTAGGCGACGAGGAGCGCGACGAAGCCGAAGATCGTCACCGCGATCAGCAGGCCGATGGCGCCCTCGGCCCAGAGCGGCTTCACCGGCATCTCGTGGGCGACCTTGTCTCGCCTCGTGGCGACCAGCGCCCACAGCGCCGCCACGGTGGCGACGAGGGCGAAGGCCCAGGACAGCGTCTCGCCCAGCGTGCCGTTGATGCCGCCGAAGAGCAGGTAGGTCTCGTTCAAGGGCCCGATCGTCTGGCCGCTCGTGAGGTACCAGGCGACGTTGCGCCACACGAGCAGCCCGCCGAGCGTGACGATGAAGGCGGGGATCACGAGGTAGCCGACGAGCCAGCCCTGGAAGGCGCCGATCGCGGTGCCGGTCATCAGGCCGACGACAACCGCCAGCGCCGCGACCATCGGGCTGTCGAGCCCGACGCCCAGCAGGCCCGGCAGGATCGCCGTCTGCGCCACCGCCATCACCGCCGAGCAGGTGGCGAGCAGCGAGCCGACCGAGAGGTCGATGTGGCGCGTGACGATGATGAAGACCATGCCGGTCGCCATGATGGCGACCGAGACGGTCTGGATCGTCAGGTTGAAGATATTGCGCGGGGTGAGGAAGCGCCCGTCGGTGACGAAATTGAAGGCGAGGCACAGGACCAGGAAGGCGCCGATCATGCCGAGAAGGCGCGTGTCGATCTCCAGGGCGGCGAAGACGCTCTTCTTCTTGGGTGTCGCGGGGGCCTGGGCGGTGGCTGCGGTCATCGGCGCGTCCTTCGCGGAGGGGCGACTATGTCGTCGACGGTCGCGCCCGCGCGGCCCGGGCCGAAGGCGCCCCGCCGGAGCGGGGCGCCTCGCGGGAGGCGGCGCGGTGCGTGTCGTCGCGGATCAGTTGCAGGGCGAGGGACCGTCGTCGACGCCCTGGCAGAGCGCGTCGCGGGTGATCCAGCCGGCATCGACGACGACGTCGAGGTTCTCCTGGGTGATCGGCATGGGCTCGAGGAACTTCGCCCACAGCGTCGTGCCGCTCGGCGAGGTCCACTCCTCGGCGCCCTCGACCGCCGACATCTCGGCGCCGCGCGCCATGGCGACCGCGATCTCGCCGGCCTCGCGGCCCAGATCGCGTGCGTCCTTCCACACCGACACGGTCTGCGTTCCACGGGCGATCCGGTTGAGGGCGGCGTGATCGCCGTCCTGGCCCGACACGGGGACCGTGCCGTCGAGGCCCTGGGCCGTCAGCGCCGCGACCGCGCCGCCGGCGGTGCCGTCGTTAGAGGCCACGACCGCGTCGACCTCGTTGTTCTGCGCGGTGAGGATCTGCTCCATGTTGCGCTGGGCGTTGGCCGGGAGCCAGCCGTCGGTGTAGGCCTCGCCGACGATCGTGATGCGCCCGGCGTCGATCGCCTCCTGGAGCACCTCCTGCTGGCCACCGCGCAGGAAGTCCGCGTTCGGGTCGGTGGGCGAGCCCTTGATCATGACGTAATTGCCCTCGGGCTGGGCCGCCAGCACCGCGCGGGCCTGCATGCGCCCGACCTCGACGTTGTCGAAGGTCAGGTAGAAGGCGCGCGGGTCCTCGATCAGGCGGTCGTAGCCGACGACCGGAATGCCCTCGTCGGCGGCGGCCTGCACGGCCGGGCCGATCGCCTGCGAATCCTGCGCCAGAATGATGAGCGCGTCGACGCCCTGGGCGATCAGGCTCTCGATGTCGGAGAGCTGCTTGGCCGAGGACGATTGGGCATCGGCCGAGACGTACTGCGCGCCGGCGGCCTCGAGCGCGGCGCGGATGGCCGCCTCGTCGGTCTTCCAGCGCTCCTCCTGGAAGTTCGACCAGCTCACGCCGACGGTAATCTGGTCCTGGGCGTGAGCGGCCCCGGCGAAGCCGACCGCGGCGACCGCGGCCATGAGCACGAATTTCGTGGGTGCGAACTTGCGCATCGCGTTTCCTCCCGTAGCGCGCGACCCTTGCCGGGCCGCGTCCGGCCTTGCGCCGTGCCGCGCAGACTGTCGCGGATAATTTCAGTTGTCAAAATAAAAATGGCGCTCCATCGTGTTCGTCCTTCGACGAATGCGGTCGGTTTTTCCCGCACTGCACAAAAATCGATACAATCGCCCAAGACGTGGCGTCCCGAGGTGTGACTTTAGTTCAGGAGTGGTAATTAATGCGGGCCGATGCCGTCGCCGTTCGCAGCGAAGAGGAGCGCCAGGGCGTCGGCCCGCTGCTGCGCCCCCTCGCCGAGGGCCAGCGGCCGCTGCGCCAGCAGGTGTTCGAGCGCATCCGCTCCGCCGGCACGCTCGCGCGGGTGCAGATCGCCAAGGATCTCGGGGTGAGCCCCGCCAGCGTCACAGCGGTCACGTCCGAGCTGATGGAGGCGGGACTGATCGAGGAGGTCGCCGTCTCCCGCGACGGCGACGCGGCGGGTCGCGGGCGCCCGCCGGTGGCGCTCGGCGTGCGGCCGCACGCGCGTCACGTCGCCGGCATCAAGATCTCCGACCGCGAGCACACGGCGGTCGTCGTCGACCTCGCCGGCCGCCTCGTCGCCTCCGCGAGCGTGACCGAGCGGCTCGGCGGCCGCAGCCTGCCGGACCTGCTGGAGGCGGCGGACGCGCTCCTCGTGCGCGTCTGCGCCGCGGCGGGCGTCGCGCGTGGGGATCTGAGCGCGGTCGGACTCGGCGTGCCCGGTTTCGTCGACGCCGCCGCGGGCGTGGTGCACTGGTCGCCGGTGCTGCGCGAGCGCGACGTGCCGCTCGCCGTCGCCGTCGCGGAACGGCTCGGCCTGCCGGTCCACGTCGACAACGACGCGAACCTCGTGGCGCTCGCCGAGCTGTGGTTCGGTGCCGGGCGGGCCCTGTCGGACTTCGCGGTGGTGACGATCGAGCACGGGGTGGGCATGGGCCTCGTCGTCAACCACCGGCTCTACCGGGGCGCCCGGGGGCTCGGGACCGAGCTCGGCCACACCAAGGTCCACCTCGACGGCGCGCTCTGCCGCTGCGGCCAGCGCGGCTGCCTCGAGGCCTACGTCGCCGACTACGCGCTCGCCCGCGAGGCGACGACCGCGCTCGACTGGAGCTGGGCCGACGGGCGGCCGATGGGCGTCGTGCTCGAGTCGCTGTTCGACCACGCCAAGGCGGGCAACGGCGCGGCGCGCTCGATCTTCCGCCGGGCCGGGCGCTATCTCGCCATCGGCCTCGCCAACGTCGTCAACCTGTTCGACCCCGACCTGATCATCCTCTCGGGAGAGCGCATGCGCTACGACTACCTCTACGCCGCGGACACGCTGGCCGAGCTCTCCAGCCTCGTCCTCCCCGCGAGCCGCCCGCTGCCGCCGATCGAGGTCCACGCCTGGGGCGATCTGCTCTGGGCTCACGGCGCGGCGGCGCTCGCGCTGTCGGCGGTCACGGAGGGGATGCTCGGCACGGGCGTCACGCGGGAGGGCGCGCCGGCATGACGAACGCGACGTTGCTCGCTCCTCCCCCATCGGCGGCGGTGGATCGGAGGCGCAGCCGACGAGACGGAGGGGGTGCGCCGGCAGGCGCGTCGGCGCAGCCGAAATCTCCGCCGACGTCGCGCCGGGGGACCCCGCCCCTGATCCGCTGCGCGGATCGTCCCCGCCCCGAGGGGGCGGGAGCTCGTGTGCTCGCCGTCCTCCTCCTCGCGCTCCTCGCCGTACCGGCGGCGGCTGCCGAGCCGCGCTTCGTCGATCGTGCGGGCGATCTCCCCGCGCCGCACGTCTACGACGGCGGATGGGAGCACTTCGTCGGCGGCGGGGTGGCGGTGCTCGACTGCAACGGCGACGGGAAGCCCGACCTCTACGTCGCCGGCGGCACGAACCCGGCGCGGCTCCTCGTCAACGTCACCGACGGCCCGGGCGCGCCGATCCGCTTCGTCGAGGGCGCCTCCGCGCCGACTCCGACCGGCGTCACGGGCGCCTACCCCCTCGATGTCGACGGGGATGGCCTCGTCGACCTCGCGGTGCTGCGGGTCGGGCCGAACCTGCTCCTGAAGGGGGGGCCGGATTGCGGCTTCGAGGACGCGACCGTGGCGTGGGGCTTCGAGGCGGGGGATCACTGGTCGACCGCCTTCTCCGCCACCTGGGAGCCGCGTCGGGCGCGCCCGACGCTGGCGATCGGCAACTACGTCGACCGCGCCGACCCCGACGGCCCGTTCGAGGCCTGCGACGCCAACGAGCTGCACCGGCCCGAGGGCGCGGCGTACACCACGCCGATCCCGCTCGAGCCCGGCTTCTGCGCGCTCTCCATGTTGTTCTCGGACTGGCGCCGCACCGGCACGCCCGAGCTGCGCGTCTCGAACGACCGGCACTACTACGTCCGCGGCGGCTGGGAGCAGATGTGGCGGCTCGATCCGCTGGAGGAGCGCGTCGCCGCAGACGGCTGGCCGCGGATCTCGCTGTGGGGCATGGGCATCGCCAGCCGCGACGTCACCGGCGACGGGCTGCCGGAGGTGATGCTCACCTCGATGGGCGACCAGCTGATGAAGCTCAACCGCGGCGACGGGTGGGAGAACGCCCCCTATTCCATCGGCACCTACGCCCAGCGGCCCTTCCTCGGCGACGACGGGCGCCCCTCCACCGGCTGGCACGCCGAGTTCGGCGACGTCGACAACGACGGGCGCGCGGACCTCTTCATCGCCAAGGGCAACGTCGACCAGATGCCGTCGAACGCCATGAAGGACCCCAACAACCTGCTCATGCAGACGCCCGACGGCACCTTCGTCGAGCGCGCCGGGGAGGCGGGCGTCGCCACCACCGATCGCGCGCGGGGCGCGGCGCTCGTCGACCTCGACGGCGACGGGCGCCTCGACCTCGTCGTCGTCAACCGGAGGGCGCCGCTGGAGATCTGGCAGAACACGACGGAGGGCACCGGCGCGTGGATCGCCGTGACGCCGCGCCAGGAGGGGCCGAACGGCTTCGCCGTCGGCGCGTTCGTCGAGGTGCGTGCGGGCGCCGCCGATACGGTCCAGGTGCAGGAGGTCACCGTCGGCGGCGGGCACGTCGGTGGGCGCGCCGGGCCGCTGCATTTCGGGCTCGGCGACGCGCAGGGCGCGGAAATCCGCGTCGTCTGGCCCGACGGCGCGGTCTCGCCCTGGACGCCGGCGCCGCTCGGCGCGCGGCTCGAGGCGCGCCGGACGGGCGAGGGGCTCGATGTGGGGCTCGGCGCGGGAGAGGCACTCGCGATCCGCTGAGCGGCGGGGGAGAGCGGCAGGACGATGACGACGACAGGCAGCGCCCACGCGTCGATCCACGCGGCGATCCTCGACATGGACGGCGTCGTCACCGACACCGCGCGGGCGCATTTCGACGCCTGGGCGGAGACCTTCGACGCCGTGCTGGCGCGCCACGCCGCCGGCGCGGCGGCGCGTCCCTTCGCCATGAGCGACTACCGTGCCCACGTGGACGGAGTGCCGCGCCTCGCCGGCGTGCGGGGCTTCCTCGCCGCGCGGGGCGTCGCCCTGCCCGAAGGCGAGGCGGGGGAGGCGGGGCTCGACAGCGTCCAGGGCATCGCCGCCGCCAAGAACGCGCGCTTTCGCGCCTGGCTCGCGGCGACGCCCGTCCCCGCCTACGGGGATACGATCGACCTGATCCGGATGCTGAAGGCCCGCGGGATCGCGGTCGGCATCTTCTCGGCGAGCCGCAACGCGCCGGCGGTGCTCGCGAGCGCGGGCGTGCGCGACCTCTTCGACGTCGCGATCGACGGCACCGCCGCCCACGAGGCCGGCCTTCCGGGCAAGCCCGCGCCCGACGTCCTCGTCGAGACCGCGCGGCGGCTCGGCGTCGGGCCCGAGCACGCGATGGTCGTGGAGGACGCGGTCTCCGGGGTCACCGCCGCCCGCGCCGGCGGGTTCGCGCTCGTGGTCGGCGTCGATCGCGAGGACGAGGCGTCCGGCCACGGCGCCGCGCTGCGGGAGGCGGGGGCGGACGTCGTGACGCGCGACCTGCGTACGCTGCTCCGCGCCCCGGCCGGCTTCGGCGCGGAGGAGCCGGCGCCGCGCGGGTGAGACTTCGCGGGCGACCCGCGCAGCGGACTCTCCGCTTGCCCGCCCTGGAAATCTGACATAAAGATATCTTTATATCTACCTTTCCGCCGAGAAGGGTGCTATGGTGCGGGCACCGATGATGGTCCGCCCGCCGGGGAGACGCCGATGCCGAGCGCCGAGATCGAGACGATGCTGACCCTGCCCGCCGCGCTGGCGGCGCTGCGCGCCGCGGGCGAGGAGACGCGGCTGCGCATCCTCTCGCTCGTGGCGCAGGGCGAGCTCTCGGTCACGGACCTCACGGACATCCTCGGCCAGTCGCAGCCGCGGATCTCGCGCCATCTCAAGCTCCTCGTCGAGGCGGGCCTCGTCGAGCGCCACCGCGAGGGGGCGTGGGCCTTCTTCCGCCTCGCGGAGCGGGATCCGGCGGCGGCGCTTCTGCGCCCGCTGCTCGACGCGCTCGACGCCGACGACGCCACCGCCGCCGGCGACCGCGAGCGGCTCGCCGCCGTGCGCGCCGCCCGGGCCGAGGCGGCGCAGGCCTATTTCGCGCGACTCGCGCCGGACTGGGACCGGCTGCGCTCCCTGCACGCCCCCGCCGACGAGGTCGAGGCCGCGATCGTGGCGGCGCTCGGCGACGCGCCGATCCGCGCGCTCGTCGATCTCGGCACCGGCACCGGGCGCATGCTCGGCCTGCTCGCCCCGCGTGCCGGCCGCGCGGTGGGGCTCGACGCCTCCCACGCCATGCTGTCCGTCGCGCGCGCGAACCTGGAGAAGGCCGGCGTGCGCGGCGTCGAGTTGCGCCAGGGCGACATCCACGCCCCGCCGGTGGAGGCGAACGCCTTCGACCTCGTGATCATCCACCAGGTCCTGCATTATCTGGACGACCCGGCGCGCGCCCTGCGCGAGGCCGCGCGCCTCGTCGCGCCGGGCGGGCGGCTCCTGGTCGTCGATTTCGCGCCGCACGATCTCGAATTCCTGCGCGCGGACCACGCCCACCGCCGCCTCGGCTTTTCGCGCGAGCAGGTCGCGCATTGGCTCGCCGAGGCCGGCCTCGACTGCCCGCTCCATCGCGATCTCGCCCCGCCGCGCGCGGGGGGGGACGCGCTCACCGTGTCGCTGTGGGTCGGCCGCGATCGCCGCCGGATCACCGACATGCCGTTCCGCACGCACGACAGAGAGGTCGCCTGATGTCGCCCGCGAACGCCCGCCCCGCCATCGACGTCTCCTTCGAGTTCTTCCCGCCGAAGACCGAGGCGATGGACGAGACGCTCTGGGCCTCGATCGAGCGGCTCGCGCCGCTCGCGCCCCGCTTCGTCTCGGTGACCTACGGCGCCGGCGGCTCGACCCGCGAGCGCACCCACGCGACGGTGGCGCGCATCGTGCGCGATACGAAGCTCGAGCCCGCCGCCCACCTCACCTGCGTCGCCGCGACGCGCGAGGAGGTGGACGAGGTCGTGCGCGGCTATTGGGAGGCGGGCGTGCGCCACATCGTGGCGCTGCGCGGCGACCCCGTCGGCGGGCCCGGCACGGCCTACGAGGCGCATCCGGGCGGCTACGCCCAGGCCTGCGACCTCGTCGCCGGCATCCGCAAGGTGGGCGACTTCGAGGTGTCCGTCTCGGCCTATCCCGAGAAGCACCCCGAGGCCTCGACCTTCGACGCGGACATCGACGCGCTGGAGAAGAAGGTCGACGCGGGCGCCACCCGGGCGATCACGCAGTTCTTCTTCGACAACGCCATCTACTATCGCTACCTGGAGCGCGTCCGCGCGCGGGGGATCCGCATCCCGATCGTGCCGGGCATCGTGCCGGTGCAGAACTTCAAGCAGACGGCGAGCTTCGCCAAGCGCACGGGCGCGTCCGTCCCGGACTGGCTGGCCGCGCGCTTCGAGGGGCTCGACGACGACGTCGAGACCCGCAAGCTCGTCGCCGCCGCGGTCGCCTGCGAGCAGGTCACGGACCTGCGCGCCAACGGGGTGAGCGAGTTCCACATCTACACGATGAACCGCGCCGAACTCGCCTATGCCATCTGCCACATGCTGGGCCTGCGCCCGGCCGAGACCACCGCCGCCGCGGCCTGACGCGGCGCGCCGACCGCCCGCCCCGAGACGCCCGAAACTCCGCGACCGACCCGAGAGAGCGCATCCCCATGTCCGACGTCCGCTCCGACATCCGCCCCGCCGACGGCGCCGAGGTCCTGGCCGCCCTGAAGGAGGCCGCCCGCGAGCGCATCCTCGTGCTCGACGGCGCGATGGGGACCGAGATCCAGAACCGCAAGTTCTCGGAGGCCGACTTCCGCGGGGACCGGTTCCACAACCATCCCAACGACCAGAAGGGCAACAACGACCTCCTGATCCTCACCCAGCCCGACGCGATGCGCGACATCCACCTGGACTATTTCCGGGCGGGGTCGGACATCGTCGAGACGAACACCTTCTCGGGCACGCGCATCGCCCAGGCCGACTACGGCATGGAGGACATCGTCTACGAGCTGAACCGGGAGGGCGCGCGCCTCGCCCGCGAGGCGGCGGCGATCGCGGCCGCCGAGGACGGGCGCCGGCGCTTCGTCGCGGGGGCGGTCGGGCCGACCAACCGCACGCTCTCGATCTCGCCGGACGTCAACAACCCCGGCTATCGCGCGGTGACGTTCGAGCAGGTGCGCGACGCCTATGCCGAGCAGATCCGCGGGCTCGTCGACGGCGGCGCGGAACTGATCCTCGTCGAGACGATCTTCGACACGCTGAACGCCAAGGCCGCCATCGCGGCGGCGCGCGCGGTCTTCGCCGAGCGCGGGGCGGAGCTGCCGCTGATGATCTCGGGCACGATCACGGATCTGTCCGGGCGCACGCTCTCGGGCCAGACGCCCGAGGCCTTCTGGCACTCGGTGCGGCACGCCGCGCCCTTCACGATCGGGCTGAACTGCGCGCTCGGCGCGAAGGAGATGCGCGCCCACATCGCGGAGATTTCGCGCGTCGCCGACACGTTCGTGTGCGCCTACCCGAATGCGGGGCTCCCCAACGAGTTCGGCCTCTACGACGAGAGCCCGGAGGCGACCGCCGCCATGGTCGGCGAGTTCGCGCAGGCCGGGCTCGTCAACATGGTCGGCGGCTGCTGCGGCACCACCCCGGCGCACATCCGCGCGATCGCTCAGGCCGTGAAGGGCAAGGCGCCGCGCGTCGTCTCCGAGAAGCCGCCGTTGATGCGGCTGTCCGGCCTCGAGCCCTTCACGCTGACGAAGGACATCCCCTTCGTCAACGTGGGCGAGCGCACCAATGTCACCGGCTCGGCCAAGTTCAGGAAGCTGATCACCAACGGCGACTACGCGGCCGCCCTCGACGTGGCCCGCGACCAGGTGGCGGCCGGCGCGCAGGTGATCGACGTCAACATGGACGAGGGCCTGCTCGATTCGAAGAAGGCGATGGTCGAGTTCCTCAACCTCGTCGCCGCCGAGCCGGACATCGCCCGCGTGCCGGTGATGATCGACTCGTCGAAGTTCGAGGTGATCGAGGCCGGGCTGAAGTGCGTCCAGGGCAAGGCCATCGTCAACTCGATCTCGATGAAGGAGGGCGAGGACGCCTTCCGGGCGCAGGCGCGCATCTGCCGCGACTACGGCGCGGCGGTCGTCGTCATGGCCTTCGACGAGCAGGGCCAGGCCGACACGGCGGCGCGCAAGATCGAGATCTGCGGGCGCGCCTACCGCATCCTCGTCGACGAGGTCGGCTTCCCGCCCGAGGACATCGTCTTCGACCCGAACGTCTTCGCGGTGGCGACCGGCATCGAGGAGCACGACAATTACGGCGTCGACTTCATCGACGCGGTGCGCGCCATCCGTACGACCCTGCCGCACGCCCACGTCTCGGGCGGCGTGTCGAACCTGTCGTTCTCCTTCCGCGGCAACGAGCCGGTGCGCGAGGCGATGCACACCGTTTTCCTCTACCACGCCATCCAGGCGGGGATGGACATGGGCATCGTCAACGCCGGCCAGCTCGGCGTGTACGACAAGCTCGACCCGGAGCTGCGCGACCTGTGCGAGGACGTCGTCCTCAACCGCCGTTCCGACGCCACCGAGCGCCTGCTCGAGGCCGCCCCGCGCTTCAAGGGCGACGGCTCCGGCGCGGCGCGGGTGCAGAACCTCGAATGGCGCGGCTGGCCGGTGGAGAAGCGGCTCGAGCACGCGCTCGTCAACGGCATCACCGACTTCATCGTGGAGGACGTGGAGGAGGCGCGGCAGGCGGCCGAGCGTCCGCTGCACGTCATCGAGGGCCCGCTGATGGCGGGCATGAACGTCGTCGGCGACCTGTTCGGCGCGGGCAAGATGTTCCTGCCGCAGGTGGTGAAGTCGGCGCGCGTGATGAAGCAGGCGGTCGCGCACCTCACCCCGTACATGGACAAGGAAAAGGAGGAGATGGGCCTCGTCGACAAGCCGGCGGCGGGCAAGATCCTCATGGCCACCGTCAAGGGCGACGTGCACGACATCGGCAAGAACATCGTCGGCGTGGTGCTGGCCTGCAACAATTACGAGGTGATCGACCTCGGCGTCATGGTGCCCGCCGCGAAGATCCTCGACGAGGCGAAGAAGCACGGCGTCGACATCATCGGCCTGTCGGGCCTGATCACGCCCTCCCTCGACGAGATGGTCCACGTCGCCTCCGAGATGGAGCGCGAGGGCTTCGACATCCCGCTCCTCATCGGCGGCGCAACCACGAGCCGGGTGCACACGGCGGTGAAGATCCACCCGTCCTACGCCAAGGGCCAGACGGTCTACGTGACCGACGCGAGCCGCGCGGTGGGCGTCGTCTCGAGCCTGCTCTCGGACGAGCAGAAGGGTCCCTACGTCGAGACCCTGCGCAAGGAATACGCCCGCGTGGCGGACGCCCACGCCCGCGCGGAGCAGGACAAGCAGCGCCTGCCCATCGCCAAGGCGCGCGAGAACGCGACGAAGATCGACTGGTCGGGCTATTCGCCGACCAGGCCGAGCTTCACCGGCGCGCGGGTGTTCCGCACCTACGACCTCGCCGACCTCGTCTCCTGCATCGACTGGACGCCCTTCTTCCAGACCTGGGAGATGAAGGGCCGCTACCCCGCGATCCTGGAGGACGAGAACCAGGGTCCGGCGGCGCGCCAGCTCTTCGAGGACGCGCAGGTGATGCTGCGCGACATCGTCGAGAACCGCTGGTTCACGCCCAAGGCGGTGATCGGCTTCTGGCCGGCGAACAGCGTCGGCGACGACATCCGCCTCTATACCGGCGAGAGCCGGCAGGAGACGCTCGCCACCTTCCACGGCCTGCGCCAGCAGCTCGTCAAGCGCGACGGGCGGCCCAACCAGTGCATCTCCGACTTCGTGGCCCCGGCCGAGACGGGGATCGCGGACTATGTCGGCGCCTTCGTGGTGACGGCCGGCCTCGAGGAGGTGCGCATCGCCGAGCGCTTCGAGCGGGCCAACGACGACTACCGCTCGATCCTGGTCAAGGCGCTCGCGGACCGCATCGCCGAAGCCATGGCCGAGCGCATGCACCAGCGGGTGCGCACCGAGTTCTGGGGCTATGCGCCCGACGAGGCGCTCACCGGCGAGGAGCTGATCCAGGAGACCTACCAGGGCATCCGCCCGGCGCCCGGCTACCCGGCCCAGCCCGACCACACCGAGAAGGAGACGCTGTTCTCGCTGCTGGGCGCCTCGAAGGCGATCGGGGTGACGCTGACCGAGAGCTACGCCATGTGGCCGGGCTCGTCGGTCTCGGGCCTCTACCTGGCGCACCCGCAGGCGCATTATTTCGGCGTCGCCAAGATCGAGCGCGACCAGGTCGAGGACTACGCCGCGCGCAAGGGCATGGACGTGCGCGAGGTCGAGCGCTGGCTCGCGCCGGTGCTGAACTACGACCCTTCACGGTATCTCGCGGCGGCCGCGGAGTAGGGGTGCGATAGGCGGCGCAATCCGAGTGAAGTCGCAGCTGACGCCGCGCTCGTGAAAACTCTGTCAGTTGCCTGGTGTTCAATTCAAGTGCGGCTGTCCGCACGAGCAGCCAAGGGCGGGAACCAACACATTGCTTTGCAATGGCTTTTTTGGGTGTCACGCCACACGCCCACGTGCATTCTATGGGCATTGCCTCAATGCTGCTTCATGGGTTGCAAATTTTGGCAACTCGTCATATTGCTGACGTCGCGTATCGTTCATAGCTGGGGTTTCGGGATGGCAACCTATCCAACTGACCGGAAGTTCGAATCGTCGGATGCCGAGTTCGGGTTAATCATCAGTTCCGAAGCGGGGCTCTCGTACGGCGACTTCGCCAGTGCTCTCAAGGATATCGAGAAGATTTTCTCCGCGTGTGCGAAAGAATTATCGGTCCGATCGAAGACTTCGAACAAGAAAAAGAGCGCGATGCTTGTCATAAAGGACTATAAACACGGTTCGATCGAGATCATTTCTAATCCGTATTTTCAAGGTATCATATCGGGCGTCGCTGTGCATGCGATTTGCTTGCTGTTCATTCACGTCCTAAGCAAGACCAATGATGCAAAGAAGAACAACGATACTTTACTCCAAAAAATTAGTAAGGATGTGATTTCTGGAGAGAAGCTTGCTGATGCAAGCGGTAAAGCTGTGGTTGCGACAACTTCGAGCCGGAAGGCCTTGAAAGAAAAGAAAAGGGCGTTCGGTCTACAATTGAGCATTAGATTCGAAGGCGAAATTTATGAACTTGGCGATGATTGAATTCGATCCCTCGACACCCGAAGGCGACATTCTTACTTTCGGTGACCTGAGATCAGAAGTCGGCCGCCGATAGTCAAATCACCCCACCTTCCCGTATCCGGCGAACTTCGCCGCCACCCGGTCCATCTCCTCGTCGTCGAGCACCACCGGCTCCAGGCCGGCGGCGAGGAGCGCGAGGTACTGCCCGGCGAGGTTCTCCACCTCGCCGGCGATGGCGAGCGCACCCTCCAGGCTCGCGCCGAGCGCGATCACGCCGTGGTTGGCGAGCAGCACCGCCTTGCGGCCCTCGAGCGCCCGCACGGCGTTGCCGGCGAGATCCGCCGAGCCGAAGGTGGCGTAGTCGGCGACGCGGACGTCACGCCCGCCGCAATAGGCGACCATGTAGTGGAAGGCGGGGATCGGACGGCGCGCGCAGGCGAGCGCGGTCGCCTTGGGGCTGTGGGTGTGGACGATGGCGCGGATCTCCGGCCGCGCCCGGTAGATCGCCGTGTGGAACGGCCATTCCGAGGACGGCCGCAGGCCACCCTCCGCCAGCGGCGCGCCGTCGAGATCGATCGCGACGATGTCGGCGGGCGTCGTCGCCGCGTAGGGCAGGCCGGAGGGCGTGATCAGGAGGCCCTCGTCCGTGCGCGCCGAGACGTTGCCGGATTTCGTCGGGCAGAAGCCGGCGCGATCCATCGCCTGCGCCACGCGCACGATCTCGGCACGCAGGCTCCCCGCATCGTGGCCCGTCATTCCGCCGCCGTCTGCACGTAGTCGGGATAGAGCCCGGCGATCCCCTCGCGGGAGGCCGGGCAGATGCCGCGCTCGGTGACGAGACCCGTCACCAGCCGGGCCGGCGTGACGTCGAAGGCGGGGTTGGCCGCCGGGCTGCCCGGGGCGACGACCCGCACGTCGCGCACGACGCCGTCGTCGTCGATCCCGACGAGGTTCGTCACCTCGCGCTCGGCCCGCTCCTCGATCGGGATCTCGGCCACGCCGTCGTGGAGCGACCAGTCGATCGTGGTCACCGGCAGCGTCACGTAGAACGGCACGCCGTTGTCGCGGGCGGCCAGAGCCTTGAGATAGGTCCCGATCTTGTTGCAGACGTCGCCGGAGGCGGTGGTGCGGTCCGATCCGACGAAGCAGATGTCGACGCGCCCGCGCTGCATGAGATGGCCGCCGGCGTTGTCGACGACGACCGTGTGCGGCACGCCGTGGGCGCCGAGCTCGTAGGCGGTGAGTGCCGCACCCTGGTTGCGCGGCCGGGTCTCGTCGACCCAGACGTGGACCGGCACGCCCGCATCGTGGGCCTGGTAGATCGGCGAGAGCGCGGTGCCCCAGTCCACCGTCGCGAGCCAGCCGGCGTTGCAGTGCGTGAGCACGTTCACGGTGCGGCCCGTGCGTCCGTGGATCTCGGCGAGCAGCCGCGCGCCGTGGATGCCGATGGCGTGGTTCTGCTCGACGTCCTCGTCGCAGATCGCCTCCGCCTCCGTCCAGGCGGCGCGCACGCGCTCGCGGCCCGACAGCGGGGCGAGCCGGCGCTCGACCCGCGCGAGCGCCCAGTGCAGGTTGACCGCGGTGGGCCGGGTCGCGCCGAGCACGCGCACGGCCTCGGCGAGCGCCGCGTCGGAGGAGTCGCGCTGCACGGCGAGCGCGACGCCGAAGGCGGCGGTGGCGCCGATCAGCGGCGCGCCGCGCACCTGCATCGTGCGGATGGCGGCGGCCGCCTCCTCCATCGTGGAGAGCCGCGTCAGCGTGAAGTCGAATGGCAGCTTCGTCTGGTCGATGATCGACACGCCCTCGCCGTCCTCGGCGGGGAAGATGGTGCGGTAGTGCCGTCCGTGAATCCGCATCGCGCGCCTCCGTTCCGCCGCCGTGCCCCCCGCGATCCGCCACCATAGGGACGCAGGGTCGCGGGCGCGTCAAGGCCGCTGGCGGCTTAACCCCGCGTTAACCATTGGCGGCGACCCTGTGCTCATGGCGAACCCGACGCGATCCAGGAACAGGCCCGATCACCCTCGTTCCGAAGGCGAGAGCCGGACGCGTCGCACCTCTAAGGCGGACCTCCGATGAAGATCTTCGTCACGACCCTCCTCGGAGCGTCCGCCATTCTCGCCTTCACCGGCGTGACGCTGTTCGGCCTCGGCGCGGGGGCGATCGTCCTCGTGGCGCTCTGACCGGTGCCCCGGGCAGCGCCCCGAGCGCCCGCCCTGAAAAGACCGTTTCACCGCGTGCCGAACGGCGGGGTTGAAACCGCGGCGCGGCGGGTCGACAATAGGGGCATGATCGAAGCCTCGCTTCCAGAGCCCATCTCGAAGAAGCCCGTCCTGGTCGTCCTGCATCAGGAGACCTCGGTTCCCGGGCGGGTCGGCACGCTGCTGCGCGAGCGCGGGCACCCGCTCGACATCCGCCGTCCACGCTACGGCGACCCGCTGCCGGGGACGCTCGCCGACCACGCCGGCGCGGTGATCTTCGGCGGCCCGATGAGCGCCAACGACCCGGACGACTTCGTCTCCCGCGAGATCGACTGGTGCGCCGTGCCGCTCTCCGAGGGAAAGCCCTTCCTCGGCCTGTGCCTGGGCGCGCAGATGCTCGCGCGCCACCTCGGCGCCCGGGTCTACCCCCACGCCGACGGCCGCTGCGAGATCGGCTACTACCCGCTCCTCCCCACCCGCGAGGGCATGCGCCTCTCCGAGCGGCTCGGCGTCGACTGGCCCGGGCACGTCTACCATTGGCACCGGGAGGGCTTCGACTGCCCGTCGGGTGCGGCGACGCTCGCCACGGGGGACGACTTCCCGGTCCAGGCGATCCGCGTCGGTCCCGCCGCCTACGGGTTCCAGTTCCACCCGGAGGTCACCTACGCGATGACCTGCCGCTGGACGACGCGCGCCCACGAGCGGCTGTCGCTGCCCGGCGCGAAGCCGCGCCAGGCGCATCTCGAGGGTCGGCTGATCCACGACGGCGCGGTGCGCGCGTGGCTGGACGCCTTCCTCGACCATTGGCTCGCCGGCGGCATGAGCGGGAGCGCGGAACGCGACGCGACACGGAGCGGCGGACATGCCATGATCGCACGTGCGGCAGCCGCGACCTCGCGCTGAGTCCGCCGGAACGAGTGCGGGCCGCTCCCCGTTGCCTGCGAGGGCCGCGTCACGGCCCGGAGCAACGACAACGGAAGGCGCGACCATCATGCGTGGCAATCCCATCACCGGCGCGGCGCGCGGCGTGAGCATCACGGACGCCGTCGAGCGCGGGCAGCGGATCCTCGAGGAGCGGCCCGAGCCGCGCGGGCGCGAGCGCTATGCCGGGCGCACCAACCGCCCGCCGCGCCCCGCCCCCCGCTCCACCGAGGGCGACGACGCCCCGGCGGACGAGGCCGCACAGACCGAGACCAACGGCGAGGAGACCTGAGCCATGGCCGAGAAGAAAGCCAATTCCGCCCTGATGAAGCCCCTGACCCCCTCGCCCGAGCTCGCCGCCGTGGTCGGCTCCGACCCGCTGCCGCGGCCGGAGGTGGTGAGCAAGGTCTGGGACTACATCAAGAAGCACGACCTGCAGAACCCGCAGAACAAGCGCGAGATCATCGCCGACGAGAAGCTGCAGCCGGTCTTCGGCAAGGACCGCGTGACCATGTTCGAGATGAACAAGCACCTCTCGCGCCACCTGCAGTGACCTCCCCCGGGGCGAGCACGGTGCTCGACAGCGCCGCGCCCGCCCGGCATGGTGCGCGTCCCGCCCCGCGAGACGCGTCCGCCCATGCCCGCCTTCGATACAGCCCTCGCCGTCCTAGACTGGCTCGGCCTCGTCGTCTTCGCCGTGACCGGCGCGCTCGTCGCCTCGCGCAAGGAGATGGACATCGTCGGCTTCGTGCTGCTCGGCACGGCGACGGGCATCGGTGGGGGGACGCTGCGGGACCTCGTGCTCGACGTGCCGGTGTTCTGGACGGTCGAGCCCGCCTACCTGACGACCTGCGTCGCCGTCTCCTGCCTCGTCTTCTTCACCGCCCACATCCCGCAGTCGCGCTGGGTGCTGCTGCTGTGGTTCGACGCCGCGGGGCTGGCGCTGTTCGCCGTGGCGGGCGCCGAGAAGGCGCTCGCGGCGGGCACGGGGCCGGCGGTGGCGATCTTCCTCGGGGTGGCCACCGCCACCTTCGGCGGCATTCTGCGCGACGTCATCGGCGCGGAGCCCTCGATCGCGCTCCGGCGCGAGATCTACGTGACCGCGGCCCTGCTCGCGGCGGCCGCCTACGTCTCGCTGGAGGCGGCGGGCGCGCCCCGCGAGGTGGCGATCGGCACGGGCCTCGCCGCCGGCTTCGCGCTCCGCGGCGCCGCCCTGCGCTATGGCTGGTCGCTGCCGCGCTACCGCCCGCGGCCGGGGCGAACGCCCGACGAGATCGGGCGGTGAATTCTCACGCCACCGCCCGCCCCCGCGCCGCCTCTAGCAGCGCGAACCAGTCCTGCCGCTCCATGACGACCGCAGCCGCCGCCGCGAGGTCGGCGATACGCGCGGGGCTCGTCGTGCCGATCACCGGAACGGGGCGCGACGGCAGGCGCATGAGCCAGGCGAGGGCGAGCGGGCCTGGGCCGGAGAGGGCATACGTCGCGCACAGCTCCGCCATGGTGCGCCCGAGCGGCCCCTCCGGCGGGCTCGCGAACAGGCGCCCGCCGCCGAGCGGCGACCAGATCATGGGGGCGATGCGCTCGGCCTGGAGATGGTCGAGAAGCCCGCTCTCGAGCGGGTCCGTGTGCAGGAGCGAGAGCTCGATCTGGTTCGTCACGAGCGGGAACGGCAGCCGTGCGGCGAGGAGGCGCATCTGCTCGACCGTGTGGTTCGACACGCCCGCATGCGCGATCTTGCCCTCCGCGACGAGCCCGGCGAGGACGCCGGCGACCTCGTCGGCGTCCATCAAGGGGTCGGGGCGGTGGAGGAGGAGCACGTCGATGCGCTCCACGCCGAGGTCTGCGAGCGAGCGCTCGACGCTGGCGCGGACGTGGGCCGCGCTGGTGTCGTAGTGCTTGACCCGGTGCGCGGGGCGCGCCGGCGAGGCGAGGGCGATGCCGCACTTCGTCACGACCTCGATGCGCGCCCGCAGGGCGGGCGCGAGCCGCAGCGCCTCCCCGAACAGCACCTCGACCCCGTACTGCCCGTAGATGTCGGCGTGGTCGAAGGTGGTGATGCCGTGGTCGAGGCAGGTCTCGATCATCCGCAGGAGCCCCTGCGGCGTGCGTGTCGCCTCCGCGTCGCGGGCGCGCCAGGCGCCCCAGACGAGTCGCGAGAGCGTGGGGCCGCCCGGGTGGAGGCGCTGACGCTGGACCATGGTCGACCTTTCCTGCACGACGGATCATCGGTGCCGCCGCCGACCGTCACGCGCGTGATCGTATGCACGCGCGGCCGGCGGAGCGCTTTCTCCTTCCCCTACAGGGAAGGAGAGTCGGCTGCATTCGGCCTCGTCGAGGTTCTGGCTACCCCGCAGACGCGGTCGGCGCAAGGACGGCGGGCCGGTTGCGCCGGGCCGGAAAATTCTTCTACGGTGCCGGCTCGAACGCCGGCCGGAGGGAAGCGCGATGGAGCTCGTGGCGATATCCGAGGAGCGGCCGGGGCCGAAGTGGCGGGCGCGCTTCGAGGCGCTCTGGCCGCGGTATCGTCCCTGGTTCGCGCCCGCCGCCGACGACCCGCCGCTCGCCGTGCGCCGCGCCGCGCTCGCCGCGCACATGCCCGAACTCGTGCCGGCTTGGGAGTGTGCCTGCGAGCTGGCGGGCGACGATCCCGTCGCGCACGCCCTCCTCACGGGCTGGTCGCCCCCGCCGGTGGTGACCGGCTGCTCGGTGGCGATCTCGCCGGAGGCGGAGCCGGTGATGATCCGCAACTACGACTTCGGCTCCGGCTTCTTCGAGGGCACGCTCCAGCACGGGCGCTGGGCCGGGGGGCCGCGGGTGATCGCGTCGAGCGAGGCGCTGTTCGGCGCGCTCGACGGCGTCAACGACGCCGGGCTCGCCGCCGCGCTCACCTTCGGCGGGCGGCCGGTGGTCGGGGCGGGCTTCGGCAATCCCTGGCTCGTGCGCTACGTGCTCGAGACCTGCGCCACCGTGCCCGAGGCGATCGCGGCGCTCACGCGGATCCCCTCCGCCATGGCGACGAACATCGTCGTGCTCGATCGCACCGGCGCCCATGCCGTGGCCCTGCTCGCGCCGGATCGCGAGCCGGTCGTGCTCGAGCGCCCGGTCGTGACCAACCACCAGCGCGTCCCGGAATGGCCGGCGGGGGACACGGCGAGCGAGACGGTCGAGCGCTGCGAGCTCCTGACCCGCCTGCGCGAGACGCCCGGCACCGGGCGCGCGGAGATGATCCGCGCCTTCCTCGCCCCGCCGATCCTGCGGCGGGACTTCGCGGGCGTGATGGGCACGTTCTACACCGCCGTCTACCGCCCCGCCGCCGGCGCCGTCGACTTCCTCTGGCCGGACCGGCCGGCGTGGGCGCAAGCGGTCGGGGCCTTCGCGGAGGGCGTGCGGGAGATCCCGGGCTGAGGCGTCCGCCACGGGCGCGCTCAGACGTGCTGACCGCCGTTGATGTGCAGCTCCGCGCCGTTCACGTAGGAGCTCGCGTCCGTGCACAGGAAGTAGATCGCCTTGGCGACCTCGTCGGGCGTGCCGAGGCGGCGCATCGGGATCTGCTCGACGATCTTCTCCGTGCCGGGTGACAGGATGGCGGTGTCGATCTCGCCCGGCGAGATTGCGTTGACGCGTACCCCGAGCGGACCGAAATCGCTCGCGAGTTCGCGGGTCAGCGCCGCGAGGCCGGCCTTCGAGGTGGCGTAGGCGGCGCCGGCGAAGGGGTGGACGTTGGCGCCGGCGATCGACGTGACGTTGACGATCGAGCCGCGGGCGCGCTCGAGCTCGGCGCGCAGGCCCTGCGCCAGCAGCACCGTGGCGAACAGGTTCACCTGGAACACGTGCGCCCAGGTCTCGAAGGGCGTGGCGAGCGCGCTCAGCCGCGACCCGCCGGGGCCCTTGGGCGAGATGCCGGCGTTGTTGACGAGCGCGTGGAGAACGGCGCCCTCCAGCTCGAGCCGGCTGCGCACGTCGGTGATGGCGCGCATCGTGTCCTCGGCGCTGGAGAGGTCGACCTGGAGGTGGTCCTCCGGCCCCATCTCCCAGGGGCAGTTCTCGGGGAAGGCGTGACGCGAAGCGGTGATGACGCGCCATCCGGCGGCGGAGAAGCGCTTCACCGTCGCATGGCCGATGCCGCGGCTCGCTCCGGTCAGGAGCATGATGCGGCGGGGAGCGTTGGGAATGCGGGGTTCTTGCACGGGAGCCTCGTCCGAAAGGGGCGAGCGGGAAGCTAGCACGGAAGCGCGCGGCTGCCACGTCCGCATATGGTGTGATAGATTTGCGATCATAGCATGAATTAAAAATATATATAATACACTCGATGCGTCACGTTAATGATTTAGATGAGTTAGAATCCGTAATGGTAAGGTCGCAGAATTAACCATGCATATCCTATTTGCAGTTGACTAGCTGCAAAATGCTCCGTTATCATCCGCCCAGATGCGAATGGCACCAACGGGATGGATATACCATGACCGGAACGGCAGGAGTGACCTCGCAGGGCGGCGTCGGCCAGGGCAACGGCAGCAGCTGCCAGGACGACTTCGACCGCGCCTTCCGCAACGCCCAGGCGGGCATGTCGGCGAGCATGAACGCCGGGACGGCCGCGAACGGCAACGGCGCCTTCGGCGGCTACGGATCGAGCTGGGGCGGCCTCGATCCCGGCGGCTACGCCGGCAGTGGCATGGGTGGCTTGGGTCGCATGGGTGGCTTGGGTGGCTTGGGCTACGGCCCGGCGCCGGCGGCCGGCGGCTGCGCTCGCACCGGCGGCTCGAGCTGCGGCTGCAACGGCAACGTCTCCTCCTTCATGGGTACGACCTCCGGCGGCGCGCCGTTGTCGAGCTTCGACTTCATGTCGGGCTCCGGCACGGCGACCATGGGCGGCATGGGTGGGATGGGCACCGGCATGGGTGCGGGCTCTCCCGACACGCTGGGCGGCTACGGCGGCTTCGGCGGCGTGCCGCGCCTGTTCAACGGTTATCCCCCGGTGCCGAGCCTGTCCGGAAACGGCATCAGCGCTCAGCCCGGCATGATGAACGGCATGTCGGGCATGGCCGGGATGGGCGGCATGGGCGGCATGCACTCCATGGGTGGCATGGGCGGCATGGGTGCCATGCACGACGGGCACGGCTACTACGCGCTCGACGGGATCGGGATGGTTCATGCCAAGGACCAGCTGCGCGACGGCGCGCACCTCACCGACAACCGCTTCTTCGAGCGCGTCGCCAACGGCCAGTTCGGCGCCTTCAGCGGCGTGTCCCTCGACCAGGCGGCGAACGGCGACCTCGAGGGCCGAGTCTACATTTCCGGGCACCCGGCGGCGTTCCATCAGCTCTACGACGAGGGACGCGCGCAGGGCCTCGCCGGCGAGGCGCTCAACCAGTACATCGCCGAGGAGCTGACCAACGTCAACGACATCGACGACATCGATCAGCGCTACTACGACATCTGGGAGGCGCGCGGCTACCCGCCGCCGACCCGCGACCACGACCTGCACAACACCGGCTCGATCGCCGCGGTGCTGCGCCCGGGCCAGAGCCTCTCGCTCACCGGCGCGCACCAGTACGACACCATCGACGACGAGACCTACAACTTCACCGACGTGCAGACCGACGAGCGCGGCACCTTCGTCGAACTCTACCGCCTGTCGAACAACAACGACAGCGGCAACGGCCACCACGAGGACCTCGTCCTCGCAGCGAAGATCTACCTCGACCAGAACGAGATCGAGCGGCTCGCCAACGGTGCCGATCCGCTCGACATCGCCAACGCGCGCGTCCGGGTGGACGACGACGCCGACGACTACCGGATCTCCACGGGCGCGATTCGGATGATGGCCTACTGGGGCATGCCGATCTACTGAACGAACCGGTGGGCGCGCCCGCGACGCGAGAACTCCGCCGCATCCTGCCGACCCGAGCGGGGGACTGGCGGGGCTCCGCCCGTCGGGCCATCGCCGTGCCTTCAGCCGATCGGGGCGGAGGCCTTCGCGGTCGCGCCGATCTTCGAGGCCGCGATCACCGCCTGCGTGCGGCTCTCGACCCCGAGCTTCTGCAGGATGGCGGAGACGTGCGCCTTCACGGTCGCCTCCGAGACGCCGAGCTCGTAGGCGATCTGCTTGTTGAGGAGCCCCTCCGAGAGCATCATCAGCACGCGCACCTGCTGGGGCGTGAGCGTCGCCATGCGGCGGGCGATCTCGGCGGCCTCGTCGTCGTCGTCCGCGGCGAGGTCGACGTCCGGCGGCGTCCAGCTGTCGCCGGCGAGCACCGCCTGGACGGCCGCGCCGATCGCCGCCGTGTCGAGTGACTTCGGGATGAACCCCGAGGCGCCGAAGCCGACGGCGCGGCGGATGACCACCGGGTCCTCGTTGGCCGACACGATCACGACCGGGATGTCCGGGTGCTGGGCACGCAGGTAGATCAGGCCGGAATAGCCCTGGACGCCGGGCATCGTCAGGTCGAGCAGGACGAGGTCGACGTCGGAGGATTCGGCGAGGGTGGCAGTCAGCTCGTCGAGGCCGCCGGCCTCGATCACCCGCGCGTCCGCGAGGACGCCGGTGACGGCCTGGCGCAGCGCGCCGCGAAAGAGCGGATGGTCGTCCGCGATCACGATCGTCGTGCCAGCCTTCTCCACACGTACCTCCCGAACCCGCCCCGCGGCCCGGCCGAGCCTTGCCGAGCTCGGCCTAGCCTAGCCTGGAGCGACGGAAAGCGGAATTCCGCAGCCGGCGCAAGAGGGGGCGAACACGCAGGCGCGGTGAGATCGCGCCCGAATGCACGCCGCTCAGCCCCGCGCAGCCGGCGCCTCCCCCACCCGGCGCGGCGCGTCGGGATCGCGGCGCAGGGCGCGGGCGAGCGGCACGTCGCACAGCGGCATCGCCACGCCGTCCCAGTCCGCGCGCCCCGCGAAGAGGCCGCGGGCGACGAAGTGCGGATCGCACGCGGCTTCCTCCAGCGTGCGCACGACCGTCGCGCAGCAATCGAGCGGCTCCAGCGTCGCGCGCCAATGCGCGCCGTCGCGGGCCCGCACGATCGCGGCGACCGCCGCCTTCGTCGCGGCGGGGTCGCGGGCGTCGTCGCGCAGCTCCGGCGCGAGGCCGAGCCCCTCGCAGGCGCGCGCCCAGAACTTGTCCTCGAGCGCGCCGAGCGCGAGGTAGCCGCCGTCGGCGGTGGCGTAGAGGCCGTAGCGCGGGCTCGCACCGGTGAGGAGGCCCCCGTGCGGTCCGGGCGCGCGCCCGGTCGCCGCCAGCTGCGCCCGCGCCAGCCAAGCGAAGGTCGCCATCGCGTCCGTCATCGCGACGTCGAGGAAGGCGCCCTCGCCGCCGAGGTCGCGCAGGCGCAGCGCCAGCAGGATGTCGATCACCGCCGGCAGCGCGCCCCCCGCGATGTCGGCGACGAGCGCGGCCGGCGTCGCCGGGTGGTCCGGCGCGCCCGGCGCGAGCGAGAGGAGGCCGCCGAGCGCCTGGTAGTTGATGTCGTGCCCCGCCTCGAGCGCCCGCGGCCCCTCCTGCCCGTAGCCGGTGATGGCGCAGACGATCAGGCGCGGATTCAGCGCGCGCAGCGCCTCGCGGCCGAGCCCGAGGCGCTCCATCACGCCGGGGCGCATCTGCTCCACGAGCACGTCCGCCTCCCGCACGAGGACCTCGAGCCGGGAGCGGTCCGCGGGGTCCTTGAGGTCGAGCGGGAGGATCTCCTTGCCCGCGTTGAGCATGGCGAAGGGAACGGAGCGGCCCGCCACGAAAGGGGCGAAGCCGCGCATGTCCTCGCCGCCCGGCCGCTCGATCTTGATCACCCGCGCGCCGGCCTCCGCGAGCATCAGGGTCGCGAGCGGCCCGGGCAGGAGGGTCGAGAGATCGAGGACGGTGACGCCCTCGAGCGGCAGGCGGCGTGCGGCCATGCGATCGGCTCCTCCCGGGCCTTCAGAACAGGTCGTGGGGCAGGATGCCCGTCTCGATCAGCCAGAGGAACCCCGTCAGCGTCACGACGGAGGCGATCGTGCCCACGAGCACGCAGGCGGAGGCCCGCTCGACGCCCACGCCGTACTGCGTCGAGATGACGAAGATGTTGAGCGCCGGCGGCAGCGCCGCCATCACGATCGCGGCGAAGACCCAGGCCGGCGAGAAGTCGCCGACGATCGAGAGCAGCACCCATACGATCAGCGGGTGGACGACGAGCTTGACGAAGACGAGGATGGGCACCTCGACGGGGATCCTCCGCACGCGCCCGCCCGGCCGCGCCGGAGTGGTGCCGGTGTCGGCCTTCGGGCTGGTGGCGGGCGTCTCGGCGGGCGCCGCCGGCGCGGGCCTGAGCGCCACCGTCACCCCGAGCAGGAACAGGGCGCAGGGCGCCGCCGCGTTCGAGAGCCACAGCGTCATCTTGTCTATGGCGGTGGGCGGCGTCCAGGCGAAGTAGCTCGCGCCGACGCCGATGACCGTGGCGACGTTGAACGGATGCGTCGCGATGCGGAAGGCGACCTCGCCGGCGGTGGCGAGCATGCTCTTCTTCTCGACGCCGGCCACCGCCATCAGGAAGGGCACGAGCGAGAACAGGAGCAGCGAATCGAACACGAAGATCAGCACGACCGGCGGGCTCGCCGCCGGCCCGAGCGCGGCGAGCACGAGCGGCGGACCCATGTAGCCGATGTTCGAGTAGGAGCCCGCGACCCCCTGCATCACCGATTGCGGCATGTCGCGGGTGACGATCATGCCCACCGCGAAGGCGATCGAGAAGGCGACGTAGGTCGACAGCGTCGTGACCGCGATGAAGGGCCAGTTCGCCAGCTCCGAGATCGGCTCGCCGGCGATCAGGCGGAAGAACAGGCACGGCAACGAGACGTAGATCAGGAAGAACTGCATCCACGAAAGCCCGCTCGCCGGGCGCGGCACGAAGCGTCCGCAGGCCCAGCCGAGCGCGATCAGGCCGAAGAAGGGGGCGAGGAGGTCGAGGAGCCCGACGAGGTCGGACATGGGCGATTCCGGGGACTTGGCGCGGGCGGGGCGGAACGCCGGCTTCTCTCGCAGGGAAACGGCGTCCGGGCAACCGCGAAGGTCGCATGGCAGCCGCCCATCGGCTAATGGCCGCGCGCCCGCCCGCGGGTTATGTCGTGGGCTCTCGAGTCGAGGGAGACCCCGCATGAAGAGCCCCCGCCGCTTCTACCAGCCGCTCGCGCTCGGCGCGCCGGAGCCCTGGCGCGAGCCGCCCGTACGGCTCGAGCGGATGATCCACTTCGTGCCGCCGCACGTGGAGAAGGTCCGCGCCAAGGTGCCGGAGCTGGTCTCCAAGGTCGACGTGATCCTCGGCAACCTCGAGGACGCGATCCCCGCGGACGCCAAGGAGGCGGCGCGCGCGGGCTTCATCGCCATGGCCCGCGACACCGATTTCGGCGACACCGGGCTGTGGACGCGCGTGAATGGGCTCAACTCTCCCTGGTTCCTCGACGATCTCGTCGAGATCGTCGCGGCGGTGGGCGACAGGCTCGACGTGATCATGGTGCCCAAGGTCGAGGGGCCGTGGGACATCCACTACGTCGACCAGCTCCTCGCGCAGCTCGAGGCGCGCCACGGCGTGCGGCGGCCGATCCTCGTCCACGCGATCCTGGAGACGGCGGAGGGCGTGAAGAACGTCGACGCCATCGCCGCCGCCTCGCCGCGCATGCACGGCATGAGCCTCGGCCCCGCCGACCTCGCCGCCTCGCGCGGCATGAAGACGACGCGCGTCGGCGGCGGCCATCCCGACTACCGGGTCCTCTCCGATCCGGACGGCGACGCGCCCCGCGCCTCCGCGCAGCAGGACCTGTGGCACTACACCATCGCGCGGATGGTCGACGCCTGCGTGTCCTGCGGGCTCAAGGCCTTCTACGGCCCCTTCGGCGACTTCTCCGACCCGGACGCCTGCGAGGCGCAGTTCCGCAACGCGTATCTCCTGGGCTGCGCCGGGGCCTGGTCGCTGCATCCGAGCCAGATCGCCATCGCCGCGCGCGTCTTCGCGCCGGAGGTCGACGAGGTGCTGTTCGCGAGGAAGATCCTCGACGCCATGCCCGACGGGACCGGCGCGGTGATGATCGACGGCAAGATGCAGGACGACGCCACCTGGAAGCAGGCGAAGGTCATCGTCGACCTCGCGACGATCGTGGCGCGCAAGGACCCGGAGCGCGGCGCCGCCTACGGGCTGTGAGGCGACGCATGCCCATTTGAAAGCCCGGCGCGCGCGGCCTATCTTCCTCGTCGGAGGTGAAGATCACCAATGACGCTGCGTGTCGCCAAGTTCGCCATCGGCCAGGTCGTGCGCCACCGGATCTATCCGTTCCGGGGCATCGTCTTCGACGTGGACCCGGTCTTCGCCAACACCGAGGAATGGTGGCTCGCCATCCCCGCCGAGGTGCGCCCGCGCAAGGACCAGCCGTTCTACCACCTGCTCGCCGAGAACGCGCAGACCGAGTATGTCGCCTACGTCTCGGAGCAGAACCTCGTGCCGGACACCTCCGAGGAGCCCCTGCGCCACCCGATGATCCCCAACATGTTCGACCGGGGTGCGGATGGGAGCTACCGGGCTAAGACGGTGGCGGCGAATTGAGCCGCTGACGTCGCCTCGCGAACGCAAGACGCCGGGCGCGGGGCCCGGCGTCCCGTGTTCTCACGGCCGTGAACCGGTTGCGACGCTCACTGCGGCGCGGCCGTGTCTCCGCTCTCCTGCTCGAGGCGCTGGCGCAGCTCCTCGGAGCGGCGCTGGAGCTCTTCCTGCAGGCGGCGCTGCTGAGCCTCGAGTTCGGCCGGGTCGACCGGGTCGCCGTCCCAGCCCGCGGTGAAGCCGTCGAGCGGGACCTGGAAGGTCACGACCTGCGCGTTCTGGTTCTGGACCGAGATGTTGAGGTTCGCCCCCGCCTTCATCTGGTCGACCATCTGCTGGGTGACCTGGGCCTCGGCGAAGCAGCCGTTGGGGAAGCAGACCGCGTAGGCGCCGTTCGTCGCCGCGTTCTGGTCGGCGGCGAAGCGGATGCCGGGCTGCAGCAGCAGGCCGAGCGGCATCAGGAAGCGGGCGACGAGCTGGTCCTCCTGCCCCTCCGGCGCGTCGATGTCGTAGATCGCGACCGCGAGCACGGGCTGGCCCTGGTCGGAGATGAAGTCGCGCGTGGTGTAGCAGATCTGGGCGCCGGACCCCTGGTCCTCGCCGCACAGCTTGGTCCAGCCCGTCTGCGAGGGCTCGGGCACCACCGGCACGACGTTGGGCTGGCCCGGCTGCGGGGCGGGAGCGGTCTGGGCCGAGGCCGCGAGCGGCGCGAGCGCGCCGGCCGCCACGGCGAGGGCGATCACGGAGCCGAGGCCCCGCTTGCGCGCGATTCGTGCCGGAAACGACATCCTGAAGTCCTCTTTCACGTCCGGAGGAAGGGTCTGGCGGGCGGACGAGGCGCTCGCCCCGCCCGGGCGCGCCGCTCATCGTCGTGCATTGAGGCGAGGGCGTGGCGCGGCCCGCGTCCTTGTAGCGGCTCGCGCCGGCATATTCCAGTCGTTAACGCCGTTCTCGTCTATGCTAGCGTGAAGGCGCCGAATCGCGCCCGCCCGAAGCCGCGACGGAGGAACACGTCTCGTGCCCACACGCCCGCACCCCCTTCGCCGGCCGAGAGCGCCCTCGCCCGCGTCCGCGCTCGCGTCCCGCCTGCGCCGTGCCGCGCTCGCCGCCGGGCTCGTCGCGGCGCTCGCCGCCGCGCCCGCGGGAGCCCGGGACGCCGAGCATTCCGCAGAGGAACTCGCCCCGCGCCACGGGATCGCCATGCACGGCGAGCCGGAGCTCGGCCCCGACTTCACGCACTTCCCCTACGCCGCGCCGGACGCCCCGACGGGTGGGCGCGTGGCGATGGCCCTGCAGGGCACGTTCGACGGGCTCAACCCCACGATCGTGCTCGGCGTGGCGCCGGACCTCGCCCAGAAGTTCGTCTGGGAGAGCCTGATGCAGCGCTCGCTCGACGAGCCGTTCACGCTCTACGGCCTCGTCGCGCGTTCCGTCGTGATGCCCGAGGACCGCTCCTTCGCCGAATTCGCGCTCGACCCGCGCGCCACCTTCTCCGACGGCGAGCCGCTGACGGCCGACGACGTGAGGGTCTCCTTCGAACTGCTGCGCGAGAAGGGCAAGCCGTACTTCCGCGGCAATTTCGGCAAGGTCGCCGTCGTCGAGGTGATCGACGACCACACGATCCGCTTCGACTTCGGCGACAGCGGCGACCGGGAGCTGCCGCTCCTCGTCGCGATGATGCCGATCTTCGCCACCCACACGATCGATCCCGAGACGTTCGACCAGACCTCGCTCGTGCCGCCGATCGGCTCGGGACCCTACGCCTTCGCGCAGGTCGCGCCGGGCGAGCGGATCGTGCTGCGCCGGCGCGACGACTACTGGGGCGCGGAGCTGCCCGTGATGCGCGGCATGAACAGGCCCGACGAGATCCGCTACGAGTTCTTCCGCGACGCCAACACGATGTTCGAGGGCTTCAAGACCGGCGTCTACGACCTGCGCGTCGAGGGCGACGCCACCCGCTGGGCCACCGGCTACGACTTCCCGGCGATTCGCGACGGGCGCATCGTCAAGGAGGAGGTGCCCCAGCGCACGCCCCAGGGCATGAACGGCTTCGTCTTCAACACGCGCGAGGACCTCTTCGCAGACCGGCGCGTGCGGCAGGCCCTCGGGCACCTATACGACGTCGAGTGGGTGAACCGGAACCTGCTCTTCGGCCTGTTCCAGCGCGCCGGCTCCTATTTCGACGGCTCGGACCTCTCCGCCCGCGGGCGCCCGGCGAGCGAGGCGGAGCGCGCGCTGCTCGCGCCCTACGCCGACGCGGTCCTGCCCGAGGTCATGGACGGCACCTGGCAGCCGCCGGCGAGCGACGGCTCGGGCCGCGACCGCGGCCAGATCCGCGAGGCCATGCGGCTCCTCGCCGAGGCCGGCTGGCGGCTCGACGGCGGCGTCATGCGCAACGTCGAGACGGGCGCGCCGATGACCTTCGAGTTCCTCGCGGTCAACCGCCAGCAGGAGCGGCTCGCGCTCAACTTCGCCGACGCGCTCAAGCGCGTGGGCATCGACATGGCGATCCGGCTCGTGGACGACGCGCAATATTGGCGCCGCCTCGCGGATTTCGACTACGACATGATCCAGTGGACCTGGCCCGCCTCGCTCTCGCCGGGCAACGAGCAGGTCAACCGCTGGACGAGCGCCGCCGCCGAGCGCTCGGGCTCGCTCAACTTCGCCGGCGCCCGCGAGCCGGGTATCGACGCCATGATCGCCGCGATGCTCGCCGCCACCGAGCGCGACGACTTCGTCGACGCCGTGCGGGCGCTCGACCGGCTGCTGATCTCGGGCACCTACGTCGTGCCGCTCCACATCCAGGCGAACACCTGGCTCGCCTACGACGCGGGCCTCGAGCGGCCCGACCCGGCGCCGCTGCGCGGCCTGCCGATCGAGGTCTGGCGCCGCAGCGGAGGCTGAGCGCGGATGCGTAGCGGGGGAGGAAGCATGGCTGCGACGGCGATCCACGGTGCGCGGGAGGCGAGCGTCGCCCACGACGACACGGCGACCGCGCCGCCCCCGGGCGGGCTCGGCGCGCTCTTCGCGGAGCGCGCGGCGCAGACGCCGGGCGCGCTCGCCTTCGTCGACCAGGCGGGGCGCGAGGCCTGGTGCGGGCGCCCGCGCATCGCCTGGAGCTACGGCGCGGCGCAGCCGATGATCGAGCGCCTCGCCGCCTTCTTCGCGGGGCTCGGCCTCGCGCCGGAGGCGCCGGTGGCGGTGTGCCTGCCCGCCGGCTCCGAGACGCTGCTGACGCTGCTCGCGCTGGAGCGCGCGGGCCTGACGACCTGTCTCCTGCCGCTCGCCTGGCCCCGCGACGACCTCGCCCGCGCGGTGGAGGCCACCGGCGCCGTCGCCGTCGTGACGCAGAGCGTGGTCGGGGCGCTCAAGCCCGCCGAGACCTTCCGCGACATCGCGATGGGCTATTACGGCCTGCGCTTCGTCACGGCCTTCGGGCCTCAGCCGCCCGACGGCGTGCTCGACCTCGACCGGGTGATGATCGACGAGCGCCCGATTCTCGCCGGCGGCGGCGAGGGTGCGGGCGAGAAGGCGGCGGGGGCGAGGGAGGCGCCCGCGCCGCGCGAGCCCGGGATCGTCACCCTCGCCCGACGGGAAGAGGAGATCGAGGCCGCCTTCCGGCCGGCTTCCTCCTGGATCGCGGCGGCCCGTGCCTTCCTCGATGTGGCGCAGTACCAGCCCGGCGAGCGCATCGTACACCTCGTCGCCCCCGACGACCTGATGGGCCTCGCCACCGGCTTCCTCGCCGCGCTGCTGACGGGGGCGCCGCTCGAGCTGCACGGGCTCTTCGACGGCCCCGCTCTCGCGGCGAGCCTCGCCCGTGGGGAGCCGACGCGTCTCGTCGCGCCGGGCTGGATGGAGAGCGCGCTGGCCGCCACCGCGCTGCCGCCGAGCGTGCGGGGCCTCGTCCTCCTGCACGCGGCGCCCACGCGCTTCCGGGCGCGCGCCGCCGCCGCCGGGCCGATCGTCGACGTGCTCGCGCTGGAGCCGTGGGCGCTCCTGACCCGCGCGCGGGCCCGCGGCGGCCAGGTCGCGCTACGGCTCGACGCCCGTTCGGGCGCGGATACAGACCCGCTCGTGCGCCGCAGCGAGGAGGGCCGCCTCTCGGTGCGCGGCGCCTCCACGCGGGCGCGGCGCGTCGTGCGCGGACAGGTCGAGGCCGAGGTGCCGGAGTGGCGCGAAACGCCTTGGCGCGCGGATGTTTTCGCCGGCATCGTCATCGGCGTGTCCTGAGCGCGCGCCCGCCTCCCGACGGCGGCGCCGCCCACGCATGCGGCACGCCGCAGCGCACAATTTCAGCGCCCCACGGGAGCTTTCGGGGTGGAACGGCGGTGCGAAATGTGCGTTGATGAGGCGGCTCCGGATGACGGGGTCGCGAGACCGGCGAAGGCGATGACCCCTCTCCAACGCATCCTGATCGTCGACGACGGGGACCGCGACGCGGACGCGGCGCTCTCCGCGGAACTGGCGGAGCTCGGCTACGCCTCCGTCACCGCCTCGCTCGACGCGGCGGACGAGGTGCTCGCCGTGATCCCGACGCCCTCCGCCATCGTCCTGCAGATCCCCCGCGGCGCGGGTGCCGCCGCCCGCGCCCGCTTCCAGAGCCTGGCCGATCGGCTCTCCGCGCGCCGCGGCGAGGCCGGGCCGCCGGTCATCGTCGTGGACGCGGCGAGCCTGTCCGGGTCCGGCGCCTTCGCCCGCATCCTCGAGAGCCAGGTCGGCGTCGGCGCCTTCGCGGGCCCCGCTCGCTGAAGATCGGGGGCGCGTCGCCCGGCACCGGCACCGGCCCCCACCACCGCGCCCCACCACCGCCCCCACGCCCGTCCTCGAGGTTCGCGATCGGTCGCCTCGCGTCGGCGTGCGCCCCCTCCCAGAGCAAGAGGGCACCCCCGTGCCTTGCGCGCCCCGCCCCCCGGTGCTCGACTGGAGCCCGGAGACGGCGCGGCGATGAACCTGACGTTCCTCGAGACCTTCGTCTGGGTGGCGCATCTGCGCAGCTTCACGCTCGCGGCCGAGCGGATGCACGCCACGCAGGCGGCGGTGTCGGCGCGTATCGCGTCGCTGGAGCGCGAGCTCGGCGTCAAGCTCTTCGTGCGCGAGCCCCGCGACGTGCGGCTCACGCCCGAGGGCGAGCGGGCGCTCGCCCACGCCGAGCGCATGCTGCGCTGCTCGAAGGAGTTCTACCGCGACGTCGCGTCCGGCGACGGCCTGCGCGGCACGGCGCGGATCGGGGTCATCGACACGATCTCGCACACCTGGCTGATCGACTTCATCCGCCGCTCGCGGGCGACGTACCCGCGCATCGACCTCGAGCTCGTCGCCGACACGAGCCTTCGCCTCATCGACATGCTCGTGGCCGGCGAGATCGACCTGGGACTCATCATGGGGCCGGTCGGCGGACCGGAGATGATCGACATCGACCTGTGCACCTACGCCTCCGCCTGGGTGGCCTCGCCGACGCTCGGCCTCGACGGGCGGCCCCTCGACGTCGGCGACCTCGTCCGGCACGCGATCGTGTCCTTCCCGCGCTGCTCGCAGCCGCACCAGGCGATGATGCGCTACTTCAGCCGCTTCACGGAGGACGAGACGACCTTCTACTCGACGAACTCGCTCGCCACCATCATCCGCATGACGGTCGACGGCATCGGCGTCGCGGCGATTCCGCCGACCGTGGTGCGCCGTGAGCTGGAGCGCGGAGAGCTCGTGCGGCTCGACGTGCGCCAGCCCTTCCCGCCGCTCGGCTTCCAGGCGACCTATCGGGACGGGCCCGCCTCGCACCTGCCGGCCGCGCTCGCCGACCTCGCCCGCGAGGTCGCGCGCGAGTTCTGCGGCGGGCAGGACCCCGCACTGGCCTGGTGAGTAGCGGTTGCATAAGGAAATCCGATCGCGACGACAGAAATTTGTCTTTTGACAGACCGCGGACCCCCTCGCGAAGATGTTCTCGCAAGAATTTCAGGGGAGGTCTCGGATGAAGGTCGCCGTCGTACAGATGAATTCGCAGGGAGACAAGGGGGCGAACCTCGATGCCGCCCGACGTCTCGTGGACGAGGCCGCGCAGGACGGGCCGGATCTCGTGGTCCTGCCCGAATACTGGGCCTGTCTCGGCGACGGGCCGGCCGAGTTCCACGCCAGCGCCGAGCGCTTCCCGGGCGGCGAGGCCTATTCCACCATGGCCGAGCTCGCCCGCACGCACGGCGTGACGCTGCACGGCGGCAGCATCGTCGAGACCGACGGCGAGCGCTACTACAACACCAGCCTCGTCTTCGACCCGCAGGGCCGCGAGATCGCGCGCTACCGCAAGATCCACCTGTTCGACGTCGACGTGCCCGGCGGCGTGCGCCATCGCGAGAGCGAGACGATCTCGCCCGGGCGGGAGATCGTCACCTATTCCTGCGGCGGCCTCACGATCGGCTGCTCGATCTGCTACGACCTGCGTTTCCCCGAGCTGTTCCGCGCCCTGCGCGACCGCGGCGCCGACCTCATCGTCCTGCCAGCGGCCTTCACGCTGATGACCGGCAAGGACCATTGGGAGGTGCTGCTGCGGGCGCGCGCCATCGAGACGCAGACGCACGTGCTCGCCAGCGGCCAGGTCGGCGCCCACGCCGGCGGCCGCAAGGCCTGCTACGGCCACAGCATGATCATCGATCCCTGGGGCCACGTCGTCGCGCAGGTGGGCGACCACCCGGGCCACGCCGTCGCGCGCGTCGACGCCGAGTACCAGGCGCGCGTGCGCCAGAACGTCCCCGTCGCCACCCACCACGTGCTGTGAGTCCGTCCGTGTTCGAGATCAGAGACCTTCCCCGCCAGATCGAGCCACGGCTCGTGCGCCTGCTCGAGCAGGTGGAGACCGCCACCGTCGGGCACTTCCTGCACAGCCAGTTCGCCGACGCGGCGCTGCGCGGCGTGCTGCCGGAGACCCGCGTCGCCGGGACGGCGGTGACGCTGCGCATCCCCGGGGCGGATTCGACGCTGCTGCATCATGCCCTCGCCCTGGTCCGCCCGGGCGACTTCCTCGTCATCGACCGCGCCGGCGACACCCGCCACGCCTGCTGGGGCGGTGTCGTGACCAACGCGGCGAAGCTCGCGGGCGTCGTGGGCGCGGTGATCGACGGGCCGGCGACGGACTTCAACGAGATCCGCCGCTGCGAGATGCCGATCTGGTGCCGCGGGCCCTCGCCGATCACGACGAAGCTGCTCGGCCTCGAGGGCGCGATGAACGTGCCCGTCAGCGTCGGCGGCTGCGCCGTGGAGCCGGGGGACGCCGTGCTCGCCGACGAGAGCGGCGTGCTCTTCCTCGAGCCCGGCCAGGTCCAGGCCGTGGCCGAGCGGGCGATCGGGATGCAGGAGCGCGAACTCGGGCTCCTCGACCGCCTGCGCGCCGGCGAGAAGCTGCCGGAGATCTCCGGCGCGACGGCCAAGGTGATGGCCGCGCGCTGATCCACCCCGCCGCGGCCGAGCACAACGGGAACGCGGGCCGCGGTCCCAGCACCCAACGGGAGGACCGGACGATGAAGACCAACACCCTCGTGCTCGCCCTCGTGGCGACCACCGCCCTCGTCGCCGCCGGCGCGGCGCAGGCGGAGACCTGGCGCATGGCCCACAAGATGCCGGCCGACTCGATCGAGGGCCGCATCTTCCAGGCGGTGGCCGACCGCATCGGGGAGAAGACCGACGGCGAGATCACCGTCGAGGTCTACCCCAACGAGCAGCTCGGCAAGGACGACGCCATCCTCGAGCAGCTCCAGCTCGGCACCGTCCACATCTACCCGGAAGGCTCCGCCTACCTGCAGAAGTGGGTGCCGGAGATGAAGTTCGTCAGCGCGCCCTTCCTCTTCGAGGACCGCGAGCACTGGTCGCGCTTCATGGCGAGCGATCTCGTCGATGGCTGGCACGCGACGATCGAGGAGGAGGCGGGCATCGCCGTCATCGGCGATTCGACGAAGATGGTGCGCGGTCCCTACCGGGTGATGGTCTCGACGATGCCCGTCGAGAGCCTCGACGACGTCGCGGGCCTGAAGCTGCGGCTCCATCCCGACGAGCTGGCCGCCGCCGCCTGGCGGCACCTCGGCGCGGAGGTGCGCACGCTCGCCTGGACCGAGGTCTACGAGTCGCTCGGCCGCGGCATCGTCGAGGCGGTGAACAGCCCCGTCGCCCTCGTCGAGCCGATGCGCTTCTACGAGGTCGCGCCCCACATCACCCGCCACGACGAGTACCCGCAGGGTCTCGCCTTCATGGCGAACGCCGACGCCTGGAACGGGCTCGACGAGGAGACCCGCGCGCAGATCCTCGCGGCCTACGACGAGGTCGCGGACGAGTTCGCCGCCGAGACCGACCGCGTCGCCGAGGAATCGCTCGAGCGGATGGCCGCCGAGGACGTCTCGTATTCCGTCGTCGACACGGGGCCGTTCGTCGCGCGCATGGCCGAGCTCTACCGGCGGATGGACGCCGAGGGCGCGCTGCCGCAGGGCTTCCTCGAGGCCGTCGACGCCTCCCGCGCCGCGAACTGAGCCATGTGGCGGCTCCTCGACCGGGGCCTCTCGGCCGCCGACAGGATCTTCCTGGCGGCGGCCAACGGGCTGCTCCTCGCCATGCTGGCGATCAACCTCGCCAACATCCTCTCGCGCCTCGTTCTCGACAAGGGCATCATCTGGGTGTTTCCCTGGACGGGCGTGCTCTTCGTCTGGATGATCTTCCTCGGCTTCTTCTGCATCTATCGCCGGGGGCAGGACGTCGCGGTCGACGTCCTGGTGCGGCGGCTCCCCGGCCGGGGACGCGCGCTCGTGCGCGTGCTCGTGGACCTCCTGGCACTCGCGCTCCTCGCCACGATCCTCGCGCAGGCGCCGACGCTCATCCCGCGCCAGGTGGGCGTCATCGATCTCGTCGGCATCCAGCGCTACTGGCTGTCCGTGCCGCTGTTCGTGTCGTGCTTCCTGATCGCCTGCCAGTTCCTGCTCGACCTGCGCGAGGCCGTGCGTGCGCTCGCGGACCCGGAGCGCGCGGCGCGCGAAGCGCGGGCCGCCTCCGACACCACGACGCCCGAGCCGCGGGAGGCCCGCCCATGACCGCCGCCGCGCTCTTCGCGGGCTTCCTCGCGCTCATCGCGCTGCGCACGCCGATCACCATGGCGATCGGCATCGCCGTCGTCGGCGCGCTGATGGCGGCGGGGTTCTCCAGCACGCTCTGGATCGTGCCGATGAAGGTGCTGGAGGGGGCGGGGAACGCCTCGCTGCTGGCGATCCCCTTCTTCGTGCTCACCGGCAACCTGATGAACGCGATCGGGATCACCGAGCGCATCTTCAACCTGGCGAACGCGCTCGTCGGCCATTTCCGCGCCGGCCTCGCGCAGGTGAACGTGCTCGCCTCGGTGCTGCTCGCGGGCGGCACCGGCGCGGCGGTCGCCGACATCGCCGGGCTCGGCGCCGTCGAGATCAAGGCGATGCGCGAGCGCGGCTACAAGCCCGCCTTCGCCGCCGCGATCACCACGGTCTCGGCCATCGTGGCGCCCTTCATCCCGCCCTCCGTGCCGCTCGTCGTCTACGCCTTCCTGTCGAACACGTCGGTCGCGCGCATGTTTCTCGCCGGCATCGTGCCGGGGCTCCTCGTCGCCGTGGCGCTGATGATCTTCAACCGCATCCTCGCGACCCGCATCGACTTCCCGCAGCAGGAGAAGGCGAGCGCGGGCGAGGTCTGGCGCCAGACCCTGTCGGGCGCCTCCGCGCTGATCGCGCCCGCGATCATCATGGGCGGCATCCTCACGGGGACGACCACCGCATCGGAAGCGGGCGTGCTGGCCTCGGGCTACGTCATCCTGCTCGGCGCGATCTTCCGCACGCTGACCTGGCAGGCGCTGACGAAGGCGCTCACCGAGACGGTGCTGATCACGGCGATGATCATGATCATCATCGGTTTCGCCGGATCCATGGGTTGGCTGCTCGCCATCGAGCAGATCCCGCAGGACCTGGCGCGCGGTATCCCCGACCGGGTCTCCTCGATCGGGATGTTCCTGCTCGTCGTCTCGGTGACCGTGCTCGTACTCGGCTGCTTCATCGACGGGATCACGATCAAGCTCTTGCTCGTGCCGATCCTGCTGCCCCTCGTCGACGCCTACGGCATCGACCGGGTGCATTTCGGCATCGTGCTGCAGATGTCGCTGATCCTCGGCATCGCGACTCCGCCGCTCGGGATCGGGCTCTACGTCACCTCGCGGATCGCGCAGACGCCGATCGAGGACATCGTGCGGGCGGTGCTGCCGTTCTTCATCCCGCTGCTGATCGTGCTGGCCTGCCTCGCCGCCTTCCCGCAGCTGAGCCTGTTCCTGCCCGACTTCTTGATGGGGCCGCAATGACACGCGCGCGCCTCAGCGAGCGGCGAGGAGGCCGCGCAGCGCCTCGACGAGGATCGGCCCGGCACGCCCGGTCTCGAGCGGCCTGACGGAGAGCGCCAGGATCTCGAAGACGAGGGGCGGCGCGATCGGCACGGCCGCGACGCCGACATGCGTCGCGGCCTCCGCCGTGAACTCGTCCACGATGGACACCCGCCCCAGCGTGCGCACCAGGTTCGGCACGGCGATGAGCGAGCTCGCGGTGATCCGTTCGCGCCGTCCCGCGCCCTCCGCCGGTGCGAGATGCGCGACGAGCCGCCCGATCGGCCGGTCGAGCGGCATGCCGATGAGCCGCGGCTCGGCGGCGATCTCCTCCTGCGACACGGCCGCGCGACCCGCCCAGGCATGGCCGGCGGGGACGAGCGCCACGAGCCGCCCCTCGCCGAGGCGCGTCGCGTGCAGGTCCGGCGCATCCACCGCGCCCGCGACGATGCCGATGTCGGCGCGGCCGGCACGCAGGGCGGCGAGCTGCTGGATCGCGCCGCCGACGTCCACGTCGATCTCGAGCTCCGGCATCCGCCGCGCCACCTCGGCGATCGCGCGGGGCAGGTGGAGCTGCGCGAGCAGCCCCACGCTGGTGATCGAGTAGCGTCGGCCCTGCCCCGTGCGCACCTCCGCGATGGCGCGCTCCAGCCGGTCGAGGCCGTCCCCCAGGAAGCGACTCTCGGCGTAGATCCCTTCCGCCTCCGCCGTGGGGTAGATGCGCCCGCGCTCCAGCACGAAGAGCGGCAGGCCGACGGCGCGCTCGAAGTCGCGCAGGAGCCGGCTCACCGTCGGCTGCGACAGCCGGAGCAGCCGCGCGGCGGCGCTCACCGAACCCTGCTCGTAGACGGCGCAGAAGACCTGCAGACGTTGAACGGTGACGAAGCGCATGGGGAAACCTCGCGCTCATCCATAGAAAGTCGCTATGCGAGGTGCAAATCTTTTCTGTTTCCGAAACGGACGCCGGCTTCTTTACTGCCCTTCGAGCTGCGGCGATCGGCCGCCCGAGGGGACTGCGCGGGATGCAGGCTGGCATCGTCATCGGCTTTCTCGTGGTCGGCCTCCTGTCCGGGGCGGCGATCGCCTACGCCATCGGCGCGGCGGCGGTGCTGACCTTCGTCATCGCGGACAACACGCGCTTCCTCGCGGTCCTCCCGCAGCGGCTGTTCTCGCAGCTCGACGTCTTCGCCTTCCTGGCGATGCCGCTCTTCATCCTCGCCGGCGACCTGATGAACCGCGGCGGCCTCGCCAAGGCGCTCATCGACGTCTCGATGGCGCTGGTCGGGCGGCTGAAGGGCGGGCTCGGGCACGTCAACGTGCTCACCAGCGTGTTCTTCGCCGGCGTCTCCGGCTCCGCCGTGTCGGACGCCGCCGCGCTCGGCAACGCGCTGGTGCCCGAGATGACGCGGCGCGGCTACAAGCTCGACTACGCCGCCGCGATCACCGGAGCGTCCTCGATCATCGGGCCGATCATCCCGCCGAGCACGATCCTGATCTTCTACGGCGCCCTGATGGAGACCTCCGTCGCCGCGCTGTTCGCGGCCGGCATCGTGCCGGGGCTGCTGCTCGCCGCCGTGCTCATGGCGATGAACGCCTTCTACGCCTGGCGTGACGACCATCCCGGCGGCGCCGGCGTCGAGGTCCCCCGGCTGCTGCCCGCCTTCGCCAAGGCGCTCCCCGCGTTGACGCTCCCCGTGATCATCCTCGGCGGTACCCTGTTCGGGGTCATGACGCCCGCCGAGGCCGCCGCCGTCGCCGTCGTCGCGGCGCTCGCCGTCGGCGTCGCCTACGGCGATCTCGACGCGGCACGGGTGCTGGCGAGCCTGAAGCGCACAGGCGTGCTTCTGGGCGCGCTCTTCATCATCCTGTGCGCGATCTCGACCTTCAGCTACCTCGCCGCGCTCCAGCAATGGCCGCAGGCGATCGCGGCGGCGGTGGCGGGCTTCGGCCTCTCGCCGCTCGGCTACCTGATGCTCGTCAACGTCGTCTTCCTCGTCGCCGGCATGGCGATGGACGTGAAGGCGGCGGTCGCGCTCTTCGCGCCGATCTTCGTGCCGCCGGCGCTCGCGATGGGCGTGGACCCGGTGCATCTCGGCATCGTCATCTGCTTCAACATCACGACGGGCCTGCTGTCGCCGCCGCTCGGCGGCGTGCTGCTCATTCTCGCGACCACCGTGAAGATGAACTACTGGCGCCTCATCCGGGCGACGCTGCCCTTCCTCGCGGCGGAGCTCGGCATCCTCGCGCTGCTCACCTTCTTCCCCGCGATCACGCTGGCCCTGCCGCGTGCGCTCGGCCTCGCCTGAGGCCGGCCCGACCGACCAACGAGAACAACCACAGGAGAGCGGACATGACCCGGACAGCCTTCACCCCAGCGCTACTCGCGGCGGCCCTCCTCGTCGGGACGGCCCTCGTGCCGGACGCGGCGCGGGCGGCCGAGATCAAGATCGCCATGAACGGCGTCGACGATCCCGTCACCAACGCCGAGGCCGCCTTCGCGCGCGGCTTCGCGCAGGCGCTCGAGGGAAGCGATTTCACGGCGACGGTCTTCGCCTCCGACACGCTCGGCAGCGAGCAGGAGCGCTTCGACCAGATCGCGCAGGGGCTCGTCGAGGTGAACCTCGCGACCGTGTCCACCGCTTTCGGCATGAGCCCGATCCTGCGCGGCGTGCTCCTGCCGTTCATGTTCGAGTCGAACGACGAATTCGACGCGATCATCGCGCAGACCGACCTGCTCGACCGGATGAACGCGCCGCTCCTGCCCAACGGCGTGCGGCTGGCGGGCTTCAACTACATCGGCATGCCGATCGGCATCCACAACACCGAGGTCGCGATCACCCGGATGGCGGACCTCGAGGGCATCCGCTTCCGCGCGCTCAACGCCGAGCAGCTCGAGTACATCGAGGCGCTCGGCGCGAACGGGACGATCGTCGCCTGGTCGGAGGTGGCGAACGCGATCCAGACCGGCATCGCCGACGGCTACCTCAACCCCCCGAACTCGGCCATCCGCACCGGCCACACCGAGTTCCTGAAGCACTTCACCCAGGCGAACATCTCCCCCTCCACCCGCGCGGTGCTGATCTCCGAGGACTGGTACGCCTCCCTCTCGGACGACGAGCAGGCCACGATCGACGCCGCGATCGCGGCGGGGATCGAGGCGAACCGGGCCTGGATCGCGGAGTGGTCCGGGATCGTCACCGAGCGCCACCTGGAGGCGGGCGTCACCCTCTCCGAGCTCGCGCCGGGCGAGCGCGACGAGATGGCCGAGGCGACGCGCCCGACCTGGGACTCGATCATGACGACCGAGGACCTCCAGGCCTATCTCGACGCGCTGGCGCAGGTGCGCGGCCAGTGACGCCGCGCGGGATCGGAGCCGTGTCATGACGAGGACGCTGGGCAGGGCGGTCATCGCCGCGAGCGACGGGCTCGACCGCATGGCGCGGGCGCTGACCGTGACCTTCCTGTGCGTCCTCGTCGTCGCGGTGATGATCCAGGTCGTGGCGCGCTACGTCTTCGCCTCGCCGCCGGCGTGGACGGAGGAGCTGGCGCGCTACGCCATGATCTGGGCGGGGCTGATGGGCGCGACGATGTCGTTCAAGCGCCGCTTCGACCCCGCCATGTTCCAGAACCCGCGCCCGAGGCTCGCCGCGCTCGCCGTGGGCGCTGCCGTGATGCAGTCGCTCGTCGTGCTCGTCTACCTGCTGCCGATCCTCTGGCACAGCGTCTACGGACCCGGGATGAATTTCGAGCGCGGCTTCCTCCTGCGCCACGCGCGCATGACCGCGAGCACGCTCGACGTGCCGACGCTCTTCGTCGCCATCGCCGTGCCGTTGATGGTGGTCGTCATCCTCGTCCACCTCGCGGCGCGCTGGTGCGGCGACCCGGCGGGCTCGGGCGAGTCCGCGCACGACGCGGACGGCTGAGCCGGCATACGATTCCGATCGAGACGCATTCGAGGAGGCACCCGCATGCGGGCCGACATCCTGTTTCGCAACGCCGAGATCATCGACGGTACCGGCGCCCCGCGCCGCACGGGAGACGTCGCCGTCGTCGACGACCGGGTGGTCGCCCTGGGCGACCTCTCCCGCTGGGACGCGAACCGGGTCGAGGACTGTGCGGGGCTCGCGCTGGCGCCGGGCTTCATCGATCCGCACACGCACCACGACGAGGTCGTGCTAAGCGACCCGGACATGGCCTGCATGGTCAGCCAGGGCGTGACGACGATCATCAACGGTAATTGCGGCTTCTCGATCGCGCCGCTCACCCATCCCGGGCCGCTCCCGGCGCCGCTCGGCATGATCCTCGACGAGGCCGCGCCACGCTTCTCGAGCTACGCCGCCTACAGGGCGCGCCTCGACGCGGCGCCGCCCGCGGTGAACACCGCCTGCCTGATCGGCCACGGCACCTTGCGCATCAACGAGGTCGCCGATCTCGGCCGGGCGGCGGACGCGCGCGAGATCGCCGCCATGCGTGCGGCGCTCGACCGGGCGCTGGGGCAGGGCGGCATCGGCCTCTCGACCGGGCCGTTCTACCCGCCCGCGCGGGCCGCGCCGACCTCCGAACTCGTCTCCATGGCCGAGGTGGCGCGGGCCCACGGCAAGCTCTACGTCACGCACATGCGCGACGAGGGCGACCGGGTGATCGAGGCGCTCCAGGAGACGCTCGAGATCGGCCGCGAGGCCTGCTGCGGCGTGCACGTCTCGCACCACAAGTGCGCCGGGCTCGCCAACCACGGCCTTTCGCAGACGACGCTGCGGATCATCGACGAGGCCCGCGCACGCCAGGACGTCGGGCTCGACACCACGCCGTGGATCGCCTCCTCGACCATGCTGAATTCCGGCCGCCACCGGCAGGCGACGCGGGTCATCGTCGCCGAATCGAAGCCGCATCCGCAATGCGCGGGACGCGACCTCGCCGACGTCGCCGCGGAGTGGGGCGTCGATCTCGACGCCGCCGTGGAACGGCTTCTGCCGGCGACCGGCATCTTCTTCATCATGGACGAGGGCGACGTCCAGCGCATCCTCGCCTACGAGCACACGATCGTCTGCTCGGACGGGATCGCCAAGGGCTCGCACCCGCACCCGCGCACCTGGGGGACCTTTCCCCGCGTGCTCGGGCGCTACGTGCGCGAGCATCCGCTGTTCACGCTGGAGGAGGCCGTGCGGCGCATGACCTCCATGCCGGCGGACCGCTTCGGTCTCGCCGGGCGCGGTCGCATCGCCGAAGGCGCCTTCGCCGACCTCGTCCTGTTCGACCCCGACCTGATCCGGGAGGGCGCCACCTACGAGACACCGACGCGTCCGGCGGAGGGTATCCGCAGCGTCCTCGTCAACGGCCGAGAGGTCTGGCGCGAGGGCGCGGGGACCGGCGCGCGGCCGGGCCGCACCCTCGACCGGGCGGCGGGCTGAGCCGCAGGGGCGGGGTCAGGTCGCCTTCGGCGTGGGCAGGATCACGAGCTCGCTCACGTCGACGCTGTCGGGCTGCGAGAGCGCGTAGACCACGCCGCGCGCGATGTCGTCCGGGCGCAGCGCGTCGGGCTTCTCCTCGTCGAAGAAGGGCGTGTCGACCATGCCCGGCTCGATCAGCGTGACGCGCACGCCGGTGCCCGCGAGCTCCTCGCGCAGGTTGTAGCCGATCGCGGTGACGGCCCACTTGCTCGCCCCGTACATCGAGCCGGCGAGCGTTCGGCGGCCGGCGATGGAGCCGGTGATCAGCACGTGTCCGCGCGCCGCCTTCACGTGGGAGAGCGTCGCGCGCAGCGTGTGGGCGACGCCCAGGATGTTGACCTCGACGATGCGCCGCCAGCTCTCCGGAGGCGCCCCGGAGAACCCGCCGGGCTCGCCGCCGACGCCGGCGTTGGCGAAGACCGCGTCGAGCCGCCCGAAGCGCTCGACGACGGTCGCGGCCATCCGCTCCTGGTCCGCGTAGTCGGAGACGTCGCAGGGGATCGTCGTCGCGCGCTCCGCGCCGAGTTCCTCGGCGAGCGTGGCGAGCTTGTCCGTCGAGCGCGCGGCGAGCGCAACGCGCCAGCCGGCCTCGACGGCCCGCCGCGCGGTCGCGGCGCCGATGCCGGTGGAGGCGCCGGTGACGACGAGGACGCGGTCGGTGGGGGTGGTGTGGGGCATGGGGCCTCTCGGTTCTCGAGGATCACGCGGCGTGGCGGCGGCGATCCGATCGGACCCAACGCGCGACACAGGGCGTGCGATGCGCCCTCGCCTTCACGAACCCTCGACCGCCCGCGCGTCCCCGTTCTCCGGCGCCCGCTCCCACCCGAACACGCTGCGCCCGCCGTATTCGTGCGAGCGCGCCCGCTCCTGCGCCATGAACGCGTCCACCGACGGGCCGCCCGCGGTCGCCTTGAGCCGGCGGGCCTGGGCGTCGAGGCGGCGCAGGGCCGCGAGGGAGTCCGCCTCGCCGAGGCGGGCCTTGCGCACGGCGGCCTTCATCACGGCGATGGTGCGGTCGTAGACGGCGGTGGGGACCGGAAAGGGGTTGCGGTCCTTGCCGCCGTGGGCGAGCGAGAAGCGCGCCGGGTCGCTGAAGCGGCAAGGCGCGCCGTGGACCACCTCCGCCACCATCGCGAGCGAGAGCACGGTGCGTGCGCCGACGCCCGGCGTCAGCAGCAGGTCGGGGAAGTCGACCGGCCCGCGCTCGGCGGCGGCGGCGAGCGCCCCGTGCAGGCGGCGCGCCACCACGTTCTCGGCCCGCACCTCCTCGTGCGCGGGCATCGCGAGATGCGGCAGCATCGGCTGGGCCGGCTCCTCCCTCTCGGGCTCCTTCGCCGCCGGCCCGCGCCCGGCCGCCGCGTCGAGCCGCGCGATCTCGCCGACGATCCCGTCCGGCCCCACGTCCGCGAGCAGGTCGAGCTGGCGGGCGCGGGAGGCGGCGGCCCGGCGGTCCGCGAGGTTGACGATGGTGCCCTGGCCGGGCCCATCCACCGCCGCGTGCGGGCTGTCGACGAAGCTCGAGAGCCCTTCCGACAGCCAATGGTAGCGCCGTGCCTGCCGCCGCTCCCCGTTCATGCCCTGCTGGATCACCGCCCAGCGCCCGTCGTCGGTGACGACGAAGCCGTGGAGGTAGAGCGCGAAGCCGTCCTGCACGGCGGCCGAATCGACCTTGGCGACGAGCCGGCTCGCCCGCGCCAGCGCGGCGCCGTCGAGGCCGGTGCGCTCGCCCACCGCGACGAGCTCCGCCGGGGTCGCACGAGACTTCCGCCCGCGCCCGCCGCAGACGTGTATCCCGAGTTCGCCGGCGCGGGGGCCGAGCCCGCGCTCGAGCGCGCCGAGCACGCTCGTCGTCACGCCCGACGAGTGCCAGTCCATCCCGATCACGGCGCCGAAGCTCTGGAACCAGAACGGATGCGCGAGGCGCCGGAGGAACTCGTCGCGCCCGTATTCGAGCACGATCGCCTCCGCCATGACGGCGGCGAGCGCCGTCATCCGCTCCCGCAGCCAGTGGGGAACGCGGCCGCCGTGGAGCGGGAGATCGGCGCTGCCGGAGCGTTTCGTCATGAGAACGGATCGTGCACGAATCTCGCCTCGAAGCAAGCGCGGAGTCGCTCGTGCACCCATGCGGAGGCGGCAGTGACGTGATGCTCTGGAAGTACCGCGAGCATGGCTGTAGCAGGGAGGTCGCCGCAGGACGCCCCGGGGGAATCGGATGGCCGCACGCTTCGTCGCAACCGCGAGTGCCGTCGCCCTCGCGCTCCTCGCCGGGTTCGCGGCCGCCGCAGAGCCGGCCGCGCGCCTCGACCCGCGCGAGGTGCGCATCGAGCAGGTGCGCTGCACGATCGGCACGCCGCCGGACGACCCCGCGGCCTGCTTCCTCGCCTGGCTGCCCATGTCCTGGGGCGCGGTGGACGAGGCCGGGCGCCTGCCGGAGGACGCGCCGCGGGTCGGCGTCCACCTGACCGTGCTGAGCAACCCGACGCGCGGCGGCGAGCCGAACCCCGTCGTCGTCCTCGCGGGAGGGCCGGGGCAGGCGGCCTCGGACATGATCGAGACCTGGGGCCCGGCGCTGGAGCAGCGCCGCAGCCGCAGCGTCGTCCTCGTGGATCAGCGCGGCACCGGCCGTTCGGTCCCGAGCCTCGCCTGCCCGGACATCCCGGCGACGCTGCTCGACGGCAACCGCTTCGACAATCCGGGTTTCGCGCCGGCGGGTACGCTCGTCGACGAGCTGCGGGCCTGCCGCGCCGCCCTCGTCGCCGACGGCGTCGCGCTCGACGCCTTCGACACGCGCGCCGCCGCCCTCGATCTCGCCGCCATCCGGCGCGCGCTCGGCTTCTCCCGCTGGAACCTCGTCGGCACGTCCTACGGCGCGAAGCTCGCGCTGGAGACGATGCGCGTCGATGTCGACGGCATCCGCGCCGTCGTCCTCAACTCGCCGCTGCCCGTCACGCCCGACCGCGACGGGGCGCTCGTCGCGGTGCGCCCGCAGCTGATCGAGCAGCTGATCGTCGATTGCGCGGCCGACGGCTACTGCGCCGAGACCTACGGCGACCTCGGCGAGCGCCTGCGGCGCATCGAGGCGCGGCTCGCGGAGGCGCCGCTCCAGGCGACCTTCCCCGACCCGGAGACGCGCGCGCCCACGCGCGTCGAGATCGGCTGGCCCGACGTCGTCTCCATGATCGCCGGAAAGATGGCCTTCATCCCCCCGTCGCGGACGCTGCCGCGGTCGATCGCGGCCCTCGACGGGCTCCTGCGCGGGCGCATCGCACTGACCGACGCGCAGCTCGCCGAGATCTTCGGCGTCGGCGGCCCGCCGCCTTTCGACGGCATGGCGGCGGGGCTGCACCTGTCGGTGCGCTGCCGCGAGGACGTGCCGTTCTTCGACGAAGGCCGGATGATGGAGGCCGTCGGGGACGGGTTCTGGTTCGCGGGGGGCGTGCCGAACGCGGTCTATGCCGAGATCTGCCCGGTGTGGGACGTGCCGGCCGCGTCGGAGCCGGCAGCGCCCGTCGAGAGCGCGATCCCGACCCTCGTCCTCACGGGAGACGCCGACCCGCTGACGCCCACGCGCTGGGCGCGGGAGATCGTCGGCACGCTCCCGAACGCGCAGCTCGTGAGCTTCCGAGGCCAGGCGCACGACCTCCTCGCCTCGCTCGCCTGCGCCCGCCTCCTCGCGGCGAACTTCCTCGACGCGCCGGACGCGCCCGTCGACGCCGGCTGCCTGGAGCCGATCCGGCCGTTCTTCGAGTGAGCGAATGCGGCCGGCGAGCTCGGTCCGTCCGGCAGCCGCGTCGTCAGTCCCGCTCCTCCAGGTCCTCGATCAGCCGCCGCATCTCGGCGATCTCGCGCTCCTGCGCGGCGATGATCTCGTCGGCGAGTTCGCGCACCCGCGGGTCCGAGAGCCGCGCGCGCTCGGAGGTGAGGATCGCGATCGAGTGGTGGGGGATCATGGCGCGCATCCAGTCCCGATCTCCGACGGTCGCCTGGCTGCGCACGAGCCACAGCGACAGCGCGAACACGACGATCGAGCCCGCGAAGATGGCGAGGTTCGTGGTGCGGCTCGAATACATGCTCAGCATGTACGAGAGCATGATCACGGCCATGGTCGCGCCCATGAGGAGCGCCATCCAGAATCGGGTATGCGACCAGAAGACGTGCTCCCAGGCGTAGGTGTTGAGATACATCAGGCCGTACATCACGACGGTGGAGGTCGCGATCATCGCGGCGAAACGCCAGTAGGACATGCGTGGTGACTCCCTTCGGCCGCCGGCGCCCGGCAGCGGGTGCGTCGGCGGCGTTCTCCCGGAGGAATGGCCGTTTCGCCCGCACCCTCGGGATCGGCGCGATCGGCGTCGCGGAACTGCCACTCCCTCACGAGGACCCGAAGACGAACATGTCGTATCGAGCCTCGTCGAAGCTCTTCCCTCTCTACCCATCCCCGTCCGTTCGGCCCCCGCGCTCGGATGACCGATTGGCTTCGTCGGCGTCGTCGTTATGCTGCGTACGCGTAGACGATGGGAACCGCAAGGAATGCTCCCGATGAGAGACGCGATCCGGTTCACCAGGAACGGCCAGGTCCACGAGGTCCGCGACGTCCACCCGCGCACCACGCTGCTCGACCGGCTGCGCCTCGCCGAGCGGCGCACGGGCACGAAGGAGGGGTGCGCGGAGGGGGATTGCGGGGCCTGCACCGTGGCGCTCGGGCGGCTCGTCGACGGGCGCGTCGTCTACCGGCCGGTGAACGCCTGCATCCTGCTCGTCGGCCAATGCGACGGCGCGGACGTGGTCACCGTGGAGGACATCGCCGTCGACGGAGCGCTGCACCCGGTCCAGGAGGCGATGGTGACCCATCACGGGTCGCAGTGCGGCTTCTGCACGCCGGGCATCGTGACGAGCCTGTTCACACTCTACGAGGAGGGGGAGCGGCCGGTGTCGCGCGCGGCGGTGAACGACGCGCTCGCGGGGAACCTGTGCCGTTGCACGGGCTACCGCCCCATCGTCGACGCCGCGCTCGACGCCTGCGCGCAGCCGCGCGACCGGCGGTTCGAGGCGCATCGGGAGGCGGCGGCCGTCGCCCTCGCCGGGCTGGAGCGGGACGGCGGGGACCTCTTCGTCGGCGACGAGAGCCGGTTCTTCGCCGCCCCGGCCTCGGAGGAGAGCCTCGCCGCGCTGCTCGCCCTCCACCCGGACGCGACGATCCTCGCCGGCGCCACCGACGTGGGGCTGTGGATCACCAAGGCGCTGATGGAGATCGAGAAGATCGTCTGGCTCGGGCGCATCGCCTCCTTGCGCGAGATGCGCTCCACGCCGGAGACGCTGACGCTCGGCGCCATGGTCTCCCACGCCGACGCGCACGAAGCGCTCGCCGCGATCGACCCGGATCTCGGCGAACTGATGCGCCGCTTCGGCTCCGCGCAGGTGCGCGCGTCGGGCACGGTGGGCGGCAACATCGCCAACGGCTCGCCCATCGGGGACCTGCCGCCGGCGCTGATCGCGCTGGGCGCGACGCTCGAGCTCGCGGGCGCGACGGGCACGCGCACGCTGCCGCTCGAGGACTTCTTCCGCGCCTACCGCGAGCAGGATCGCGCGCCCGGCGAGTACGTGCGCGCGGTCACGGTCGAGAAGCCGCGCAGGCACGACGTCTTCCGCTGCTACAAGGTGACGAAGCGCGTCGACGAGGACATCTCGGCGGTGATGGGCGCCTTCCGCATCCATCTGGAGGGCCGGCGGATCGTGCGCGCCCGCATCGCCTTCGGCGGCATGGCGGCGACGCCCAGGCGTGCGCCGCATGCTGAGGCCGCGCTCGCCGGGCTCGACCTCGACGACGAGCTCGCCTGGGCGCCCGCCCTCGACGCGCTGGCGCGGGACTACCGGCCGATGTCCGATCACCGCGCCTCGGCGGAGTACCGGGCGCTGGTGGCCCGGAACCTGCTCTTCAAGGCGCTGGCGGAGAGCGCCGGGGACGAGGACCTGCGCATCGCCCCGCGTTCCTCCGGCCGCGCCGCCGCAGAATGACCGCGCGCCCCGTCGAGAGTTCCCGAGCATGAACATCCGCCACGATCCCGACGACGCCACCCCCGACGGCGGGGAGCCGCTGCGCCACGTGCGCAGGCCCCTGCCGCACGATTCCGCGCGCCGCCACGTCCAGGGCACGGCCGACTACGTCGACGACGTGCGCGAGCCGCAGGGCACGCTGCACGTCGCCATCGGCCTGTCGCCGAAGGCACGCGGCGCGATCCGCGCGCTCGACCTCTCCGCCGTGCGCGCCCATCCCGGCGTCGTGCGCGTGCTCACGGCGGCCGACGTCCCGGGAAAGAACGACGTCTCCCCCGCCGCGGGCGACGACCCGATGTTCGCCACCGACCGCGTCGCCTTCCACGGTCAGGCGCTGTTCGCCGTGCTCGCCGAGACCCGCGACGCCGCCCGCCGCGCCGCCGCGAAGGCCATGGTCGAGATCGACGAGGAGCGCCCGAGCGTCACGATCGAGGACGCGCTCGCCCGCGCGGAGACCGTGCTGCCGGACTACGGCTTCGGCCGTGGCGAGGTGGAGCCGGCGCTCGCCGCCGCGCCGCATCGGCTCGAAGGGTCGATCCGCATCGGCGGCCAGGAGCATTTCTACCTCGAGGGACAGGCGGCGCTGGCCACCCCCGGCGAGGAGGGCGACATCCACGTCCTCTCCTCGACCCAGCACCCCACCGAGGTGCAGCACGTGATCGCCCGCGTGCTCGGCATCCCGGACGCCTTCGTCACCTGCGAGGTGCGCCGCATGGGCGGCGGCTTCGGCGGCAAGGAGAGCCAGGCGACGCAATGGGCCGCCATCGCGGCGCTCGGCGCGCACGTGACGAAGCGCCCCTGCAAGGTGCGGCTCGACCGCGACGACGATTTCGCGCTCACCGGCAAGCGCCACGACTTCCGCAGCGATTTCCGCGTGGGCTTCGACGGCGAGGGCGCGATCGCGGGCTTCGCGGTGACGCACAACGCGCGCTGCGGGTATTCGGCGGACCTGTCCCAGGGCGTCGTCGACCGCACGATGTTCCACTCCGACAACTCGTACTACCTGCCTGCCGTGCGCATCGACACCCGCCGGCTCCTCACCAACACCGTCTCCAACACCGCCTTCCGCGGCTTCGGCGGCCCGCAGGGCATGCTGATGATCGAGCACGTCATGGACCGCATCGCCTGGGCCACGGGCCGCGATCCGCTCGACGTGCGCTACGCCAACCTCTACCGCCCGGGCCGCGACGTCACGCCCTACGGGCAGACCGTGGAGGAGACGGACACGCTGCGCGCGCTCGTCGAGACGCTGGAGCGCACGAGCGAATACCGCACGCGGCGCGCGGGGATCGCTGCGTTCAACGCCCGCTCGAAGGTGCTCAAGAAGGGCATCGCCCTCACCCCCGTGAAGTTCGGCATCTCCTTCACGCTGATGCACCTGAACCAGGCCGGCGCGCTCGTCCACGTCTACCAGGACGGCTCGGTCCACCTGAACCACGGCGGCACCGAGATGGGGCAGGGGCTCTACCAGAAGATCGCGCAGGTCGTGGCGGAGGAGTTCGGCATCGCCATCGAGCGCGTGCGCATCACAGCGACCTCGACCGGCAAGGTGCCCAACACCGCGCCCACGGCGGCCTCCTCGGGCACCGACCTCAACGGCATGGCGGCGAAGATCGCGGCGGGCGCCATCAAGGCGCGCATGGCGGCCCGCGCCGCCGAGCGCTTCGGCGTATCGGCCGACGAGGTGGCCTTCCGCGACGACCGCGTCTTCGCCGGCAACGAGAGCCTCGCCTTCGGCGATCTCGCGCGCGACTGCGTGCTCCACCGCGTCCACCTCTCGGAGGCGGGCTTCTACAGGACGCCGACCATCTCCTGGGATCGGGCCAAGGCGCAGGGCCGGCCGTTCCTCTACTTCGCCTTCGGGGCGGCCTGCTCGGAGGTGCGCGTCGACACGCTCACCGGCGAATACGAGGTGACGCGCGTCGACATCCTCCACGACGTCGGCAGGTCCATCAACCCGGCGATCGACATCGGCCAGATCGAGGGCGGCTTCGTTCAGGGCATGGGCTGGCTCACCACCGAGGAGCTCGTCTACGACACGGGCACCGGGCGGCTGCGCACCCACGCGCCCTCCACCTACAAGATCCCGGTCGCCTCGGACGTTCCGGAGGACTTCCGCGTGGCGCTCTTCCCCAACGCCAATCGGCAGGAGACGATCTACCGCTCGAAGGCCGTGGGCGAGCCGCCGGTCATGCTGGCGAACAGCGTCTTCTGCGCGCTCGCCGACGCGGTGCACGCGCTGGCTCCGGGCGAGCCCGTCCCGCTCGACGCGCCGGCGACGCCGGAGGCGGTGCTGCGGGCCTGCGAAGCCTTGCGCGGCAACCCGCTGCCGCCGCGCGACGTGGGGTGAGACCGCGTGACGAGCGCCTACGCCCGCCTCGCCGACCTCGTCGCCGCCCACGGCGCGGCGGCGCTGGTGCGCGTCGCCGCCGTGCAGGGCTCCGCCCCACGCGAGGCCGGCGCCGCGATGGCGGTACGTCCCGACGGGGCCTTCCACGGCACGATCGGCGGCGGCGAGCTCGAATGGCGGGCGCTGGCGCAGGCCCGCGCCGCGCTGGCGGCCGGACGGGGTCCGCTCCGGCGGCTCGACATGGCGCTCGGGCCGGATCTCGGCCAGTGCTGCGGCGGGCGTGCGGTGGTGACGATCGAGACGTTCGATGCGCGGGATCTCGAGGAGGTGCGGATGATGGCGCAGGCGGTTGTGGAGGGGCTGGCGCTCACCGCTCGGCTGACGGCGGACGGTCGAGTGGCGCGGACGCCAGCGACACGCGCGACGGAGTTCCCCTCTCCCTCGTGGAGAGGGGTTAGGGGTGTGGGGCTTCGTGCAGGTCTCGACCGCCGTCGGGAAGAGGATGCGGCCGACGCAGCGCTGCACGCACCTCGAGACAGTTCTGCACGCTCCACACCCCCGGCCCCTCTCCGAGAGAACCTGCTCTTGGGAGAGGGGAGGGCCGCCATCGGCCGCGCGTCCTTTCGAGAGACGGATGGTTCTTGGCTCGAATCCACCGGCCCCCGCCCGACGACGCTGCTGCTGTTTGGCGCCGGCCACGTCGGCCGCGCGCTGGTGCTTGCGCTGGCGCCTCTGCCGTTCCGCGTCCGCTGGATCGACGGGCGCACCGACGCGTTTCCCGCCCACGTTCCCGCGAACGCGAGCGCGCTCCATACCGACGAGCCCGGCCGGGAGATCGCCGATGCCGCGCACGGCGCCTTCGTTCTGGTGATGACGCATTCCCACCCGCTCGACCTGGCGCTCACGGCCGCGGCGCTGGGGCGCGACGACCTTCCGTTCGTGGGGCTCATCGGCTCCGCCACGAAGCGCGCGCGTTTCGAGAAACGCTTCCGCGAGATCGGCCTGTCCGAGGCCCGAATCGCCGCGCTCGCCTGCCCGATCGGGCTCCCCGGCATCCGCGGCAAGGAGCCCGCCATCATCGCCGCCGCCACCGCGGCCCAGCTCCTCCAGGCCCGGGAGCGCGCGCTCCAGGCCTCCCCCACCGGACCCGACGCATGACGACCACCGACGCCGACCGCCGCTTCCTCGCCCGCGCCGTGGCGCTCTCTCGCGCGCACATGGAGAGCGGCGCCGGGGGACCCTTCGGCGCGGTGATCGTCCGCGACGGGGAGATCCTGGCGGAGGGCTGGAACGAGGTCACCTCGTCGAACGACCCGACCGCCCACGCCGAGGTCGTCGCCATCCGCCGCGCCTGCACGGCGGTTGGCGACTTTTCGCTCCGCGGCGCGACGCTCTACACGAGCTGCGAGCCCTGCCCGATGTGCCTCGCCTCGGCCTTCTGGGCGCGGGTCGCGCGCATCGTCTACGCCAACACCCGCACGGAGGCGGCGGCGATCGGCTTCGACGACGCCTTCATCTACGACGAGATCCCCAAGGACCCCGCCGCCCGAGCGCTGCCGGCGGAGCACCTGCCGCTCGACGAGGCGAAGGCCGTGTTCCGGGCGTGGATGGAGAAGGCGGACAAGGTGGCCTACTGACAGCCCGTCCGCTCAGGCGGCGAGCCAGCGTGCCAGCGCCGCGTTCACGGCCTCGGGCGTCTCCAGCGTCGGCAGGTGGCCGGCACCCGGCACGATCTCGAGGGTCGAGCCGGCGACGAGTTCGTGCATCAGGGTGTGGCGCTTGACCGGGCAGAGCCGGTCGTCCTCGCCGCAGAGCACCAGGGTCGGGCCGCGACGGGCGCGCAGCGTCTCCTCCTGGCCGTCCCGGCTCGCGAGCGCGCGGGACTGGCGCACGAAGACCTCCGGCCCGAGGTCGCCCGCCATGGCGCGCATGACCTCGAGGACGTCCTCGCGCGCGCTCTCGCGGTGGAGCAGCACCGGCTCGACGTCGCGCCGCAGCACGGCGTCGAGCCCACCGGCTTCCACCTCGGCGATCTGACGCGCGCGCATGGCGCGCACGCCCTCCGAATCGGCCCGCGGGTCGGTATCGAGGAGCGCGAGCCGGCGCACCCGCTCGGGCGCCTGCCGGGCCATCTCCATGGCGACGATCCCGCCCATCGAGAGCCCGGCCAGCGCGAAGCTCGGCGGCGCGTCGGCCAGCACCGCCGCGGCGAGCGCCGCGATCGTGTCGGCGCCGGAGACGTCCGGCACGATCACGGTGCGCCCCGCCGACAGCGCCGCGAGCTGCGGCGCGAACAGCCGGGCGTCGCACATCAGGCCGGGGACGAGGAGGAGGGGCTCGGCCACGCGTCTCACTTCCGGGTCACTCCCACGCGCCGATCATCTGCTCGTGCTTGCGCTCCTCCGTGCGCACCGCCGGGTCGGCGGAGTGCTCGGCGAGGAACTTCTCCGCTTCGAGCGCGGCCATGCAGCCGAGCCCCGCGGCGGTGACCGCCTGGCGGTAGACGTCGTCGGCGACGTCGCCGGCCGCGAAGACGCCGGGGATCGCGGTCCTCGTCGTGCCGGGCTCGACGACGAGATAGCCGCCCTGCTTCGTCGGCAGCTGGCCGGCGAAAAGCTCGGTCGCCGGCTTGTGGCCGATGGCGATGAAGACGCCGTCCGCGCGCAGCTCGTCGACGGCGCTGGTGGTCGTATCCTTCAGCCGCACGTGCGTGACCGCCCGCGGCGTGCCGCCACCGCAGATCTCCTCGACGGCCGCGTTCCAGCGCACGGCGATCTTCGGGTGGGCGAACAGGCGGTCCTGCAGGATCTTCTCGGCGCGCAGACTGTCGCGGCGGTGGACGAGGGTGACCTTGGACGCGAGGTTGGCGAGGTAGAGCGCCTCCTCGACCGCCGTGTTGCCGCCGCCGACGACCACGACCTCCTTGCCGCGGAAGAAGAAGCCGTCGCAGGTGGCGCAGGCGGAGACGCCCGCGCCCTGGAAGGCCTCCTCCGAGGGCAGGCCGAGCCACTTCGCCTGCGCGCCGGTGGCGATCACGAGCGCGTCGGCGAGCCAGACGTCGCCCGAATCGCATTCGAGCCGGAAGGGGCGGGCGGAGAGGTCCACCTTCGAGACGTAGTCGGAGACCATGCGTGTGCCGACGTGCTCGGCCTGGGCGCGCATCTGGTCCATCAGCCACGGGCCCTGGACGACGTCGGCGAAGCCGGGATAGTTCTCGACGTCGGTCGTGATGGTGAGCTGCCCGCCCGGCTGCAGGCCGGAGATCAGGACCGGCTCCAGCATGGCGCGCGCGGCGTAGATGGCGGCGGTGTAGCCGGCGGGGCCGGAGCCGATGATGACGAGCTTCGCGTGCGTCTGCGCCATGGTCCCAATTCTCCTCATTCCGTCTCGACGCCCGGGAGCGCCGTGCGCGGCAGGCCCAGCGCGTCGCGATGGGCCAGATAGGCCCGTGCGAGCGCACGCGCCACCACCGGCGTCGCGTCCAGCGGCTCGGCCGGCGTGCCCTCGAGACGCCCGCGCAGCGGCCGTGCGACACCTCGCGCCTCGAGGCCGCGCATCAGCGCATCGAGCTTTCGATGCCCGCCCGAGGGCGAGAACACAAGCACCGGAACGCCCGCCGCCGCCGCTTCCCCCAGCATGTTGGTGGAATCGGCCGTGACGACGATCGCGTCCGCGAGCGCCAGGAGGGCGATATAGGGGTTCTCGCCCGGGTTCGCGACGCTGCCGTCGAAGAAGAAGCCGCCGGTCTCGTCGGCGAGGCGGGCGAGACCGGCGCGGAGAGCCGGCGGCGTGCGGCGCGAGGCGGTGATCATCAGCCGCGCCCCGTCCTCGCGGGCGAGGCCGGCGAGGTCGGCGAGGAAGCGGGCCTGGTCGGCCTGCGTGAAGCGGTGGTGGCGGCTGTCGCCGCCCGCGAGCACCGCGACGCGCGGACCCGGCAGCCGGGCGAGCCGCGGGTCGGGCGCGGCGCGGGCCGCGGCGAGGCGTGCGGGCGAGACCCGATGGGGCGCGGTGAGGGTGACGAGGACGGTCGCGCCGCGCAGCCGGTCGTGCTCGGCGACCCAGACGAAATCGGCGGCTTTCGCCCCCGTGCGCGGGTCCTTGAGGAAGGCGGTGAAGACGCGGCCGCCGCTCGCGCGCTTCAACGCCGTCAGGTAGGGCACCGCGCGCCGGCCGGACGCGACGACGAGGTCCGGCCAGGGCTCCGGCAGCGGTCCGCCGGGGCGCCCCGGCCGCTCGCGCGGGTCGATCGGGCCGCGGGGCGCGAGCCAGGCGAAGAGGGCGCGCGGGGCGACGCGGCGGATCTCGGGCACGAGCCCCAGCGCCTCGGCGACGCCCAGGCACTGCATCTCGTCGCCGGCCTTGCCGTCGGTGAGGACGACGGCACGGGTCGGCGCGGGGCGGGGCGCGAGGTCCCGGTGAGGGATACGGCTCGTCGGCACGGGGACAACGCTCGCCTTCTCCGCCACGCCGCTTGTGCGGGAGCCATGGGCGGTCTACCTACGACATGGCGCGATGGCCAGCGGAGCTCTTCTTACGTGCGCGGACGCCTCGATTCCATAGATCTCGCGATCCTGCGCGAATTGCAGGCGGACGGCAGCATCACCAACGTGGAGCTCGCCCGCCGCGTCGGCCTGTCGGCGCCGCCCTGCCTGCGCCGGGTACGCGCGCTCGAGGAAGCCGGCGTGATCAGGGGCTATCGTGCGCTCGTCGATCCCAAGCTGCTCGGCATCGAGGTCGTGTGCTTCGCCATGGTGCAGCTGCAGAGCCAGAAGCAGTCCGACCTCGTCGCCTTCCAGGCGCACGTGAAGGACTGGCCCTCTGTGCGCGAGTGCTGGACGTTGTCGGGGGACATCGACTTCATCCTGAAGTGCGTGGCCCCCAACCTCTCGGCCTTCCAGGCCTTCGTCGGCGCGCTGACCGAGCTGCCGAACGTGCGCAACGTGCGCACCGCGCTCACGCTCGACCAGGTCAAGGACGAGCCTATCGTCCCGCTCGACGAGATCGATCCCGCCGACGCGTGAGGCACTTCGCGTGCGCGCCGCCTCGCGGGCGGCCCGGGCGCCGGCGGGGAAGGCCCCGCGTCAGCGCGGGGCCAGGATCATGATCATCTGCCGGCCTTCGAGCTGCGGCTCGACCTCGACCTTGGCGAACTCCTGCGTCTCGGCCTTCACGCGCTCGAGCAGCTTGAGGCCGAGATCCTGGTGCGCCATCTCGCGGCCGCGGAAGCGCAGGGTGATCTTCACCTTGTCGCCCTCTTCGAAGAAGCGCCGGACGTTCTTCATCTTCGTCTCGTAATCGTGCTTGTCGATCGCGGGACGAAGCTTCACTTCCTTGACCTCGACGGTCTTCTGCTTCTTGCGCGCCTCGGAGGCCTTCTTCTGCTGGTCGAACCGGAACTTGCCGTAGTCGAGCAGCTTGCAGACCGGCGGCTCCGAGTTGGGCGCGATCTCGACGAGGTCGAGGCCCGCTTCCTCGGCGACGCGCAGCGCGTCGAAGAACGACAGGACCCCGCGGTTCTGCCCCTCCTGGTCGATGAGCTGAACCTCGCGGACGCCGCGAATGTCACGATTGGCGCGCGGACCCTCCTTCTGGGGCACCGGCATGGCTCTCATGGGTCGGCGAATGGCTGATGTCTCCTCGTTTGCGGGATGCGCAGGAAGGCCGCGCCGCGATCGCGGCCGGCCGTCGGGCGCATGTGCCCGGTTCAAGGTGATCGCACGGTCGATCGATCACGGTATCGAGCATGTTTGCGCAATCGCGCCATAAGTCAAGGTGCAGACCGCCGCCGGCACGGGGCGATCGGCGGGCGATCGGCGGGCGATCGCCGTCCGGGCGGCTCATGCGGCGAGCGCGAACAGCCCGACGAGCGCCGCGAGCCCGGCTCCGACGGCCACGATGACGAGGGAGCGCCGCCGGTCCTGGCGCGAGCGCGCCCCCGAGCCGTAGTCGAAGCGCTCGTAGACGACGTTGCGCATCGGCAGGCCGACGTCGAGCAGCGTGTCCGAGACGCCCGTCACCATCGGCCCGGGTCCGCACATGAAGGCGACGGTGCGCGCGGGATCCAGGCCGCGCAGGAGGGCTGCGAGCCGCTCCCGATCGAGCCGGCCCACGGCCCCGTCCCAGCCGTCGGCGCTCGTCTCGCTGACGAGCACGACCTCGAGGTCGAGCAGGGAGGCGTAGCCGCGGATCTCGTCGAGGCGGGCGAAGTTCTCCGGCCGCCCCGCGGCGTAGGCGATGCGGATCGGGCGCGGGTCGCGCCGGGCGGCGAGGTCGCGCAGGAGCCCCATGATCGGCCCGATACCGGCGCCGCCGGCGATCAGCACCACCGCGTCGCACGGGTGCGCGTCGAGCGTGAAGACGCCGTAGGGCCCGTCGATGCCGATCGCCGTGCCGGGCGCGAGCGCGCCGACCCGGCTCGTGAAATCCCCCGCCTCCTTGACGAGGAGGCTCAGCCCGGGGCGCAGCGGGCTGTCGGCGATGGAGAAGGGATGGTCGAGGAGCGGGAACCGGCGCGTGCCCTCCGTCATCCAGACGAACTGGCCGGCGCGGTAGGAGAAGGGCGGGCTGCCGGGGGCCGGCTGGATGTCGAGCTCCCACATCCGGTCGGCCTCGCGCGTCACCGAGGCGAGCCGCCAGGGCCGCCGGTGCAGCGCCGCCCAGCGCCAGCCGTAGAGCACGCCGATCACCGCGATCGCGCCGAGCGCCACTGCCCACCAGAACAGGTTGACCGGTCCCGCCGCGCCGAATCGGCCGGCGGTGATCGCGTGGTGCAGCCCGCCGCCCACGGCGACGAGGGCGAGCACGAGATGGCTGCCGCGCCAGCTCTCGTAGCGCCAGGGAAGCCGCTCGCGCAGCGCCCCGCCGACGACGAGGAGCGCGAGCGCCGCGAGCGCCACGACGCCGCTGCGATAGTGCGGCGCCGTCAGGTAGGCGACGAGCCGCTCGCGCCCGAGCGCGGGATCGGCGAGCCAGGTCGGCAGCACGTAGAGGAGCGGGTGCGCGACGAGCGCGAGGAGGATCCACCAGGCGATCAGCTTGTGGAAGGCCATGATCCGGTCGATGCCGAGCCGTCCGGACACCGCGTCGAATCGCCCGGAGGTGACGAGCTGCACCGCCATCGCGGCCAGCGCCACGAGGCCGAGCCCGGTCGCGACCGTCTCCCACCCGCCGAGGGGGGCCGCGTCGCCGATCGTCGCGAGCGCGAGCGCGGGCGCGACGGCGCAGAAGGCGAGGTAGAGCGCCGCCAGGGCGGGGCCGGGCAGACGGGCGGATCGGTGGGCCGATCCGCCCGCGGGCGCCTCCCCGGCGTCGAAGTCGCGCGGTCTCCCGGCGGCGTCCTGCGTGTCCATCGCGCTCTCGGCTCGTGTACGCCGGCTTCTCGGAAGCCGGCAAGTGTAAGCCGGCTCTCGAAAACCGGCTCGATGAAAGGTGCCGTCAGTCCACCCTGGAGGCTTGCCAAGGTCAAGACGTTGCCGCACCCTGTCGCGGGTTCGGGTCGACTTCACTGCGCGACGACGGGAGATGTGCCATGCTGACCGCCTGGGTGGGGAACGGACGTCTCGCCATGCTCGCCCTCCTGGCCATGCTCGCCCTCCTGGCCCTGCTCGTCGCGCCTTTGCAGGCGCAGGCGCAGGAAAGCGCGGGCTCGAGCGAGCTCGACCGGCTCGCCGCCATCGTCGAGCGCTGGCTCGCCTCCCCGCACGGGGACTACCACTCGGGCTCGTTCACGCACTGGAACGCCGAGGGCGAGGTGCCGGTGGCCTGCGCCGCCTGCCACTCCCAGCCCGGCTTCGTCGACTTCCTCGGCGCCGACGGCAGCGCGGCCGGTGCCGTCGACGCGCCGGCCGCGATCAACGCCCCGATCGGCTGCGCCTCGTGCCACACGCAAGCCGCGCACGCGCTCGATGCCGTGACGTTCCCCTCCGGCGTGGTCGTCGATTCGCTCGACGCGTCGGCGGCGTGCACGGTCTGCCACCAGGGCCGCCAGTCCGGCGACGCCGTCGCCGCCGCGACCGCGGGGCTCGAATGGGACACGGTCTCCGGCGATCTGCGCTTCCTCAACATCCACTACGGCGTCGCGGCGGCGACCATGCACGGCTCGGACGTGCGCGGCGGCTTCCAGTATCCCGGCTTCTCCTACGCCCAGACCTTCGAGCACGTGCCGAGCGCCGCGACCTGCGTCGCCTGCCACCAGCCGCACACGACGCAGGTCGCCACCGACTCGTGCTTCGCCTGCCACCAGGGCGTCGACGACATCCGGGCGATCCGCATGCGCCACGCGGACTTCGACGGCAACGGCGATCGCTCGGGCGGCATCCTCTCCGAGATCCAGGGCCTCCACGCCATGCTCTACACGGCGATCCGCACCTACGCGGCCGACGTCGCCGGCGCGCCGATCGTCTACGCGGACAGCTTCCCCTATTTCTTCGCCGATGCGGACGGGGACGGGGCGATCGCGCCGGAGGACGCCATTCCGCCCAACCGCTACGCGAGCTGGACGCCGCGCCTGCTGGCGGCGGCCTACAATTATCAGGCGGTGAAGAAGGACCCCGGCGGCTGGGTGCACAATCCCGCCTACCAGATCCAGCTCCTGCACGACAGCCTTCTCAGCCTGTCGGACAGCGTGCCGGTGGACACTGCCGGCCTGCGGCGGCCGTGAGGTCGCTCAGCCGCCTCGGCGCGCCAGCAGCGTCGCGTAGACGTCGAGCGTGTCGGCGACCATGCGGTCGAGGGAGAAGTGCCGCTCGACATGGAGTCGCGCACGCAGCGCCATCGCCTCCCGGGCGCTGGCGCCGAGCGTGAGCGCCTCGGCGATCGCATCGGCGAGCGCCTCCGCGTCCCCGGCGGCGACGCGCCAGCCGGTGCGCTGGGAGGGCTCGACCTGCGGCGGGGCGAGCACGGTCTCGGGCACGGCGCCGAGGTCCGAGACCACGACCGGCGTGCCCATCGCCTGCGCCTCCACGGCCGAGCGGCCGAAGGCCTCCGGTTCCGTCGAGGGCACCGTCACCACGGACGCGCCGAGGAAGGCGGCGGGCATGTCCGTGCAGTGGCCCACCCGCCGCACCAGGTCCGCGACGCCGCGCGCGGCGACGAGCCCGTCGAGCTCGCGCACGTAGCCCTCGCGCCCCTGCGGATCGCCGGCGAGGACGAAGACGACGTCCGACAGCCCCCAACTCTTCAGCCGCGCCGCAGCCTCGATGAGGACGCTCTGCCCCTTCCAGCCGGTGAGGCGGGCGGCGAGCAGAACGACGCGCTGGTGGGGCGCGACGCCCCACTCCGCCCGCAGCGCCTCGATCCGTTCCGGCGCCACGGCGGAGGGGGCGTAGGCGGAGAGATCCGTGCCGCGGTGGATCACCCGCAGCCGCGGCTCGGCCTCCGGGTAGAGGCCGGCGATCAGCCCAGCGGTGTAGTGCGAGTTGGCGATGACGATGTCGCCGCGCGCCATGATGCGGTTGTAGCGATGCTTCAGGCCCGTGCGGCTCTGGTAGGAGCCGTGATAGGTCGTCACGAAGGGGAGCGACAGCGCCCGCGCCGCGCCGAGCGCCGACCAGGCCGGCGCCCGCGAGCGGGCGTGGATCAGCGCGACGCCCTCGTCGAGGGAGAGCCGCGCGAGCCGGCGCACGTTGCGCAGCATCGAGAGCGGGTTCTTCGTCGCCGCCGGAAAGGGCACCCAGATGCCCCCCTTCGCCTGGAGCTCGCCGACGAGCCGCCCGCCCTCGGTGGCGACGAGGGCGCGCGCGCCCACCGCCGCGAGCCCGGCCGCGACGTCGACCGCCGTGCGCTCGGCGCCGCCGGCCTCCAGTTCGGGAATGATCTGCAGGATCGTGCGCCCGGCGAGCGGATGGGCGGCGGGATCGAAGGCGACGTCGCGCGCGGCGCTCATGCGGCGCCTCGCGCGCCGGGCGCCCCGCGTGCTAAGGCACGGGTCGGAGGCTGGCGGGGCCGTGGCGAACGCGATGACATGGGGCGGGCCTCGAGCATGGCGCGGCGCGGCTGCGGCCCGCGCGCGGATCTACGCAGTAACGCCTGAAACAGCGTTGAGGTTTGGTAAAACCATGGCGGAAATGATCGAGATCGGCACCGGCTCGGCGGCGCGGCGCATCGCGGTGGAGGCGCGCGCCGCGACGAGCCGGCCGGATTCGCCCCCCGTCGTCTGGCTCGGCGGCTTCCGCAGCGACATGCGCGGCGGCAAGGCCGAGCGGCTCGACGCCTTCTGCGAACGCGCCGGCGGCGCGTGCGTGCGCTTCGACTACATGGGCCACGGCGAATCGGGCGGGCGCTTCGAGGACGGCACGATCTCCACGTGGCTGGAGGACGCGCTCGGCGTCGTCGACCGCTTCGTCGACCGCCCGCCGGTGCTGGTGGGGTCCTCCATGGGCGGCTGGATCGCGCTCCTCGTCGCCCGCGCCCTCGCCGGCACGCCCAAGGCGCCCGCCGGCATGGTGCTGATCGCGCCGGCGGCGGACTTCACCGAGCGCCTGATGTGGGCGCATTTTCCGCGAGCGGTGCGCGACACGATCCTGCGCGAGGGCGTGTTCCACGCCCCGTCCGAGTACGGCGACCCGACGCCGATCACCCGGGCGCTCATCGAGGACGGCCGCCGGCATCTCCTGATGGACGGGCCGATCGCCACCGGCTGCCCCGTCCACATCCTCCAGGGCATGAAGGACCCCGACGTTCCCTGGCGCCATGCGGTGGAGACCATGGAGGCGATGGCCTCCGATTCGGTGACGATGACGCTGATCGGGGACGGCGACCACCGCCTCTCGCGGGAGGAGGACCTGGATCGGCTGGAGGCGGCGGTGGCGCGGATGGTGGAGGGGGCGGCTACGAGCTGAGCGCGGTCGCGACCACTGTCACCCCGGGTCCGCTTCGCGACCCGGGGTGACGGCCCGTGCTCACAGCCTCCGATACATGACCAGCGCGTCCACCTCCCCCATCGTCGGGTGCGCGAAGGCGCCCGGCAGCCTCCCGACGACGTCGAAGCCGAGACTCTCCCAGAGCCGCACCGCGCGGACGTTGGTCGAGACGACGAAGTTGAACTGCATCGCGCGAAAGCCGCGGCGGCGGGCCTCCTCCAGCGAATGCGCCGCCATCGCCCGCGCCACGCCGCGGCCGCTCGCCTCCGCCGCGGTGACGTAGCCGCAATTGGCGACGTGCGCCCCGCCGCCGCGCTGGTTCGCGCGCATGTAGTAGGTCCCGAACATCTCGCCGTCGCCCTCGGCGACGAAGGTCGCGTGCGCCGGCGCCAGCCAGTAGGCGAGCGCGTCCGCGCGGCTCATGTCGCGCTCGAGCGTGTAGGTGTCTCCGGCGCGGATCATCGGCTCGAGGACGCGCCAGAGCGCGTCGGCGTCCGCTTCGGGATGGGCGGGGCGGATGCGCATGGATGTCCCCGATCGGCTCACCGCACCCACCGGTCCGCCGCCCGCTCGTCCTCGGCCTTGGAGGCGACCCAGCCGCCGGCCTCCGCCTCGCCCGCCGGGTGCTCGCGCTTCCAGAAGGGTGCCTTGGTCTTGAGCCAGTCCATCATGAAGTCGGCCGCCTCGAAGGCGGCGCGGCGGTGCGGGGAGGCGGCGACCACCAGCACGATCTCGTCGCCGGGGCGGATCACGCCGTAGCGGTGGATGGCGACGAGCCCCTGGAGCGGGAAGCGCCGCGCGGCCTCGCCCGCGACCCGCGCGATCTCGGCCTGCGCCATGCCGGGATAGTGCTCGAGCTCGAGCGCGGCGAGACGCCCGCCCTCGTCGCGGCACAGCCCGGTGAAGGTCACGACCGCGCCGACGTCGGTGCGCCCGCGCACCAGCGCGGCGGCCTCCGCGGCGGCCTCGAAGGGCTCGGCCTGGATGCGGACGATCGGCACGATCGGCGGGGGCGGCGGGGCGCTCTCGTCCACGGCCTCAGCCTCCGGTCATCGGCGGGAAGAAGGCGATCTCGCCCGCCCCGGTGATCACGGCGTCGCGGTGGACGTGGAGCTGGTCCATGGCCGCGCGGATCACGGTCTCGTTCTCGAAGGCGTAGGCGTATTCCTCGCCGCGGCCCTTCAGCCAGGCGACGAGGTCGGCGATCGTCGTCACGTCGGCGGGCGGCTCGACGACCTCCTCGGTCTTGCCGATGCGCTCGCGCACCCAGGCGAAATAGAGGACCTTCACCGCCATCGACCCGCTCCCGCGCTTCCTGTTCCGCTCTCAATCCTCGACGAGATAGCGCAATCCCGCGCGCATGTAGTCCCAGCCCGTCCAGAGCGTCAGCAGCGCCGCCGCCCACAGCAGGACGAGGCCCGTGACCGTCGTCCAGGCGAAGACCTGGTCGCCCGCCGGCCCGGCGACGAGGAAGCCGAGCGCCACGAGTTGGAGAGTCGTCTTGTACTTCGCCACCCGCGACACCGGTACCGAGACCTTCAGCTCGGCGAGGAACTCGCGCAGGCCCGAGACCAGGATCTCGCGCAGGAGGATGACGATCGCCGCCCAGATGTTCCAGCCCGCGATCGTCTCGTGGGCGACGAGCATCATGAGCACCGCCGCCACGAGCAGCTTGTCGGCGATCGGGTCGAGCATGCGCCCCAGCGCCGATTGCTGGTTCCAGGCGCGGGCGAGCCAGCCATCGAAATAGTCGGTGATCGCGGCGGCGACGAAGATGCCGAGCGCCCACCAGCGCGCCCAGCTCTCGTTGGGCCAGAACAGCAGGACCACCACGGCCGGCACGGCGAGGCAGCGCCCGTAGGTGAGGAGGTTGGGCAGGGAGAGCGCTGTCGATCGTTTCATGCCGGATCCGGTCGCTTGCGGGCAGAGAGCACGCCGCGCGGGGAGACGTCAATCCACCGCGGCGCGCGGGAGACGGGCATGACACGCGGGCGCGACACGCTATTGTCGGCGCCCCGGAGGACGCACCCGACCGCCATGACAGACACCACAGCCCTCGTCGCCCGCCTCTGCGACGCCTGCCCGACCTGCTCGGCGAAGATCGCCAAGGCGCGCCTTTCCGAGCTCGTCGACGCCGCACGCGCCGACGCGGCGACCGCGCCGCTCGCCCCCCACCTGGAGAGCGGTCCGCTGCGCAACCTCGTCGGCCTGATCTTCGAGCACTCGCCCTTCCTCACGCGCCTCGCCTCGCGGCCGGAGCGACTCGCCCGGCTCGCGCTCGCCGCGCCGGAGGAGAGCCACGCGCGCATCGTCGCCGAGCAGCGCGGCCGCTTCCGCGCGGTCGCCGCCGGGGAGGCGCGCCGGGAGGACGTGGCGAAGGCGCTGCGGCGGGCGCGGGCCGAGCACGCGCTCCTCGTCGCGCTCGCCGATATCGGCGGCGTCTGGGACGTCGACCGGGTCGTCGCCGCGCTCTCGGACTTCGCCGACGCCTCGGTGGCGGGCGCGGCGGACACGCTCCTCGTCGAGGCCGCCGCCGCCGGCAAGCTGACGCTGCCCGATCCGGACGAGCCCGGTCGCGGCACGGGCGCGGTGATCCTCGCGCTCGGCAAGCACGGCGGGCGCGAGCTGAACTATTCCAGCGACATCGACCTCGTCGTCTTCTTCGATCCCGCCTGCGAGGCGATGAAGGACCCGATGGAGGCGCCGCCCTTCTACGCGCGCTTCGCCCAGAACCTCGCCAAGATGCTGCAGGAGCGCACCGGCGAGGGCTACGTCCACCGGGTCGACTACCGCCTGCGCCCGGACCCCGGCTCGACCCCCGTGGCGGTGGCGCTGCCCTCGGCCTATTCCTACTACGAGAGCGTCGGCCAGAACTGGGAGCGTGCGGCCCTGATCAAGGCGCGGCCGGTCGCCGGGGACGTCGCCCTCGGCGCGGGCTTCCTCGAGGAGCTCGCGCCCTTCGTCTGGCGCAAGTACTTCGACTTCGCGGCGATCGCCGACGTCCACGCCATGAAGCGCCAGATCCACGCCGTGCGCGGCCACGCGGAGATCGCGGTGGCGGGACACGACATCAAGCTCGGGCGCGGCGGCATTCGCGAGATCGAATTCTTCGTGCAGACGCAGCAACTCGTCTTCGGCGGACGCCGGCCTTCGCTGAGGGGGCGGCGCACGCTGGAGATGCTCGCCGAACTCCAGGCGGAGGGCTGGATCACGGCGGAAGCCCGCGACGAGCTCGCCGCCGCCTACCGCTTCCTGCGCGGCATCGAGCATCGGCTCCAGATGGTCGCAGACGAGCAGACGCAGCGCCTGCCCGCCGACGAAGCGACGCTCAAGGGCTTCGCGCGCTTCTGCGGCTACAAGAGCGCCAAGGCCTTCGGCAAGGCGCTGACCGACGTCGCGCGCACGGTGCAGAAGCACTACGCGCTCCTGTTCGAGGAGGGGCCGGAGCTCGCCTCCGAGGCCGGCAGCCTCGTCTTCACCGGCGCGGAGATCGACCCGGAGACGCTCGGCACGCTGCGCAAGATGGGCTTCCGCGACCCGGAGAAGGCGGCGGAGACGGTGCGCGGCTGGCATTTCGGGCGACGCGCCGCGATCACCTCGGCCCGCGCCCGCGAGGTGCTGACCGAGCTGACGCCGGCCTTGCTCGCCGGGCTCGGCGGCACGGCGGATCCGGACGGTGCGCTGGAACGGCTCGACGCCGTGTTCGGCCGCATGAAGGCCGCCGTCGAGCTGATGACGATCCTCCTCAACCACGATCGCCTGCTCACGCTGTTCGCCGACCTGCTCGGCACGGCGCCGCGCCTCGCCGACACCGTGGCGAAGAGCCCCCACGTGCTGGATGCGATCATCGATCCCGCCTTCGGCGACCCGATCGTCGACGAGGGCGAGATGCTCGTGCAGGTCCGCGACGCGCTCGGCAACCCCGCCTCCTTCGAGGACTTCCTCGACCGGACCCGCGACGTCACCCGCCAGGCGACGTTCGTTACCGGGGCGCGGATGCTGTCGGGCGTGTTCTCGCCCGAGCGCGCCGGCCAGGCCTACGCCGCCATCGCCCAGGCGGTGGTGCAGACCTCCTACGAGGCGGTGGAGCGCGAGTTCGTGGCCGACTACGGCCGCGTGCCCGGGGGGCGCATCGCCATCCTCGGCCTCGGCCGGCTCGGCACGCGGGAGATGACGGCGACGTCGGACCTCGATCTCGTCGTCCTCTACGACTACGACCACGAGAACCGCGAGAGCGACGGGCGCAAGGCGGTGGACGCCACGGTCTACTACACCCGCCTGACCCAGCGGCTCGTCTCGGCGCTGACCGCGCCGACCCGACGCGGGGCGCTCTACGAGGTGGACCTGCGGCTTCGGCCCTCCGGGCGCTCCGGGCCGGTCGCGACGCAGTTCCGCGGCTTCCTCGCCTACCAGCGCGAGGACGCGGAATTGTGGGAGCACATGGCGCTGACCCGCGCGCGGGTGGTGGCCGGCGACGGCGGCCTCGCCGCGGACGCGACCCGCGCGATCGCCGACGTGGTGGGGCTGGCGCGCGACCCGGCGATGGTCGCCCGGGAGGTGCTCGCCATGCGCCGGCTCGTCGCCCGCGAGAAGGGCGAGGGCGACGCCTGGGACATGAAGCTCGCCGCCGGCGGCCTCACCGATCTCGACTTCCTCGCCCAGGCCTTCGTGCTGGCGAACGCGCACGCGCGCCCGGGCCTCGTCGGCCTGTCGCCGGGCCTCGCGCTGGCGCATGCCGGGGACGCGGGCTTCCTGACGGGCGAGGAGGCGGACGTGCTCCTCGCCGCGCAGGCGCTGCTGACGCGGGTCTTCCACTGGCAGCGTCTCACGGTGGAGGGGCGTTTCGACCCGAAGAGCGCGCCGCCCGCGATCCTGCGGCGGCTGGCGGCGGAGGCCGGCGTCCCCGATCCGGCGCGCCTCGCGGCGGAACTCGGGGAGACCCGCAAGCGGGTGCGGGAGATCTTCGAGCGGCGGCTGGAAGCCATGTCCGCCGGCGCTCTTCGGCAATAGGACGATTTTCGGCTACGGAACTCTTCCCCGGATGGAGACTTGCCGTTCCGAATTCTGGAACGACCCACCGGGGTACAGCCGTGACCATGCGCAAATCTGGCCGACGCGCCGGCGATACGCCGCGCGAGAGCGGCTCCGTGCGACTCGCCGTGCGACTCGCCGGCATCGCCCTCCTCGCCGCCGGCCTTGCGCCGGCTCTCGCGCCGAGCGCCGTCGAGGCGACCGGAGCGCTCGATTTCTTCCGGGCGGACGCCCGCGCTCCCGCTACGCAGCAGGTGAACGCGCCGCCGCCGCCGCGCGACGCCTTCGCGCGGCGGCATCGGGTGCTGCCCTCCGTGCCGCAGCCCGCGACGACCGAGGCCGCGGTGACCTCGCGGCGCCCCGCGCAGGTCGCGGCCGGCGCCGCCGGCCGCACGATGTGCGTGCGCATGTGCGACGGCTACGCCTTCCCCGTCGGCGATCTCGCGTCGCAGCGCGACCTGCCGCTGCACGACCTCGCCTGCAACGCCGGTTGCCCCGGCGCGCCGACGAAGCTCTTCGTGCTCGCGCCGGGCGAGGACGATCTCGACCATGCCCGCGCCGCCGACGGCATGCGCTACGTCGACGTGCCGATGGCGGGCGCCTATCGCACCTCGACCGACGACACCTGCTCGTGCCAGGGGCCGAACCGGCGCGTCGCCGAGCGGCTCGATATCCGCCTCGACATGACCCTGCGCCGCGGCGACATCGTCATGACCAACCAGGGACCGCTCGTCTTCCGCGGCCGCGACGGGCGGCCCGCGGGCCTCGCCGACTTCCGCCCCTTCCGCGAGGCGCAGATGACGGCGAGCCTGCGCGAGAAGGCCGACGAGCGCCTCGGCATCAGCGCGCGCCGGGCCGTTGAGGAGGCGTTCGCCGAAGAGAACGGTCTGCGGCGCGACGTGGCGGAGCTGGAAACGGCGGAGCTGGAGACGGCGGTGGTCGAGACGCGGTGAGCCCGGCGCGCGGCCGTCGCGGCCGTGTCCCTCGGGCGATTGCGGAGCCTTGATCTAGATCACGTTGCCTGACGTCATGATGTGTCAGCCTTTCCTGACAACGATCGTCGGGAGGCTCCCCCATGCGCATCATGCTGATCCACCCCAACTACCATTCCGGCGGCGCCGAGATCGCCGGGAACTGGCCCCCCGCCTGGGTGGCCTACCTGGCCGGATCGCTGAAGAACGCGGGCTTCACCGACGTCGTCTTCGTCGATGCGATGACGAACCACCTCTCCGACGAGGAGATCCGCGCCGAGATCGAGAAGGCGAACCCCGACATGGTCGGGACGACCGCCATCACGCCCTCGATCTACAAGGCGGAGCGGGTGCTCGAGATCGCCAAGGAGGTGAATCCCGAGATCGTCACCGTCATCGGCGGCGTGCACGCGACCTTCATGTACAAGCAGGTGCTCTCCGAGGCGCCCTGGATCGACGTGGTGGTGCGCGGCGAGGGCGAGGAGATCATCGTCGATCTCTGCACGGCCGTGCTCAACGGCCGCTGGCCGGCCGACCGCAACGCCATCCGCGGCCTCGCCTTCCGCGAGGGCGACACGATCGTCGCGAGCCCGGCGGCGCCGACGGTGAAGAACGTCGACGCGATCTCGCCGGACTGGTCGCTGCTCGAGTGGGAGAAGTACATCTACATCCCGCTCGGCGTGCGCGTCGCGATCCCGAACATGGCGCGCGGCTGCCCGTTCACCTGCACCTTCTGCAGCCAGTGGAAATTCTGGCGCGATTACCGGGTGCGCGACCCGAAGAAGGTGGTGGACGAGATCGAGGCGCTGGTGCGCGACCATCAGGTGGGCTTCTTCATTCTCGCCGACGAGGAGCCGACCATCAACAAGAAGAAGTTCATGGCCTTCTGCCAGGAGCTGATCGACCGCGGGCTGCCCGACAGGATCAAGTGGGGCATCAACACCCGCGTCACCGACATCCTGCGCGACATCGACGACCTGAAGTTCTACCGCGCGGCCGGCCTCGTCCACGTCTCGCTCGGCACGGAGGCGGCGGCGCAGATGAAGCTCGACCGCTTCAACAAGGAGACCACGATCGAGGACAACAAGCGCGCCATCCGCGCGCTGCGCGACGCCGACATCTTCGTGGAGGCGCAGTTCATCGTCGGGCTCGAGAACGAGACCGCCGAGACGCTGGAGGAGACCTACCAGATGGCGCGGGACTGGGACCCGGACCTCGCCAACTGGTCGATGTACACGCCCTGGCCCTATACGCCGCTCTTCCAGGAGCTGGGCGACAAGGTCGAGATCTACGACTTCGACAAGTACAACTTCGTCACGCCGATCATCAAGCCGGACGCGATGGAGCGCGGCGAGCTGCTCGACCGGGTGATGAACAACTACCGGCGCTTCTACATGAAGAAGGCGCTGTTCGACTACCCGTGGAAGGGCAAGGGCTTCCGACGGCGCTACCTGCTCGGCTGCCTGAAGGCCTTCCTGAAGGCCGGCTTCGCGAGGACGTTCTACGATCTCGGCAAGGTGAACTACTGGGGGCCGCAGTCGAAGGGCAAGGTGGACTTCCACTTCGACGAGACCCGCACCATCGCCCCCGCCCAGGCGGACGAGTGGCAGGCGGCGGCGGACCGCGCCAAGGCGCATCGCCAGGCCAAGCAGAGCGCGGCGCTGCGCGAGCGCGCGGCTGTCGCGAAGGCCGCGCGGGCGGACGTGCGCGAGACGCCGGCGGGCGTTCTCCCCGATCGCCGCGAGGGTGCGGTCATGGCCTGCGGCGGCGGCAAGCAGCAGATGGAAGAGGACGCCTGAGCGATGAGCGCGCCCTCGGCCGCACCCCTCGCCTCCCACGGTGACGCGGATGCGTCGACCGCTCCGGTGACGGCGCGGATCGGGCCCAACGCCATCATCCAGATGCGCGAGGTGCTGCTCGAGGCGCTCGGCCGCCGGGAGACCGGGCGCATCCTCGTCCAGGCGGGGCTCGAGCCCTACGTCTTCGCGGTCCCCGAGGCGATGGTCGACGAGCGCGAGGTGGTGGCGCTCCACGCCGTGCTGCGCGCGGCCGTCGGCGAGGCGCGGGCGGCCGACCTCGGCTTCGAGGCCGGGCTGCGCACCGGCCGCTACCTGCTCGCGCACCGCATTCCCGCGCCGGCCCGGTGGGTCCTCGCCCGCCTCCCGGCGCGGCTCGCGAGCCGGCTCCTCCTGAAGGCGGTGGCGCGTCATTCCTGGACCTTCGCGGGGTCCGGCGCCTTTTCCGTCCTGGCCACCGCGCCCGCGCGGGTACGGATCGGCGGCTGCCCGCTCGTCTCGGGTGCGCGCCTCGCGCTGCCGGGCTGCGCCTTCTACGCAGGCACGTTCGAGGCGCTCTGGCGCGCCCTCGTCCATCCGCGCGCCCGCTGCCGACAGACCGCCTGCGAGGGCCGCGGCGACGACGCCTGCCTGTTCGAAATCAGCTGGTAGGCGGCGTGCGCGCGGCCTCGCGGCCCGCCGCCTCGCGGTCGCGCCGGATCTCGCGGCGCACCGACACGAGCTGCCAGACGCCGAAGGCGATGGGCAGGAGGAGCCAAAGGCCCGCCTTCCCGAGCGTGAATATCTCCGCAGCGTTCATGTCGACCCGCCTCCTTCGCCGGGGTCTACGCACGGCACGGCGCACCCGACCTGCGACACGACGACCGCGATCGGCGAGGGCGTTGCATTCGGCGAAGTCGCGTCAGCCGGCCTGTAAGCCGGGTTCTGTCCACGCGGGTCTCCCCGCGATGGGCGGCCATTCATCTGGGATGGCCGTCGCCGGCCACCTCCTGCAACCAACCCGGGCGACGAGGCCGGAGACGGCCCTGGGACGCGGCTGCGCCCCGTGTCGCCCCTATTCGGTCTTGCTCCCGGTGGGGTTTGCCGTGCCGGGCGCCGTTGCCGGTCCCGCGGTGCGCTCTTACCGCACCCTTTCACCCTGACCGCGGTGAGGGCCGGAGCCCGCCGCGGCGGTCTGCTTTCTGTGGCACTGTCCCTGGGGTCGCCCCCGCCGGACGTTATCCGGCACCGTTTCTCCGTGGAGCCCGGACTTTCCTCCCCGCGCGAGGCGCGGAGCGGCCGCCCGGCCGACTGACGCGGGCTCCATGTGGGCGCGCCGCCCCACCCGCGTCAAGCGTCGCCGCGATCGGACGCACCGTCGTGCACGATCCGCGAAGTGCGCGGGAACGGACGTGCCGTCCCCGCGTTCTGGTTTCGAATTCCGTCCGCCCGGGCGTCCCGGGCTCCGAGGGAGGAGACCCACTCATGAAACGCTTCGCTACGATATTCGCCGCCGGCGCGCTCGCCTTCTCCGTCGGCGCCTGCACGACCCCGGGCGAGCGCGCGGTCGGCGGTGCCCTGATCGGCGGCGCGGGCGGTGCGGCCGTCGGCAGCGCGGTCGCCGGACCGGGCAATCGCGGCGGAGGCGCCCTCATCGGCGGCGCGCTCGGTGCCGGCGCCGGCGCGATCATCGGCGCGGGCACCGCGCCCGCCCCGTCGGGCTGCCCGCGCGGCTACTATCTCGCCAGCGACGGTTACTGCTACCCGTCCTGAGGGCGGTCGCCTCGTCCGTCCGACGTCGAAGGCCCGGGATACCCTCCCGGGCCTTCCTCTTTTGCGCTAGCGTCGGCGGCGATTCGGGAAGGCCGGTGGCGATGAGCGTGTGGGGGAAGCTCGGCGGGTTGGGGATCGGCTTCCTGATCGGCGGGCCGATCGGCGCGCTGATCGGGGCCGTGCTCGGCCACGTGCTCGTCGATCGCGAGGGCGCGCTCTTCGGCCCCACACCCAAGGACGTCGTCTTCACGACGGGCCTCGTCGCGCTCGCCGCCAAGATGGCGAAGGCCGACGGCGTGGTGATGCGCTCCGAGCGCGAGGCTTTCCGCCGGATCGTCGAGGTCGACGAGGCGGATCGCGCCCGCGTCGAGGCGCTGTTCGACCTGGCGAGCCGCACCGCCGACGGCTACGACTCCTACGCGCTCCAGATGCGCGAACTCCTCGCCGACGAGCCGGCGCTGCTCGAGGACGTGCTCGACGGCCTCTTCCTGATCGCCGCCGCCGACGGCGCGGTGCACGAGCGCGAGTTCGCCTTCCTCGGCGATGTCGCCCGCATCTTCGGCTTCGACGCCGCGCGCTTCGAGCGCGTAGCCGCCCGGCATCTCGCCCTCGAGGACGACCCCTACGCCGTGCTCGGCGCGACCCGCGAGATGGACGACGCGGCGCTCAAGGCGCAGTGGCGACGCCTCGTCGCCGAGATCCACCCCGATCGCGCCGTCGCCCGCGGCCTGCCCCCCGAAGCCATCGCCATCGCCACGCGGCGCCTGGCTGCGGTGAACGCGGCGTGGGATCGGATCGCGCGGGAGCGGGGGATCGGGTGAATACCGATGCCGGAACGACGCACATGACCCATCCCGCCCCCGAATCCCCGCACGCCCACAAGGTCTTCCCGTCGCCCAACCACGGCGAGCGCAAGGACGGGCGGCGGCCGGACATGCTGATCCTGCACTACACCGGCATGCCCGATGCCGGTCAGGCGCTGCAATGGCTGTGCAACCCGGTCTCCGAGGTGTCCTGCCACTACTTCGTCTTCGAGGACGGCCGCACGCTCCAGCTCGTGCCGGAGGGGCGGCGGGCGTGGCACGCGGGGGTCTCGAGCTGGGCCGGCGAGACCGATCTCAACTCCGCCTCGCTCGGCATCGAGATCGCGCATCCGGGCCACGACGCGGCGGGCCGGCTCGCGCCTTATCCGGAGGCGCAGATGGCCGCGGTGATCGCGCTGTGCCGCGATCTCGTCGCCCGCTGGGGCATCCGTCGCGAGAGGGTGCTCGCCCATTCGGACGTCGCCCCCGCGCGCAAGCGCGACCCGGGCGAGACCTTCCCCTGGGCTCGGCTGGCGGCGGAGGGCGTCGGACACTGGGTCGCCCCGACGCCGATCCGCGACGGTCGCTTCTTCCAGCGCGGGGAGGAGGGCCCGCCGATCGAGGCGCTCCAGGCCATGCTCGCCCTCTACGGCTGGGGCGTGCCGATCGACGGCGTCTTCGGCGAGACGACCGAACAGGTGGTGAGCGCCTTCCAGCGCCACTTCCGCCCCGAGCGCGTCGACGGGGTGGCGGACTCCTCGACGATCACGACGCTGCGCGACCTGCTCGCCGCCCGGTGAGGCCGACGCAGGCGCGCACCTCCCCCGTGGACGACCATCCGGGTTGCCGCAACGTTCGCGCGTAAACCACGATTGGCGCTTTCCTGTGGCCGCCCGGTCGGCTAAAGAAGCCGCGCAGACGGCCCGGGGGGCTCAAACTAGTCGGGTGTTTCATGGCGGACGAGACCACCGCCGGCATTCTCGCCGGGAAGCGCGGATTGATCATGGGCGTGGCGAACAACCGCTCCATCGCGTGGGGCATCGCCAAGGCCGCGCATCAGCAGGGTGCGAAGCTCGCCTTCACGTATCAGGGCGACGCGCTCAAGAAGCGGGTGGCGCCCCTCGCGGCGGAGCTCGACGCCGCGCTCGTCGGGCATTGCGACGTCACCGACGCGGCGACGATCGACGCCGTGTTCGAGGAGACCGGCAGGGCGCTCGGCACGATCGACTTCGTCGTCCACGCCATCGCCTTCTCGGACAAGGACGAGCTGACCGGCCGCTACGTCGACACGAGCGAGGCGAACTTCACGCGCTCGCTGGCGATCTCCTGCTATTCCTTCACGGCCATCGCCCAGCGCGCCGAGAAGCTGATGCCCAACGGCGGGGCGCTGCTCACGCTGACCTACTACGGCGCCGAGAAGTGGATGCCGCACTACAACGTCATGGGTGTCGCCAAGGCCGCGCTCGAGGCGTCCGTGCGCTACATGGCGGCCGATCTCGGGCCGCAGAACATCCGCGTCAACGCGCTCTCGGCCGGGCCGATCAAGACGCTGGCGGGCTCCGCCATCGGCGACTTCCGTTACATCTTGAAGTGGAACGCCTACAACTCTCCGCTCCGCCGCAACACCACCATCGAGGAGGTCGGCGAGACGGCGGCCTTCCTCCTGTCGGACATGTCGCGCGGTATCACCGGCGAGACGATCCACGTCGATTCCGGCTACCACATCGTCGGGATGAAGAACCCCGACGCGCCGGACATCGCACTCGACAAGGACTGAGCCGCGCCGGACGCCGGCAGGTCGACCGAGACGAGGGGAGGCACGCGCCGTGGCGGGACCCGTCCTCTACTACGTCCGCCACGGCGAGACGGACTGGAACGCGCAGGGCCGCCTCCAGGGCGGGCAGGACACCGAGCTGAACCCGCGCGGGCGCGTCCAGGCCGAGGCGGCCGGGCGGATCCTGCGCGGGCTGGTGCGTGGCGATCCGGGCCGGCTCGACTTCGTCGCCTCCCCCATGCGCCGCACGCGCGACACGATGGAGATCCTGCGCGGCACGCTCGGCCTGCCGCGCGAGGAATACCGGCTCGACCCGCGGCTCGTCGAGATATCCTTCGGCGCCTGGGAAGGCCTCACTTGGCCCGAACTGCGCGACCACGATCCAGCGGGCGCCACCGCCCGCGAGGCGGACAAGTGGGGCTACGTCCCGCCCGGCGGCGAGAGCTACGCGATGCTGGCCGCGCGCCTCGCCCCCGTCGCCCAGGGCATCGCCCGCGACACGGTGATGGTCGCCCACGGCGGCGTCGCCCGCGCGCTCCTCACGCTGATCGCCGGCGCCCCGCCCGAGCGCGCACCGCACTACGACATCTGGCAGGGTCGCGTGCTGGTGGTGCAGGACGGGCATTGGCGCTGGGTTTGAGCGGCGCGCCCCGCTCCGCCCGGCGCCCCGCGCCGGCCCGCCATGCGCCGATCCCACCTTGATTCCCGCGCCCGCGGCTGCGACATGGAAGCCGTGCCGCGCCGGCGCCGACACGCACCAGAGATTGCCCCATGACCGCTCCCCTCTCCCTGTCCAAGGACAAGATCCGCATCCTGTTGCTCGAGAACGTCAACGACAGCGCCGTCGCGCTGCTCGAGGCGGCGGGCTACGTCTCGATCACGCGCCTGAAGACGGCGCTCGACGGGGAGGCGCTGAAGGAGGCGGTCAAGGGCGTGCACATCCTCGGCATCCGCTCGCGCACCAGGCTGACCGAGGAGGTCTTCGCGGCGGCGGACCGGCTCGTCGCGGTGGGCTGCTTCTCGGTGGGCACGAACCAGGTCGACCTCGACGCCGCGCGCCTGCGCGGCGTACCGGTGTTCAACGCACCGTTCTCCAACACCCGCTCGGTGGCGGAGCTGACGCTGGCCGAGATCGTGATGCTCATGCGCCGGGTGGTGCCGCGCTCCAACGCGGCGCACGAGGGCGGGTGGGACAAGTCCGCCACGGACAGCCACGAGGTGCGCGGCAAGTGCCTCGGCATCGTCGGCTACGGCAACATCGGCTCGCAGCTCTCCACGCTGGCGGAGAGCTTCGGCATGCGGGTGATGTACTACGACCGCACCGAGAAGCTGCGCCACGGCAACACCGAGCCGGTCGACACGCTCCAGGAGCTGCTCGCGAAGGCGGACGTCGTCACGCTGCACGTGCCGGAGACGCCCGAGACCGAGGGCATGATCGGCGCGCGTGAGATTCGCGCGATGAAGCCCGGCGCCTACCTCGTCAACAATTCCCGCGGCACGGTGGTGGACCTCGACGCGCTCGCCGCCGCGCTCCGGGACGGGCACCTGCGCGGCGCGGCGGTCGACGTCTTCCCCAAGGAGCCGGGCTCGAACAACGAGCCCTTCGAGAGCCCGCTCCAGGGGATCGACAACGTCATCCTCACCCCGCATGTCGGCGGCTCGACGGTGGAGGCGCAGGAGCGCATCGGCGTCGAGGTGGCGCGCAAGCTCGTCGAGTATTCCGACGTCGGCGCGACGGTCGGCGCGGTCAACTTCCCCCAGGCCCAGCTGCCCGGGCGCGCCCGGGGCACGCGCTTCATCCACGTTCACCAGAACGTGCCGGGCATCCTCTCGCGGCTCATCGGCGTCTTCGCCGATCGCGGCGTCAACATCGCCGGCCAGTACCTGCAGACGGACGGCGAGATCGGCTACGTCGTGGTGGAGGTGGACGGCGTTCCCGCCGACGGCCGGGAGATGCTCGCCGCGCTCCGCGCCCTCGACGGCACCATCCGCGCGCGCCTCCTCTACATGCGGCAATAAGGCCACAGAGTGGCAGGAAAACGGTCCGCCGCCACGGCGGCGCTTGCGGTGCGGTAAGCGATCCTTAAGGACGTTCCTTAACCATGCGGATGCTCGCGACTCACGCGGGCGCGTGCCATCGCTTTCCGGGTCGTCCTCCATGCTCGCGCGTCTCCTCCTCGTCCTCATGATCGGCGCCCTCGCGGCGTGCAACACCGCCACGACCGCGGACGGGCCGACGCGCGGAGACTGGGTCTCCCCCGCCGTCCTGGCGCAGGCCGTGGCGCTCGACGGGACGGCCGCCTGGTACACGGGCTACAAGGACGACGAGCCCTTCGACATCCCGCTCGTCAACCGCGCCCTCATGAAGCCCGAGCTGATGCGCCAGCGCGTGTCCTACACGGGCGGCGAGGCGCCGGGCACGATCGTGGTCGATATCGGCGGCCGCTTCCTCTACCTCGTGGAGGAGGGCGGCAGGGCGATGCGCTACGGCATCGGGGTCGGCCGCAACGGCTTCTCCTGGAGCGGCGCCGCACGCGTCGGCCGCAAGGGCGTCTGGCCGGCCTGGAGCCCCACGGACAACATGCGCCGGATCATCCCCAACCTCCCGTCCTGGATGGAGGGCGGCCTCGAGAACCCGCTCGGTGCCCGCGCGCTCTACCTCTACCAGGGCGACCGCGACACGCTCTTCCGCATCCACGGGACCAACGAGCCCTGGTCGATAGGCGAGGCCGTCTCCTCGGGCTGCGTGCGCATGCTCAACGAGGACATCGTCGACCTCTACGAGCGCGTGCCGGTGGGGGCGCGGGTGCTCGTGCGGCGGGGGTGAGAGGCGGCTCGATCGGCCCTCAACCCAGCCCCACCACCAGCGCCTTGAACCGCTCGCCCCGCTCCTCGAAATTCCGGAACTGGTCGAAGGACGCGCAGGCCGGGGAGAACAGGACGACCTCGTCCTCCCCCGTCGCCGCCGCGTCGGCGGCGGCCCGCGCGACGGCGACGTCGAGCGTGCCGCAGCGCTCGTAGTCCACCCGCCCCTCGAGGGCGGCGGCGAACGCATCGGTCGCCGCACCGATCAGGTAGGCCTTGGCGATCTTCGCCCAATGGGGCGCGAGCAAGTCGATGCCGCCGGCCTTCGGCTTGCCCCCCGCGATCCAGAACACGCGGTCGTACGCGGCGAGCGCCACCTCGGTCGAGTCCGCGTTCGTCGCCTTCGAATCGTTGACGAAGCGCACGCGCCCGCGCGCGCCCGCCTGCTCCATGCGGTGGGCGAGGCCCGGGAAGGAGCGCACGGCCGCGGCGATCGCCTCCGGTGGCGCGCCGCAGAGCCAGGCGGCGGCGCAGGCGAAGGCGGCGTTCTGGGCGTTGTGACGCCCGCGCAGGGATTCGACACCCGTGAGATCGGCCAGAACGAGCGTGTCCGCGAGCGCCTCGCCGGCGTTGCGGGCGCGGATCTCGCTTCCCAGCGCGAAGAAGCCCCAGGGCCGCTCGCCCTCGGCCGAGACGGGATAGACGTCGGACCCCTCCCGCTCGGACAGGCGCTTGCCAATGGCGTTGGTGAGATCGTCGTCGACGCCCACCAGCGCCGTGCGTGCACCGGCCACGAGCCGCTCCTTGATGGCGGCGTAGGCCTCGAGCGTGCCGTGGCGGTCGAGATGGTCGGGCGTGATGTTGATCAGGCAGCCGATCGTCGGGTCGAGGGTCGGCGCGAGGTCGATCTGGAAGCTCGACACCTCGACCACGTGCACCCGCTCCTCGGAGGGTGGCGGCAGCGCCAGGATCGGCGTGCCGATGTTGCCGCCCATGGCGACCTCGAACCCCGCCTCGCGCAGGACGTGGGCGAGGAGCGCGGTGGTCGTCGACTTGCCGTTCGTGCCGGTGACGGCGACGAAGGGCGCGTGCGGCGCGCTCGCCCGGCGTTCGCGGCAGAACAGCTCGATGTCGCCGATGATCTCGATGCCCGCGGCCTTCGCCCTCTCGACGGTCCAGTGCGGGGCGGGGTGGGTGAGGGGGACGCCGGGCGAGAGCACGAGCGCGGCGTAGCCTTCCCAGTCCGCCTGCGCGAGGTCGACGACGGCGATGCCGGCGGCCGACGCCTCCGCGCGCTTGCCCTCGGCGTCGTCCCAGGCCGCGACCGTCGCGCCGCCGGCGACGAGGGCCCGCGCCGTCGCGAGCCCCGAGCCGCCGAGCCCGAACAGGGCGACCGACCGCCCGGCGAAGGTCGTCACGGGCATCATCGCGCGGCTCTCCTCAGCGCAGCTTGAGCGTCGCGAGCCCGACCATGGCGAGCACGACGGCGATGATCCAGAATCGGATCACGACCTGCGGCTCCGTCCAGCCGAGCTGCTCGAAGTGATGGTGGATCGGCGCCATCTTGAAGACGCGCCGGCCGGTGAGCTTGAAGGACACCACCTGGATGATGACCGATGCCGCCTCCAGCACGAACAGGCCGCCGACGATGGCGAGCACGATCTCGTGCTTCGTCGCCACGGCGATCGTGCCGAGCATGCCGCCCAGGGCGAGGGAGCCCGTGTCGCCCATGAAGACCTGTGCCGGCGGCGCGTTGAACCACAGGAAGCCGAGCCCGGCCCCGATCAGCGCGCCACAGATCACCGCGAGTTCGCCGGTGCCGGGCACGAAGTGGATCTGCAGGTAGTTGGCGAAGATGGCGTTGCCGACGAGGTAGGCGATGAAGCCGAAGCTCGCGGTGGCGATCATCACCGGCACGATGGCGAGCCCGTCGAGCCCGTCCGTCAGGTTCACGGCGTTGCCGGCGCCCACGATGACGATCGCGCCGAAGATCACGTAGAACCAGCCGAGGTTCAGGAGCACGTCCTTGAGGAACGGGAGCGCCAGGTGGTTCGCCAGCGCGGGCGTGGCCGTGTAGGCGATCGCCACGATCGCGGTGCCCGCGATCAACCCCTCGATCGCCAGCCGCGAGCGGCCGGAGAAGCCCTTGTGGGACTGCTTCGTCACCTTGAGGTAGTCGTCGTAGAAGCCGATCGCGCCGAAGCCGACCGTCACCATCAGCACGATCCAGACGTAGGCGTTCTCGAGGTCGGCCCACAAGAGCGTCGAGACGATGAGGCCGGCGAGGATCATCAGCCCGCCCATGGTCGGCGTGCCGCGCTTCGTCAGCAGGTGCGACTGCGGCCCGTCCTCGCGGATCGGCTGGCCCTTGCCCTGGCGTACGCGCAGCGCGGCGATGATCGAGGGGCCGAACCAGAACACGAAGAGGAAGCCCGTCGCCGTCGCCATCCCCGTGCGGAAGGTGATGTAGCGCAGGACGTTGAGCAGGCCGAACGTGTCGGAGAATGCGGAGAGCCAGACGAGCATGGGCGCGGGTTATCCTCGGCGCCCGACGGGCGCGGCCTCGGCGGCCGCGCGCGGCGCGGCGGCCTCGCTATAGCGCTCCTCGATCGCCTTGACGATCCTTTCCGTGCGCACGCCGCGCGATCCCTTGATCATCACGATGTCGCCGGGCCTGAGCGCGCCGACCACCGTGGCGACGAGCCCCTCGGAGGTCGCCGCCCAGCCGCCGCGGCGCTCGGGCGGCAGCGCCGCATGGAGCTCCTTCATCAGCGCGCCGACGGTGAAGACGAGATCGATGCCCGCCCCGAGCGCGACGGGGGCGAGCTCGCGGTGCCGGCGCGGCCCGTCGGGGCCGAGCTCGAGCATGTCGCCGAGCACGGCGATGCGCCGCCCGCGCCAGGGCAGCTCCATCTGGCCGAGCGTCTCCAGCGCCGCGCGCACGGAGGCGGGATTGGCGTTGTAGCTCTCGTCGACGAGAGTCACCGTGCCGCCGACCAGCGCGAGCTCGCGACGCGCGCCGCGCCCGGCGGGCGGGGCGACGTCGGCGAGCGCGAGCGCGGTGAGCGCGACGTCGAGCCCGAGCGCCTTCGCCGCCGCGACGAGCGCGAGCGTGTTGAGCGCGATGTGCCGGCCGGCCATGCCGATCCGGTAGGCGCAACGCTGGCCGAGCACGCTCGCGTCGACGATCGAGAGGTCCGGGCGGGTGACGATGGTCACCGCGCGCACGTCCGCCCGCTCGTCCTCGCCGAAGGTGAGGACGCGCCCGGCGGCGCTCGCGGAGGCGAGCGCGATCAGCCGGTCGCAATGCGGGTTGTCACGGTTGACGATCGCGACGCCACCGGGCTCCAGGCCGAGGAAGATCTCGCCCTTGGCGTCCGCGACCCCCCGCACGTCGCGGAAGTTCTCGATGTGCACCGCCTCGACGGTGGTGACGATGGCGACGTGGGGGCGCACCATGCGCGACAGGGGGGCGATCTCGCCCGCGTGGTTCATGCCGATCTCGAAGACGCCGAACTCCGTGTCCGCCGGCATCCTCGCGAGGGTGAGCGGCACGCCCCAGTGATTGTTGTAGGAGGCCTGGGCGGCGTGCGTGCGGCCGGAACGGGCGAGCGCGACGCGCAGCGCCTCCTTCGAGCCGGTCTTGCCGACCGAGCCGGTGATCGCGACGATCCGCGCGGTCGTGCGCGCCCGCGCCGCGCGGCCGAGGTCCTCCAGCCCGCGCAGAGTGTCGGGAACGGCCAGCAGCGGCCCCGTGCCGGAGAGCGCTGCGGCGCGGTCGTGCGCCACGAGCGCGGCCGCCGCCCCCTTGGCGAAGGCGTCGGCGACGTAGGCGTGCCCGTCGTTGCTCTCGCCGACGATGGCGACGAAGAGGTCGCCGGGCTCCAGCGTGCGGGTGTCGATCGAGACACCTTCGATGCGCGCCGGGAGCGTCCCGTGGACGGTGGCGCCGATGGCATCGCGCGCGGCGGCGCCGGTCCAGAGGGGAGGGGCGGTATGGGTCGGCGCGTCGTCCGTCGTCATCGCGTCCTCGCCTCGATCGCCGCCCGGACCTCGGCGTGGTCGGAGAACGGCAGTACCCGGTCGCCCACGATTTGGCCGGTTTCATGACCCTTGCCGGCGACGACGAGCACGTCGCCGGGGCCGAGCATCGCCACACCCGCGCGGATCGCCTCGGCGCGATCGCCGATCTCGCGCGCGCCCGGCGCCGCCGCCATCACGGCGGCGCGAATCGCCGCCGGATCCTCGCTGCGCGGGTTGTCGTCGGTGACGATCGCCACGTCCGCGCCCTCGACGGCCACGCGACCCATGATCGGGCGCTTGCCGGGATCGCGGTCGCCGCCGCAGCCCACGACGACGACGAGCCTGCCCGTGGCGAACGGCCGCAGCGTGGCCAGCACGTGGCGCAGGGCGTCCGGCTTGTGGGCGTAGTCGACGAGGCACAGCGCGCCGTTCGTCTCGCCCACGGGCTCCAACCGCCCCGGCACGCCGCGAAGGCGACCGAGCGCCGCTAGCGCCGCCTGCGGCTCGGCGCCCGCCGCGACGGCGAGCCCGGCGGCGACGAGGGCGTTCTCGACCTGGAAATCGCCGATGAGCGGCAGGTCGACCTCGGTCTCCCCGCCGGCGTGCGCGATCCGCAGCCGCTGTGAAAAGCCGGCGCGCGTCGCCGACAGGAGCCGCAGGTCCGCGCCCTTCATGCCGGTGGTGAGGACGCGCCGCCCGGTCTCGCGGGCCACCGCCTCGGCGCGGTCGGACCAGTCGCCGTCGGCGTTGATCACCGCCGGCCGATCCGAGGCAAGCAGCACCCGGAACAGGCGCATCTTCGCCTCGAAGTAGGCGTCCATCGTCGGATGGTAGTCGAGGTGGTCGCGCCCGAGATTGGTGAAGGCGGCGGCCGCGAGCCGCACGCCGTCGAGGCGCTTCTGGTCGAGGCCGTGTGAGGACGCCTCCATGGCGAGGTGGGTGATCCCGTCCCCCGCGAGCCGCTCGAGCGTCCGGTGCAGGGCGACCGGGTCGGGCGTGGTGAGCCCGCCGTAGCGTGCGCCGGAGGCGGTGACGATGCCCAGCGTGCCGAGGCTCGCGGCGGCGTTCCCGCGGGCGGCCTCGATCTGGCGCACGAAGTCGGCGACCGAACTCTTTCCGGCGGTGCCGGTGACTGCGACGATGGTGCCGGGCCGGCCCGGATGCATCCGAGCCGCGGCCCGCGCGAGCGCCGCGCGGGCGTCGGCGACGCGCACCCAGGCGATCCCGTCCGGCAGATCCGCGGGGCGATCGGCCTCGCCGGCGATCGCCGTCGCGCCGTCGGCGGCGGCGGCGGTGACGAAGCGCAGACCGTCCACTTTCGTGCCCGGCACGGCCACGAAGAGCGCGCCCGGCGTCACCACCCGGCTGTCGACGGCGACGTCGGAGACGGCGACGTTCGCCAGCTCCGGCGGGGTCTCGTCGAGGAGGTCGCCGAGCCGCGCCCCGCTCACTGCGTCGTCCCCCAGGCGCCCGCGCGCGCCATCGCCGGGAAGGGCGCCACGGGCGGCTCGAAGCGGGGCGGGATGTCCAGCATGGGCGCGACGCGCTCGATGATCCTGCCGGTGGTCGGGGCGGCGTTCCAACCCGACGTCGCGAAGCCGTGCGTCTCCGGCAGCGCCTTCGGCTCGTCGAGGATGGTGAGGAAGAGATAGCGTGGATCGTCCGCCGGCGCGACCGCGAAGAACGTGTTGAGCCGCTTGTCGCGGGCGTAGCGTCCGTCCACCACCTTCTCGGCCGTGCCGGTCTTGCCGCCCACGTAGAAGCCCGCGATCGACGCGGACCGCGCCGAGCCCCGCTCGGCGTTGACGCGCATGACGTAGCGCAGCGCCTCGCTGGTCTCGCGGGAGATCACCTGGTCCGCGAGCGCCTGCGCGTCCTCCTCCGAGCGCCGGAGGAAGGTCGGCGGGACGAGGTAGCCGCCGTTGACCATCGCGGCGGTCGCCATGGTCGCGGCGAGCGGCTGCACGGCGATGCCGTGCCCGAAGGAGATCGTCGCCGTGTTGATCTCGCCCCAGCGGGCGGGCACGAGCGGGGCGGCGCTCTCGGCGAGCTCGGTGCGCAGGCGCCCGAGCAGGCCGAGTTCGCGCAGGAAGTCCTGCTGGTGCTGCGGCCCGAGCGCGAGCGCCATGCGCGCCGTGCCGACGTTGGACGAATGGACGAACACCTCCGGCACGGTCAGCGGGCGGTTCTCGCCACGGTAGTCGCTGATCGTCTGGCGCCCGAAGCGCAGCGAGCCGCGCGCGTCGATGACGGAGTTGATGGTGAAGCGGCCCGACTCGAGCGCCTGCGCGGTGGTCACCGCCTTCATCACCGACCCCATCTCGTAGACGCCGACGTTGATCCGGTTGATCCGGTCGGGCTGCTGGGCATCGACGGGCACGTTCGGGTCGAAGTCGGGCAGCGAGACGAGGCTGATCACCTCCCCGGTGCGCACGTCGACGACGAGGCCCGCGGCGGCGATGGCGGAGAATTTCTCCATCGCCGCGACGAGCTCGGCACGGACCGCGTGCTGCACCCGCAGGTCGATGGAGAGCCGCACGGGGGGAAGCTGCGGGGTCTCCCCCGGCGCGATCTCGTCCCCCGGCAGCACCAGGCCCTGGCGGTCGATCCACTGCTCGATGCCGGCGATGCCGACGTTGTCGATGTCCGCGAAGCCCAGCACGTGGGCCGCGGCGACGCCGTTGGGATAGACGCGCTTCATCTCGGGCAGGAAGCCCACGCCGGGGATTCCCAGGGCGTGCACCTCCGCCTGCTGGCGCGGCGTGATCTCGCGCTTCACCCAGATGAAGCCGCGGTTGGTCGACAGGTCGTTGCGCAGGCGCGTGGCGTCGAGATCGGGGAAGACGGCCGTGAGAAGCTCGGTCGCCTCGTCGGGATCGATGACGTTGCGTGGCTCGGCGAAGACCGAGACCATGGTGATGTCGGTCGCCAGGATCTCGCCGTTGCGGTCGAGGATGTCCGGGCGCACGGTGCCGATCTCGCTCGACGCCGCACGGCGCGGGCCGGTCTCCGCGTCCGGCTCGATGCCGAGCAGGACGAGCCGGCCCGCGATCACGCCGAACAGGCCGGCGAAGCAGACCATGCCGAGCGCGATGCGCGCGCGGCTCTTGTCGGCGCGCAGCCGGAACAGCCCGCCGAGAAAGCCCCGGCGCCGGGCTTCGGGCGCATCCGGGGTCCGTGCCGGTTCCGCGTCGCGGGTCTCTCGCGGCGTCTTGCTGCGCATCGGCACGGGCTACCTCGCGGGCGTGCGGGTGGTGGGCGTGGTCTGGGTGCGCACGGGGATCGAGCCCGTCGTGCCGGGCGTCGCCGTCGGCGCCGCGAGGCCGAGCGCCTCGAGCTTCGCGCCGATCGCGTCGGCGGCCGGGGGGCGCTCGGGCAGGTCCTCGAAGCGTGCGAGGTGCTCGACCGTGAAGGGCACGATCTCGGGCAGGTGCGCGTCCGCAAGCGTCTCGACCCGGTCCGGCCGGTTGAGGAAGGCCCATTCCGCGCGCAGCACCGCGATCATCTCGCGCTCGCGCGCGATGGCGCGCTCGAGGCGGGTGAGCTCCTCGGTCTGGCGGATCGTCTCGTACTTGATGGAATAGGCCCAGACGGCCGAGCCGATCAGTCCCGCGATCGCCGCGACGTGCAGGATCTTGATCATCGGCGGGCTCGCGGGCGGGCGGGGGCGGGGAGGGTGGCGAGCGTCTCGAGCGCCGAGAGCGGCGCCTGCGCCGGCGTGTCGAGCCGCTCGCCGGCGCGCAGCTTGGCCGAGCGGGCGCGGGGGTTCACCGCGAGCTCGGCCTCCCCGGGGACGACCGGACCCTTGGTCGCGAGGCGGAAGCTCGGCTGCGGCGCGTCCCCGGCCGGCAGGTGCCGCGAGCCGCCGGGCGCGCGGCCGGAGCGGGCGGCGAGGAACTGCTTGACGATGCGGTCTTCCAGCGAATGGAAGGTGACGACCACGAGCCGCCCGCCCGGCGCCAGCGCCCGCTCGGCGCCGTGCAGCGCACGGACGAGTTCGCCCAGCTCGTCGTTGACGGCGATGCGCAGGCCCTGGAACACCCGCGTCGCCGGGTGCGGGCCGTGCGGCTCGGCGCGCACGAACCGCGAGACGAGGTCGGCGAGCTGCGTCGTCGTCTCGAAGCGCGTCTTGCGGCGCGCCTCGACGATGCCCCGCGCGATCGCCCGGGAGCGGCGCTCCTCGCCGTAGTGGTAGAAGATGTCGGCGAGCGTCGTCTCGTCCGCTTCGTTGACGATGTCCGCCGCGCTCGGGCCGGCCTTCTCCATGCGCATGTCGAGGGGGCCCTCGAAGCGGAAGGAGAAGCCGCGCTCGGCCTGGTCGAGCTGCATCGAGGAGACGCCGATGTCGAGGACGACGCCCGAGAGACCGTCGGGAGCCGTCTCGCGCGCGATCGTCTCGAGCGCGCCGAACCTGGTCTCGACGAGGGTGAGGCGCGGCGCGTGGGCCGCGACGAGCGGGGCGCCGCCGGCGATCGCCGTCGGGTCGCGGTCGAGGGCGACGACGCGGGTGCGCGCGTCCGCCTGGAGCAGCGCGCGCGCGTAGCCGCCCGCGCCGAACGTGCCGTCGAGGATCGTGCCGCCCGCGGCCGGCGCGAGCGCCGCGACGACCTCCTCGAGGAGCACGGGTGCGTGACGGGCCGGTCCGCCAGCGGCTCCGGCCAGGCCGTCGCCGCGGCCCGTCATCGCACTCGTGCTCCCGGAGTGCCGTCCCCCGACGGGGCCGCAGCCCCGCGCGACGCCGTCGGCGTGCCCGCCCCGATCGACCGCTTGAGGTCCCGTACCTTCGCGCGCGCCTCCTCCAGATGCGCGCGAAAGCGCTCGGGCTCCCAGATCTGGAACTTGTGGCCCAGGCCCACGAAGCTCACGCTGTCCGCGATCCCCGCATGGGCCTTCACGCTCTCCGTCAGGATGACCCGTCCCTCCGTGTCGACCTTGAGGATCTCGCTCGTCCCGAACAGCGCCGTGGAGAGCTGATCGCGCTCGTCCGAATAGGGCGTGAGGCTCGACAGGAACGCGTCGATCTCCTCCAGCAGGCGATTGCCCCCCGCATCCAGGGCCGGCGCGTCCAGCGCCGGATGGACGTAGAGCCCCTCGAACCCGTCGCGCGCCAGCACGGAACGGAACGTCGCCGGGATGGAGACGCGCCCCTTCGCATCCAGCCGATTGGTGAAGTTGGATACGAAGCGGTTCATCGGCCGCCCTGACGCTCCTCGAACCGAACCCGCCGGCAGATACGCCACCGGACCCCGTCGACGACGACGCGCGCATACGCGCGGGGCCGCGAGAGCGGCATCCGTGCGGCTGGCGAAGCACCGTGACCGGGATGATTTGGGATACCATGGGCTCGTATGGTCGTCAACGGAAGCGGCGCGGGACGAAGCACCCGCGGGCCGTGCCCCGATGAGAGCGCGATACGGTTAACGAAGTCTCACGCCGCGGAGTCCCACGGTCGCTTTCGCGAGCGGATGCAAGGAAATGGCCGAGCTTCGCGGCGACGCCCGCAACCCCTCTCCCGGGTGGGAGCGGGGCGGAGGTGGGGGAACGCGAGGCGGGGTCCGGCGCGACGTGAGAGGACGTCCCGCGGCAGCCGGTCGAGACCTGGGACCGCAATCGAGCGGCGCGCCCTCAGCCCCGAAGCCGCGCTGCGATCGCGTCGAGCCGCGGCAACGTCTTCAGCGGGCCGATCGCGGCGAGGGTCGGCGCGCCCTCGAGCAGCGCCGCGCCGGCGGCGCGGGCGGCGGCGACGTCGACGGCCTCGACCCGCTCGACGAGCTCGTGCATCGGCACGATGCGGCCCCACGCGAGCATCTGGCGGGCGAGGCGCTCGATTCGCCCGCCGGGCGTCTCCAGCGCGGCGAGGAGCCCCACCTTCACCTGCGCCTTGGCGCGGGCGAGTTCGGCCTCGGTCAGCGTCGCCGCGGTGTCGCGCAGGGTCTCGACGGCGACCTCGGCGAAGGCGGCGGCGTCCTCCTCTGCGACGCCGGCGGCGATGCCGAACAGGCCGGTGTCGGAGAAGGGCCAGTGGAAGGCGTCGACCGAGTAGGCGAGGCCGCGCTTCTCGCGCACCTCCTGCCACAGCCGCGAGGATATCGAGCCGCCGAGCACCTGGGCGAAGAGCTGCGTGGCGTAGTAGTCCCGCGCCCGGAAGGAGCGGCCGGGCAGCCCGAGCATCAGGTTGACCTGCTCGTGCCTGCGCTTCATCCGCGTCTCGCCGCCGCGATAGGTGGCCGCCGGCGCTTCCGGCCCGGCGCCCTCCGGCATCGCGCCGAAGAAGCGGTGCGCGGCGTCGACCACGGCCTCGTGCTCGACCGCGCCGGCGGCGGCGATCACCATGCGGCCGGGGCGATAGAGCCGCTCGACGAAGGCGCGGATGCCGTCCGGCCGGAAGGCGGAGACCGTCTCCGGCCGGCCGAGGATCGGGCGCCCGAGCGGCTGGCCGGGGAACGCGGTCTCGACGAAGAGGTCGCCGACGAGGTCGTCGGGCGCGTCCTCGACGGCGGCGATCTCCTGGAGGATCACGCCGCGCTCGCGCTCGAGCTCCACCGGGTCGAAGCTCGAGGCGGTGAGGATGTCGCCGAGCACGTCGAGCGCGAGCCCGACGTCCTCGCCGAGCACGCGGGCCGTGTAGCAGGTGTACTCGACGGAGGTGGCGGCGTTGATGTCGCCGCCGACGTTCTCGATGTCCTCGGCGATCGCCTGCGCCGAGCGCCGCGCCGTGCCCTTGAAGGCCATGTGTTCGAGCAGGTGCGAGAGCCCGTGCTCGTCCTCGGCCTCGTCGCGGGCGCCGGCGCCGATCCAGACGCCGAGCGCGACGGTGGCGACGTGGGGCATCGCCTCGGTGACGACCACGAGCCCGTTCGCGAGCCGCGTCTCGCGATGCTCCTGCGAGGGAACGGTCATGCCCGTGCTCCCGGGTCCCGTGCTCCCGGGATCCGCGAGCGGGCGCGGATGAAGCGCTCGATCGCGCCCTGGTCGTTGGGCTGCACCTCGAAGCGCTCGGGGCGGTCGTAGAGGTCGGCGAGGTGCGGCGGCAGCGGCGGGCGCACGCCGCAGGCGGCCTCCACGGCGTCCGGGAACTTCGCGGGATGCGCGGTCGCGAGCGCGACCATCGGCACCCCGGGATCGCGGGCGAGCGCCGCGCGCCCGGCGGCGACGCCGATCGCCGTGTGCGGATCGAGCAGGTAGCCGGCCTCGCGCCGGGTGCGGGCGATCTCCGCGGAGACCTCCTCCTCCGGCACGGCGCGCGCCGAGAAGGTCCGGCGAAGCCGCGCGAGCGGCTCCTCGGCGATGCCGAACGCGCGCGCCTGGGCGAGCTGCCCCATCAGCCCGCGGATCGCCGCGGCGTCGCGGTCGTGGAGCTCGAAGAGCAGCCGCTCGAAGTTCGACGAGACCTGGATGTCCATCGAGGGCGAGGTCGTCGGCGTCACGCCGGTGACGGTGTAGGCGCCCGTCTCCAGGGTGCGCGGCAGGATGTCGTTGGCGTTGGACGCGATCACCAGCTCCCCGATCGGCAGGCCCATGCGCCGGGCGATGTCGCCGGCGAGGATGTCGCCGAAATTGCCGGTGGGAACGGCGTAGGAGATCGGCCGATGCGGGCCGCCGAGCGCGACGGCGGAGGTGAAGTAGTAGGTCGCCTGCGCCGCGACACGGGCCCAGTTGATGGAGTTCACCCCCGAGAGCAGGAGGTCGTCGCGGAAGCGGGCGTGGTTGAACATGCCCTTCACGATGGCCTGGCAATCGTCGAACGTGCCCTCCAACGCCACCGCGTGGACGTTGGGCGACGCGACCGTCGTCATCTGCCGGCGCTGGACCTCGGAGACGCGCCCCTGCGGGAAGAGGATGAAGACGTCGACCTGGTCGAGACCGGAGAAGGCGTCGACGGCGGCGGAGCCGGTGTCGCCGGACGTCGCGCCGACGATGGTGGCGCGCTGGCCCCGCGCCTTCAGCACGTGGTCCATCAGCCGCCCGAGCAGCTGCATCGCCACGTCCTTGAAGGCGAGCGTCGGCCCGTGGAAGAGCTCCAGCACGAAGAGGTTGTCGCCGATCTGGACGAGCGGGCAGGTCGCGGGGTGGCGGAAGGCGGCGTAGGCGTCCTCGATCATGGCGTCGAGCGCCGCCGTCTCGATCTCGCCCTCGACGAGCGCGCCGAGCACACGCTGGGCGGTCTGCGCGAAGGTCAGGCCCGAGAAGCCCGCGATCGTCTCGCGCGGCAGCAGCGGGTAGGCCTCCGGCACGTAGAGCCCGCCGTCGCGCGCGAGGCCGGTGAGCAGCGCGTCGGTGAAGCCGATGGCCGGGGCCTCGCCGCGGGTGGAGATGTGGCGCACGTGTGTCTCGTCCTTGCGTGGAACGCGGCGGACCATAGGGGGCGCGGCAGGCTGGGACAAGCGGGGCCGCCCACGGAACGTGGGGCATTCGGGCCGCGTTGGTGGGAGGACCGACACGATCCCGGGAGGATCCCATGCACGACCCCCGTTCGCAGGAAGAGAAGGCCCGCGCCGCGCTCAACCGGAACCAGGAGATGGGCAACGCGCCCAAGCAGAGCCCGCTGACGCGCGAGCCCTCGACGACGCCGGAGACGTTCGGAGAGCACCACGGCCGCCCGCCGGAAGACTACGCGCCCGATCGCGGCGGCGACGCGGAGAAGGGCGGTGCGGGTTCCGACAACGACCCGCTCCAGCACGGCCACGGCCACGCCGACACCCGCATGGGCCGGGAGCACGTCTCCGACCTCGCCGAAGTCGAGCGGACGATCACGGGCGAGCCGGCCCGCAAGCGCTGAGGAACACGCATCATGGCAGAGCACGAGACCGAGCAGCAGAAGGCCGCGAAGAAGGCGCTCGAGACGAAGCGCCGGAACGATCCGCACGCGGACATCCCCGAGCACCGCACCGCCGACGAGGGCATGCATCCCCATGACGGCCCGAAGGCGCCGCCCTCGGGCGCGCTCGATCACGGCGGCGCGGCGCCGGCGCTGTCGCGATCGCACGGCACGCGCCGGACGGACCAGGGCGCGCACTGAGGGCCCCCCCGCGGGAGAGCCGCGGCGCGGGAGACGGGAGCACGAGCTCGGCCGTTTCCGCTTTGCGTTACAGAGACTTAATGTTCGGGAAAGGGGCGCGACATCGCCGCGCGTCTAGAACCTCCGGCGACGCCCGACGTTCGCGTCGAGGCCAAGGCGGGGGCTCGCGCCCTCGTCGCATCGCTTCACAGCGCAGAGACAGAGGTTCCATGACCACGAACTCCCCCGAGCGCATCGGTCACCGCCGGCTCGCCTCGACGCGCGCCGGGCTCCTCGCCGCGGTCGGCATCGGCGCGCTGGGCGCCGCCGGGCTCGGCGCCGGCCCGTTCCAGGCGACGCTCCCCGCCATGGCGCAGACGCAGGCCGAGAGCCCCTCCGGCGCGCTGACCCTCGAGACGCCGGACGCGCGCGTCCCCTCCTTCGCCGACGTCGTCGAGCGGGTACGCCCCGCGGTCGTGTCCGTACGCACCCGCCTCGGCGAGAAGCCGGCGATGACCACCGGCCGCGGCGTGCCCGGCCTGCCGCCCGGCATGGACATCCCGGAGGATCATCCGCTCCACGAGTTCTTCGAGCGCTTCCGCGGCGGCGGCGAGGGCCTCGCCCCGCGCGGGCCCGCCCCGCGCCGCGGGGCGCAGGGCTCCGGCTTCTTCATTTCGGGCGACGGCTACCTGGTGACGAACAACCACGTCGTCGAGGGCGCCGAGACCGTCGAGGTCCTGATGGACGACGGGACGACGCTCGACGCGGAGATCGTCGGCCTCGACCCGAAGACCGACCTCGCCCTCCTCAAGGTCGAGCAGCGCGACGATCCGTTCGCCTTCGTCGAGTTCGCGCCCGACGCGCCGCGCGTCGGCGACTGGGTGGTGGCGATCGGCAACCCGTTCGGGCTCGGCGGCACGGTCACCGCGGGCATCGTCTCGGCGCGCGGGCGCGACATCGGCGCGGGTCCCTACGACGACTTTCTGCAGATCGACGCGCCGGTGAACCAGGGCAACTCGGGCGGCCCGGCCTTCGACCAGTCCGGACAGGTGATCGGCGTCAACACGGCGATCTCCTCGCCGACGGGCGGCAACGTGGGCATCGCCTTCGCGATCCCCTCCGAGACCGTCCAGCGCATCGTCGCGCAGCTGCGCGAGACGGGCGAGGTCGAGCGCGGCTTCCTCGGCGTGCAGATCCAGCCGGTGAACGCGGACATCGCCGCCGGCGTCGGCCTCGACGCGGCGCAGGGCGCCATCGTCGGCCAGGTGACGCCCGACGGCCCGGCGGCCGAGGCCGGCTTCGAGATCGGCGACATCGTGCTGGAGGTGGAAGGCGGCGCCATCGAGGACGCTCGCGACCTGTCGCGCACGATCGCCTTCATGGACCCGGGCGAGACGATCGAGGTGGTGATCTTCCGCGACGGCGAGCGGCGGACGCTCGAGGTCACGATCGGCCGGATGCCGGCAGAGGCGATCGTCACCGCCGGCCGCGAGCCGCAGGCACGGACGTTCGACGAGCTCGGCCTCCAGCTCGCACCGGTCGAGGGCGACATGTCCGGCGTCGCCGTGGTCGAGGTCGATCCGGACGGGCCGGCCTTCGACAAGGGCATCGCCGAGGGCGACGTCATCGCCGAGGTCGGCGGGGAGCCGGTGGCGAACCCGCAGGAGGTCGAGGAGGCCCTCGCCCGGGCGGGCGAGACCGGCCGTGCGGCGGTGCTCGTGCGCGTCGAGCGCGACGGCGCCTCCCGCTTCATCGCCTTCCGCCTGCCGATCGGCTGATTGGCCGCTCGCTCGCAGGAGAATGGATCGCGTGAAACGACGGCCGGCGTGTCCGAAGGGACGCACCGGCCTTGCAGGCTCTATAGACGTCCAACCAACGACGCAAAAGCTGTCTTATACCGAGCGAGAGAATCTTTGGGAACTTGGGTATCTTTCTCGTGAATGTTGTATTTTCCGAGCTTTATCTTATGCAACGGCAAGCCGAGATGCGAGGTTACAACGCTTACACTGTGCGCATCAGGGATATCAAGAAATAGAGTGTCGGCCTGGGCGGAGAAAATTGTGCTATTCTGCGCCATAAGATCTTTGGCACGGCGAATGATCTCGTCGTACATAGCAGAAAAAGCCTTTGACGGCTTTTGCTCATACTGCGTACTACGATTTAGCGGAATTACATGGACGGTCGGAACAGCAAGTCCATTGTTTTTCGCGCGTTGGGAGAAACTAACCGTGGCATACGCCTGGGGCACATTAATTCCATAGATCAGTTGCCCAATGTTCGATATCGCCCGAGCTGAAGAACCATCGGCAGAGCACGGCACAATAAGGCGCTCGGCTGCGATGATCGCGAGCTCTGTGTATGCAGAGAAACTGGGATTACAGTCGATGAAAAACACAGCGTTGGGATGCGCACGCCCGATAGCAAGGAGAAGATCCTTCAGCCACTGATGAACATTCGCCCAAGACGAGCTAGGCAGTGTCTGCCCTGCGATCTGGTTTATCGCCTCCGCCTGGATCTCCAATGAAGGATCTCCAGCAACCAGGAAGATATTGTCGTCAAGGTTATCGTTAAAGCTCGCAGCCTTGAGAAGGAAATTTGTCTCATTTCCTGTAATTTTGTGGGGGCTTGAAATCCTCTCGTCGAAATATCCGCCGACCGTCTGCCTCGGAGTTTTGCCGAGAAGAGCCTCAAGTTCAGTCGCCCCCTTTCCATTTCCTCCGAGCACAACTTCGCTCACGTTGGCCTGAGGGCACATATCGACGATGACCACTTTTCGTTCCGGATGCTGCCTGGCATACTCGCAAGCCGTGATGAAGGTCACGAACGATTTGCCGACCCCACCCTTGTTGTTCCAAACTGCGTACCTCACGGCAGACCTCCAATCGCAATCGCTGGGAAGTCAGCTACACCTCCTAGGCCGATGATTCAAATCACTTCGTCCATTGGAACCGTGAGTTCGGCTGCCGGTCGCAAACGCGGAGAGGTGCGCGCCCGGGTGCGGCACGTCGCTGAGCGCCGGTCCCCGGCATCTCTCAATCTCAAGGCGCAGACGAGCGGCGATGCGGCGCGCACGATTCGCCGCACCACATCGCCACGATGGAGGGCACGCGCGACGATGAGCACCACGTTGCCTGCGAGCAGAGCGACGAGCAGCGTCAGCATTCCCGTCCCGACGATATCCGCCATTGATCCGACCTTACGCCTGCTATGCGAGAATTATAGTATGATACCCGACGGTTCAGTCAAGCTCCGCAACGCTGGTCGACCGACACCTCACGACACCAGCAGCGCCACCACCGCCACCACCCCCACGAGGACGATCAGAGCCACGAACCCGGCCACGACCCGGCCGCCGCCGGTGCGGGCGATGTCCGTCTGCGCCGGGGCGTCGACCTCGGGTGCGTTGCGGGCCTGCTCCTCGCGGGCGAGGCGCAGGCGCCCGGGCGAGGCCGGGCTGCCGCCGGCCTCGTCGTCCGTTCCGAGCATGGACATGCCGGGGTCGAACACGGCGTTCTTGTCGCCGGTGCGGCCGGAATCGACGTCGGCCTTCAGCATCGCGGCGTTGGTGCGGGCGTCGTCGACGGGCGCGTGATCCCCGGTCATCCGCTCGGAGGAGGCGTGGGGCACCATGTCGGGCGTCGGCGGCTTCTCGGTCGCGTCCGCGGCGGTGGCTCGCCGCCCCGTCGCGGGCTCGTCGTGAGGGAACGGCTCGTTCGTGGCCATGATGGCGCCTCGTCTCGGTTCCGATCGGTGTCGAGACGCAAACGCCGGTGCCGCGCGAGGCGTTCAGCCGAGCCAGTCCGGCACGCGGTCGCGGCCGATCAGGTCCTCGTAGGTCTCGCGCGGGCGCACCACCGCGTGGCGCGCACCGTCGACGAGCACCTCGGGCACGAGGAGCCGGGAATTGTAGGTCGAGGACTGCACCGCCCCGTAGGCGCCCGCCGTCATGATCGCGACGAGATCCCCCGCGTCGACCTCCGGCAGCGCCCGGCCCTGCGCGAGGTAATCCCCCGTCTCGCAGACGGGTCCCACCACGTCGACCACCCGCAGCGGCGCGTCCGGCGCCGGCCGGCGCACGGGCTTGACGTCGTGGTGGGCCTCGTAGAGCGTCGGGCGGATGAGGTCGTTCATCGCCGCGTCGACGATCACGAAGGTCTTGCCCTCGCCCTCCTTCACGTAGACGACCCGCGTCACCAGGATACCGGCGTTGCCGGCGATCATGCGGCCGATCTCGAACAGCAGCGTGAGCCCGAGGCCGCGCGTGTGGCGCTTGATCGTCTGCGCGAAGACGGAGGGCGCCGGCGGCGGCGCCTCGTCCTCTCGATACGGCACGCCGAGCCCGCCGCCGAGGTCGATGTGCCGGAGCGGGTGGCCTTCCGCCATCAGGTCGCGCGCGAGCTCGGCCACCAGCGCGGTGGCGTTGTCGAAGGGCGCGAGGTCGGTGATCTGGCTGCCGATGTGCATGTCGACGCCGGTGATCACGATCCCCGGCAGCGCGGCGGCGCGGGCGTAGACCTCCCGAGCGCGGGAGATCGGAATGCCGAACTTGTTGTCGAACTTGCCCGTCGAGATCTTGGCGTGGGTCCTGGCGTCGACGTCCGGGTTGACGCGGATCGAGATCGGCGCCTCGATGCTCATCTCGGTCGCCACCGAGGAGAGCGCCTCGAGCTCGGGCTCGCTCTCGACGTTGAAGCACAGGATGCCCGCCGCGAGCGCCGCCGCCATCTCCGTGCGGGTCTTGCCGACGCCGGAGAAGACGATGCGGTTGCCGGGCACGCCGGCGGCGAGCGCGCGGCGCAGCTCGCCCTCCGACACGATGTCCATGCCCGCGCCGCGCTTCGCCAGCGTGCGCAGCACCGCCTGGTTCGAGTTGGCCTTCATCGCGTAGCAGACGAGCGCGTCCAGGTCGGCGAAGGCGGCGGCGAAGACGTCGTAGTGGCGCTCGAGCGTCGCCGTGGAATAGCAGTAGAAGGGCGTGCCCACCTGCGCCGCGATCGCCTCCAGCGAGACGTCCTCCGCGTGCATGACGCCGTCGCGATAGGCGAAGTGGTGCATGGCTTGCTCTTCAGAGCAGGAAGTCGAGGAAGAACGGCCGATCCGGCTGCTCGACCGGAACGGTCTCGGGCTGGCGCGGGCCGCCGACGGGGATCCCGGTCAGCGGATCGGCGGGCACGCGCGCCTCCTCGGCGAGCGGCGCGGGACCCGCGCCGGGCGGCGGCTCCAGCGCGCCGCGACGCCCGCAGGCGGACAAGGCCAGCGCCGCCGCGACCACCAGGATGACACCAACGCTCGCCCGACCCGCACGCATCGCACCCCTCCGCTCGTCGCGCCGAGCTAAAGCACAGATCGCTCGGGCTGGCGAGAGGGCTGCGCGATCCGCTCCACGTCGACGTGCCGCAGTCGACCGACGTCCGGAAAGAACGCTTCCCGCGCCCGAAGAGCGAGTCCGATGAGGGATCGATCGTGAAATCGGTCCAGCCCAGCATCGCGCGCCTCGCCCAGCCCGCCCCTACTGCGCGGCATCCACCTCCAGCCTCTGCAGCAGGTGCTGCGACGCGGCGAGCCGCGCGAAGCGGCCGCCCTTCGCCACGAGCGCGTCGTAGCCGCCGTCCTCGACGATGCGGCCCTCGTGCAGGACGAGGACGCGGTCGGCGTCGCGCACGGTTGCGAGACGGTGGGCGATGACGAAGACGGTGCGTCCGCGCATCGCCTCGGCGAGCGCCTCCTTCAGCCGCGCCTCGGTGACGGCGTCGAGCGCGCTTGTCGCCTCGTCGAGGACGAGGATCGGCGGGTCCTTGAGGAGCGCGCGGGCGACCGCGATGCGCTGGCGCTCCCCGCCCGAGAGCGAGCGGCCGCGCTCGCCGATCTCGGTGTCGAGGCCCCGCGGCAGCCGGGCGAGGAAGCCGCCGGCCTGGGCGCGCTCGAGCGCCGCGACGAGCTCGTCGTCGCGGGCGTCCGGCCTGCCGACGAGGAGGTTCTCGCGCAGCGACCGGGCGAACAGCATCGGCTCCTGGAAGACGACGCCGATGTTGCGCCGCAGGCCGTCGAGCGCCCAGTCCCGCGCGTCGACGCCGTCGAGGAGGACGCGCCCGGCGTCCGGGTCGAAGGCGCGGTGGAGGAGCGCGAGCGCCGTCGACTTGCCGGAGCCGGTCTCGCCGACGAGCGCGACCGTCTCGCCCGGCGCGACCGAGAAGGAGAGGTCGCGCACCGCCGGGCGCTCGCCGTCGTAGGAATAGGAGACGCCCTCGAAGGCGACGGCGCCGGCGAGGCGGCCGGGATCGCGGGCGCGAGGGCGCTCGGCCACGGCGGGGACCGTGTCGCGCACGGCGAAGAGCTCGGCGATCCTGGGGGCGTTGAGCAGGAGTCCGTTGACGAAGAACACGAGCTGCTCGAGTCGCCCGATCAGCATCGTGGCGAGGGCCACGAAGGAGACGATCTCGCCGATCGTCGCGAGCCCCTCCCGGAAGAGCGCGACCCCGAGCAGCAGGATCGCGAGCACGGTGAGCGTCCCCGCGCAGCGCGTCGCGACCGACGCGAGCGCCCACCAGGAGAGGACGGGCGCTTGGGCGGCCAGGAGATCGGCCATCACGGCGCGCATCCGCCGTACCTCGGCGTCGAGCCGGGTGAAGGACTGCACGACCGCGACGTTGCCGAGCGCGTCCGACGCGTTGCCTGCGAGCGCCGTGTGGTGCCCCTCGACCGTGCGCTGCATCCGCTCCGTGCGGCGCAGTACGACGTGCGTGAGGACCCCGCTCGCGACCACGAGGACGACGAGGAGGAGGCCCAATCGCCAGTTCAGGAACAGCGTCAGCGGCAGGAGCACGGCCACTGCGACGAGCGCCGCCGCCTGGTCGCGCAGGAACGACAGCCACAGCGCGAAGAGGGCACCGGCTCCCTCGATCATCACCTTGAGCGCCCGCCCCGTGTGCGTGCTCGCGTGGAAGGCGAGCGGCAGCGCGAGCGCGTGCTCGAAGACGTCCGCCATGGCGGCGAGGCGGCGGCGATGGGCGAGGCGGTCGGCGTGGAGCGCGACGAGGACGCCGGCGCCGATGGTGAACAGCCCGAACCCGACCCAGGCGGCCAGCAGCGGGCCGAGCCCCGTGAGCGCCGCCGCGGGCTCGGCCGCCGCCTGCGCGCGCGCCAGCCGATCGACGATCATCCCGAACAGCACCGGCTCGGCGAACGCGGCGGCCGCCAGCGCCACGTTGGCGAGGGCGAGCGCGACGGCCAGCCGCCGCTCGGGTGCGAGGAGCGCGATGGTGCGCAGGAGGACGCGGGACAGCGGCATCGCGGGCGTCGGGGTTCCGTGTGCGGCGGGCGGTGCCGCGGCGACGAAGCTAGGGCGCACGCGGCGTTCCGTCACCCTGCCCGGCGCTAAACCATTTCTTCAGCACGTGGGCCTTAGCGTCGCTGCGATGCGGAACCCGGGGAAGACGCAGCCCCGCGCCGGAGCACGAAACATGGATTTCGCCACCGCGCTCGGCCTCGTCGCCGGCGTCGCGACCGTCGTCGGGATGATCCTCGTGGGCGGCGGCAGCCTCGCCTCCTACTACGACACGGTTGCGCTCGTGTGCGTCATCGGCGGGTCGTTCGCGTCGACGATGGTGCGCTTCACCTTCCCGACCATGATGAGCGGGCTCCCCATGGGCATCCGCTACGGCCTGAGCATGCTCAAGGAGACGCCCCGCAGCCTCCTCGACGAGATCACCCAGGTCGCCGACGTCGTGCGCAAGTCCGGCCCGATGGGCCTCGAGAACGTGCAGGTGGCCAACCCGACGCTGGCGCAGGGCCTGCGCTACATCGCCGACGGCTACGACCGCGACTTCATCAAGGACGCGCTGGAGAAGGACCGCGACAATTTCGTGCAGCGCCTCGACGACGGCTCGAAGGTCTGGCGCGGCATCGGCGACTGCGCGCCCGCCTGGGGCATGATCTCGACCGTGGTCGGCATGATCATGATGTTCGCCAACATGGAGGACCCCTCCAAGCTCGGGCCCGCCATGGCGGTGTCGCTGCTCGGCACGCTCTACGGCTCGCTCGTGGCGAACCTGATCGCGCTGCCGATCGCCGACAAGCTGACGCTGCGGCTGACGAACGAGGATCTCCTGCGGTCGATGATCATCGACGGCGTGCTGCAGGTCCGCGACCAGCGCTCGCCCACGATCGTGCGCGAGATGCTCACGGCCTACCTGCCCGAGCACCATCGCGCCGACCTCGCCGAGGCCTGAGCCCGGCGCCGGGGGCCCATCCAGGAGACGACGATGCCGCGCAGGAAGCAGCCTCCGCCCGCCGGCGCGCCCATGTGGTTCGTCACCTTCGCCGACCTGATGGCGCTCCTGATGAGCTTCTTCGTGATTCTGGTCGCGTACTCGACGCAGGACCAGCGCAAGATGCAGATCGTCGCGGGTTCGGTACGCGAAGCCTTCGGCGTGAACCCGGAATCGCGCTTCTCGGGCATCATCGAGCAGGACGGCCTGCCGACCCTCACCGCGCTCCAGAACGTGCGCCAGGTGAAGCCGGAGGAGGCCTCCGACCACACGGTGCCCAACGAGCTCGACAACCAGGAGCGGGGGCTGTTCTCGGTGACCTTCGACCGGGGCTTCGGCACGGCCGCGGCCTCGCTGCGCCAGGCGCTCCAGGACATGCCCGAGATCGCGGAGCTGTCGCGCAATCTCGTCATCCAGGAAACCGAGGAGGGGCTCGACGTCTCCCTCGTCGACCAGGACGGGCGATCGATGTTCCCGGAGGGCTCGGTCTACCCCTACGAGCGCACGCGCCTCGTGCTCGAGGCGATCACGCCGGTGATTCGGCGCCTGCCGAACCGCCTCGCGATCCGCGGCCACACGGCGGCGCTGCGGCCCGGCGAGACCGCGCAGGTCGACGGCTGGAGCCTCACGGCCGGACGCGCGCTCGCGGTGCGCGAGATCATCGCGGGCGCCGGCATGCCGGAGGAGCGCTTCGCCACGGTCGCCGGCAAGTCGGATACGGAGCCGGCCTTCCCCGACAACCCCTACATCGCCCCCAACCGCCGGGTGACCGTCACGCTGCTGGCCGAGGACCCGCCGATCCCGCCGAGCTTCCGCCCCTGAGCGTCCGGCCTCTTCGGGGCGGGCTAGCGCGGCCTCGACACCGATCCGTCTTCCCCGATCGGAAGGAGCGGCTCACGCCGCCTCGGGCGTGGCGCCGATGAAGCGGCGGGCCTGGATCGGGGTCATCGGCACGCCGAAGACGGGTCCCTGCGCGTAGTCGCAACCGAGGTCGGCGAGCGCCGTCGCCTCCTCCTCCGTCTCCGCGCCCTCGGCGACGACGTCCATGCCGAGCTCTCCGGCGAGCCGCACGATCGCGCGCAGGATCGAGGGACGGCCGCTGCGGGCGAGGTCGCGCACGAAGGAGCGGTCGATGCGGATCGTGTCGAAGGGGAAGCGCTGGAGATAGGCGAGCGAGGAGTAGCCCGTGCCGAATTCGTCGAGCGAGAGCCCCGCGCCGAGGTCGCGCAGGCGCGCGAGCATCTGGGCGGCGTATTCCGGGTTCTCCATCACCAGGCTCTCGGCCAGCTCGAGCTTGAGCGAGCCCGGCAGCACGCCGGTGCGGGCGAGCACCGTCTTCACCTCGCCGAGGAAGTCCTGCCGCAGCAGCTGGCGCGAGGGCAGGCGCACGCTGGCGAAGATCGGCGGGTCGACGTCGAGCGCCGCCTGCCAGGACGCGAGTTCCTGTGCGGCGCGCTCCAGCACGAACCCCGCGAGGCTCGCGATCGTGCCCGTCTCCTCGGCGATCGTCACGAAGGTCGCCGGGGACAGGCGCCCGAGCCGCGGGTGGTCCCAGCGCAGCTGCGCCTCGAAGCCCGCCACGGTGCGGTCCTCGAGCCGAACCACGGCGTGGAACTCGACCTTCATCTCGCCGCGCTCCAGCGCCCGGCGCAGGTCGGCGGCGAGCGCCAGCCGGTCGTCGCGCCCGGTCTGCATCGTGGGCTTGAAGATCTCGATGCGGTTGCCGCCCTGGCGCTTGGCGTGGGCGATGGCGATCTCCGCCTTGCGGATCACGTCCTCGCGGCGGGTGTCGGCGGTCTGGTCGTGCAGCGCGACGCCGATGGACGCCGTGAGGAACATCTCCCGCTCGGCGTGGGTCACGGGCGTGGAGAGCGCCCGGCGCATCATCTCGGCGAAGGCCATGACGCGCTCGGGATCGCGCTCGGAGAGCAGAATGACGGCGAAGGCGTCCCCCGCCATGCGGGCGAGCGTGTCCTGCGGGCGCAGCAGGCGTCCGAGGCGGCGCGCGAGGGTGAGCAGGATCGCGTCCCCGCCGGCGAGGCCGGCGGCCTCGTTGACCGCCTTGAAGCGGTCGAGGTCGACCATCAGCACGGCGGGCCGCAGCGTCGGGTCCTGCGCGGCGAAGGCGAGGGCGGCGTCGAGGCGGTCCTCGAAGAGCTGGCGGTTGGGCAGGCCGGTGAGGTTGTCGTGCACCGCGTCGACGAGGAGGCGCTCCTCGGAGGTCTTGTTCTCGGTGACGTCGGAGAGCGTGCCGACGATGCGGATCGCCTCGCCGTCCGTCCCCACCACGGGGCGGGCCTTGAGCCGGAACCAGTGATACGTGCCCTGCGCCGCCCGCAGCCGGAAGTCCTGGGCGATGCGCCCGCGCCGCTGCTCGATCAGCGCGTCGAGTGCGGCGCCGGAGCGGTCGCGGTCGAAGGGGTGGATCGCGTCGAGGAAGTCCCGCGCCGGGCCGGAGAGGGCGCCGCGGGAGAGGCCCAGCAGCGTCTCGACCTCGGGGGAGACGTAGACGCGGTCCGACACCACGTCCCAGTCGAACACGACGTCGCCCGAGCCGGAGAGCGCGAGCGCGCGCCGCTCCGCCTCGCTCGCCGAGCCGTGGGCGAGGGCGCCGCCGGAGAAGGCGTGCTGCATCACCGTGAAGCCGATCAGCATGACGATGAGCACGAGCCCGCCGATCAGCGCCGGCGCCACGAGGTCGCTCTCGAGCCGCCCGAGCACGGTGAAGCCCGCCGCCGTCACCCAGACGACGAGCAGCAGCCAGGTCGGGATCAGCATCACCGCCCGGTCGTATCCGTGGGTGGCGAGGTGCAGGACGAGGATGAAGCCGATGCCCGCCACCGCCGCGAGCGAGATCCGCGCCACGCCCGCCGCCACCGGCGGGTCGACCACGGCGAGCGCGACGAGGCCGGCGAGGAACGCGAGCCACAGCAGCGTGACGTGGCCGTAGCGCACGTGCCAGCGGTTGAGGTTGAGGTAGGCGAAGAGGAAGACGAGCAGCGTCGCCGCGAGGATCGCTTCCGCCGCGGCGCGGTAGATCCGCTCGGCGTCCTCGGCGAGCGGGAAGACGCGCTGGAAGAAGCCGAAATCGATGCCCGCATAGGCGAGCACCGCCCAGGCGAGAGCGGCGGCGGCGGGGAAGATCAGCGCGCCCTTGACGACGAAGATCACGGTGAGGAACAGCGCCAGCAGGCCGGCGATGCCGATGATGATGCCCTTGTAGAGCGTCAGCCCGTTCTGCTTCTCGCGGTAGACCCCGCGTTCGAACAGCAGGAGCTTGGGCACGTCCGGCCCGCGCAGCTCCGCCACGAAGGTCACCGTCGTGCCGGGGTCGAGCGTCAGCAGGAAGAGGTCGGCCCCGGGCTCCTCCAGCCGGTCGGGGCGGATGCCCTGGCTCGCCGTGATGGCGGCGATGCGCGAGGCCCCCAGATCGGGCCAGATCACGCCGGAGCCCGGCAGCAGGAAGTGCGGCGCGACGAGGAGGCGGTCGATCTGCTCGTCGCCGTCGTTGGTGAGCGCGAAGACGATCCAGTCCGGCCGGGTTCCCGCCTCGCGGGCGCGCACGGCGATGCGGCGGACGATGCCGTCCGTGCCCGGCGCGGTGGAGATCTGGATGACGTCGCCGTCCGATCGGTAGCGCTCGATCGCGGACGTGAGGTCGATGGCGGTGACGTCCCGGTTCACCCGCACGGCGTCCACCGCGGAGGCGGGCGCGCTGGCGCCGAGGAGGGCCGCCAGGGCGGCCATCACGGCGAGGGCGAGGGCGAGGGCGGGACGGACGGCGCGCAACGCTCGATACTCTCCTGAGCCCGTGCCGGTGCCCCCTCGAGGGCGTGGGCTCGGACGTCGGCTCGGGGCTGGGCCGCCGGGGCGCGGCCACGGTTCCCCTGGTTGGTAGAGCGGGCGGGCGGGACACGCAAGCGCGCGACGCCCACGCCGCGTCCGGGGTGCGCCCGCTTTGCGGCCGGAATGGGGACGCGCGCGCCCCTCAGCCGCCGATGCCGACCTCGATGATGAAGTTGTCGCCGACCGAGAGCGGGATCTCGAGGCCTTCCTCGATCAGCGTGAAATCCGCGAGCGTCTGCCCGGCGGGAACCGTCACGGCGACGCGCCGCGCGACGTCCTCGTAGACCGTGGAGGGCGTGCGCACCCGGATGCGCACCGGTGCGGTGACGCTCCCCGGGCCACCGGCGGGGCCGATCAGGACGCGGCCCTGCACGCCGAGCCTGATGCGGTTCCGCCCCTCGGGCGTCGAGACGCATTCGCGGGCGAGGTCGACCACCGCGATCTGGTAGCGCAGGTCCTGGTTGGAGCCGGAGCGCCCGCTGCGATAGACGCGCTGCGCGGCCGAGCCCTGGATCACCTCCGGGCGCGGGCAGGGCGTCGGGTCCGAGCCGACGAAGTCCTGGAAGCTCGTCGCGACCGGCGCCTCCGCCGAGACCGGCTCCGCGCCGCCGCCGAAGATCCCCGCGAACGGGCCGCCTCCGCCGGAGACGGAGCTGCAGCCCGCGAGGGCCAGGAGCGCGGCGAGCCCCACGCTGGTTGCGATACCACGATGCCAGGACACGGCGACTGCTCCCCCACGCGTAGCGTTACTCGATCGCGCCCAAGGTCTAGCGGGGCCGATGCGGCCTGTCGACTCGGCGCGGCGCGCCCGCGAATCGCGTCATTGCGGGACGGTCCAGGCACCGCCGCCCGGCAGCGTCGCGAAACCCTCCCCGAAGCCGTCGAGCGAGACGGGGATGCCGATCCCCTCCTCGGGCGTCTGGAAAATGATGAAGGTGGCCTGCGTGCCGCCCGAGAGGAGCTCGACGAGCGCCTCGTCCATGATCACCTCGGCGACGCAGCCCGTCGGCAGGCAGCGCACGAAGCCGGCCGAGCCGACGTCGACGTCGTCGACGCGCAGCCCGAGCCCCGCAGGCAGCAGCACGCCGAGCGGCGCGACGACGCGCAGGAGCTTCTGGTCGGTGTCGGCCGTGGACAGCACGATGACGAGCAGCGTCACGTTCGGCCGGTCCTCGGCTGCGACGTTCTGCACGATGGCGCACTGCTCGGCCTGGGCCCCCGGCGGCGTCTCGCAGCGCTGCTGCCAGTCGCCGTAGGTGGCGCGGACCGTGCCCTGCGCCGACGCCTGCGGCGCGAGCGCGACGAGCCCCAGCAGGACGGCGACGAGGCCTGCGACAAGGAGGCGCAGGCGGGCGCTGGCGCACCGGCGCGCGACCGGTCGAGCCGGACGGCCGAGGAACGAGGCGCTCGGGACGGCGACGGCGCTGCCTGCCATGGACGGGTCCTTGATCTCGTTGCCGGCGCGGCGGCGCGCACGGCTTGACGACACCTGCGGAAAACCGAATGTGTTCCCGCAGCCTCGCTCCTTCCCGAACATCGCCGCGACGCTTTGTCAAGGAAGCGGGTACGGGCCGTCCCGGATGGGGCCGCGCGCCGCGCGGCGCGACGACGCGTCGGCATGGGCAGGGGCGCGCACGCGCCCATCTACCCGAGCGTCGGAGGCGAAAACGCGGCGAAAGTCGTGTCCGGCTGCGACGACGGAGGCGTTGCGTCCGTCACCCTATTGTGATTTTGACGTGGATCAAATCCACCGCGCATGCCAGCCGGTCCGTCGATTCCCCCGCGAGACGGGTGCGAGGCGCGCGGGAGGGCACGAGGAGCTTCGAGGTAGACGATGCGGATTGGTCAGTTCAGGTGCTTCACGGCGGCTCGCCGGACGCTCGCCGCGGCGCTCGCGGGCGTGGCAGTCTCGGGCACGGCGGGTCTCGCGGCGTCGACCGCGGCGCTCGCGCAGGTCGGCCAGCCGGCCGACTGGCAGATCGCGATGCAGACGCCGGTGACGGCGACGGCGCAGAGCATGTACGGCTTCCACACGGCTCTCGTGTGGGTGATCACCGCCATCACGCTCTTCGTGGGCGCGCTGCTGCTCGTCGTCATCGTGCGCTACAACGAGCGCAAGAACCCGACGCCGTCCAAGACCTCCCACAACACCATGATCGAGGTCGCCTGGACGGTGATCCCGATCCTGATCCTGGTCGGCATCGCCATCCCCTCCTTCCGCATCCTGCGCGAGCAGCTCGTCATCCCCGAGCCGGACGTGATCGTGAAGGCGACCGGCCATTCGTGGTACTGGTCCTACGAGTACCCGACCGATCAGGGCGGCTTCATCTTCGATTCGCTGATGCTGGAGGACGACGAGGCGGCCGCCGCAGGCCTGCCGCGCCTGCTCGCGGTGGACAACGAGGTCGTCGTTCCGGTGAACCGCGTGGTGAAGCTCCAGGTCACCTCGGCGGACGTGCTCCACGCCTTCGCCCTGCCGTCCTTCGGGCTGAAGATCGACGCCGTTCCGGGCCGCCTCAACGAGACCTGGTTCCAGGCGGAGCGCGAGGGCGTCTACTACGGCCAGTGCTCGGAGCTGTGCGGCGCGCGCCACGCCTTCATGCCGATCGCGATCCGCGTCGTCTCGGAGGCCGAGTACGCCTCCTGGCTGGCGGAGGCGCAGACGCGCTTCGCGTCGACCGAGTACGGCGCGACCCGCGTCGCCGCCACGATCGAGGAGCCGGCGCGCTGAGCGCGCCGATCCGGCGGCCGTCCGGCGCGAGCGCGCCGGCCCGATGAGTTCTCGGCGGCGCGCTTCCTTCGGCGCCGCCGGCGAGGTCAACATCCGAGACCGGCCCGACCGGGGCCGAGAGGGTTAGGACGACATGGCTACCGCGACCCACGCCGCGCACGAGGGCGCGCACGACCATCCCACCGGATGGCGGCGCTGGATCTACTCGACGAACCACAAGGACATCGGCACGATGTACCTGATCTTCGCGTTCATCGCGGGTCTGGTCGGCGGTGCCCTGTCCATCGGGATTCGCCTGGAGCTCCAGGAGCCCGGGATGCAGTTCTTCACGAACCCGCAGACCTACAACGTGTTCGTGACCGGCCACGGCCTCATCATGGTGTTCTTCATGGTGATGCCGGCGCTGATCGGCGGCTTCGGCAACTGGTTCGTCCCGATCATGATCGGTGCGCCGGACATGGCGTTCCCGCGGATGAACAACATCTCCTTCTGGCTGACCGTCGCGGCCTTCTGCCTGCTCGTGCTCTCCCTCTTCGTCGAGGGCGCACCCGGCTCGCTCGGCTTCGGCGGCGGCTGGACGGTGTATCCGCCCCTGTCGACGATGGGCCATCCCGGCCCGGCGCTCGACTTCGCGATCCTGTCGCTGCACCTCGCCGGCGCGGCCTCGATCCTGGGCGCGATCAACTTCATCACCACGATCCTGAACATGCGCGCGCCGGGCATGACGCTGCACAAGATGCCGCTGTTCGCCTGGTCGATGCTGGTCACCGCCTTCCTGCTCCTGCTCGCGCTCCCGGTTCTCGCCGGCGCGATCACCATGCTGCTGACGGATCGCAACTTCGGCACGACGTTCTTCGACCCGGCCGGCGGCGGCGACCCGATCCTGTATCAGCACCTGTTCTGGTTCTTCGGCCACCCCGAAGTGTACATCATGATCCTGCCGGCCTTCGGGATCGTGTCGCACATCATCGCGACCTTCTCGAAGAAGCCGATCTTCGGCTATCTCGGCATGGCCTACGCCATGGTCGCCATCGGCGTCGTCGGCTTCGTCGTGTGGGCCCACCACATGTACACGGTCGGCCTCTCGCTGCAGACGCAGGCCTACTTCGTCTTCGCCACGATGGTGATCGCGGTGCCCACCGGCATCAAGATCTTCTCCTGGATCGCGACGATGTGGGGCGGCTCGATCCGCTTCACCGCGGCCATGCAGTGGGCGGTGGGCTTCATCTTCCTGTTCACCGTGGGCGGCGTCACCGGCGTCGTGCTGGCGAACGCCTCGATCGACCGCTACATGCACGACACGTACTATGTCGTCGCGCACTTCCACTACGTGCTCTCGCTGGGCGCCGTGTTCATCATTTTCGCGGGCGTGTACTACTGGTTCCCGAAGATGACCGGCTACGTCTACCCGGAGTGGATCGGCAAGCTGCACTTCTGGATCTCGTTCATCGGCGCGAACGTGCTCTTCTTCCCGATGCACTTCCTCGGCCTCGCGGGCATGCCGCGCCGCTACGCGGACTACCCGGACGCGTTCGCGGGCTGGAACTTCGTCTCCTCGATGGGGTCGTACATCTTCGGGCTCGGCCTGCTGGTGTTCCTGTACGGCATCGTCGTGGCCTTCCGGCGCAAGGAGGTCGCGGGTGCGAACCCCTGGGGCGAGGGCGCGACGACGCTCGAATGGACCCTTCCGTCGCCGGTGCCGTTCCATCAGTTCGAGGAACTGCCGAAGATCGCGGACACCCGCCACTGATCCTTCGTCCGGCCGGGCGGCCTCGCGCCGCCCGGCCCCTCTCCGGAGCGTCGCACGCGGCGCTGCGGGGAGGGGCCGGACCCGGGCTCCCTTCTCCGAGATCCGCGCGGCGACCCGCGCGGGTCGATCCCGTGACGCGGGGCCGACGCCCCGAAGAGCAGAGACGACGCCCGATCTCATGACCGTGATGACCGACCACGCGCCTCGGGCGCGGCCCGCGCCCACCGCCATCGGCGGCTCGACGGCCGAGGCCGGCGACTACCTGGCGCTGCTGAAGCCGCGGGTGATGTTCCTCGTCGTGTTCACGGCGCTCGTCGGCATGGTCGTCGTCGAGAGCACGGTGCACCCGATCGTCGCCTTCGCCGCGCTCGTCGCGATCGCGGTGGGGGCCGGCGCGTCCGGCGCGCTCAACATGTGGTGGGACGCCGACATCGACGCGGTGATGACGCGCACCCGCAAGCGCCCGATCCCGGACGGGCGCGTCGCGCCCGGCGAGGCGCTCGCCTTCGGGCTGACGCTCTCGATCGGCTCGGTGCTCACGCTCGGCCTCGTGGCGAACTGGCTCGCCGCCGGCTTCCTGGCCTTCACGATCTTCTTCTACGCCGTCGTCTACTCGATGTGGCTCAAGCGCGCGACGCCGCAGAACATCGTCATCGGCGGCGCCGCCGGCGCCTTCCCGCCCATGGTGGCGGACGCCGCGGTCACCGGCTCGCTCGGCATCGAGACGGCGGTGCTGTTCGCGATCATCTTCCTGTGGACGCCGCCGCACTTCTGGGCGCTCGCCCTCGTCAAGTCGGGCGACTACGCCCGCGCGGGCGTGCCGATGCTGCCCAACGTCGCCGGTCCCGACGAGACCCGCCGACAGATCTGGCTCTACACGCTCGTCTTCGTGCCCGTGACGCTCCTGCCGATCCCGCTCGGCTTCGGCGGTCTCGCCTACGCGGTGATCGGCGGTGCGACCGCGCTCGCCATGCTCGGCCTGACCTGGCGCGTCTACCGCATCCGCGAGGGCGAGGAGGCGGCCAGGGCGGCGCAGCGCCTGTTCGGCTTCACCATCCTGCACCTGTTCATCCTGTTCGCGGTGCTGCTCGCCGAGCACGGCCTCGGGCTCTACCGCGCCGTGCCCGCCCTCGTGATCCCGGGGATGGCGTGATGGCGCGGGCGGGCGAGAACCACGACGCGCACGAGGCGACGCCGGAGGAGCGCGAGGCGGAGGCGTTCCGCAAGCGCCGTCGCGGGCGCTCGATCGCGCTCGCGATCGTGCTCGCCGCGCTGGTGGCGCTGTTCTATGCGGTGACCATCGTCAAGATGGGTCCCGGCGTGCTCGATCGGCCGCTGTGAGCCGGCGTCCCTGAGCCTGGAGGAGGCGACCCGATGACCGACACGACGCAGACCACGACCGCCGATCAGGGCCGCGCCGTGCGCCGAACTGTGGTGACCTGCGTGAGCGTCGCCGCCGGGATGATCGGCCTCGCCTACGCCTCCGTGCCGCTCTACGACCTGTTCTGCCGCATCACCGGCTTCGGCGGGACGCCGATCGTCGGCACGGCGGAGGCGGGCACCGTGCTCGACGAGACGGTGAACGTGCGCTTCGACGCCAACGTCTCGCGGGATCTCGGCTGGCGCTTCGCGGCGGAGGCGCCGCAGATCGAGGTGCGCATCGGCGAGACGCAGACGGTGTTCTACCGGGTCTCGAACCCGTCCGACGAGGCGCGCGCCGGGGTTGCGACCTTCAACGTCACGCCGGCGATCGCGGGGCAGTACTTCGTCAAGCTGCAGTGCTTCTGCTTCACCGAGAACACGCTCGCCGCCGGCGAGACGATGGATTCGGCGGTGATGTTCTACATCGATCCGGCGATCGTCGAGGACCCCGCGGCGCGGGAGATCTCCACGATCACCTTGTCCTACACCTATTTTCCGTCCAAGAACGGCCTGCCGGAGGACGACCTGGCGGACCTGGACGGCGACACCCTCACCAACGCGACGGCGCCCACACCCCAGGCAGCGCCGTCCACCCTGTGAGCAACGACGCGGGACGTTCCCTCCCCGGGGGGACGCGAGAGAAGGCACCGGAGACCTAGAGAGCCATGGCCGACGCCCACGCCAAGAAGCACGACTATCATCTCGTCGACCCGAGCCCGTGGCCGTTCATCGGCTCGGTCAGCGCCTTCGTCCTCGCGGTCGGGTTCATCACCTTCATCCGCGGCATGCCGATCGCCGGCCTCCAGATCGGCGGGCTGATCTTCGGGCTGGGCCTGATCGGCGTCCTCTACACCATGGCCGGGTGGTGGATGGACGTGATCAAGGAGGCGCGCCAGGGCGACCACACCCGCGTGGTGCAGCTCCATCACCGCTACGGCATGATCATGTTCATCGCCTCCGAGGTGATGTTCTTCGTGGCCTGGTTCTGGGCCTATTTCGACGTGGCCCTCTTCCCCGACGCGGCGATCCAGTTCCAGCGCACCGAGATCACCGGCGGCGCCTGGCCCCCGGCGGGCATCGAGACCTTCGACCCGTGGCATCTGCCGCTGTTCGGCACGCTCGTGCTGCTGACGTCCGGCACGACGATCACCTGGGCGCACCACGCGCTGCTCGAGGACGATCGCCAGGGGCTCAAGTGGGGCCTGTGGCTGACCGTGGCGCTGGGCGTGTTCTTCACGATCCTGCAGATCTACGAGTACAGCCACGCGCACTTCTCGTTCTCGGGCCACATCTACGGTGCGACCTTCTTCATGGCGACGGGCTTCCACGGGGCGCACGTCATCATCGGGACGATCTTCCTCGCCGTGTGCCTGTGGCGCGTCTACCTGAACCACTTCACCACGAAGCAGCATCTCGGCTTCGAGTTCGCCGCCTGGTACTGGCACTTCGTCGACGTGGTCTGGCTGTTCCTGTTCGCAGCGATCTACGTCTACGGCTACGGCGGCTGACGCAGCCCGCGCGCATCCCCATATGAAGGGCGGCGGCTTCGCCGCCCTTCGTCGTTCACGGTAGAGGTTCTTTCGATCATGGCCCATCGCCCCGGATCCGAGCCGCCCCCGATTCCCGCAGGCGCCAAGGGCCGCTGCCCGCGCTGCGGGGAGGGGCGGATGTTCGACGGGTACCTCACGGTGCGCGCGCGCTGCGAGGCCTGCGATCTCGACTACGGCTTCGCCGACGCCGCGGACGGGCCCGCCGTGTTCGTGATGTTCATCGTCGGATTCCTGGTCGTGGGGCTCGCGCTGTGGGTGGAGTTCGCCTACACGCCGCCGGTGTGGGTTCACATCGCGCTGTGGTTCCCGCTCACCGCGATCCTCAGCCTCGCCATCATCCGACCGCTGAAGGGGGTGATGATCGCGCTGCAATACCACCACAGGGCCGAGGAAGGCCGTCTCGAGAGCGAGTGAGGGAGGTCGAGGCCATGGCGGCGCGCACCCTGAGCGAGAACGAGACCGCCCCGCCGCGCTGGCGGTCGCTGATCATGGCGGGAGTCGCGACGCTGGTCTCGCTCGCCATCCTGATCGCGCTCGGCAGTTGGCAGCTCCAGCGCCTCGCCTGGAAGGAGGGGCTCATCGCCCAGATCGAGGCGCGGGCGTGGGGCGCGCCGGGCGAGATCCTGCCCGAGGCGCAGTGGGACGGCTTCTCGCGCGACGCGCAGGAATACCGCCGCGTCCGCGTCACCGGCTCGTACCGCTTCGCGGACGAGGTCGCCGTGCACGGGCTCCTGCCGGGCGAGACCCGTGGCCAGCCGCTCCAGGGCTACTACCTGCTCACCCCGCTCGTGCTCGACACGGGGGCGATCGTCGTCGTCAACCGCGGCTTCGTGCCGACCCCGCTCCTGTCCGAGGCGGCGCGGCCCGAGGGCGCCGTGACGGTGGAGGGGCTGGTGCGGGGCAGCGAGGCGCGCACGGCCTTCGTGCCCGAGAACGATCCCGCCGCCGACGAATGGTTCACCCGCGACCTCGCCGCGATCGCGGATGCGCGCGGGCTCGAGCGCGTGGCGCCGTTCTACGTCGACGCCGTCCTCGACGCGGATGCGCCGGCCCCGTGGCCGCGCGGCGGCGCGACCGTGCTCGCGCCGTCCAACAACCACCTGCAATACGCCTTCACCTGGTTCGGCCTCGCCGCGGTGCTCGTCGCGGTGTTCGGCGTCTTCTCCTGGAAGTGGATGCGCGGCCGCGCGGCGTGAGCCGCCCTGCCGGCGCTTCGCGGCACTGGACCCGTGACCCTCGGGCGGGGTAGGCAGGACGGCGTCCGCCACGCGTGCAGGGGAGCCGATTCGTGGATTACTGCGTCCTCGACGTCGAGACGGCCAGCAGCGATTGCGGCTCGATCTGCCAGATCGGCATCGTCCGGGTGGCCGACGGCGCGATCGTCGAGGAGCACGTCACGCTCGTCGACCCGCGCTGCGGCTTCTCGCCCTTCAACATCCGCGTCCACGGCATCCGGCCGGAGGACGTCGCCGGCGCGCCGACCTTCAGGGGTCTCTACGCGGAGCTGCGCGAGCGGCTGACCGGGCGGCTCGTGGTCCAGCAGGGTGGCTTCGACAAGACCGCGCTGGCGCGGGCGGCGGCGGCCTGCGGGCGCGCCGAGATCAACGCGCGCTGGATCAACAACGTCTCGGTCGCGCGCCGCGCCTGGCCCGGGCTGCCCGGCTACGGGCTCGCCAAGATGGCCGCGCGGCTGGGCCTGAGCTTCCGCCACCACGACGCGCTCGAGGACGCGCGGGTGACGCAGGCGATCTTCGCGCGCGCGGTGGCGGAGACCGGCATCCCCCCGCACGAATGGCCCGCCCGCCTCGCGGCTCCGACCCCGCGCAAGGCGCCCGCGCGCAAGGCGACGCTGGCGCAGGGGGGCGCGGCGGCTCCGGCTGAGTGAGGCAGAAGCGGCTGCGCTGGCGAGATCGGAGCGGGAGGGGCGGGGTAGTCGGAGGAGGTCGGCGCGGGCAATCTCCTTCCCTGCAGGGGAAGGTGGCGCCGGCGGAGCCGGTGACGGATGGGGCGCGGCGCGAAGCGACGCGTTCCGCGAAGCGGAAGCCGCCGTGTCCGGCATCGAGCCGCCGTTTCGGCTTCGCCGAACGCGCGTCCCGCGCGCCCATCCGTCTCGTCGGCGTCGCCGCCGAGCCACCTTCTCCTACAGGGAAGGACAGGGGGGGGCGAGCTTGCTCCGGGATTTGGGTAGCCGCCCGTCCTGCCCACCGCACGACCACCCCTGCTCGGCTTTTGCTCACGCCCGCCGATTGACTTCCCGGGGGGCGAGGCTACAACGTCACCAGCCGCACGATCCCCGCGGGAGAGACCGGGCCCCGAGCCCGGCGCCGAAGGCGCAACCGCCCCGGAAACGCTCAGGCAGACGGACCGCGGGGAGCTGGCACTCTGGAAAGCGGCGGAGCCCGTTCGCTCCGCCCACCGAAGGGCGTAACCGTTCGTGGAGCCGGGATCACGCCCCGGGCCGCGGCGGGAAATCTCTCAGGTCGAGGACAGAGGGGGCGCGCAACGGAGGTTCGTCCGCGAGCCGTCGGCGCGTCCGTCCACCTTCGACCGAGAGGCACCCATGGCCGACACCGTCGCCGGATCCGCCGACACGCTGGCTCGGACGCCCCTTCACGCGCGGCACGTGGACGCGGGCGCGCGCATCGTGCCCTTCGCGGGCTGGGCGATGCCGGTGCAGTACCCGACCGGCATCCTCGCCGAGCACCTGTGGACGCGCTCCCGGGCCGGCCTGTTCGACGTCTCGCACATGGGCCAGGCGACCCTCGTCGGCCCCGATCACGAGACCACGGCGCGCGCGCTCGAGACGCTCGTGCCCGCCGCCATCCGCGAGCTCGCGCCCGGCCAGCAGCGCTACACCCAGCTCCTCACCGACGAGGGCGGCATCCTCGACGACCTCATGGTGTCCCGCCCGCTCGCGGATGCGGACCAGGGCAGGCTCCACCTCGTCGTCAACGCCGGCACCAAGGAGGGCGACTACGCCCACATGGTGGCGCGGCTGCCGGCGAACCTGCGCCTCGAGCGACACGACGACCGTGCGCTCCTCGCGCTCCAGGGGCCGGCGGCCGAGGCGGTGATGGCGGATGCGGGCGCGGCCGACGCCGTCGCGCTGACCTTCATGCGCACGGCGCGCATCCGGCTCCACGGCTTCGACGTCCACGTCTCCCGCTCGGGCTACACCGGCGAGGACGGCTGGGAGATCTCGGTCTCGGCCGCGGACGCGCCGGCCTTGTGGGACGCGCTCCTCGCGGACGAGCGGGTCGAGCCGATCGGGCTCGGCGCACGCGATTCGCTGCGCCTCGAGGCGGGGCTGTGCCTCTACGGTCACGACATCGACACGACGACGAGCCCCGTCGAGGCGGGGCTCACCTGGTCGATCCAGAAGCGCCGCCGCGAGGACGGTGGCTTCCCGGGCGCCGCGCGCATCCAGCGCGAGCTCGCCGGGGGGGCCGCGCGCACGCGCGTCGGCATCGCGCTCGAGGGCCGTGCGCCGGCCCGCGAGGGCGCGCCGATCACGACGCCGGACGGGGAGGGCGTCGGCGTCGTCACCTCGGGCGGCTTCGGGCCGAGCGTCGAGCGGCCGATCGTCATGGGCTACGTGACGCCGCAGGCGGCTGCGGTCGGCACCGCGCTGCACTGCGTCGTGCGCGGCAAGCCGCTTTCCGGCCTCGTCGTGCCGATGCCCTTCACGCCCGCCCGCTTCAAGCGCTGAGACCGACAGAGAGCCGCATCAGGAGGCCGTCATGACCGTACGCTACACCAAGGATCACGAATACATCCGCGTCGACGGCGATGTCGGCACGGTGGGCATCACCGACTACGCCCAGGGCCAGCTCGGCGACGTCGTCTACGTCGAGCTCCCCGAGGTCGGCAAGACGATCGCCAAGGGCGGCGAGGCCGCGGTGGTGGAGAGCGTCAAGGCGGCCTCCGAGGTCTACGCCCCGGTCTCTGGCGAGGTCGTCGCGGTCAACGGCGATCTGGAGGGGACGCCCGCCGCCATCAACGAGGATCCGCTCGGCGCGGGCTGGTTCGTCAAGCTCAAGCTCTCGGACCCCTCCGAGCTCGATACCCTGATGAGCGAGGCCGACTACGAGGCCTACGTGACCTCGATCGGCTGACGGAGGCGCGCGTGGCGCGAGGCGGCATGTCCGACGGCGAGCATCTCTACACGGCGACGATCCGCTGGGCGCGCGCGGGCGGCGACTTCCTCGGCGCGGCCTACGACCGCGGCCACACCTGGACGTTCGACGGCGGCATCACCGTGCCGGCCTCGTCCTCGCCTCTCGTCGTGCCGCTGCCCTGGTCGCGCGCGGACGCGGTCGACCCGGAGGAGGCCTTCGTCGCCGCCATCGCCAGCTGCCACATGCTCGTCTTCCTCTCGATCGCGGCGAAGAAGCGCTACCTGATCGAGACCTACGAGGACGTGGCGCGGGGCGTGATGACGCCGAACGAGCACGGCAGGCTCTGGGTCTCGCGCGTCGTGCTCGATCCTTCGATCGCATGGGCCGGCCAGCGCCGGCCCGACCCGGCGACCATCGCCGCCATGCATCACCTCACGCACCGCGAGTGCTTCATCGCGAACTCGGTCCGCACTGAGATCGTGGTCGCGGGCGTGGACGACACCCCTCCCCACTGACGAGACGGCCAGCCGATGCGCTACCTCCCGCTTTCCCCCGACGACCGCGCCGAGATGCTCGCCAAGGTCGGCGTCTCGCACGTCGACGACCTGTTCGTCGACGTGCCCGCGGACAAGCTCCTCACCGAGCCCGTCGACCTGCCGCGCCGCAAGGGCGAGCTCGAGGTCGAGCGCATCCTCGGCCGCATGGCGGCGCGGAACGTGCCCGCCTCGAGCGTGCCCTTCTTCGTGGGCGCCGGCGCCTACAAGCACCACGTCCCCGCCTCGGTGGATCACCTGATCCAGCGCTCCGAATTCCTGACGAGCTACACGCCCTACCAGCCCGAGATCGCGCAGGGCACGCTGCAGTACCTGTTCGAGTTCCAGACCCAGGTCGCGGCGCTCACGGGCATGGATGTGGCCAACGCCTCGATGTACGACGGCTCCACCGCCGCCGGCGAGGCGGTGCTGATGGCGCACCGCGTCACCAAGCGCAACAAGGCGATCCTCTCCGGCGGGCTGCATCCGCACTACGCCGAGGTGATCGAGACGCTCTCCGAGATGGCGAACGACCGCGTCGAGCGCCTCGCGCCGGACGCGACTGCGGCGGAGGACATCGTTTCGTTGATCGACAAGGACACCTCCTGCGTCGTCGTGCAGACGCCCGACGTGTTCGGCAATCTGCGTGACCTGCGCAAGATCGCCGACGCCGCGCATGCCGCGGGCGCACTCCTGATCGCGGTGTTCACCGAGGTGGTCTCGCTCGGCCTCGTGACGCCGCCCGGCGCCATGGGCGCGGACATCGTGGTGGGCGAGGGCCAGTCGATCGGCAACGCGCTGAACTTCGGCGGCCCGTATGTCGGCCTCTTCGCCGCGCGCCAGAAGTTCGTGCGCCAGATGCCCGGGCGCCTGTGCGGCGAGACGGTGGACGCGGAAGGCCGCCGCGGCTTCGTGCTGACGCTCTCGACCCGCGAGCAGCACATCCGCCGCGACAAGGCGACGTCGAACATCTGCACGAACTCGGGGCTCTGCTGCCTCGCCTTCACGATCCACATGACGCTGCTCGGCCAGACCGGCCTCCAGCGTCTGGCGCGGATCAACCACGCCAATGCGGTGAAGCTCGCGGACATGCTCGCCGGCGTGCCGGGGGTGGAGGTGGTGAACGAGGCCTTCTTCAACGAGATGACGCTGCGCCTCTCCAAGCCGGCGGTGCAGGTGGTCGAGCGCCTCGCCGCCGAGGGCGTTCTCGCCGGCGTGCCCTATTCGCGGCTCGCGCCCCAGGCGGGGCTCGACGACCTGCTGCTGGTGGCCTCGACGGAGGTCAACACGGACGAGGATCGTGCGGCGCTGGTGGACGGGCTGCGGGGGGCGCTGTCGTGATGCTGCGCCCCGCATGCCCGGCCAACCTCCTTCCCGGTAGGGGAAGGTGGCTCGGCGACGCCGAGACGGATGGGGCGCGGCGCATAGCGACGCGTTCCGCGAAGCGGAGATGCCCCGGCGCCCGAGAGTCAAACCCGTCGAATTCGGCTTCGCCGAACGCGCTCCGCGCGCCCCATCCGTCACCGTGCTGCGCGCGGCGCCACCTTCCCCTACAGGGAAGGAGAAGGGTCGCCGCCGCACATATGCTTTCCCATTACGGAGCCCACTCATGCTGAACCGCCAGGGACGCCCCACCGCCGCCGGCTCCGCGGAAGCCGCGCAGAGCGCCGGCACCTTCACCGGCAACCGTGCCCTCGTGCAGGAGGAGGCGCTCTCCTTCGAGATCGGGCGATACGACGTCACCGGCGTCGATCTCGACGAGCCGGAGGACTTCACGCCCCGCCTCGGCGGGCTCGCGCGCGAGGGCGAGATCGGCATCCCCGGGCTCTCCGAGCCCGAGACGATGCGCCATTTCGTCAAGCTCTCCCAGAAGAACTACGGCATCGACACCGGCCTCTTCCCGCTCGGCTCGTGCACGATGAAGCACAACGCCCGGCTCAACGAGAAGATGGCCCGCCTGCCGGGCTTCTCCGACGTGCACCCGCTCCAGCCGGTCTCGACCGTGCCCGGCGCGCTCGCGCTGATGGACGAACTCGCGCACTACCTCGTGACGCTGACCGGCATGACCACGGTGGCGCTCTCGCCGAAGGCCGGCGCGCACGGCGAGCTGTGCGGGATGATGGCGATCAAGGCCGCGATCGTGGCCAAGGGCGAGGGCGAGACGCGCAATGTCGTGCTCGTGCCCGAGAGCGCCCACGGCACCAACCCGGCGACCGCGGCGCTGCTGGGCTTCACCGTGCGCGAGGTCCCCGCGGCCGAGGACGGCACGGTGCGCGTCGAGGCGGTGAAGGATCTCCTCGGCCCCGAGGTCGCGGCGATCATGCTGACGAACCCCAACACCTGCGGCCTGTTCGAGCCGCAGATCGTGGAGATCGCGCAGGCGCTCCACGCGGTCGGCGCCTATTTCTACTGCGACGGCGCGAACTTCAACGCCATCGTCGGCAAGGCGCGGCCGGGCGATCTCGGCGTCGACGCCATGCACATCAACCTGCACAAGACCTTCTCGACGCCCCACGGCGGCGGCGGGCCGGGTTCGGGGCCGGTGGTGCTCTCGCAGCGCCTCGCGGCCTTCGCGCCCGTGCCCTTCGTCACCAGGGCCGCCGACGGATCGTTCACCCTCGTCGAGCACGAGGCCGACGCGCCGGAGGGGCAGCCCTTCGGGCGCATCACCGCCTTCCACGGCCAGATGGGCATGTACGTGCGCGCGCTCGCCTACATGCTCTCGCACGGGTCGGACGGCATGAAGCAGGCCTCCGAGGACGCGGTGCTCAACGCCAACTACATCCGCGCCGGCCTCGCCGACCTGATGAGCCTGCCCTTCCCGGACCACCCGTCCATGCACGAGGTGCTGTTCGACGACGAATGGCTGAAGGACACGGGCGTCTCCACCCTCGATTTCGCCAAGGCGATGATCGACGAGGGCTACCACCCGATGACGATGTACTTCCCCCTCGTCGTCCACGGCGCCATGCTGATCGAGCCGACCGAGAGCGAGTCGAAGGCCTCGATGGATCTGTTCGTCGCGGCCCTGCGCGACCTCGCCATGGCGGCGAAGGCGGGGGAGACCGCCCGCTTCTCCGGCGCGCCCTACCACGCCCCGCGCCGGCGCCTCGACGAGACCCGTGCCGCGCGCCAGCCGATCCTGCGCTGGACTCCGCCGCAGCCGGTGCGCGAAGCGGCGGAATAGCTTCGGCCGGCGTCGCGCTCACCCGCCCAGCAGGAGCGCGCCGCCCACCCCGATCAGGATCGCAGCCGCGAGCAGGGTCAGCGCCCGGCCCGCGGCGGGGCCGATCACGACGCCGGCCTTCGCCGCGGCGACGGCGTAGGCGAGCTTCGGGCCGCCGACGGCGAGGGCGATGATCGCGACGAGGAGCAAGGTCTGCGCCGCGCCGATGGCGGCGAGGTCGACGAAGCCCGGCAGGAATCCGAGGTAGAACAGGACCGCCTTCTGGTCGGCGAGGGTGATCGCGAGCCCTGCACCGACGCTCGCGAGAAGGCCGGGTGCCCCGGGCTTCGGCGCGCCGGCCGCGGGGCGCGTGCGGGCGGCGAGGGCGAGCGAGACGCCGACGAAGATCACCCAGGCCGCGCCCGCCCAGCGGATCAGCCACGCGAGATCGCCGAGCGCGGCCTCGAGCAATGCGAGCCCGAACAGCGCCACGAGCAGCCAGATCACGTCGCCGACGACGACGCCGAGCGCCGTCGCCGCACCCGAGGCGAACCCACCCGCGGCCGCGCGGGCGCAGACCGCGAGCACGCTCGCGCTCGGGACCGCCGCGAGGACCGCCATGGCCGCGAAGAGCGCGGCGAGGGCGCCCGCCGTCATGATCGCCTCTGCGAGACGGTGATCGTCTGGTCCATGATCATGTTCCCCCTCGGATCGTCGCCGAGTACAGCCGTCGGCGCGAGGGCCGGCAACGTTCGCCGGAGCACGGGAGGGATGCGCCGCACGCGGCTCCCGCCCCATCGGGGCGGGGACGATCCGCGACAGCGGATCAGGGGCGGGGTCCCGCGGCTCGACCCTCGGAGTTTCGGCTCGACTGAAGCGCGCCTTGCGGCGCAGCCCCTCCATCTCGTCGGCTTCGGCGCCGATCCACCTCCCCCGATGGGGGAGAAGCGCGCCCTCGTCACGCGAGCGGGTAGGCCGCCTCGACCACGTACGGCCCGCCCCCCGTCTGCTCGCGTGCGGAGAACACCGCGATGCGCTCGGCCGAGAAGGCGAGGCGCTCGAAGGGCGCGCGCGCCGCGATCCAGGCGGCGACGTCGCGCGGGGGGACCCGGCGCAGGCGGGCGAGGGTGACGTGCGGCGTGAACCGGCGGCGCTCGGGCGCGAGTCCCGCGCGCCGCACGAGCCGCTCCGCCTCGTCGTGGAGCGCCACGAGCGCCTCGCTCGCGTGCACGGTCGCGAACACCGCATGCGGCTTGTCCCCGCCGAAGCAGCCGAGCCCGTCGAGCACGATCTCGACGGGTGCGCGTGGGCGCCGCTCGGCGAGCAGCGCATAGACGTCCTCGGCGACGTCCTCGTCCACGTCCCCGATGAAGCGCAGGGTGACGTGATAGTTCTCCGGCTCGACCCAGCGCGCCCCGGGCAGCCCGCCGCGACAGGCGGCGAGCGTCGCGACGACGTCCTCGGGTATCTCCAGCCCCACGAAGAGACGCGGCATGATGTTCTCTCCCACAGCCTGCGATGCACCCGATTTCACAATTCCATAAGGACTTTATGTCCTGATGATCGCCGAGAGGAGCCAAAAGGTCCGACATGGTGGCACTCATCAGCGTGATGGACGAGATCGACGAGATCGTGTCGAGCGCCGACGCGCGACGTCGCACGGCCCTTCTGCGCAAGATCACGAACCTGTTCCTCGAGAAGGCCCCCGAGCTCGACGAGGAGCGCGTCGGCGCCTTCGACGAGGTGATCCTGCGGCTCGCCCGGAACCTCGAGTTCCGCGCGCGTATCGAGCTCTCCGAGCGCCTCGCCGACGAGGCGATGGCTCCGCGGCGGGTGGTGCGCGATCTCGCCTTCGACGACGAGGTGGCGGTCGCAGCCCCGGTCCTCGCCCGCAGCCGGCGCCTGTCGGAGGACGATCTCGTCGCGGTGGCGAACAGCAAGGGGCAGGAGCACCTGCTCGCGCTCTCGCGCCGCGTGAGCCTCTCCGCCCGCGTCACCGACGTGCTGATCGATCGCGGCGACACGGTCGTCGTGCGCTCGGTCGCCGACAACGACGGCGCGCGCTTCTCGGATCGCGGGTTCTCGACGCTGCTCGAGCGCGCCCGCGCCGATTCCGCGCTCCAGGAGGTGCTCGAGGCGCGCAGCCATCTCTCGCCGGAGCAGGTCGGCAAGCTCGTCGAGATCGCCCGCGAGCGCGTGCGCGAGACGCTCCAGGACGAACTCGGCCAGCGCATGCAGCGTGCGATCGACTCCGTCGTCGAAGATCTCGCCCGGCGCATGGCGGACACCGACGCGCCGGAAGTGGCCAAGGCCGATCTGGCCGGCTCCGTCGACTTCGTGCGTGCCCGCGCGCGGACCAGAAAGCTCGAGGAGCGCGACGTCGTCGAGTGGCTCAACCGCAACCGCATCGAGGACGCGCTCGCGGCGATCGCCCATGTCGGCTCGATCCCGGTGGAGATGGTGGCGAACGCCTACCACGCGCCGGACTGGGAGGCGCTGCTGTTCGTCGTGCGCGCGGTCGACTTCACCTGGGCGACGCTGAAGCTGCTGCTCACGAAGAAGGCCGGCCGCACGCCGCCGATGGAGCTGACCCAGGCCGCCTTCGAAAGCTTCGAGAAGCTCTCCGTCCAGAGCGCCCAGCGCGTCCTGCGCTTCGCCGCCGCCCGCGAGCGCTTCGGGCGCGACGGGGGGATGTGAGGGTGCAGGCTGGAAGGCGGGTTGCACCCGTGGAGACGCGCTCCTATAGTTTCTGCGGATCGTCGAGGATCTTTCGACAATGGCAGTCAGAAGCGTCTCCGGGTACGTGGACGATGCGGTCGCGACGCGGCTCCAGCACGTCGCCCGGGTAGAGGGCCGCACACCCGCGAGCCTAGTCGGGCAGGCGCTCGGGCTCTACGTCTCGTTGCCCGAGGCCGCACGAACGTCCCTTCGGAGGATCGAGGCTCTCGGCACAGCGCAAGAGCAAGACCACCTGCGCGGGGAAATCGTCCGTCTCCTGCTGCGTCTCGACATGGACCTGACGGAGCGGCGGATGGCCGAGGAGCTCGGCTCCAAGCTTCCGCGAGTCCGAAATGAGGAAGAGGCGGCGGAGGCTGCGCTCGCCTGGGAGCGGACCGGCGGTTCGTGAGCGCGTTCCGGCTGTGCGTCGAGTCTCAACGTCTGGCTCGCCGCTCGTGCGTACCATGGCGCTGCTGGGACCGGCAGCGGAACCTCCCCACATCGTGGTCGGCGGTGGCGTGTACCCGACGCTGGATGCGCGAATGCGAGAGCGTGATCCATATGATCCGCAAGCGGTCTCGGCGTCCATCGATCCGGAGGACGGACGCGTGCTCGACGCTGCCGTCGCGGGACGAGCAGATGTCCTCGTGACGTGGAACTTCCGGGATTTCGCCAGCGGGGCCGACGACGTGCTCGTGCCGGGTCGTGTTCATCTGAAGCGCACGGCCGCCCACGCGTTCGTCCTCGCGCGCCCGCCCGAGACAGCGCGCTGGCTTCGTACGGGCGAGCCACCGCCGGGCGCCGATCGACGGCGCATCGACCCCGATCAATAGCTCGACGCCGCCTCCCGCGCCACGCCCCGCATCGCGCTCGGCGGACGCGGGAAGCCGCGGCGGTCTCGGTAGTCCGCCAGCGGCGGGCGGGGGTGGCGGTCCTCTCCGGCCAGCGTCCTCGCCACCGCGAGATCGAGGAGCGCGATCGCCGCGACGCCGCCCATGGCGAGGCCCGCGCGCTCGCGCCGGCGCGGGCCGTCGCCGAGACCGCCGGCGAGGAGCGAGAGGTCGAGGGCGTCGCCGGCGACCCGCGCCCACATCCACGGCGCCGGATCCTCCGCGGCGAGGAGCGCGACGCCGGTCGCGATCTCGCGGGCCCCGCAGGCCCGCACCAGCCCCTCGCGGCAGGGGATGCCGGCGGCGCGCGCGAGGGCGGGGGCCGCCGCGAGCTCGGCGACTCCGAGCGCGATCGAGACCAGGCCGAGCCCGCGGGCGAGGCGGTCGGTCGCGTGGTCGGGATGCCCGCGGCGCGGCGAGCCGGTCGATTCGTAGCGCATGGAAGAACTCCTCAGGGCTTGAGCACGACCTTGACGCAGCCGTCCTTCTTGTCGCGGAAGGTCTGGTAGAGCGCGGGCCCGTCGGCGAGATCGGCGACGTGGGTGATCACGAAGGTCGGGTCGATCTGGCCCTCCTCGATCCGGCGCAGCAGGTCGTCGGTCCAGCGTTGGGTGTGCGTCTGGCCGGTGCGCACGGTGATGCCCTTGTTCATCAGGGCGCCGAGCGGGACCTTGTCCGCGAGGCCGCCGTAGACGCCGGGCATCGAGATCGTGCCGGCGGGGCGGATGAGATAGATGATCTCGCGCAGCGCGTGGATGCGGTCGCTCTCGGCCATCACCGCCTGCTTGGCCCGGTCGTACATCGAATCGACGTGTCCCGACACGTGCGCCTCGAGACCCACGGCGTCGATGCACTTCTCCGGGCCCTTGCCGTTCGTGAGGTCGTCGATGCGCTCCATCACGCTCTCGAGCTCGAAGTCGATCGGCATCGCCCCGCCGGCCGCGGCCATGTCGAGGCGCTCGGGCACGCGGTCGATGGCGATCACCCGCTTGGCGCCGAGCAGCACCGCCGAGCGGATGGCGAACTGGCCGACCGGGCCGCAGCCCCACACCGCGACCGTGTCGGTCTCCTCGATGCCGAGCTGGACCGCCGCCTGCCAGCCGGTCGGCAGGATGTCGGAGAGGAAGAGCAGCTGCTCGTCGGAGAGCGTGGAGGGCACCTTCACGTGCGTCGTGTCGGCGAAGGGAACGCGGATGTACTCGGCCTGGCCGCCGGGGTAGCCGCCCGTGAGCTGCGTGTAGCCGAACAGGCCCGCGGTCGTGCGGCCGAAGGCCTTCTCGGCGAGCGACGCGTTGCGGTTCGAGCGCTCGCAGACGGAGTAGTTGCCGCGCCGGCACTGCGGGCAGTCCCCGCAGGAGATGGTGAAGGGGATCACGACCCGGTCGCCGGGCTTGAGCGCATGGCGCGACTCGGGGCCGACCTCGACCACCTCGCCCATGCACTCGTGGCCCATGACGTCTCCCGGCTTCATGCCGGGGATGAAATTGTCGTACAGGTGCAGGTCGGAGCCGCAGATCGCGCAGCTGGTGACGCGCACGATGGCGTCGCGGGGGTGCTCGATCCGTGGGTCGGGGACGGTGTCGCAGCGGATGTCGTGCTTGCCGTGCCAGCTCAGCGCTCTCATGCGGGGCCTCCGATTGCGCGGAGGCTCCGGCCGTCCGCAGGCCCTTTGAACACGAAGGCCGCGGAGGCGTTCCGACGGCCGCGCTCGGGATGCGTCTCCCCGGCGCGGCCGGCGCCCGTCACTGCGTCAGGCGGATCGAGCCGATGCGCCGTGCGATCTCGTCGAACACGCGCTTGAGGTCGGAGGCCTGGGAGACCTCGTAGTAGAGGTCCGACGAGCTGGCGCAGCGCCGCAGCAGGTCACGGTTGCCGTTGATCACCCGCACGGTCACGACGACGATGCCCGCCGCCTTGGCGCTGTCGCAGGCGGCGCGGGTGCGCGCGTCCATCTCCGCGCGGTTCTGCCGGAACTTGTTCTGGGTGTTGTCGCCGTCGGTGAGCAGGATCATGAAGCGCTCCACCTCCTCGCCGACGATGGTGCCCGCCTCGACGAAGGGCTCGCGCGCGGTGAGCATCGCCATGCCCCAGGCCGCGCCGATGGTGACGTTCGTGTTGCCGGAGGGCGTCATCTGGCGGATCGAGGAGACGATGGATGCGTTTTGCGTCCACACGTCGGCGAGCGGCGCCATGCGCGCGAGGCTCGTGTTGAAGCAGTTCACCGCCGGGAAGAGGGTGCGGACGTCGTCGACGTCGACGTCCGCGTCGGTGACGTCGAGATCGTCTGGGATCCGGTCGCGATCCCACACGCAGCCGTCCCAGGTCGCCGGTGTCGCCCGGCCCCATTGCCAGCAGCCCGTCGCGGGGTCGGCGTCGGCGGCGGCGAAGCGCAGCCACGAGACGCGCTCCACGTCGAGCGGCCCGCCGGGCACGGTGCAGTACCCGCTGCCGCGCGGCGGCACCGTCACCCGCGAGGTCAGCGGACGCTCCGTGCGCACGGCGTCCTGGACCGATTGCGGGACGCGCACCGAGATGTCGAAGGGCACGAGGCCGACGCGGATGCGGTTCGGGCCGCTCGCCGCCTCGCGCATGATGTGCATGAAGCCGCTCGTCGGGTTCGCGTTCGTGCAGGACGCGTCGCCGCACAGCGCCCGCTTGAGCTCGGTCATCTTGGAGCGCGACTGCATCGAGCCGGTGTTGTCCATGACGAGCGCGATGTCGATCGACTTGCGGCCGTAGCTCGCTTCGCTGTAGCGCGACACCGACAGGTCGTCGACATTGGCGACGCGCATGAACGTCGTCGCGACCCGCACGCGGGCGCGCAGCCACACCCTTTCGTCGACCTTGTCGCCGTCGAGGTCCGCGATGTTCAGGGCCGCGTCGGGGCCGAGGGTCGCCTCCAGCTGCTGGCGGGCGAAGGCGAGCATGCTCTCCTTCGTCGTCGCGTCGGGCTCGCGCACGGCGGCGAGCGCCGCGTTGTCGAGCGCGAGCTGGATCTTGTCCGCGGCGTTGCGCGCACGGGTGTAGTCGACCGCGGCCCCGACGAGGCCGAAGACCGGCACCATCACCAGCGCGAACGCGATGGCGACGTTCCCGCCCCTCGCCGCGATCGCCTCGCGCACCCGACGTCCCGAAATCATGGCGACACCTCCTCGCACCATGCGAGGGAGCGCCCGGGTCGATTAAGACTGCCCTAAGGGAATGCAGTGGGAACCGGTGCGAACGTGCGGCATTCGTCGGGTAGTTTATGAGAAGTTGATCCTACGCCGTAAGGAACGCAATGGAGAGGTGTCAACCCGCCCCGCGCACGGCTGCGACGATATCCTCGCCGTAGCGCGCGACCTTCGCTTTGCCGACGCCGTGGCAGGCGGCGAGGGCGTCGAGCGTGTCCGGCCGGCGCTCGGCGATGTCGATCATGGTGCGGTCCGTGAAGATCACGTAGGCGGGCACACCCTCGTCCTTGGCGAGCCGGGTGCGCAGGGCGCGCAGCGCCTCGATCAGAGGATCGGAGGCGAGCCCCGCGTCCGCGATGGCGGCGGCGCGGCGCGCCTTCTTCGTGTCCTTGGGGGCGTGGACGTCGGCGCGCAGCGTCACCGTCTCGCCTCCGCGCAGCACCGCGTCGCCGCGCTGCGTGATGCGCCAGGCGCCGTAGCCGCCGAGGTCGGTCTCGATCAGCCCGCCGGCGTAGACCTGCCGGATGAGCCCGCGCCACTCGTTCTTGGCCTTGTCGCGCCCGACCCCGAAGGTGCGGATGCGCTCGTGCCCGAAGCGGCGCACCTGCTCGGTCTCGTCGCCGACGAGCACGCAGACGATGTGCTCCGAGCCGAAGCGCTCGCCGGTGCGGGCGATGGCCGAGAGGATCATCTGCGCCTCGCGGGTGGCGTCGAACAGCGTGACGCCCCCCTCGCACAGGTCGCAATGGCCGCAGGGCTCGGAGGTCTCGCCGAAATAGGCGAGCAGCGTCTGCCGACGGCAGCGCGGCGCCTCGCACAGGGCGACGAGGGCGTCGAAGCGGCGGTACTCGATGCGCTTGACCTCGTCGGGGGCCTGGCTCTCGGCGATCTGCTGGCGACGCAGCCGCATGTCGTCGAGGCCGTAGAGCGTGAGCGTGTCCGCCGGCGCGCCGTCGCGGCCGGCGCGGCCGATCTCCTGGTAGTAGGACTCGATCGTCTTGGGCATCGCCGCGTGGGCGACGAAGCGCACGTCCGGCTTGTCGACGCCCATGCCGAAGGCGACCGTCGCGACCATGACGATCCCGTCCTCCTGGAGGAAGGTGTCCTGGTTGGCCTGGCGAACCTCCTGCGCGAGCCCGGCGTGGTAGGGCAGGGCGCGCAGGCCCAGGCCACCGAGCTTGTCGGCGAGGCTCTCCACCGCCTTGCGGGTCGCGCAGTAGACGATGCCGCTCTCGTCGCGGTGCCTGGCGAGGAAGGCCGCGATCTGGCGCGTCGCGTCCGTCTTGGGGCTCATGGCGAGGCGCAGGTTCGGCCGGTCGAAGCCGTGGACGAAGACGCGCGGGCGCGTCGCGGGGAACAGGCGCTGGGCGATGTCGTCGCGGGTCGCGGCGTCCGCGGTCGCGGTCAGCGCCATGGTCTGCACGTCGCCCAGCCGGCGGCGCACGTCGCCCAGTCGCGCGTAGTCCGGACGGAAGTCGTGCCCCCATTGCGAGACGCAATGCGCCTCGTCGATGGCGAGCAGCGAGACGCCGCGCCGCATCAGGGCGTCGGCGAGGCTCTCCGAGCCGAGCCGCTCGGGGGAGACGTAGAGGAGCCTGAGGGAGCCCTCGCGCATCGCCTCGCGCACCCGCGCCGCCTCCGCCTCGTCGTTGGCGGAGTTGAGCGCGCCGGCCGACACGCCGTTGTTGCGCAGCGCCGCGACCTGATCGCGCATCAGCGCGATCAGCGGGGAGACCACGACGGTGAGGCCGTCGCGCACGAGGGCCGGGAGCTGGTAGCACAGGGACTTGCCGGCACCGGTCGGCATCACAGCGAGCACGTCCTCGCCGTCGAGCACGGCGCGCACGACGTCCTCCTGCCCGGGCCGGAAGCCCGGGTAGCCGAAGACGTCCTCGAGGACGCGCAGCGTATCGTCGATCGTCGCCATGGGGCTCCGGCCGTCGTGGAAGGGGATGCGTACGTCGCGCCCTTCTGGCATGGAACGGGGGCGCCGGGGAAGATGCCGCCGGCGACGGTCGCGCCCGACGCGGAACGGCCACGCTCGCATCCCGCCCGTATCGGTCTAGACTGGCACGGACCGAGGCGATTTCCCGCAAGCGACGAGGACGAAGGCCGCGCGATGAGTTCTCCCGACCAGCCCCCATCGAGCACCCCCGCCTTTCTCGCCGGAGGCGGGGAGACGGGCGCGCGGATGCGCGCGCTCGACTGGTCGTCGACGCCGCTCGGCCCGCCCGAGCGCTGGCCGCAGCCGCTCAAGACGATGGTCGGCGTCATCCTCGCCGCCGACCAGGCGATGTTCGTCGTCTGGGGCGCCGAGCGCACGATGCTCTACAACGACGCCTATGCCGAGATCCTCGGCGGCAAGCACCCGCGGGCGCTGGCGCGACCGTTCTTCGAGACGTGGGCGGAGCTCGTCGAGAGCGTGGGGCCGATCATGGAGCGCGGCTACGCCGGCGTGCCGAGCTCGATGGACGCGATCGAACTCGTGATGCTGCGCAAGGGCTACCCGGAGACGACGTTCTTCTCCTTCTTCTACGCGCCCCTGCGCGACGAGGTGGCGGGACGCGTCGAGGGCGTCTACTGCGCGTGCGTCGAGATCACCGAGCGGGTGGCCGCCGAGCGCAGGGCGGCCTTCCGCGGTGCGCTCGAGGCGCGGCTGCGCGAGATGCAGGCGCCGCGCGAGATCATGGCCGCCGCCGCGCAGATGCTCGCCCGCCGACTCGGCGTCGATCGCGTGGGCTACGCCGAGATGGAGCCGGACGGCGCGGCCGCCGTCGTGCACGCCGACTGGAGCGCCCACGGCGTCGCCTCGATCGTGGGGCGCCATCGGCTCGCGAGCTACGGCCCGGGCATGGAGGCGGCCCTGCGGGAGGGGCGCACGGTCGCCGTCGGCGACGTCGCCGCGGACCCGCTCGCGTGGGGGGCGACGACGCGCGACGCCTACGCGGCGGTGGGCGTGAAGGCGCACGTCGCCCTGCCGCTGGTGCGGACCGGGCGTCTCGCCGCGCTGCTGTTCGTGCACGCCGCTGCGCCGCGGCACTGGTCGCCCGACGATCTCGCCCTCGTGCGCGACGTCGGCGAGCGAACCTGGGAGGCGGTGGAGCGTGCCCGCGCCGAGGCGGAGCTGCGCGAGAGCGAGGCGCGGCTGCGCGAGCTCGCGGACAACATCAGCCAGTTCGTCTGGATGGCCGATGCCAGCGGCGCCATCTACTGGCTCAACAAGCGATCGCTCGACTACTCGGGCAAGACGCTCGAGGAACTGCAGGGGTGGGGCTGGCGGACGGTCCACCACCCCGATCACGTCGACCGCGTGGTCGCCAAGCTCTCACGGGCCTACGCCGCTGGCGAACCGTGGGAGGACACCTTTCCGCTGCGCGGCAAGGACGGGGAATACCGCTGGTTCCTCAGCCGCGCGGTACCGATCCGCGACGCGAGCGGCGCGATCGTGCGTTGGTTCGGCAGCAACACCGACGTCACCGCCCAGCGCGAGGCGCAGGAGGCGCTGCATCGCCTCACCGAGACGCTGGAAGCCGAGGTCGCGCAGCGCACCGAGGAGCGCGACCGGATGTGGCGCCAGAGCCAGGACCTCTTCGTGGTCATGGACGTCGACGGCACCTTCGTGAGCGTCAACCCCGCCTGGACGCGGGTGCTCGGCTGGGAGGCCGAGGAGATCATCGGGCGCCGGCATCGGCGCTTCAAGCACCCCGAGGACGTCGCGGCGGACGAGGAGGATCTCGCCCGGCTGCGCGAGGGGATCTCCGTCACGGGGCGCCTCAACCGCTATCGCCACAAGGACGGGACCTATCGCTGGATCTCCTGGGGTGCCGCACCCGAGGGCGATCTCGTCTACGCCGTGGGGCGCGACGTCACCGACGACATGGCCCGCCAGGCCGAGCTGGAGACGGCGCAGGAGCAATTGCGCCAGTCCCAGAAGCTCGAGGCGATCGGCCAGCTCACCGGTGGGATCGCGCACGACTTCAACAACCTGCTCACGATCGTGCGCACCTCGGTGGGCTTCCTGCGCCGCGAGAACCTGCCCGAGGAGCGGCGGCGGCGCTACGTCGAGGCGATCTCCGAGGCCGTCGACCGCGGCTCGAAGCTCACCGGGCAGCTCCTCGCCTTCGCGCGCCGGCAGGCCCTCGAGCCCGTGCCGTTCGAGGTCGGCGCCCAGGTGTCGGCGATGGCCGAGATGCTCGGCTCGGTTCTCGGCGCGGGCATCGAGATCGTCGTCGACACGGCCGACGAGCCCTGCTGGGTCGAGGCAGACCGAACGCAGTTCGACACGGCGCTCGTCAACATGGCGCTCAACGCCAAGGACGCGATGGAGGGCGCCGGGCGGCTGACGCTGGGGGTGATCTGCGAGGGCGGGGGAGGAGGCGGAGGCGGGGGGCGCGTCTGCGTCGCGCTCGGCGACACCGGCTCGGGCATCCCGCCGGACGCGCTCGCGCGCATCTTCGAGCCGTTCTTCACGACGAAGGAGGTGGGGCGCGGGACCGGGCTCGGCCTCTCCCAGGTCTTCGGCTTCGCGCGGCAGTCGGGCGGCGACGTCTGCGCGCGGAGCAGGGTCGGCGAGGGCACGGTCATGACCCTGTCCCTGCCCCGGGTCGTGCCGCCGCCCGAGGGGGACGGGGTGGAGGCGAGCGACGACCCCCGCACGCTCGCCGACGGCGGCGGGCGGCGAGTGCTCGTCGTCGAGGACAACCGGGAGGTGGGCGCCTTCGCGACGCAGACGCTCCAGGATCTCGGCTTCGACACGACCTGGGTCGCGAACGGCGAGGCGGCGCTCGCCGCGCTGGAGGAGGGGGCCGATCGTTTCGACGTCGTCTTCTCGGACGTCGTGATGCCGGGCATGGACGGAGTGGCGCTCGCGCGCGCCATCCGCGCGCGGCTCCCCGCTCTGCCGGTGGTGCTCACCACCGGCTACAGCCACGTGCTCGCCGAGGAGGGGCTCGGCGGCTTCGAACTCGTGCGCAAGCCCTACGGCGCGGAGGACCTCTCGCGGGCGCTCGCGGGGCGGGTGCGCGCCTCCTGAGCCGTCAGCCGCGGCTCGCCAGCGCGACGCCCGCCGCCGCCACCGCCATGCCGAGCATCTGCACCGGCGCGAGCGTCTCGCCGAACAGGAGATAGGCCATCACCGCCGAGCAGGGCGGCACGAGGAAGAGCAGCGAGGCGACACCCGCCACCGCGCCGCGGCGGATCAGCACCAGCAGGAGCGAGATCGCCCCGATCGAGAGGCCGAGCACCGCCCAGGCGAGGCCGACGATCACCTCCGTGGTGAAGGCGATCTCCCCCGCCTCCAGCAGCAGCGCCAGCGGGAGCGTGAACGCGAGCGCGCCGCAATACTGCACCACGGTGTTCGTGCGCAGGTCCACGCCCGCGGCGGTGCGCTTCTGCCAGATCGTGCCGAACGTGATCGCAACGACGCCGCCGAAGGCGATCGCCAGCGGGACGAGCGGGATGCCGCCCGCCTCGCCGAGCCGCGGCAGGATGACGAGGAGCGTGCCCGCGAAGCCCACGACGATGCCGAGCCAGCGCCGGCGCGAGACGACCTCGCCGAGCAGCGGCGCGACGAGGAGCCCCGTCAGCAGCGGCTGGAGGCCGGCGACGAGCGCCGCGATCCCCGCCGGCAGACCGTGGCCGACGGCCCAGAATATGCCGCCGAGATAGGCCCCGTGCAGCAGGACGCCGGCGACGATCCCGTCACGCCAGCCTGCGAGCCCGTCGGGCCAGCGCGCGCCGGCGAGGGCCGCCGCGAGCGCCAGCACGGCGATCGCGAGCGCGTAGCGGATCCAAAGGAAGGTGAGCGGATCGGCGTCGGGTGCGACGAGGCGCGCGACGATGAAGCCCGTCGCCCAGATCAGGACGAAGAGCGGCGGCGCGAGCCGCGCCACGAGGTCGGGACCCGCCGCGGCGGGCGTCTCGTCGTGTCGTGTGGACATCGCCCACGGCTTATCGGGTCGCGGCGACTCGCGCCAGCTTGCTTCGCGTGCGCGTTTGCGCCATCTGCGGAGGGAGGAGCCGACGGGCCGCGCGGGCCCGGCCGTACCGGAGGCAGCTCGACTTGGCGCGTGCGCGCAAGATCCTCGCCGTCCTGAACCTGGCCTACGACCGCTTCCTGCTGCACGACGGCTGGGCGATCGCGAGCCATATCGCGCTCTCGGCGCTGTTCTCGTTCTTCCCGTTCCTGATCCTGCTCACCTCCCTGGCCTCGACCTTCGAGTTCGGGACGCTCGCCGACAACGCCACCGTGATCATCCTCGACGTGCTGCCCGTCGAGATCGCCGAGCCGCTGGCGCGGGAGGTGCGCACCGTGCTCACCGAATGGCGCGGCGACCTCCTCACCATCGGCGCGGCGCTGGCGCTGTGGTTCTCCTCGAACGGCATCGAGGCGCTCCGGGTCGGCCTCAACCGCGCCTACGGCGTGCGGGAGAACCGGGCGTGGTACGTGACGCGGCTCGAGTCGATCGTGTTCGTCGTCATCGTCGCGGCGGTGATGATGGTGTTCTCGCTCGCGGTGGTGCTCGGCCCGCTGCTGTGGCGGGCGGCGACGGGCTTCTTCCCGGCGATCGCGCCGTTCGCGCAGACGGTGGGGCTGGTGCGGCTCGGCACGACGACGCTGCTCATCGCGGTGGCCCTCGTGATCACCCACAAGTTCCTGGCGGCGGGGACGCGCAGCGTCGTCTCGGTGCTGCCCGGCGTCGCGGTGACGCTCGTCCTGTGGACCGTCGGCGGCATCGCCTTCGGCGTCTACCTGGCGCACTTCCCGGGCGCCTACGCCTCGACCTACGGCGGGCTCGCCACCGCGATGATGTCGCTGATCTTCCTCTACACGATCGCGGTGATCTTCATCGTCGGAGGCGAGATCAACGGCGCCGCGATCGCGCTCGATCGCAGCGCGAAGAAGAGCCGCGCCGCGCGCACGTGAGCGCGGCGCGGAGGGGGGCCGCGAATCAGAGGTCGACCTTCTCCTGGTCCCCCGGATGGCGCGGCGGCTCGCCGGTCACGGCGGCCTTGGCCCAGCCGTAGACGTGGAGCATCTTGGAGGAGGGTGCGTCCCAGTACTCGCCGTAGTCGGGCGTGACCTTCACGAAGGCGAGTTCCGGATCGTCCTTGCCGTCGGGAAACCAGGTCCGCATCCCCTCCTGCCAGTGCGCCTCGATCGCGGCGCGGTCGCGCACGATCTCGGCGTGGCCGGAGATCGAGACGTAGTCCTGGTCGTCCGGATCCGAGTAGGCGAGGCCGACCCGGTGGCTGCTGCCGATCTCGCGGGTCTTGGCGCTGTCGAGCCGGGTGGCGAACCAGAGGTCGCCGTTGGCGTCGGGCTTCTGCGTCCACATCGGGCGCGCCCGGAGCGAGCCGTCGGCCTCGACGGTGGTCATCATGGCCACGCGCACGTCCTCGATCAGGTCGAAGAGCTTCGCGCGGGCGTCGTGGTCGGTGGTCATCTGGGGCTCCTCGTTCGGGGCTGTCTCGGTCGGCCCGGTGAACGGCCCGCGGCCCGGTTTGGTTCGCGCAGCCGAGGGTCACACCCGGCGGACGGCCGCGTAGCGTGGGCGCGCCGCCGGGCCGTCCTCGCGATCGACCCGCAGGCGGCGCACGTGCAGCTCGTCGATCGTCAGCGACCGGATGTGACCCCGGCGCAGGCCCATGCGATCGATCGCCAGCCGCGAGATCGCCAGCGCGCCGATGGCGACGGCGCCCACGGCGAGCGCGCCGATGGCGGTCGCGCCGAGGCTCGCCGCGGCCAGCCGGCGGGTCGGGGGCAGGGAGGGCAGACGATCCCGGGCGTAGCGCGCCGCGTGGCGCACCGCCACACGGGCACGAACACCTTCCGGTCCGTTCTCGCCATACATCTCGCGGTAGCCGGGCGGGCCGTCCTCGAATCGCGTCGCCATGGGTGCTCTCCTTCTCGCGTGCTCGCGGGGTGTGTGCGACAACGCTCGGGAGCGCGGGCCGTTCGAAGGGCGGGTTCGGCTCCGGTCAGGGCGGCTCGGGAAGCGCCCGCGAACGCTCGCTGGCGGAGCCGCCCGCCTCGGGCGTACCGCGGCGAAGCCGCCGCAGCAGCAGCCCCAGCGCGTAGGCGACCTGCAGGGCCGCGGCCAGGACGAGCGCGCGGCAGATCGTCGGGACGGTGCCCGCCTCCGCCAGCGTGTCGGCGATCACCTGCGTCGCGAGCGCCAGGATGAGCCCGAGCGCGAAGGCGGGAAGGCCGAGCGCGCGGCCGGCGACGAGCCCGGCGAGCACGCCCCAGAGCGTTCCCGCCGCGAGAAGACCGCCGTAGAGGAGCCCGACATCCATCGCCCGCCGCTCCCGATTCGCCCGCGGGCCGAACCCGCGTCACCCCCGAGCTTAGCAGAAGACCTGCGGCCTCGCGTCGCGATCCGCTCCGTTTCCTGTGGAACCGCGTCGTGAGCCGCGCCGTTTCTCGCCGCGAAGCGAGGACGCGCATCGTGGGAAAGGCCGCCGACATGCTGGAGCGGAGGCGGCCGGAGCCGCAGAGGGCGCCCGAGGCGCCGGACGAGGACGAGGGACCACCGGTCGTCGTCGACGCGCGGCTGACGCGATCCGTCGCCTTCTCCATCCACGTCTGCGCGATCGTGCTCGGCGCGGGGGCGCTCTACGTGGCACAGGACCTGATCCTGCCGCTCGCCCTCGCCTTGGTCGTCACGTTGACGCTCAGCCCGATCGTACGCCTGCTCTCGCGGCGCGGCGTTCCCGCCTGGATGACGTCCCCGCTCCTGGTGGCGGGGCTCGCCGGCGTGCTGGGACTCATCGCCTACACGCTCAGCTACCCCCTGTCGGAATGGATCGCCCGCGCCCCGCAGATCGGCTACGAGATCGAACTCGAGCTGCGCGAGCTGCGCGCGTCCTTCGCCGCCGTGGAGCAGGCGGGCGAGCGCGTCGACGCCATCACCGGCGGCGACACCGGGCCGGGCGTGAACGAGGTCGTCGTGCGCGAGGGCGGCTTCCTCGCCAGCGCCTCCAGCGGCGTGCTGCGCGGGGCCGCGATCGTCGCCATCGCCGCGCTGCTCACGATCTTCCTCCTCGCCTCGGGGGATCGCATCTACGAGCGCGTCGTCCACGTGATGCCGACCTTCCGCGACAAGCGCACCGCGGTCGAGATCGGGCGCGCCATCGAGCGCTCGATCTCGACCTACCTCCTCACGATCGCGATCATCAACACGGGGCTCGGCATCGTCGTCGGCCTCGTGCTGTGGGCGGTGGGCATGCCGACGCCGTTCCTGTTCGGGGCGATGGCGACGCTGCTCAACTTCATGCCCTACATCGGCGCGATCCTCGGCGTGGCGATCGTCGCGGCGGTGTCCTTCGTCGCCTTCGATGGGCTCGGCGCCACGCTCGTGCCACCGCTCGTCTACCTCGCCTGCACGTCGCTCGAGGGCAACGTGGTCACGCCGCTGATCCTCGGGCGGCGCCTGGAACTCAACGCGATCACGATCCTGATCGGCGTCGCGGCGATGGGCTGGCTGTGGGGAGCCGTCGGCGTCTTCCTCGCGGTGCCGCTTCTCGTCGTGCTCAAGACGGTGTGCGACCACCTCCCGTCCTGGCAGATGCTCGGCGTCTTCCTCGGCGGCTCGCTGACGCGCACCCCCGAGGAGCCCGCGGCGCGATCGGAGGCATCCGCACCGAAGGATTAAGGAACGGCTCACGTTCGCGGGCTATCGTCCGGCTGCAACCGGGAGGACGGTATGAGTCGCGGCTGGCTTTACGACGGCGCTGCGCCCGCGAACGAGCGGCGCCGCGAAGTGCGCCGCCCGCTCGGCATCCCGAGCATCGCCTACGACGCCCAACGAAGACTGCGCTACGCCTGCACCGTCGTCGACCTCTCGCACCACGGCGCGCAGGTGCATTGCTCGCGGGCCGAGGCCCTCCCGGACGACTTCGAGCTGTTCATCAACGGGACCGAGGCCATCCGCCGGACGTGCGAGGTCGTGCGCCGCGGCCCGACCCGGCTCGGCGTGCGTTTCCGCGGCCGCTGAAGGCGCACTTGGCGGGGAGGCTGCCCGGTCCGTCCCGGCGGTAGGGGAGCGCGAGGCCTCGTTGCGAGAAATGCACACGCGGCGCGTTCGGGGCAGTCCGTCTCGAGACGATGGCGGTGGGGCGGGTCCGGCGCGCGCGTCGGTGCACGCGCTCCGAAGGCCTCTCAGGCGACGCGGACGGCTGAGAGGAACGCCGTGACGCGCGCGCGAAGCTCGCCCGCCTGACGGTCGAGGCTCTCGGCGGAGCCGCGAATCTGCTCCGCCGCCGCTCCCGTCGTCGCCGCGGCCTGCCGCACGCCGACGATGTTGGAAGACACCTCCGTCGTCCCGGAGGACGCTTCCGCAACGTTGCGGGCGATCTCCTGGGTGGCGACGTTCTGCTCCTCCACGGCGGACGCGATGCCCGACGCGTAGGCGTTCAACTGGCGGATGACGTCGGCGATCCGATCGATCGCCGACGCGGTGTCTCCCGTCACCTCCTGGATGCCGCGGATCTGCTCGGCGATCTCGTCGGTGGCCTTCGCGGTCTGGGCTGCCAGGGTCTTGACCTCCGCCGCGACCACGGCGAAGCCCTTGCCGGCTTCGCCGGCGCGCGCGGCCTCGATCGTCGCGTTGAGCGCGAGCAGGTTCGTCTGCTCGGCGATCTGCTGGATCAGCCCCACGATGTCGCCGATGCGCTGGGCCGCGTCGGTGAGCCGGCCGACCTTCTCGACCGTCACGCTCGCCTGCCCGGCGGCGCCTTCGGCGAGCTTCGCCGTCTCCGTCACCTGGCGACCGACTTCCTGAACGGTGGAGGCGAGCTCGGTCGAGGAGGCGGCGACGTTCTCCACGTTCGAGGCCGCCTGCTCCGAGGCGGCGGCGACGGCGGTCGCCTGGTTCGTCGTTTCCTCCGCGGTGGCGGACATGGAGCGCGCGCTCTCGGAGAGCTCGCCCGAGGACTTGTCCAGCGCCGCGGTGACCTGCTCGGCCGCCTTCTCGAAGTCCGCGACGGCAACCTCGATCGCCTTCTGTCGGCGCTCGCGTGCGGCTTGCTGGTGCGCGGACTCGGCCCGTAGGCGCTCGGCCTCGAGGCCGTTCTCCTTGAAGACGAGGGCCGCCCTGGCGACGTCGCCCACCTCGTCGCCGCGGTCGGTGCCGGCGATCTCCGCCGCGTAGTCGGCGTCGGCGAGCCGTTTGAGGACCGCGACCACGGAACGGATGGGCTTGCCGATGCCGAAGTGTGCGATCGCGGTCCCGAGCGCGGTCCCGACCAGGATGCCGATGGCGGCGACCGCGATGATGATCGCGGCCGCGGAGCGATACGTCTCGCCCGCTCGCGAAGACGCCTCGGCGACGCGCGTCGACAGGATATCCGAGACCTGGCGGGTCCTCTGTCGCAGGTCGTCGGCGATGACGGAATTCCGAGCGGCTGCCGCCCGAAGCGCTTCCATCTCGGCGCCGGCATCGACCGAGACGACGTCGTCGGCGGCCGAGAAGACCGCTTCGAGGCCGCGCTCGTAGCGATCGAGACCGGCTCGGATCGCGGCGACGTCGTCGCTCAGCGCGCCGGTCGAGGACGCCTGCAGCTCCGCGAGACGGCGCTGGAGGGTGTCGAGTTCCGCCTCCAGCGCGCGACGAGCGTCCGAACGCGCCTCGGGTCGCGGGTCCGCCACGATGCGGAACTGTTCCCGGCCGACGGCGAGCATCGCCGTGTTGACCCTCGCGGCGAGCAGCGCGCGGTCCGCGGACTCGTTCATGAACGTCGCGGCGCCGGACAGGCTGCGAAGCGACGAGATGGAGATCGCAGAGATCGCCAGGGCGACGATCGCCAGGGTGGAGACGACGAAGAGCACCTTCGTCGCAATGCGGAAGCGGGCGAGAGCGGACATGTTCTTCGCCGGGGCGGCGCGTGCCGATCGCAATCGTGCACTCCCGGGATGCCCGCCCTTTCGTGAATTTGCTGCTAACTCGCAAGAACGCTGCCGAGGATGAGCCATCCCTCGGGTCCGCGGACGCCGGGGCGCCGAGCGCTGGAGGCCTTGCGCAGCATGGCTTCGAAAGAGCCACAGTGGCCGATTGCCGCGCCCGGCGTGGATCGGCGGACGATTTAACACATGTTTATTTGCAGCGAACCCGCGCAGCGCGTCGCCCCGATCGGGACGCGTGATCGTCCGAGATCCGCTCGTCGGGCAGCACGTTCAGCCCGCGAGCGCGCTGCGGATCGCCGCGTCGAGCTGCGCCTGGTCGTAGGGCTTGGGCAGGGTCGGCAGGGTCTCGCCCTCCGGCGGCGCGCCGTATCCGGTGGCGAGGATCACCGGCAGCGTGGGCCGCTCGGCCCACAACGCCTTGGCGAGCTCGACGCCGGTCATCCCGGGCATCGACTGGTCCGTGACGACGAGATCGAGGTCGGGCCGCTGGGCCGCGATGGTGAGCGCCTCCCTGCCGGAATGGGCGGTGAGGACGGTGTGGCCGAGATCCTCGATCAGGTCTGCCGAGCCCATGGCCGTGAGGGCGTCGTCGTCGACGAGGAGGATGGTGGGCATCTCAGGCGTACTCCGAAACGAGCGTGACGATTGGACGAGCGACAACGCTCCAGCTCGCCGTCGGGTCCGGCCCGGGACGGCGGTTCGCGCGAGCCCGGTCAGCCGACGCCGGTCGGCCCGTCGAGCACCCGGCGCACCATACGCACGAGCTCGGTGCGGCGATAGGGCTTGTCGAGGACCTCGAACTCGGTGCCGCCCGCGTCCTGGCGCTCGAGCGAGGCCTCGGCGTAGCCGGTCGTGAGCAGGACTTTGAGCCTGGGCTGGCGGCGGCGCGCCTCGCGCGCGAGCATCACCCCGTTCATGCCGCCGGGCATGACGAGGTCGGAGAACAGGAGATCGATGTCGTCGGCGCCGTCGAGCACCTCGAGCGCCTGCGCGGCATCGCCCGCCTTGAGCACGCGATAGCCGAAATCCGCGAGGATGCTCTCGGCCAGATCCGCCACCTCCGTGCGGTCGTCGACGACGAGGATCGTCTCCGTGCCGCCGTCCTGATCGCGCAGGCGGGCCCCCGTCGCGCCGCGCGGGCGCGCCGCGTCCGCGACGTCGTCGTCGGCCGCCGCCGGGAAGTAGAGCCGAACCGTGGTGCCCCGGCCGACCTCGGAATAGATCCGCGCCGCGCCGCCGGACTGTCGCATGAAGCCGTAGACCATCGAGAGGCCGAGCCCGGTGCCCTTGCCCTCCTCCTTCGTCGTGAAGAAGGGGTCCATGACCCGGCGCGCCACCGCCGGCGGCATGCCGACGCCGGTGTCCGTGACGGCGATCACCGCGTAGCGACCGGCGGGAATGTCGTCGAAGGCCGCCTCGTCGCCGGGTGCGATCTCCCGGTTGCGGGTCGACAGCGTCACCTTGCCCCCACCGGGCATGGCGTCTCGGGCGTTGATCAGCACGTTGAGCAGCGCGACCTCCGCCTGGACCACGTCGAGCCTCGCGTTCCAGAGGTCGGGCGCGAGATCCATGGCGACGGTGACGGCGTCGCCCAGCGTGCGGTGCGCCATCTCCGAGAGCGTCTCGACGAGCTCGTTGGGATCGACGACGCGCCCCTCGAGCCGCTGCTTGCGGGCGAAGGCGAGGAGTTGCTGGGTGAGCGTCGCGGCGCGCTCCGACGCGATCTTGATCTGGGCGACGGCGCGGTCCATCCGCGGCGGGCGCTCCGGCAGGAGGTCGAGCTGGCCCTCGAGGATCTCGGCGTAGCCGCTCACCACCTGGAGCAGGTTGTTGAAGTCGTGCGCGATGCCGCCGGTGAGCTGGCCGAGCGCCTCCATCTTCTGCGACTGCCGCAGCGCGTCCTCGGCGTCACGCCGACGGGTCACGTCGAGCTGGGAGGCGAAGAAGAAGACGAGCTCGCCGTCGTCCGCGTAGACCGGCGAGACGAACAGCGCGTTCCAGAAGGCGGCGCCGTTCTTGCGGTAGTTCAGGATCTCGACCGCGATCTCGCGGCGCTCCTCGACGGCGCGCCGGACCTCGGCGACCACGTCGCGGTCCGTCTCCGGCCCCTGCAGGAAGCGGCAGTTGCGGCCCACGATCTCCTCGAACGCGTAGCCGGTCATCGCCGAGAAGGCGCGGTTGCAGAAGACGATCGGGTTGTCCGACCGGCGCGGGTCGGTGACCACCATCGGCATGCGCGTCTTCTCGACGGCCGCGAAGAAGATGTCCGAGTGGCGGTCCTGCACGCCCTCGCCCTGCGCGTTGCCGCCGCGGGACAGGCGCGAGGTCTTCACGCCCTCGCGCAGGCGCCCGTCGCTGGTGTTCGCGTCCGCGTGGAAGGGCTCGTCGGGGGGGATGCGCTCGTTCGCCCGGGGGGGCTCCTCCGCGTGGTGAGGATCTTCGGGCTCGTTCGTCGTCGTCACGCGAGTCTCCGGGGGAAGAACGGGCCGCCTCCGCGCAGAAACGACCCGAGATGGCGTGGTGATGAGGTCCGCCGCGCGAGCGGCTCACACCTCGATGCGATGGAGATAACGCTCGGTGCGCGCGTTTCGAGTCGCGCGCCGCCGCTCAGCCGCCGCCGGGATCGGCGTCGACGCCCTCGCGGGCGCGATCGGGCAGCACGCCCGTTCCCGGCGTCGCGTTCGGGTCGGTGAGGTCGGGAGCGTCGTGGGGCCCCGCGGGCGGTGTCTCGGAATGGTCGTCGCGCTCGGCCGTCTCCCGCGCCGGTTTCGGCGCGGCAACTCGATCTCGCTCGTGCTCGCGATTCGTATGGGTGTTCGTCGGAGTGCTCATCGGACCCTCCCTGTCGTCACCGACAACGCGCAGGGGACCGCATCCGTTCTCGGCCCTCGCGAGCGCCTCAGTCGGTCTCGCGCAGGACGATCTCGGCCATGATGTCGAGGCCGATCGCCTCGAGGTCCTCGCGCACGTCCTGCGCCGAGACGTCCTCCGGCAGGACGATGCGGGCCTTGGCCGAGAACAGCGCGTCGCCGGACATCGAGCCGGCGAACACTTCCGTCTCGAGTTCGTCGATGCTCACCTTGCGCGCCGCGAGCCGATCCGCGATGTCGCGCACGATGCCGGGATGATCCGAGCAGGTGAGCTCGAGCACCGCCCGCTGCCCGGCGAGCGGCGCCCCGGGCTCGGTGCGGCGGGCCTGCGCGGTGATCCCCTCCTCGGCGAGCCCGTCGAGCGCCGCCTCCAGCTCGGCCGCGGCCGCCTCCGGCAGCGAGACGCGCACGATGCCGGCGAAGGCGCCGCCGAGCCGCGCCATGGACGAATCGATCCAGTTGCCGCCCACCCCGGCGACGAGCGCCGAGAGCCGCTTGACCAGCCCCGGCCTGTCGCGGGCGATGACGCTGATGACCATCTCGACGCTCACGCTCGTCTCCTCCCGGCGTTGTCTTTCGCGAAGACGAGCCCGCGCCGCGCGCGGCTGTCAAGCCGGGGCGGGCCCGCATGCGGTCCAGCTTCGAGCTGTTCTAATTCCAACCTATTGATTTCAATGGCGTTTTTCCTTGACCCGAGCCCCGTCTCCGGCAAGGTGGGCGGGAGCTTCGAGCCCGGGCCTTGAACCCGGCGGTCTGGAGACCCGCGATGAACGAGACCTCGATGGACCCCGCGTGCGCCCCGGCGAGGGCTGCGACGCGCGCGACCGCGATGCCGCCCACCGCCGTCGCGGCGGTGGAGATCCCCTGCGACGCGCCCTGCGACGCGCCCTGCCCGCGCGCGGCCGCGATGCCACGCCGCGTCTGCGACGTCTGCCCCGACGCGGGGTCGCGCCTCGCGCTGGCCGTCGCTCGCTACGTGGCGGGCGCGCGCGCCACCGGCGAGACCGACTGCATCGAGGCCGCCTTCGCAGAGGCGGAGGCGGCGCTTCCGGCCGAGAGCGCCGCGCTCCTCGTCGGCGCGCTCGGCGGCCTCGTGCGCGCGCTGGAGGCGCATGCGGGGCGCCCGCTCGCGGTGCTGCCGGCGTCCTGCTGCCGCGCCACCGCCGACGAGGCCGCGCTCCTCGAGCACGTCGCCCGCGCCCGGTCGGACGGCGCGGGCGCCGCGGAGGGCCGCGTGGCGCGGACCGCCGCCACGGTCGCGGCGCTCCTCGGCCCGGTCGGCCGCACCGCCGGGAGGGCGTCATGATCGGCATCGATGGCGTCTACACGCCCGCGGACCTCGCCGCCGCGCGCCGGCGCGCCCGCCTCGCCCGGGACAAGGCGCAGCGCTACCGCGGCACCTCCGCCCAGATGCGCCGCAAGCTCGAGGCCCGCGCCGCCATGGCCGAGACCGAGGCGAACCTGATCGCCTACGCCCTGGCGGAGCCCGAGGAGGAGCCGCCGCGGCGGCAGGCACCGCGGGAGCTGTACCCGTCCTTCTAGCACGCCATCCGACCCGTCCCGATGGGGCGGGACGGGCGCTCAGAGCTGCCCGATCAGCGCCTCGGCGCCCGACGCGTCCGCCTTGCCCGGCGCGTCCTCGACGTTGAGCGCGCGCACCACGCCGTCCTCGACGATCATCGAGTAGCGCTTCGAGCGCAGGCCGAGCCCGAAGCCCGAGCCGTCGAGCTCGAGCCCGATCGCCCGGGCGAAGTCGCCGTTGCCGTCGGCGACGAACTCGAGCTCGCCGTCCGCGCCGAGCGACTTCTCCCAGGCGCCCATCACGAACGGATCGTTCACGGCGGTGACGACGATCGCGTCGACGCCCTTGGCCTTGATGACGTCGGCGTGGGTGATGTAGCCGGGTACGTGGTTGAGCGTGCAGGTGGGGGTGTAGGCGCCGGGAACGGCGATCAGGACCACCTTGCGGCCCTCGAACACCGCCTTCGACGGGCGCTCGACGGGACCCTCGGGCGTCATCGCGCGGAAGATCACCTCGGGGAGGCGGTCGCCGATCTCGATCGTCATGGTTCGTGGTCTCCGTGTGCGTGCGCCCGCTCGAGGCGGGCCGCGCGATAACTAGAGCATGCGGCGCGGGCGCGCACGCCCCCGCGCACCTATTTCTCGCGCCGTGGCGATCCTCGCAGGATCGTGACACGCCTGCCCGCCACGCGCGTATAGAACGTCGTGGCCCACGCCTCAGCACGAGCACGCCGGAGGACGCCATGCCGACGAGCCAAGCGGGACCGCCCGCCGCCGCCCGCCCGCGCGACGCGCGCCTCGACGTGTTCCGGGGGCTGGGCATGATCATCATCATGATCGCCCACGTGCCGTGGAACCTGTGGTCGAACTTCATCCCCGCCCGCTACGGTTTCTCGGACGCGACCGAGATGTTCGTGTTCATGTCGGGCATGGCCTCGGCCATCGCCTTCGGGCGCGTGTTCGACCGCCAGGGGATGGGGATCGGCACCGCCCGTGTCGCGCAGCGGGTCTGGCAGGTCTATTGGGTGCACGTGGCGGTGTTCCTCGTCATCGCCGCGCTCGTCGTCGTGATGGGCCCGATGCCGTTCGGCGACAAGACCTACGTGCAGCAGCTGAACCTCGTGCCCTTCTTCGAGGACACGGCGACGAACCTCGTCGGTTTCCTGACGCTGACCTACGTGCCGAACTACTTCGACATCCTGCCGATGTACCTCGTCATCCTGGCGCTGATGCCGGTGGTCGTGGCGCTGGCGCGGGTGCGCGTCGGCCTCGCCCTCGTCTTCGTCGCGGCGCTGTGGCTGGCGGCGCAGCTGCGCCTGCTCGACCTGCCGGCGGAGCCGTGGTCGGACCGCACGTGGTTCTTCAATCCCTTCGGCTGGCAGCTGCTCTTCTTCCTCGGCTTCTTCTGGATGCGCGGGGACCTGCCGGTCCCGCCACGGGAAAGCCCGCTGCTGCTCGGGGCCTGCGTCGCGATCCTCCTCGTCACGGTACCCTTCGCCTACTGGCCGGTCTTCCAGGCGGTGGACTGGCTCGGCGCCGCGCGCGAGGCGCTCGCGCCCCTGATCGGCAAGACGCGCTTCGGCATCCTGCGGCTCGTCCACTTCCTCGCGCTCGCCCATGTGGCGCTGTGGGTGGTCGACCGTTGGGGCGGGCTCCTGCACAACGCGCCGGCGCGGGTGCTCGCCATGGTGGGGCAGCAGACGCTCGCCGTGTTCGCGGTGGGGCTCGTCGTCTCGCGGCTCGCCGGCATCTATCTCGACTTCGCCGGGCGCGAGCCCGTCACCTACGCGATCGCCAACGTCGCGGGCATCGCGGCGCTGGTGGCCACCGCCCGGGTGGTCGGCTGGTTCAAGGCCTCGCCCTGGAAGCCGAAGGCGGCCGGGTCCGCGCCCGCGTCGGCGGACGGTGAAGGGCGCACCGCCTTGAAGGCGGCGGAATAGGCCCGCGACGGATCGCTGTTTCCTTCCCGCGCGCGTTGCCCCAGGATGCCGCGAGCCAGCACGAGCGCGAAAGCCCGCGATGACGAACCTCTTCGACCTGATCCGCACCGCCCAGGGCGGCGCCGCCTTCGACAACCTCGCGCAGGCCTTCGGCCTCTCGACCGAGGACACGCGCAAGGCCGTGGCGGCCCTCGTGCCGGCCTTCGCCATGGGCCTCCAGCGCTCGGCGGCGAGCCCCGAGGCGATGGACGCGCTGGTGCGCATGATGGCGACGGGCGCCTTCTCCGGCGCCTATACCGACCCGAAGACCGCCTTCTCGAAGCGCTCCCGCGACACCGGGGCGGACGCGCTCGCTACCATGTTCGGCTCGCCCGACTACGTCGCGCGCGTGTCCGAGCAGGCGGCGGCGCTCTCGGGCGTGGCGGGGGAGGCGACGGGCAAGATGCTGCCGATCCTCGCCTCCACCCTCATGGACGGCATGGCGATGATGGGCGCGCGGATGAACGCGTCAGGCGGCGTCGGCGGTGGGGGAGGGCGCGACGCCCCGACGCCCGAGGTCACGCGATCCCGAGCGACCAAGCCCGCGGACATGCCCGCGGCCAACCCCTGGGAGGCCATGTTCGCGGCGATGATGGGCGCGCCGCCGAAGCCCGAGCCGGAGCCCGAGCCCGACCCGCCCTCCGACCCCCAGGCCGCCGCCGAGGCCGCCTTCGACGCCTACCGGAAGATGATCGACGCGGGCCGCGAGATGCAGGACGCGCAGATCGCGATGATGCGGTCGATGATGGAGGGGTTCTTCGGCAGGCGGTAGAGGGGGCGCGGGGCTCAGCCGCCCTGCGCCACCCGGCGCGCCTCCTCGTGGAAGTCCGTCAGCGCGAAGGCGGCGTGCATCAGGCTCCGCGTGTAGTCGCTCGCCGGGCGCTCGAAGATGGCACCCGTGTCGCCCTCCTCGACGACGCGTCCCGCCTGCATCACCATGACGTAGTCCGCCATGGCGCGCACGACGGCGAGGTCGTGGCTGATGAAGAGGTAGGCCATGCCGTAGCGGGCCTGGATGTCGCGCAGGAGTGCGACGATCTGCTTCTGGACCGAGCGGTCGAGGGCCGAGGTCGGCTCGTCGAGGACGACGACGTGGGGCTTGAGGATCACCGCGCGGGCGATGGCGATGCGCTGGCGCTGCCCGCCGGAGAACTCGTGCGGGTAGCGGTTGCGCATCGCGGGATCGAGGCCCACCTCCCGCAGCGCCTCCGCCGCCCGCTGCTCCCGGTCCTTCGCCGAGAGGCCCGGCTCGTGCACGAGCAGGCCCTCCGTGACGATCTGGCCGATCGTCATGCGCGGCGAGAGCGAGCCGAACGGGTCCTGGAAGACGAGCTGCAGCTCCTTTCGCAGCGGGCGCATGTCCTGCTTCGTCGCACCCGAGATGTCGCGCCCCATGAAGACGACGCGGCCCTCGCAGGGCAGGAGCTTGAGCAGCGCGCGCCCGAGCGTCGACTTGCCGGAGCCGGATTCGCCGACGATCCCGATCGTCTGGCCCTTGCGCAGGCGCAACGTCACGTCGTCGACCGCCTTGAGCACGACGGGCGGCCCCTTCAGGAACCCGCCGCCGATGTCGAAGGACACGCGCACGCGCTCGCCCGAGAGCGCCATGGGCGCGTCGGCGGGCGGGGGCGCCTTCTCGCCGGTGGGCTCGGCGTCGATGAGCATGCGGGTGTAGGGATGGCGTGGCGCGGCGAAGACGGTGTGCGTGTCCCCGCTCTCCACCACCTCGCCGCGGCGCATGACGTAGACGCGGCTCGCGAAGCGGCGCACGATTCCGAGATCGTGGGTGATGAACACGATCGCCATCCCCCGCTCGCGCTGGAGATCGGCCAAGAGCGTGAGGATCTGCGCCTGCACGGTCACGTCGAGCGCCGTCGTCGGCTCGTCCGCGATGAGCAGGTCCGGGTCGTTGGAGAGCGCCATGGCGATCATGACGCGCTGGCGCTGCCCGCCGGAGAGCTCGTGCGGGTAGGCGTCGATGCGCCGCTGCGGGTCCGGGATGCCGACGCGGTCGAGCAGCGCGATCGCCTTCTCGCGCGCGGCGCGGCGCGAGAGGCCGCGGTGGTGCATCATCGGCTCGGCGAGCTGGCGCCCGATCCGGTAGAGCGGGTCGAGCGAGGTCATCGGCTCCTGGAAGATCATCGTGATCTTGTCGCCGCGGATGCGGTTGAGGTCGCGCTCGCGCATGCCCACGAGCTCGCGGCCGCGATAGACGGCGGTGCCGCGCGCCCGCCCGTTCGACGCCAGGAGCCCCATCGCCGCCATCATGGACTGGCTCTTGCCGGAGCCGGATTCCCCCACGATGGCGACCGTCTCGCCGCGGCGGACGTCGAGATCGATGCCGCGCACGGCCTCGATCGTGCCGTCGTTCGTCTCGAAGGCGACCTCGAGGCCGCGTACGGTCAGCACGGGATCGTCGGTCATCGCGTTCATCAACGATCCCTCGGGTCGAGCGCGTCGCGCAGGCCGTCGCCCAGGAAGTTGAGGGCGAACAGGATGACGATGAGCGTGACGGCGGGGAAGATCAGCATCCAGGTCGCGCCCTGCATGTTGGCCGCGCCCTCCGAGATCAGCACGCCCAGCGAGGTCAGCGGCTCCTGCACGCCGAGCCCGAGGAACGAGAGGAAGCTCTCGAGCAGGATCACCTTGGGCACGAGCAGCGTGAGGTAGACGACGACGGGCCCGAGCGTGTTGGGCACGATGTGGCGGCGCACGATGCCGCCGGGCTTCACGCCGAGCGCCTCCGCCGCCTGCACGAATTCCTGGCGCTTCAAGGAGATCGTCTGGCCGCGCACGATGCGCGCCATGTCGAGCCACTCGATCGCGCCCACCGCGAGGAACATCAGCACGAAATTGCCGCCGAAGAACACGACGAGCAGGATCACGAAGAAGATGAACGGCAGGGAATAGAGGATGTCGACGAAGCGCATCATCACCCCGTCGATCCGCCCGCCGAGGAAGCCCGCCACCGCCCCGTAGGTCACCCCGATCACGAGGGCCGTGAGCGAGGCGAGGAGCCCGATGGCGAGCGAGATGCGCACCCCGATCATGGTGCGTGCGAAGAGGTCGCGGCCGATCGCGTCGGTGCCGAAGAAGAAGTAGGTGCGCTGGACGTCCGCCACCATCGTGGCGCGGGTCTCGTCCGCCGAGACGTCGACGATGCGCGCGTGCGTGAAGAGGTTCGAGCGCTCGACGAAGCGCACGAAGCGCGGGTCGATGCCGCGATCGGTGACGATCGGGGCGGAGATGGTGCCGCCCTCGAGCGTGATCTCGCCCACCTCCACGCGGGCGCGGGCGAGCACGCTCTCGAACTCCGGCACGATGCGCTCCGCCCGCGGGTAGGCCTCGAGGCTCGCGGGCACGCGCACGTATTGCGGGAAGACCTCGTCGTAGCGGTTGGGCGCGAGCGACGGCCCGAAGATCGCCACGAGCGCGAAGAAGGCCAGCACGAGCCCGCTCGCCACGGCGGCCTTGTTGCGCCGCAGCCGCAGCCAGGCGTCCTGCCACAGCGAGCGGGAGGGGCCGGCGTCCGCGAGGGACCTGGCGAGGTCGTCCGGGTCCGCGGCGGGGTCGAGGCGCATCTGCATGGCCGGGCCTCCCTCAGGCTTCGTAGCGCACCCGCGGGTCGAGCAGCGCGTAGGCGATGTCGACGAGCAGGTTGAAGATCACGACGAAGATCGCGATCACGACCACGGTGCCCATCACGAGCGTGTAGTCGCGCGCGAGCGCGCCCTGGACGAAGTAGCGGCCGATTCCCGGGATGCCGAAGATCGTCTCGACGACGACCGACCCCGTCAGCAGCGCCGCCGCGGCGGGGCCGAGATAGGAGACGACCGGCAGGATCGCCGCGCGCAGCGTGTGCGTGATCACCACCGTGCGCGTCGGCAGCCCGTAGGCGCGCGCGGTGCGCACGTGGTTCGAGCGCAGCGCCTCGATCGTCGCGCCGCGGGTGAGGCGGGCGATGATGGCGATCTGGGGGAGCGCGAGGGTCACGACCGGCAGGACCATGTGCGCCGGCGTGCCCCAGCCGCCCGCCGGCAGCCAGCCCATCCACACGCCGAAGAGCAGCGAGAGGATCGGCGCGACGACGAAGTTGGGGATGGTGATGCCGAAGGTGGCGATGCCGACGACGGCGTAGTCCGCGCCCTTGTTCTGGCGCAGTGCCGCGAGCACGCCCAGCGAGGCGCCGACGACGAGCGCGAGCGAGAGGGCCAGCGCGCCGAGCGTCACCGAGACCGGCAGGCCCACCGCGAAGAGATCGGCGACGGAGAAGTCGCGGCGCGTGAAGCTCGGGCCGAAGTCGCCCTGCAGCAGGTTGCCGAGATAGAGCAGGTACTGGCGCCAGAGCGGCTCGTCGAGATGGAAGGCCGCGTTCAGGTTCTGCATGATCAAGGGGTCGAGCGGCCGCTCGAGGTCGAACGGGCCGCCGGGTGCCGCCCGGATCATGAAGAACGCGATCGTCACGACGATGAAGATCGTCGGGATCGCACCGGCGAGGCGCCGGAGGACGAAGCCGAGCATGGGGCGTCGGGTTCCTGTCTGCGCGGGCGTCCCGCGCGCGGGCCGAGGAGGGGAGGGCGGCCGCGCGCGGGGGCGGGTGGCGTGCTCAGTTCGACAGCGACAGGAAGCGCGTGCCGTGCACGTTCATGATGTTGTCTTCCCAGCCCTCGAGGTTCGGGGAGACGAGCGCCTTGGACGTGTAGAACAGGATCGGGATCGCCGGCACCTCCGACAGGAACAGCCGCTCGGCCTCGGCGAGGATCTCGGCACGGGCCTCGATGTCCGTCTCCGTCTCGGCCCGCTGCATCAGCGCGTCGTACTCCTCGTTCGCCCACCGGGGATAGTTGAAGCCGAGATTGTCGGACTCGTAGAGGAAGAGGAAGTTCTGCGGGTCGTTGTAGTCCCCGATCCAGCCGGCGCGGGCCATGTCGAAGTCGCCGTCCTCCTTCAGGTAGTTGAAGTAGGTCGCGCCCTCCATCTCGGTCAAGGTCGACTCGATGCCGATGTTGCGCAGCATCTCGCCCACGGCCGTCATGGTGTTCTTGTTGTTCTCCGAGGTGTTGTAGCGCAGCTCCACCGTCAGCTCGCCCGGCGCGACGCCCGCCTCCTCGAGCAGCGCGATGGCACTGTCCTCGCGGTCGAGAATGTCGACGTCCGCGTACGCGAGCTGCGGCGCCTCCGCGACGTAGTTGTTCGTGCCGGGCGGCACGAGCGAGTAGGCGGGCACCATCGTTCCCTGCCAGACTTCCTCGGCCAGGAAGACGCGGTCGATCGCCATCGACATCGCCTCGCGCACGCGCGGGTCGGCGAACTGCTCCTTGGTCACCTTGATCGGCAGGTAGTAGGTGCCGAGATAGGGCGCGACGCGGACCTGGTCGCCCAGGCGCGCACGCAGGTCGGCGATCTGCTCGGAGGGCAGGTCGGAGCAGGACTGCACCTCGCCCGCCTCGAAGCGGCGCACGCAGGTGGCGCGCTCCTCGAAGGGGATGTAGTTCACGACGTCGATCGCGACGTTCTCGGCGTCGTGGAAGTTCGGGTTCTTGCGCATCACGATCCGGTCGTTCGGCGTGAAGCTCTCGAGCACGTAGGCGCCGTTCGAGACGAGGTTGCCCGGGCGCGTGAAGGCGTCGCCGTGCTCCTCGACGGAGGCCTGGTGGAGCGGCAGGCCGGTCTGGTGCGTGAGCAACTCGAGGAAGTAGGGCGTCGCGTTCTCGAGTGTGATCTCGAGCGTGCGCTCGTCGACCGCGCGGGCGCCGAGCTCCTCCTTCGGCATGTCGCCCGCGTTGATGGCGGCCGCGTTCTTGATCGGGAAGAGGATGTTGGCGTAGCCCGCGGCCGTGGCCGGATCCTGGATGCGGCGGAAGGCGAAGACGAAGTCGCTCGCCGTGACCGGATCGCCGTTCGACCAGCGCGCGTCCTCGCGCAGGCGGAACGTGTAGACGGTGCCGTCGTCCGACACCTCCCAGCTCTCGGCGACGCCCGGGATCACCTCGGCCTCGGTGTCGTAGACGACGAGGCCCTCGTAGAGATCGCGCAGCAGGTGCGCCTCGGCGACGGTCGAGGTCTTGTGCTGGTCGAGCGACGACGGATCGGTGTCGTTGCCGCGGTTGTAGACGACCTCCTGGGAAAAGGCGGGGGCGCCCGTCGCGCCGAGCGCCGTCGCCAGCGCGATCGAGAAGGCGCTCGCCTTGAGCATGGTCTTGATCATGAGCGGATTGTCTCCCTGCTGCCGTGGACCGGCAGGTCGCTCCGTCTCCCACGACGGATTAGATGTAAACTATCCGGTGGGCAGCCGGCTCGCAAGCGTGGCAACGCTCGATCGGCCATGGCGCATCATCGTTGCGCCACCGCGCGCGTGGCCGCAACGCGTCGACTTCGGCGGGATGTGCTCACGCACGGAAGAGGCGCCCCGCCCGATCGGGGCGCGGCCCGGGGCGTCCACGCCTCACAACACGTCCGACCCCGTCGTCCCGCCCGCGCCCTCGCGGCGCAGGCGGCGCTCGCCGGGAGTGCCCGCATCGGTGCCGGCGTCGACGTCGGGAGTGCGTGCCGGGGCGTCGGCACCGTCGCGAGACCGCGTCCGCGGCTGCGGCTCGCCGTCGGGACGCGGGACGTTCACCACGGGCGCGGCGTCGCGCAGCAGCCCGCCACCGCCGCGGGGTGCGGAGGGACGCTCCGGTGGGCGCTGCTGCGGCGCGGGGGAAGGCTCGGGTCGCGCCCGGCGCTGCGGCTGCGGCTCGGGGCGCGGGGCCGGGCGCTCGATCACCCGCGGCGGCGGCGCGACCGGGGGCGGCGGCGCCTCGTAGCGCGGCCCGGGCCGGCCCTGCGGATCGAACAGGTCGAGGAGGGGGAAACGCGGCTGCATGCGCGGCCGCACTGGAATGCGCGCGAGGTGGCGCCCGCTCGCCCAGCCGAGCGAACCGCGATAGACCACGAAGCACCAGGTGCCCTGGCAGCCGCGCAGATCGATCACCTCGCCCGCGGGCATCGTGGCGACGACCGCCCAGGAGACTCCCGGCCCGGCGCGCAGGTTCAGCGTGGTCGTGGTCTGCACGGGCACCGCCCGCGCCGCCGTGGCGATGGCGAGCGTCAGCACGAGCGCGAGGAGCGCCGTCGCGGTTCCGGACATCGTGCGTCGCATCGCTCGTACCTCCCGGGACCCGCCCGTCTCTCACGAACCCGTTTCTCACGAACCCGTCTCGTGCGCAGCCGTTCTCGCGCCGCGAGGAGGCTGCGCCGATCGGTCCCGAGTGGAAAGGCGCAGATGCGGCGAAGTTCCCGTCCGCCCGGGACGCGCCCGCCCATTCCACTGCGGGGCGCATGATCGGCGAAGCCGACCGGGGCCCACACGCCGCCGCGATCGCGCCGCACCGTTGGCCGCCGCTCCACGCCCGCCCACCGAGCGAATCGCGTCGAAACGCGCCGAAAGATGCGCCCGCCTGCCCGTTCTCGGGGCGAAAGAGGGAGCTTGACCGGCGCTCCGTGGCACTTTGATGACCACAATACGCACGGCCCCTACGTGATTTCTGCGGTAGTGCCCACATTTCCCGATTGTGTCACCACTCTCCCACCAAGGCGCTGGCGCATAGGGAGATTCCCGTATGATCACCGTTCTCTGGGGTTCGCAGTGGGACGAGCATCCGGACATCTGCAATCAGATGTTCCGTCTGCGCGCGCAACTGTTCCTCGACCGCCGGGGCTGGTCCGTCGACGTCAGCGGGGGCCTGGAGATCGACCGCTTCGACGATCTCGACCCGCTCTACGTCTGCGTCCTCTCCGCCGAGGGCCGCCTCGTCGCCTCGCTGCGGCTCCTGCCGACGCTCGGTCCGCACATGCTGTCCGACGTCTTCCCGGAGGTGGCCGGCGCGCGCGGGCCGATCCGCGGCGCGGACGTCTGGGAGAGTTCGCGCTTCTGCGTCGACACCGAGGCCGCGCGGGACTTCCACGCCGACGGCATCAACCACGCGACGCGCATGCTGCTCGCCGGCCTGTTCGCCTCCGCGCGCACGATCGGGCTGCGCTCGGTCGTCTCGGTCTACGACGTCTACGTCGAGCGCATCCTCAAGCGCGCCGGCTGCAGCTTCGAGCGGCTGGGTCCCGTGCACGAGTACGACGCGCTGCGCACGGTCGCGGGGCTCTTCCCCGTCGCCGACAACGAGCCTGCGCGCATCCTGCGCGGGGGCGGCCATCGCACCGCTCCGCGAGCGGACGGCATCGCTCCGGCGCCCGCGGCGACGCCGCGCTCGCGCCTGCCGCACCCGCCCGCGATCGACGCGGCCTTCGCGCCTCGCGCCGAGATCCCGCGCCCGTTCCAGGCCGCGTATCCGGCCTGACCCCTTCCCACAGCCCCCTTTCGACGAACAACTCCGAACAAGCGGGATCCGAGACATGGCAATCCAGGACAAGCTCGCGGTCGTCGACACGCTGACCGAGGACGTGCTCCTCCGGCTGTTCAAGCGCGACCTCATCGTCGTGCGTGTGCCGAACTTCTACCACCCCGAATACTGCGCCGCGCTCGCCGAGCGGGTCGTCGCGGACATCGACGACGGGGCGGGAGCTGGCATCTACGCCAGCAACATCGACTCCTTCTGGGCGGCGCGGCGCGACAAGGAGCGCCACCGCCGCTACTTCGAGCACGGCATCGTGCTCCAGCGGCACATGCGCGAGGTCAGCGAGCCCCACGCCTCGCCCATCGACCTCCTGCGGCTCACGCTCGAGGAGAGCTGGCCGGGCGGCGCGAACCTGATGCGCAACAGCGGCCGCAAGGCGCCCTTCGGCATCTCCCGCCTCTGGCGCGAGGGCAGCGAGGGCCTGCCGCACCAGGACCTGATCTACCGCGAGACCAGCGCGGTCGAGGAGGAGCCGACCAAGATCCGCGACCAGATCGGCGTCAACGTCTACCTGACGACCTCGCGCGTCGGCGGCGAGCTCGAGACCTGGGACGTGGTCATCGAGGACGCCGAGTACGAGAAGATCGCCGACCGCTTCGAGGGCAGCTACGGCTACACCCGCGACATGCTCCCCCGCGAGTCGATCGTGATCCAGCCCCAGGTCGGCGACCTGATCATGATCAACACCGCCTGCGTGCACGCCATCCGCAAGATCATCGACGGCGAGCGCCTGACGATCTCGGGCTTCGTCGGCAGCGCCGGCGAGGACCAGCCGCTCCTGTGCTGGAGCTGAGCCGATGACGATCCACACGCCCGAGAAGACCTGGATCGGCCTCTCGCCCGAGCTGAGCGCCCGGGTCGAGCGCACCGAGCTGCCCGCCGATCTCGGCTTCGGCACGCTCATGGCGCCGGTGATGGCGATCGCGCACTACGCGGACGGGGCCTGGCAGACGCCCCGTCTCGAGGCCCACGAGCCGATGCGGATCTACCCCGAGGTGCAGGCCCTGCACTATGGGCAGGCGATCTTCGAAGGCATGAAGGCCTACCGCAACCTCGGCGACGCGATCGACGGCACCGCGCTGCTGTTTCGCCCCCACGACCACGCACGGCGCTTCAACGTCTCCGCCGCGCGGCTCGGGATGCCGGCGTTTCCCGAGGAGATGTTCGTCTACACGCTCTCGCGGCTCGTGGCGCATCTCGACCGGCTGGTGCCCGAGGAGAAGGGTCAGTCGCTCTACCTGCGCCCGTTCATGTTCGGCGCGACGCCGCATCTCTCGGTGACGCCCTCGACGAGCTACACGTTCTCGATCGTCGCGACCCCGTCGGACGCCTTCTTCACCAAGCCGATCAAGGCCTGGATCGAGCGCGGCTACTGCCGCGCCGGGCCCGGCGGGACCGGGGCGGTGAAGGCGGCGGGCAACTACGCGGCGAGCTTCGCCGCCGCCGCCAAGCTCGGCGAGCTCGGCTTCCAGCAGCTCCTGTGGCTCGACGCGCGCGACCGCACGAAGCTCGAGGAGTTCACGGCGATGAACGTCGTCGTGCGCATCGGCGAGCGGCTGATGACGCCGGCGCTGACGGACACGATCCTGCCCGGCATCACCCGCGACAGCCTCGTGCGGCTCTCCGCCTCCCTCGGCACGCCGATCGAGGAGGTCGCGATCGAGATCGACGCCGTGCTCGACGCGATCCGCGCGGGCGAGGACGTCGAGCTGTTCGGCTGCGGTACCGGCGCGGTCGTCGCCCCCGTCGAGACGCTCGGCGACGAGAGCGGGCTTCGCCTCGACCTCCCCTCGCAACGCGTCGCCCGGCTCTACCGTGAGACGCTGCTCGACATCCAGCACGGGCTCGCGCCGGCCCCCGACGGCTGGCAGGTGCCCGTCGCCCGGACCACCGCCGACCCCGCCGCCGCAGCCCGCACAGGAGCCTGAGAGCATGACCACGGCCTCTACCAGCGATGCCCGCACCGACGAACTCTACCACGTCGTGATGAACGACGAGGAGCAGTACTCGATCTGGCCGGCCTACCGCGACCTCCCGGACGGGTGGCGCAAGACCGGCCCGGAGGCGGCCCCCCGCCAGGACTGCCTCGACTACATCGAGCGGGTGTGGACCGACATGCGTCCGCTCTCCCTGCGCCGGGCGGGCTGACCATGCGGGTCTTCTGCATCCCCTACGCCGGCGGCTCCGAGGACGTGTTCGACGGCTGGCCGGAGCACCTCGCGCCCGTCGCCGAGGTCCGCGCCGCGCTGCTGCCCGGCCGGGGTGCGCGCTTCGGCGAGCCCCTCCTCGACGCGATGCCCGCGCTCGTGGAGGAGCTCGCCCGGCAAGTCGGCGACGCCGACGGGGAGCCGCTCGTGCTGCTCGGCCACAGCTTCGGTGCGCTCGCGGCCCACGCGCTGGCGCTGCATCTGGAGGCGTCGGGGCGCGCGGTCGCGCGGCTCGTCGTCAGCGGCTCGCGCGCGCCCTTCCTGCCGCCGCAGCTGCCGCTGCTGCACACGATGAGCGACGCCGAGCTGACCGCCCGGGTCGGCGACCTCGGCGGGACGGACCCGGAGGTGCTCGCCCATCGCGACCTGATGGCGATGTTCCTGCCGATCCTGCGCGCCGACTTCCGCATCGTGGAGACCTATGCGCCGGGCCGCGTGCGCCTCGCTTGTCCGATGACCGTCATGGGCGGCCGGCACGACGCGATCGTGCCGATCCCCGATCTCGAGCAATGGCGCGCGGTCTCGCGGGGCGAGACGGTGCTTCGGCTCTACGAGGGCGATCACTTCTTCATCGACAGCCAGAAGCCGCGCGTCGCCCGCGCGGTGAGGGCCGATCTCGTGCGCGACCCGATGGCGTCCGCCGGCGACCGGCCCGCGGCCTGAACCCGAACCCGTGACCGGAACCTCCGGACGAGGAGCGCGACGATGACCGACAGGACGTTCGCGGCCACATCGGCGCAGGAGCGCTTCTGGGTGCTCCAGAGCCTGGCCCCCGACAGCGGCGCCTACACCGTCGTGGAGGCGATCCGCATCCGCGGCGCGCTCGACGCGGCGGCGCTCGGCGAGGCCTTCGGCCGGCTCCTCGCCGCGCACGGCCAGCTGCGTGCGACCTTCGGCTTCGCCGACGGCGTGCTGATGCAGACGGAGCGCGCCGCGGCGAACGTCCCCGCCGGCATCTCCCGCCACCGCGTCGCCCCGGAGGAGGTCGACGGCTGGCTGCGGGCGGAGAGCGCGCGCGGCTTCGACCTCGCCAACGGCCCGCTGTTCCGGGCGCATCTCCTCGACCTCGAGGGCGATCGACCGAGCGAGGACCGGCTCCTCGTCCTGAGCGTCCACCACATCGTCAGCGACGGCTGGTCGTCGGCGCTGTTCTTCCGGCAACTCGGCGAGGCCTACGACGCGATCCGCTGCGGGGTGCCCCATGCGCCGCGGGCGGGCGACTACGCCGCGCTCGTCGCCCGCGAGCGGGACTACCTCGCCTCGCCGGCCCACGAGGACGACCTCGAGCGGGCCGCACGGGCGCTGGAGGGACGGCTCGCGCCGCTCGACCTGCCCGCGAACGGCCAGCCCCGGCGGCTTCCCTCCGCGGGGACGGTGCGCGCGGAGATCCCCGCCGCGCTCGAGGCGCGGCTCGACGCGCTCGCCCGGCGCATCGGCGTGTCGAAGTTCATGCTCTACCTCGCCGGCTGGGGCGTCCTGCTCGGGCGCTACTCCGGGCAGGCGTCGGTGGCCGTCGCGCTTCCCTTCATGACCCGCGACCCCGTTACGGAGGCCGACACCTACGGCGTCGCGCTCAACACCGTCGTCGTGCCCGTCGATGCGCGCGCCGGCGAGAGCTGGGCCCGGCTTCTCGTGCGCGTCCGGGATGCGGCCTCCGCCGCCTTCGAGACCGGCGCCGTGCCCTTCGACCGGTTGCTCGCGCGGCTCGAGGCGGGCCCGCCGCAGGCGATGCTGGTCGTCCAGCCCGACGTCTGCACGGTGCCCGCCTTCGAGGGCCTCGAGACCGCTTGGCACTTCGTCGGCAACGCCCATCCCAAGTTCGACGTGCTCCTGCAGATCGACCGCGTGAAGGTGCGCCCGTCGCATCCCTCCGAGCCGGGCGAGCGGCTGTTCGCGGCGCTCGAGCACCGCGCCGACACGATCTCCGAGGCGCTCGCCGGGCGCATGCTGGAGAGCTGGCAGCGGATCATGACCGCGATCGCCGACGACCCGGACGCCGCGATCGCCTCCATCGACACCGCGGGCGCAGCCGACCGGCTGCTGCGCGCCGGCCTCCTGCGCGCCGACGTCCCGCTCGACCCGATCGATCCCGTCGCCGCCTTCGCCGCGGTCGCGGCGAACATGCCGGCGACGACGGCGATCCACCACGACGGCGCGCGGACGAGCTACGCCGCGCTCGCGGGCCGGGTCGCGGCGATCGCAGACGCGCTCGCGGCACGCGGGATCGGCGCGGGCGACTTCGTCGGCGTCTGCCTGCGGCGCACGCCCGATCTCGTGGCGACGCTGCTGGCCGTGCTCGACCGCGGCGCGGCCTACGTGCCGCTCGACCCGGCCTATCCCGCCGATCGCCTCGACTACATCGCCCGCGACGCGTCCTGCGCGCTGATCGTCTGCGAGGCGGCGACCCGTGCTGCGCTGCCCGCGGGGACGAGCGCGTTCCTCGACCTCGCCGCGGTTCCGGCCGCGGCCGGGGGCGGCTTCGTCGCGGCGCCCGCGCGCCACGAGGCGGGCACGGCCTACCTGATCTACACGTCGGGCTCGACCGGCCGGCCCAAGGGCGTGGTCATCCCCCACCGGGCGCTGCGCGCCTTCCTCGGCTGGGCGCGCACGCAGTTCGCGCCCGACGAGATCGCCTGCGTGCTGGCCAGCACGTCGGTGTGCTTCGATCTCTCGGTCTTCGAGATCTTCCTGCCGCTGTCGCTCGGGGGCGCCATCCGGCTCGCCGAGACGGCGATGGACCTCGTCGACCGCCCCGAGCCGGTGCCGAGCCTGATCAACACCGTGCCCTCGGCCATGACCGAGCTCGCCCAGCTCGGCGCCCTCGCGCCCGCGACGAAGGTCGTCAACCTCGCCGGCGAGCCGCTGACGCGGCGGCTGTGCGACGCCGTCTTCGCCCGGCTGCCGGACGTGCGGCTATGCAATCTCTACGGACCCTCCGAGGACACGACCTACTCGACCTGGGCCGAGATCGCCGCGGACGACCGCGCCGAGCCCTCGATCGGTGTCCCGATCGCCGGGACGAACGGCTACGTGCTCGACGAGGGTCTGCGCCCCGTGCCCGCGGGCGCGGCGGGCGAGCTCTTCCTCGGCGGCGACGGCGTCGCGCTCGGCTATCTCGGCCGCCCGGCGCTGACCGCCGAGCGCTTCCTGCCCGACCCGTTCCTGCCGGGCCGGCGGATGTACCGCACCGGCGACCGCGTCGCGCTCCAGCCCGACGGCAACCTGCGCTATCTCGGCCGCAACGATCACCAGATCAAGCTGCGCGGCTTCCGCATCGAGACGCCCGAGATCGAGAGCGTCGCCCAGCACGTGGCGGGCGTCGAGCGCGCGATCGTCACCGTGTGCGAGGTCGCCGGCTCGCGCCAGCTCGCCATCTACTGGACGGGCGGCGCGGCCGAGGGCGCCGTGCGCGACGCGTTGCGCCGGGCGCTGCCGGCCCACATGGTGCCGGCACGCTACGTGCCGCTCGCGACGTTCCCGCTCAACGCCAACGGCAAGATCGACCGCGCCCGGCTCCCCGCGCCGGTCGAGGTCGCGCCCGAGCGCGTCGTCGAGATCACGCCCGGCGAGCGGCAGGTGGCGGAGATCGTCGCCGAGCTGACCCGGGCCACGGCGGTCGACGGCGACACGGACTTCTTCGAGTGCGGCGGCCATTCGCTGCTGGCCATGCGCCTGATCGCGCTGGTGCAGGACCGGCTCGGCGTGCGCCTGACGCTGGCCGAGATGTTCGGCCTGCGCACCGTGCGCGCCATCGCCGCGCGAATCGAGCGCGCGGCCTCCGCGCCCGCCGAGGCGCCGCCGCTCGCGGCGATGGCCGGCGACGGGCCGGCGCCCCTGTCCTACGCGCAGGAGCGCATCTGGATGGTCGACAGGCTGCGCGCCGGCAGCACGATGCTCAACATCGGCGTCGGCACCGCGATCGACGGGCCGCTCGACGTGCGGGCTCTGCGGGCGGCGATCGGGACGCTGACCCGCCGCCATGCGGGCTTGCGCCTGCGCGTCGCCGAGGATGCGGGCGGGACGCTGCGGCAGTTCGCCCGTCCCGACGACCGCGCCTTCCTGCAGGAGGCCACGGTGCACGACGAGGCGGCGCGCGACGCGCTGCTCGGCGAGGCGCTCGCCACTCCCTTCGACCTGACGACGGAATCCCCGGCGCGCTGGATCCTCGTGCGCGAGCCGACCCGCGCGGTGCTGGCCCTCGTGATCCACCACCTCGCGGCGGACGCCTGGTCCGTGGACGTTCTGATGCGCGAGCTCTGGGAGGCCTACGAGTCAGCCCGCGCCGGCGCCACGCCCGCGGCGGACCCCGAGCCCGTCCCGTCCGCACTCGACTACGCGCTCTGGCAGCGGCGCCTCCTCGACGATCCGGCGCGGCGCGCCCGCGAGCTCGCCTATTGGCGCGAGGCGCTGGCCGAGCTGCCCGAGCGGCTGCAGCTGCCCTTCGACCATCCGCCGGCCGGCGCGACCCGCTTCTCGGGCGGGCGTCTCCTGCGGCGGCTCGACGCGGGCACGGTGGACGCCCTCGCGACCATCGCCCGGCGCGCCGGCGCCTCGACCTTCACGGGGCTGCTCGCGGTCTACCAGGCGCTGCTGTCGCGCCTGTCCATGCAGGACGACGTCGTCGTGGGCACGCCGATCGCAAACCGCGACATGCGCGGGGCGCAGTCGCTCGTCGGCTGCCTGCTCAACACGCTCGCGCTGCGCGCCGACCTCTCCGGCCGGCCCTCGCTCGAGACGCTCGTCGCGCAGGTCCAGGCCCGGGCGCTCGACGCCTACCGCCACCAGGCGACGCCCTTCGAGCTGATCCTCTCGGAGCTCGACGTCCCGCGCGCGATCGAGCACACCCCGGTCGTGCAGACGATGCTCGTCTTCAACGGCGACCTCGCGACCAAGGGCGAGGCGGCGGGCCTGGTGCTCACGCCCGTCGACATCCCGCCCCACGACACGCAGTACGACGTCACGCTGATGATCGGCCGCGACGCCGAGGGCTGGACGGCGACCTGGGACTATCGCCGGGACCTGTTCGAGCCGCGCACGATCGAGGCCTTCGCGAGCCGCTTCGAGACGCTGCTCGGCGAGGCCGTGCGCGCGCCGGCCCGGGCGCTGCACGCCCTGCCTCTGACGCCCGCCGGCGCCACCGCCTCGGCGGACGCGCGCGAGATCGCGGCGCCCGAGCCCGCGACGCTGCCCGCGCTCTTCGCCGAGCAGGTCGCCCGCACGCCCGACGCGATCGCCGTCGAGGACCCGGACGGGCGCACCAGCTACCGCGACCTCGACGCGGCGGCGGAGGGCCTCGCCGCCCGGCTCGCCGCCTGCGGCATCGGTCCGGAGGACCGCGTCGCGGTGCTCCTGCCGAAGTCGCGCGCGAGCGTCCTCGCCACGATCGCGATCGCCAAGGCGGGCGCCGCCTTCCTGGTGCTCGACCCCTCGCTGCCGCAGGAGCGCCTCGAGCTGATCGTCGAGGACGCCGGCATCGCCGCGCTCGTCACCGACGCCGACGGCGCGCCGCGGCTCTCGGCGCGCGTGCGCCACACGCTGCGCCTCGACGAGCCGGCGGCGCCGCGCCCCGGCCCGCGGCCGGTCCCCGCGCTGTCGCCCGACCACCTCGCCTACCTGATCTACACGTCGGGCTCGACGGGCAGGCCGAAGGGCGTGCTCGTCACCCATCGCGGCCTCGCGCAGCTGCGGGTGCTCCACCGCGACGCCTACGGGACCGGGCCGGGCAGCCGGGTGCTGCAATACGCGCCGCCGACCTTCGACGCGGCGGTTTGGGACCTCGTGATGGCGCTCCTCACCGGCGCCTGCCTCCACCTCGCGCCGCCGGAGGATCTGCTCCCCGGCGCGCCGCTCGCCGCGACGCTCGTCGCCCGCGGCATCACGCATCTGACGCTGCCGCCGTCCAACATGGCGATGGTCTCGCCGGACTGCGGCCACGTGCTGCGCAACGTCACCTTCGCCGGCGAGGCGCTGCCGCCCGACATCGTGCAGCGCTGGTCGGCGATCGAGCGGATCTGGAACGGCTACGGCCCGACCGAGACGACCGTGTGCGCCACCGCCGGGCGCTGCCTGCCGCAGGCGGGCGAGGTCGCGCCGGGCATCGGCGAGGCGCTCGCGGGGACGCGCGTCCACGTCCTCGACGAGGGGCTCAACCCCGTGCCGGACGGCATGATCGGCGAGCTCTGGGTCGGCGGCGACGGCGTCGCGCGCGGCTATCTCGGCCAGCCGGGACGCACGGCGCAGAGCTTCCGCCCGGACCCGTTCTCGGACCGGCGTGGGGCGCGGATGTACCGCACGGGCGATCTCGTCCGGCGCCGGGAGGACGGGACGCTGGCCTTCGTCGGGCGCATCGACGAGCAGGTGAAGCTGCGCGGCATCCGCATCGAGATCGGGGAGATCGAGCACGTGCTCGCCGACCTCGACCCGGCGATCGGCGACGCCGCCATCGTCGTGGCGGGAATTGGCGAGGAGCGCCGCCTCGTCGGCTTCGTCGCCGGGCCGGAGACGCTCGATCCGGCGGCGCTGCACGCAGGCCTCGCCCGCAAGCTCCCCGGCTGGATGGTGCCCGCCTGGGTGCAGCGCCTCGACGCCTTCCCGCTCACCCGCAACGGCAAGCTCGACCGCAAGGCGCTCGTCGCCGCCGCACGGCCGCGCGTCGCCGACGTCGAGGCCGAGCGGCCGCGCGGGCCCGTCGAGGACGAGATCTGCGGCATCTGGCGCGACCTCCTGCCGGGTGTCGCGATCGGGCGCAACGACAGCTTCTTCGCGCTGGGCGGCACCTCGCTCCTGATGATCCGGCTGCACGAGGCGCTCGACCGCCGCTGGAAGGGCGCGCTCAAGCCGATCGACCTGTTCCGGCTCGTCACGGTCGCCGACATCGCCGCGGCGCTCGAGACCGCCGGTGCGGTCGAGGCCGAGGACGCCCTCGATTTCACCTTCCGCCTGTGAGGCCGATCATGACCGCCGCGCTCGCACAGCCCATCGCCATCGTCGGCCTCGCCGCCGCCCTCCCGGGTGCCGGCTCGGACCTCGACGCCTTCGCCGAGATGCTGGAGCACCGCGAGGACCGCGTCGGCCCGGTGCCGGAGTCCCGTGCCCGTGACGGCGGCCGCGCGCCCGACGTCGCGCTCGCCGAATGCGCGCTCCTCGAGCGCATCGACGCCTTCGACGCGCGCTTCTTCGGCATGTCGCTGCGCGAGGCGCGGCAGATGGATCCGCAGCAGCGCTTCCTCCTGACGCTCGCCTGCGAGGCGATCTGGGACGCGGGCCGCGCGCTCTCCGCCCTGCGCGGCAGCCGCACGGCGGTGATCCTGGGCGAGGCGGCCGAGGACTACGCGCCGCTCCTCGCCCGCGAGGAGGCCCCGATGGTCTCGGGACTGCTTACCGCCGCGCAGGCCGGGCGCATCGCCCACGAGCTCGACCTGCGCGGGCCGGCGCAATGCCTCAACACCGCCTGCTCGTCCTCCCTCGCCGCGATCCTCGAGGCGGTGCGCAGGCTCCAGCGCGGCGAGGCGGACTGGGCGCTCGCGGGGGGCGTGCGCCTGTTCCCGCGCCCGCCGCTCGCCACGATCCCCGGCAACGAGGGCATCCTCTCCGCCCGGGGCCGCGCCCGCAGCTTCGACGCCGGCGCCGACGGCACCGGCCTCGGCGAGGGCGGGGCGCTCTTCCTGCTGCGCCCTCTCGCCGCGGCGCAGGCGGACGGCGACCCGATCCGCGCCGTGGTGCTCGGTGGCGCGACGAACCAGGACGGCGGGCGCTCGAACGGCTTCGCCGCGCCGAGCCAGGTCGCGCAGGCGGAGCTCCTGCGCGCCGCCTGGGCGTCGGCCGGCGTCAACCCGGCGACCATCGGCCTGATCGAAGCCCACGGGACCGGTACGAAGCTGGGCGACCCGATCGAGTACAAGGGGCTCGACGACGCCTTCGGTCGCGGCGGGGCGCGCGCGGGCTTCTGCGCGCTGTCCTCGCTCAAGTCGAACATCGGCCACCTCGACTCGGCCGCGGGCGCGGCGAGCCTGACGAAGCTCGTCGTCGCGCTGGAGCGCGGGCGGCGCTACGCCTCCGCTCATTTCGAGACCCCCAACCCCCTGCTCGAGACCGAGGGCTCGGCCCTCGTGCTCTCCAGCGAGACGCTGCCCTGGCCCTCCGTCGGCCCGCGGCGCGGCGGCGTGAGCGCCTTCGGCATCACTGGCACGAACGTGCATCTCGTGCTCGAGGAGGCGCCCGCCGACGACGCGCCGGCCACCGCCGAGGCGGGCCTGCCGCTCCTCGTGCCGGTCTCGGCGACCTCCGAGGCGGCCCTGCGCCGGCACGCCGCGCGCCTCGCCGACCACCTCGCCGCCGGTCGCGTCGCGCTCGCCGACCTCGCCTTCGTCCAGGCCACGGGGCGCGACCACGGGCCGTTCCGCGCCGCGTTCGTCGCCGCGGACGCCGCCGAGGCGGTCGCCGCCCTGCGCGCGATCGCGGACGGCGCCGGCGGGGGGGCGATCCCCGGCGAGAGCGCGCCGACCTTCCTCCTGGGGCACGAATGCCCGCTCGACGCGGCGCGGGCGTCGGCCTGGACGGCCGCCTTCCCCGCGCTCGGGGAGGTCCCCGGCGCGGGCCATCCGCTCCACGGTGGGCTCGTGGTGATGCGCGCGCTCGCCGCGGCCGGCCTCTCGACGCGCAGCATGATCGGCCACGGCGTCGGCAACGCCGTCCTCGACGCGGTGAAGACCGGCGCGGCGCTGCCTGCGACCACGCCCGCGCCGACGCCGCTCGATCCCGGCCGCCTGGCGCGGGCGCTGGAGAGCCTCTCGATCCAGGGGACGCTCGCCCTCGTCGTGCCGTGGGACGGCACGCTCGCGCAGAGCACCGCGGCGGCGCTCGAGCCGCGCATGGGCACGCTCGTGCGCCTCGACACCGCGCGCGAGCCCCGCCGCGCGCTCCTCGACCTCGTCGGCGCGCTCTACCGCGCCGGCGTGCCGATCGCCTGGGAGACGCTCGCGCGATTCGTCGGCGGCTACGGGCGGCGGGTGTCGGTGCCCACCGCGCTGTTCGACCCGGTGCGCTGCTGGGTCGAACAGCCGGTCGTCGCGGCCGCCGCGGTCCCCGCGCCCGCGGCGCCGGAAGCGCCCGAGCCGGACGCCCCCGCCGACGACGACGTCGAGACGGTGCTCGCCGCGATCTGGCGCGAGCTGCTGGGCGCCGAGACGATCTCCGCCGACGACGACTTCTTCGATCTGGGTGGCGACTCGCTCATGCAGGTCCAGCTCGAGAACGCCGTGCGCGCCCGCCTCGGCCTGCCGATCGCCTTCGACGACGTCCTCGACCACCCGACGCTGGGCGCGCTGGCCGCCGTGCTGAACGCGCGCCGCGGACCGGCCGAGCCGGACGAGGCGCAGTGGCTGGCCGAGGCCGACGGCTCGGCCGTCGAGCGCGGGCTCGCCGCGATCTGGTGCCGGCTGCTCGGCGCGAGCGCGGTGTCGCGGAACGACGACTTCTTCGATCTGGGCGGCGATTCGCTGATGCACGTCCAGCTCGAGAACGCCGTGCGCGAGCGCTTCGGCCTCGCGCTCACCGTCGACGACCTCTACGACAATCCCACGATCGCCGCGCTCGCCGGCCTCGTCGAGGCGGCGCGGGGCGACGCCCTCCCCGAGGCCGTGGAACCCGAAGGCCCGCGGGCGGAGCCCGGGCGCGACCGGGCCCCGGCGACGCATTCGCAGCGGCGGATGTGGATGCTCCAGGAGATGGCTCCCGACTCGGGCGCCTACAACGTCACCGCCACGTTCCGCCTCTCCGGTCGGGTCGACGCAACGGCGCTCGCCGGCGCCCTCGAGCGCCTTGCGGCGCGACATGCGATTCTGCGCAGCCGCTTCGTGCTGGAAGACGGGCGCCTCGTCATCAGGGCGGAGGACCAGCCGGGACCTGCGCTCGAGGTCGACGAGGCCGCCGGCACGCCGGAGACGCGCCTCGCCGCGCACGCGGCCCGGCCGTTCGACCTCGGCGCGGTCGGTGCCTGGCGCGCGGTGCTGATCCCGGGCGCGGGCGCGGAGGGCGGCTTCTTCCAGCTCGTCCTGCACCACGCGATCTGCGACGAGTGGTCCCTCGACCTGCTGCTGCGCGAGATCGCGGCCGACTATGCGGGCCGCGCCGTCGCGGCCCCGGCGCTCCAGTTCCACGACTGGGCGGCCTTCGAGGCGGCGCAGGACGCGAGCGCCGGCATGGCGGCGGATCGGGAGTACTGGCGGCGCCGGCTCGCGGGCGTCGCGCCCGACCTGCCGCTGCCCACCGACTTCCCGCACGACGGACGCCAAGACCACGAGGGCGCCTGGCTCGCGCTCGCCATCCCCGCCGAAGAGGTCGCGGCGATGCGCGCGGCCGCGCGGCAGGCGGGCGGGACGCTGTTCGCCTGGCTGCTCACCGGATACGTCGCCTGGATCTCGCGGGTCTCGCAGGCGACCGACCTCGTCGTCGGCGTGCCGGTCGCCGGGCGCTCCCACGCCGCCGCCGAGCGCATCCCCGGCTGCTTCATCAACACGCTGCCGCTGCGCATCGACACCGCGGGCGCGAGCTTCCGCACGCTCTTCGAGCGGGTGCGCGGCGCGCTCTCCGAGGCGATGGCGCACGCGCGCTACCCCTTCGACCGCATGGTCGAGGACCTCGGCGTCGCCGGCGACGCGAGCCGGCCGCCGCTGGTGCAGACCCTGCTCTCGCTCCAGGGCGGCGGCCCCGCCGGCCGCGAGCCCTTCCGCCTCGGCGAGACCGCGGCGACGCCGGTCCAGCTCCAGGACCAGGTGTCCTGGCTCGACCTCTCGGCGGTGCTCTGGGAGGACGCCGAGGGCGGCCTCGAGGGCATCTTCGCCTACCGCACCGGCCTCTTCGAGGAGGCCACCGTGCGCAGCTTCTGGCGCCAGTGGACCGACCTCCTCCAGGCCGGCCTCGCCACCCCCGACGAACCCATCGAAACGCTCATGCAAGAGGAGGCATGGTGATGCCCGCACACGCACCTCTCGACGAGACCGGCCTCGACAGCAGCCTGGCGCGCTACCTCGCCCAGGGCATCGACAGCCTCCACGACGACGATCCGGCGATCTTCGAGCTGCTCGAGGCCGAGCACCAGCGCCAGATGCGCACGCTCTCCCTCGTCGCCTCCGTCGGCGGCACGCATCCCTCCGTCATGGCGACGACGGGCGCGAGCATCGTCAACGTGACCGCCGAGGGCTATCCCGGCAACCGCTACCACGCCGGCTGCACGTTCGTGGACGAGGCCGAGCGGCTGGCGATCGCCCGCGCCTGCGAGGCCTTCGGCGCGCGCTACGCGAACGTCCAGGCCCATTGCGCGAGCTTCGCCAACCACACCGTGATGGCCTGCTTCCTGAAGCCGGGCGACCCGATCCTCGGGCTCGCGCTCGACCAGGGCGGGCATCTCACCCACGGCTCGCCGGTGAATCTCAGCGGCCGGATCTACGACGTGCGCCACTACGGCATCGACGCGCAGGGCCGCGTCGACTACGCGCAGATGCGGGAGATCGCCCACGAGCATCGCCCCAAGCTGATCGTCTGCGGCACGACCTCCTGCACCCGCGCCATCGATTTCGACCGCATTCGCGCCATCGCCGACGAGGTGGGCGCGCTGGTGCTCGCCGATGTCACCCACATCGCCGGGCTGATCGTGGCGGGGCTCCATCCGAACTCGATCGACGCGGCGCATTTCACCACGACCTGCACCTTCAAGCAGCTCTACGGGCCGCGCGGCGGGCTCATCCTGATGGGCCGCGACGCGGATACGCCGAGCGACGACGGCAAGCGCACCCTCTCCCAGCGCATCCAGAGCGCGGTCTTCCCGATGATGCAGGGCTCGCCCGAGGTGCACACGATCACCGCCAAGGCGGTGGCGCTCGGGCGGCTCAAGCGCCCCGAGTTCGCCGAGCGGGCGCAGCGCATCCTCGCCAATTCCCGCATCCTCGCCGCCGACCTCATGCAGCGCGGCTACGACGTGATCAGCGGGGGCACGGACAACCACATCGTCCTCTTCCGCGTGCCCGACGGCATCACCGGCGAGACGGCGGAGCGGGTGCTCGAGGCCTGCGGCATCCTCGTCAACAAGAACAAGATCCCCTCGGACGCCCGCGGCGCGCGCATCGCGAGCGGGGTGCGGCTGGGCACCAACACGGTCTCGCTGCGGGGCATGGGCTCGGACGAGATGCGCCTGTGCGCGGAGCTGCTCGACCTCGTCCTGCGCGCCACGACGGCGGTGCCCGACGCGCCCTTCCGCCTGCCCGACGCGGTGCGCGCCTCGGTGGAGGACGAGGTGCGCGCGCTGGCCGGCGCCTTCCCGCTGCCCTACGCGAGCCGGCCGCGCGCGGCCGCGCCCCGTCCGACCCTCGCCCACGCCTGAGGAGCACGGCCATGCCCGAGACCGCGACCCGCAAGCAGCCCTCCAACGTCGAGGCGGCCTATCCGCTGACGCCGCTGCAGCAGGGGCTCCTCTTCCACACGCTCAGCCATCCCGGCGAGCCGACCTATTTCGAGCAGATCCGCGCCACGATCCGCGGCCCCCTCGACGAGGCCGCCTTCGAGGCGGCCTGGAACCAGGTGATCGCGCGCCATCCGATCCTGCGCAGCGCCTTCGCCTGGAAGGGCACGCGCGTGCCGGTCCAGGTGGTCGGCGCCAAGGTGACGATCGCGCTCGACGCCGCCGACTGGCGCGGGCGCGACGACGTCGAGGCCGCCTGGGAGGACCTCCTGCGCGCCGACCGCGAGCAGGGCTTCGACATGGCCCGTGCGCCGCTGATGCGCCTCGTCCTGCGCCGGATCGGCGCGGAGGAGACGCTCTTCGTGTGGAGCCACCACCACATCCTGCTCGACGGCTGGAGCTTCGGCCTCGTGCTCGAGGAGGTGCTCTCCTGCTACGCGGCCCTCGCGCGCGGCGGCGCGCCGCTGGCGCTCGCGCCGGCGCGGCCCTTCGTCGACTTCATCTCCTGGCTCGACCGCCGCGACCACGAGGCGGACGACCGCTTCTGGCGCGACTATCTCGGCGGCGTCACGACGCCGACCAAGCTCGCCGTCGACCGCGGCCAGGGCGTGCACGAGGGCGGCTCCGGCACCGAGCGCATCCGCGACGTCGTCCTCGACGAGGCGACGAGCGCGGCCGTCCAGGCCGCCTGCGGCCGGCTCGGCGTCTCGCTCAGCGCCCTCGTCCACGGCGCCTGGGCGCGGCTGCTCGGCGCCTATTCCGGCGAGGGCGAGGTCATATTCGGCACCACGACCGCCGGTCGCCCGCCGGAGCTGCCCGGCGTCGAGACCATGGTCGGGCTCTTCATCAACGCCATGCCGCTGCGCGTGACGCTCGATCCTCAGGCGCGCGTCGGCGACTGGCTGTCGGGCATCCAGAAGAACCTGTTCCAGTGCCAGGAGCACCAGTATTGCGGGCTCGGGCGCATCCAGGAGATGTCGTCGTTCGAGCGGGGCAAGCCGCTGTTCGAGACGCTGCTGAGCTTCCAGAACTACCCCCTCGACGAGGCCCACACCGAGAGCTGGGAGGGCATCCGGCTCACCGACTACGGCTGGACCGGCCCGACCAACTACCCGCTCGCGATCCGCGCCTTCCCCGGCCGCGAGATCATGCTCGTGCTCACCCACTACCGTCACCGCCTCGACGACGCGATCGCCGACGCGATGCTGGAGCAGCTCGCGACGCTCGTGGTCGCGCTCGCGGAGGGTGCCGAGCGGCGCCTGCACGAGATCCCGGTCCTCTCCGAGGCCCAGCGCGAGACGATCCTGCGCGGCTGGAACGACACCGCCCGCGCCTACGACATCGAGCGCACGCTGCACGGCCTCGCCGAGCATCACGCGCGGGTCACCCCCGACGCGCCGGCCCTCGTCGCCGGCAACGGGCGCATGACCTACGCCGAGCTCGACGCCGCCGCGAACCGGCTCGCCCACGCCCTCGTCGCCAAGGGCGTCGCGCCCGGGGACCTCGTCGGGCTGTGCACCGAGAAGTCGACGGCCACCGTCGTCGCCATGCTGGCGGTGATGAAGGCCGGCGCGGCCTACGTGCCGCTCGACCCGAGCTACCCGGCCGAGCGCATCCGCACCATGACCGAGGACGCCCGCCTCGGGCTCGTGCTCGGCTGGGGCAAGGGCGTCGACGCCGTGGCCGGGCTCGACACCGTCGTGATCGACCTCGAGGCGGCCCGCGCCGAAATCGAGGCCTTCCCCGCCACCCCCGTCGACCGCGTCGTACCGCCCGAGGCGCTCGCCTACGTGATCTACACGTCGGGCTCGTCGGGCCGGCCCAAGGGCGTGATGCTCGACCACCGTGGCCGGGTGAACAACGTCGAAGACTATTGCGCGATGTTCGACATCGGGCCCGACGACAGGACGCTGTGCGTCTCGTCGCTGAGCTTCGACATCTCCGTCTGCGACCTGTTCTGGACGCTGCATTCCGGAGGCACGCTGGTCTTCCCCGCCGCGGGCCGCGAGAAGGACCCGGCGCATTGGCTAGACCTGATCGCGCAGGAGGGCGTGACGCTCTGGCATTCTGCGCCGGCCTTGATGGACGGCATGCTCGACGCCGCGCAGGACGAGCCGGAGGAGGGCGCCGCCGCGCGCCGCGCCTCGCTGCGGCTGACCGTGCTCGACGGCGACTGGATCCCGCTCACCCAGCCCGACCGCGTGCGCGCCGTCTTCGCCAACGCGGCGGTCGTCTCCGCCGGCGGGGCGACGGAGCTGTCGGTGGATTCGCTGACCTACCCGGTCGGCACGGTGCGCAAGGAGTGGCTGAGCATCCCCTACGGCCGGCCGATGGGCAACCAGACGGCCTACATCGTCGACGAGGCGATGCAGCCGGTCCCCGTGGGCGTGCCCGGCGAGCTGCTGCTCGGCGGCGTCGGCATGGCGGCGGGCTACCTCGACCGCCCGGCGCTCACCGCGGAGAAGTTCGTGCCCTCGCCCTGGCCGGGCGTTCCCGGCGAGCGGCTCTACCGCACCGGCGACCTCGCCCGCTTCGGCGCGGACGGCGTCATCGAGCTGCTCGGGCGCATCGACTTCCAGGTGAAGATCCGCGGCGTGCGCATCGAGCTCGGCGAGATCGAGGCGGTGATGCGCGAGCATCCCGCGATCGAGGCCTGCATCGTCTCCGCGCCCAAGGACCTCGCCGGCGTGCGCCGTCTGGCGGCCTACGTCGTCCCGGCGAGCGACGAGGCGAAGCGGCCGGAACTCGCGCAGATCCGCGCCTGGCTGCGCCGGCGGGTCCCCGAGCATCTCGTCCCCGAGGCGCTGGTGTGGCTCGACGCGCTGCCGCTGAGCGCCAACGGCAAGGTTTCGCGCGCCAACCTGCCGGCGCCCGACTTCGCCGTCGCCGCCGAGACCTTCGAGGCGCCGGCGAGCGACCTCGAGCGGCGTCTCGCCGACCACTGGGCGAAGGTGCTCGCCCTGGCGCCCGAGACGATCGACGTGCGCACGAGCTTCTTCGACATGGGCGGCAACTCGCTCAAGGCGCTGCGTGCCTGCCAGCTGCCGGGCACGCCGGTCCCGATCACGGCGCTCTACCAGTACCGCACGATCCGCGCCGTCGCGGAGCACCTCGAGGGCGGCGCGAAGGGCGGCATCCTCGCCGAGCTCGCCGCGGGACCCGGCGAGAGCGCGGACGACCCGGTGGCGATCTGCGTGCCCTACGGCGGCGGTCATGCCGGCGTCTACCAGGGCCTGGCCGAGGCGCTTTCGCCGGCGATGACGGTCTATTCCGTGCGCCTGCCCGGCCACGAGCACGACGCTTCCGACGAGGCGCTCGCCTCCGTCGCCGAGATCGGCGGGCGGGTGCTCGAGGCGGCGCGGATGCTCGGCGAGCGGCCGATCGTGGTCTACGGCCATTGCGGCGGCGTGGCGCTCGCCACCGAGATCACCCGGCGCCTCGAGGACGCGGGGATGAACGTCCGCGGCCTCGTCGTCGCGGCGGCCTACCCCAGCGGCGCGACCCAGGAACCCGACGGCGAGCTGTTCGCAGGCATCTCCGACCTCGACCTCGCCGGCGAGTTCGCCTCGCTCGGCGGCTTCGAGGACATCCGCCCCGACGAGGCGCGGGCGATCGGGCGGCTCCTGCGCCACGACGGCAACGCGGCGCGCCGCTACTTCCGCGACTGCGTCACCCGGGCCGCCCCGCGGCTCGCGACGCCGCTCACCTGCCTGATCGGCGAGGAGGATCCGCTCACCGAGAGCTGGGCGAGCGACTGGCGGGCCTGGGAACTCTTCGCCGAGCGCTGCGCGCTCGAGCGGCTGCCGGGCGACCACTACTTCGTGCGCGCCCATCCCGACCTCGTCGCGCGGCACGTCCGCGCGGCGCTCGCCGCGAACGACGTCCGCAACGCTTCCGAGAAGGTGCCGGCATGACCATCGCAGACCGCAACACCCCCGCCCGCCTCGCCATCATCAACCTGATGCCCCAGGCGGAGGTCTACTTCGACTACATGGACCAGGTCCTGCCGGAGGGCACGGTGATCGACTGGGTGCGGGTGCGCAACCACCCCTACCGCTCCAGCGACCCGGAGATCCTCGCACGCACCCACCGGTTCTGGGAGGACACCGACGTCGACGCCTGCGACGCGGTGCTCCTCACCGGGGCGGCGATGGACATCAACCCGGTCTTCCAGGAGGCCGGCTACTGGGACGAGATCGTCGAGACGCTTCGCGACGCCGCCGGCCGCGTCGGCTCGATCGCCGGCGTCTGCTGGGGTGCGCAGGTCGTCGGCAAGGTGTTCTTCGACATCGAGAAGCAGCACTTCGCGCAGAAGGTGTCGGGCGTCTTCGAGATGACGAACGTCGCCCCGCGCCACCCGCTGATGCGCGGGCTCGACGACCGCTTCTGGCTGCCGCAGAGCCGCTACGCGCAGCTCGAGCCGGTCGCCTTCGAGGCGGCGGTCACCGACGGCACGCTCGTGCCGCTCGACTGGTGCGCGGCGAGCGGCCACACCACCGTCGTCTCCGCCGACGGGCGCTTCCTGATGCTGCAGGGGCATCAGGACTACCCGACGGAGCGCCTCTCCGAGGAGTACCGGGCGGCGCTCGCCAAGGGGAAGGCGCCGAAGCTCCCCGAGAACTACGATGTCGACGCCCCCGTGAACCGCTGGCGCGCCAACAACCGCGCCTTCCTCGCCAACTGGCTGCGATCCGCCGTCGCGCTGAAGCGCGGTGCCGTGCCCGCCGCCGTGCCGCGCACGGATGCCGAGCTGGGAGTGCCCGCATGACCTCGCCCACGACGACGACCTCGCCCGCGAGCTGGTCCACCCTCTTCGCGACGGCCGGCGACGGCGCAGGCCTCGCGGCGGCGCTCCTCGCGCGCTTGGAGGCCCTCGACGCCGATGGCGGTGCCAACGGCGTGAGCCCGCGCGACCTCGCCGCCCGCGCCGCGGCGCGGGCGCGGACGCTCGCCGCCTTCCGCCCGGCGCCGGGAGAGCTCGTGGCGATCGCCGACGCCGAGCCGCTCCAGGCGCTCGTGAGCGCGCTCGCCGCCTGGTCCTGCGGCGCGGTGCCGGTGCTCGGCGCCGCGGGCGGGGAGGGCGCGACCGGGGGCGCGAGCCGGCTGGTGCTGCGCGGCGGCGCGGTGCACGCGTCCGAGACGCCGGCCGCGACGCTCGAGGCGGGGCTCGTCGTGCGCGAGGACCTCGTCGGCGCGGTCGCGCACCCGCTCGCGACGCTGGGCCGGCTGCCGCTGCCGGAGGCCGCCCCGGCCGCGGTCTCGATCCTGTGCGACTGGCGCGCCGACGCCTGGCTGCCGCTGGCGCTGCAGGCGCTCGCGGCCGGCGCCCTCGTCACGCTCGCCACCGAGACGTCCGCGCTCGCGCCGCGCGCCGACGCGCTCCTCGCCGCGCCCGCGCACCGGCTCGACGCCGCCGCGGCCCGCGGCTGGGGCGCGCTCGTGAGCTGGGGCGCCGCCGCGCCCGCCGGCGTGCCCGTCCCGCTCGCCCACGGCTTCGGCGACCATTTCGTCATCGCCCATTGCGACGGGAGCGGCGCGCGCGTGCGCCCGCTCGACCGCCATCGCGTCGTCAACGAGGCCGGTCGGCCGCTGCCGGAGAACGCCTGGGGCGTGCTCGCGCTCTCGGGCGTGCTGCCCGAGCGCGCGGAGACGCTCTGCGCGCTGACCTCCCCCGCCGATCGCAAGCTGCGCACCGACCTGCGCGCGCGCCAGCGCGCCGAGGGGCTCGTCGAGATCGATCTCGCGGCCGGCGCGCCGCGCCGCCTCCACGGACGCCCGCTCGCGCCCGCCCTCCTGGCGGCGGCGCTCGCCGATGCGGGGATCGCCGGCGGTGTCGCCCTCGTGCGCGACGCCGGCGGTGACGACGAGCGCATCGTCGTCTTCGCGCCGGGCGCCGACGTCGATCTCGCCGCGCTCGAGCGCGCGCTGCCGTCCTGGGCCGCGCCGCTCTCGTCCGCGGTCGTTCCGTCGCTGCCGCGCCTCGCGAGCGGCGAGGTCGACGCCGCCGCCCTTCTCGCGATCGCCCCGCCCGACACCCTGCTCCTCGCGCGCTGCGAGGCCGGGCTCGGCGGCGCGGACGCGCCGGTGCGGCTGCGCCCCGGCTTCGACGTCGAGACCGCGCCGGACCTGGAGCTGCCCGACGCCTTCGTCACGCCCGGCCCGACCTATCCGGCGCGCCGCCCCGCGCAGATCGACGGGCCGGCCTTCACCGTCTCCTCCGACGACCTGATCGACCGGCTGCTGGTCGCCGCCGAGGCGGACCGCGGCCTTCTCTTCGTCGACGGCGCAGGTGCCGAGACCGCGCTCTCCTACGCGGCGCTGCTCGAGGACGCCGCGCGCGTCGCCGCCTTCCTGCGGACCCAGGGGCTGGCGCAGGGCGACGAGCTGATCGTCCATTGCGAGCGCCCGGCCGACCTCTTCGCCGGCATCTGGGCCGCGATCCTGATCGGTGCGATCCCGCTGCCGCTCACCCCGGCGACCCCCTTCGACGCGCCGGCGAACCCGCTCTGGCACCTGCTGGGGCCCGGCACGATGCTCTCCCGGCGCACGGTGCTGGCGAGCCGCGCGCACGTCGCACGCATGCTCCCGGCGCTCGCGGCGCGCGGGCTCCCCGCCGAGGTCCTCTGCATCGACGACGCGCGCGCCTCCGAGCCGCTGCCGGCGAGCGCCTTCTCGCCGGCGCGCGAGGCGCTCATGCTGCTCACGTCCGGCTCGACGGGCGCGCCCAAGGGCGTCGTGCTCACGCACGAGAACCTGGTGAGCCTGTCGCGGGCGGTGGGCGAGGCCTTCGGCTTCGGGCCGGTGGAAACCTCGCTCAACTGGCTCGCGATCGACCACGTCGGCGGCCTCGTCCAGCACCACATGCGCGACCTGTGCCGCGCCAACACGCAGATCCACGTCGCCACCGACTTCATCCTGTCCGATCCCGTGCGCATGCTCGACCTCGTCGACCGGCACCGGGTGTCGCTGCTGTGGATGGCCAACTTCGGCTTCAACATGCTCGCCGAGCGCGCCGCCGAGATCGCGGCGGGCTCCTGGGACCTCGGCTGCGTGAAGCTGTGGGAGAACGGCGGCGAGGCGGTGGGCTTCGAGGGCAACCAGCGCTTCCTCGCGCTGCTGACGCCCCACGGCCTGCCGGGCGACGTGATCAAGCCCGTCTTCGGCATGACCGAGACCACCTCCGCCTGCATCGGCGCGCACCGGCTCATCGCCGGCGCGGCGAGCGGCGTGCACTGGCTCTGCGACGCCTCCCTCGACGCGCCCGCCCGGCGCGGCCTGCCCGGGGAGAGCAGCAGCTTCGCCGAGGTCGGCGTGCCCTTCGCAGGCACGAGCTGCCGCGTGGTGGACGCGCAGGGGCGGACCGTGCCGGAGGGCGTCGTCGGCCGGATCGAGGTGCGCGGCGCGCAGATCATGGCCGGCTACCACAACAACCCGAAGGCGAATGCCGACACCTTCACGGACGATGGCTGGCTGCGCATGGGCGATTGCGGCTTCGTCGCCGACGGCCAGCTCGTGGTCACCGGCCGCGAGAAGGAGATCGTCATCATCAACGGCCTCAACCACGCGGCGCGTGCGCTCGAGGCCACGATCGAGGCGGTGCCCGGCATCCGCCGGGGCGCCTGCTCGGCGATCGGCATCCGCCGCGCCGACGCCGCGGGCGACGATCTCGTGGTGTTCTACTCCCTCGACGACGGCGTCGAGGACGATCCCGCCGCCATCGACGCGGCGCTCGCCGCCGAGCACGGCCTGTCGCCGGCGGCCTGCGTGAGGCTCGCGCCGCAAGACTGGCCGCGCACCGCCATCGGCAAGATCCGCCGCAACCCGCTCTCCGAGCGCTTCCTCGCCGGCGACTTCGCCGACCGGATCACCCTGCGCAACGCCCGCGGCATCGGCGAGCGCCAGCAGGTGCCCGCCTCGACCTGGGTGCCCGGCTGGGTGCCCGCGTCGCTCGAGGTCCCCGCCGCCCGCGACGCCGCCGGCGTGCTCTGGCTCGACGCGCCCACGGCGCTGCCCGAGGCCCTCCCCGGCGGACTGCGCGCCCGCGCCGGCGCGCCCTTCGCCGGGTTCTCGGCGCAGGGCGAGGCGCGCTTCGACGCCGCCGACGCGGACGACGTCGCCCGCCTGCTGGCGGCGGCGGCCGCCCTCGCGCCGCTGCGCCGCGTGGTCTGCGCGGCCTTCGCCCACGCGCCCGCGCCGAACGACCCGGAGGCGGCGCTTTCCGTGCTCGAGACGGCTGGCACCCGCTGGCGCGCGCTGTGCCGGGCGGCGGAGAGCCTGCCGGACGCGCCGCTCGTCGTCCTCGCCACGGTCGGCGCGCTCCAGGTGGACGGCCACCTCGACGGCCACCTCGACGGCTCGGAGGCGGCGCTCGGCCACGCCGTGCTGCCCGGCCTCGCGGCGACGCTCGGCCAGGAGCATCCGCGGCTGCGCACGACCCTCGTCGACGGCGCCGGCCCGGGAGACCTCGTCGCCGAACCGGGCGATGCCCTGCGCGTCGCCCATCGCGGCGGACGGCGGCTCGTGCCGCGCCTGCGCCTCGTCGAGGCCACCGAGATCCCCGCCGCGCCCGCGCCGCTGCGGCGGGGTGGGCGCTACGTCGTCGTCGGCGGGCTCGGCGGCGTCGGCAGCCATCTTTGCCGGCATCTCCTGAGCGTGCTCGGGGCCGACGTGGTCGCCGTCGGCCGCTCGGCCGCCGAGGGCGGGCGCGGGCAGGTGCTCGGCTACCTGCGCGCGGTCGCCGAGACCGCGGGCGGGCGCATCGCCTACGCGCGCTGCGACGTGACGGACGCCGCGGCGCTCGCCGGCCTGCTGGCGGAAGCCTGCGCCGAGGGGCCGCTCGACGCGGTCTTCAACCTCGCGGGCGAGGGATCCGTCGCAGGCGGGATGGCCGGCGGCGACGCGGCGGAGGGCGCGCTCGCCCGAGCGGCGCTGCGCATCCGCGGCACCCACGCGCTCGAGGTCGCGACCGAGGGCCGGGACGTCCCGGTGATCGGCTTCGGCTCGGTCAACGGCTACTTCGGCGGCACGGGCTTCGCGGAGTATTCCGCGGCCTGCTCCTGGCAGGCGGCGGTCGCCGCGCGGGCCGCTCGCGCCGGCGGGGCGCGCCGGGCGTGCCTCGACTGGAGCCTGTGGAAGGGCACCGGCATGGCGGCGGGCGCCTCCTCCGACATCCGGGCGCTGGCGCGCCGGCGCGGCTTCGACAGCCTCGCGCCGGCCCAGGCGCTCGGCTCGCTGCACCTCGCGCTCGAGGCGGGCGCGCCCAACGTCCTCCTCGGCCTCCATGCCGCGGGGGAGGCGGTGATGCCGCTCGCCCCGCCCGAGCGGCTGCGGGCGCGCCTCGACGTCTCCGGCACGAGCGACCGCGCGGGCCTCGCCCGCCGGCTCGGCCTGAACGAGGCGCGCATCCACTGCCGGGCCGCCGGCGCGGCGGCGGACCCGCAGGTCTCGGCCGCCCAGGTCGAGGCGCTGCTCGCCGTCTTCCGCGAGATCCTGGTCCAGCCCGAGCTCGACGCCGACGACAACTTCTTCGCCAACGGCGGCGATTCGATCCGCGCGATCCAGGCGGTGGCCCGCGCCACCGCGATCGGGCTCGCGTTCAAGCCCCTCGACCTGTTCGAGCACAAGACCGTGCGCGCGCTCCTGTCGGACCTCGCGCGCACGAACCGTCTCGCCGCGCCCGCCGAGGAGACGCCGGCCTGGGACGGCGCACCGGTTCCGGTGCCGCCGATCTTCGCCTGGTGGCTCGCGGGCACGCGCAGCGAGGCCGATCGCGACGCCTTCAGCATGAGCATGCGCTACGGGCTCGCGGCCGGCATCGGGCCGGACGCGGTGCGCGATGCGCTCCTCGCGCTGGTGACGCGCCACGACGCCCTGCGCCTGCGCCTCCTCGGCGACGCCGAGACGGGCTGGCGGCTCTCTCGCGAGGAGGACGCGGCGGCGAGCCTGCTCTTCGAGATCGCGCCGGAGGGCGAGGGCGTCGTCGTCGAGGACTGGAACGCCGTCGAGCGGCGCCTGCACGGGCGCCTCGGCATCCGCTCCGGCCCTCTGGTCGCGGCCTCGTACCGGCCCGCGCCGAACGGGGAGGGTGCGGAGCTGCTCGTCGTGATCCACCACGGCGCGGTCGACGGCGTCTCCTGGCGCGTCGTCGAGGAGGAACTGCGCGCGCTGCTCGATCCCGCGGCCGCCGCGGCGCCCGCGCCCGTCGCCGGCATCGGCTACATCGACTACGCCGCGCGGCTCGCCCGCAGGGCCGCGACGATCGACGCCGGCGCGCTGGCCGACGCCTGGCTCGCCCGGCTCGACGGACCGGCGGGGCGCCTGCCCGGCCCGGCGGACGCGCGGGCGCTGCGCGACGCGGACACGACGATCCGCAGCATCCGGGTGCCGACCTCGTCGCTCGCGCGGCTGGGCGACGCGAGCCTGCACGAGGTCCTGCTCACGGCGGTGGCCTGGAGCCTCGGGGAGTGGATGGGCCTGCCCTGCGTCGTGCTCGACGGCGAGGGCCACGGCCGCCTCGATCGCGAGATGCCGGCGGACGTGTCGCAGACGGTGGGATGGTTCACCGCCATCACGCCGATGCGGCTCGACTTCGGCGCCTGCACGGGGCCGGCGGAGGGGCTGCGCGCCACGCGCGCGGCGCTGGAGGCGGCCCGCGGCCGCGATCTCGAATGGGGCCTCCTGCGGCACGCGGGCCTGTGCCCGCCGTCGCATCCGCTGGCGGCGCTGCCGGAGCGGCAGGTGAGCTTCAACTATCTCGGCTCCTTCGACACGGCGCAGGCGCAGGCGGCGGCCGTGCGCGCGGTGCCGGACTCGCTCGGGGCCGCGCAGGGCGACGACGCCCGGCGGCGCTGGCTCGTGGACATCGCGGCGCAGGCGATCGGGGCCGAGCTCGAGGTCTCGGTGAAGTACTCGCCCGCCTGCCACGCCGACGACGAGATCGCCGCCTGGCTCGAGGCCTGCGAACGGCTGCTGCGGGACCTGCTCGACCAGCCCGCCGGGCTGGGGGTGGGCCAGGACCTCGGGCTGTTGGACGACGACATGCTGGCGGCCTTGGACGAGGTGACCTTCGGTTGAGTCTGACGGGGCCTTCCGACATAATGACAACAACGACTCGGACCGGCGCCCCGCCCGGCGCAACCCGACAGGAGACGAACGTTGAGCACGACCATCGACCATCTGCGCGGCCAGCTCGCCGACGATCTGCGGACCGCCGGCGAGCTGGGGGACGTCGAGGCGCTGCGGGTCAAGTACCTCGGCCAGCAGGGCCTCATCACCGGCGTCGTCCGCGGCACCGACTTCTCGACCCTCGACGCGGACGCGCGGCGCGAGGTCGGAAAGCGCATCAGCGGCCTCAAGACCTGGGCCGAGGCGGAGATCGGCGCGGCACTCGCCGAGGCGGAAGCCCGCGCCGCGCGGGCGCGCCGGCGCGGCATGGTCGACCTCACCCTGCCCGGCACCGGCGCGCGGCCGGGCAGCCTCCACCCGGTGACGCAGACGCAGATGTTCCTGGAGGACGTCTTCCAGAGCATGGGCTTTCGCGTCGAGACGGGCTTCGAGGTCGAGGAGGAACTCTACAACTTCGACGCCCTCAACATCCCCGGCGACCATCCCGCGCGGGACATGCACGACACGTTCTGGCTGGAGGACGGCCGGCTCCTGCGCACCCACACCTCGGCGACGCAGGTGCGCGCCATGAGGATGCACGGCGCCCCGCTGCGGGCGGTCTTCCCCGGCCGCTGCTTCCGCTGCGAGGCGACGGACGCCTCCCACGAGACGACGTTCCACCAGTTCGAGGGCCTGATGATCGACGAGGACGTCACGGTCTCGACCGTGCTCGCGGTGATGAAGGCGCTGCTCGAGAAGGTGTTCGGCCGCGAGGTCACGGTGCGCCTGCGGCCGGGCTACTTCCCCTTCGTCGAGCCGGGCTTCGAGCTCGACCTCCAGTGCCTGATCTGCGGCGGCGCCGGCTGCAAGGTCTGCAAGCGCACCGGCTGGGTCGAGCTGATGCCCTGCGGGATGGTGCACCCCAACGTGCTGCGCGCGGGCGGGCTCGATCCCGAGCGCTATCGCGGCTTCGCCTTCGGGCTCGGCCTCACGCGGCTCGCGATGATGAACTTCTCGATCCCCGACATCCGGCTCCTGGGCACGGGCGACCTGCGCCTGATGGACCAGTTCCCCGCCGTGCTGTGACCCGCGGATCGAGATCGGAAAGACCACGACGATGTACATCTCGCTGAACTGGCTGAGCGACTGGATCGACCTCGACGGCCTCTCCCCGGAGCAGATCGCCGAGCGGCTCACCGTGAGCTGCGCGGAGGTGGAGGGCCTCGTCCACGAGACGCGGCCCACCGACCGGGCGGTCGCCGCCCGCGTGCTCTCGGTCGAGCCTGGAGCGGACGGCGGGAGCCGCCTGTCGCTCGACCTCGGCGGCGGCGCGCGGGCGCAGGCGACCTCGCGCGGGCGCGGCGTCGCGGTCGGCGACGTCGTGGTGCTGGCGCGGGAGGGCTTCTCGCGGCCGGACGGGGCGGCGCGCGCGCCGGACGCCCTCGTCTCCTTCGCCGATCTCGGGCTCGGCGAGGACGACGCGCCGATCCTCTGCCCGCGCGACGCGGCGCCGGGGACGCCCCTTTCCGAGTGGATCCCGGCGCGGGACACGCTCGTCGAGATCGACAACAAGAGCATCACCCACCGCCCGGACCTGTGGGGCCACCACGGCTTCGCCCGCGAGCTCGGCGCGATCCTGCGCCGCCCGCTCGCACCGCTCGACCTCGCGGACCTCGCGCGCCTGGGCGACCTGCCGGAGGTGCCGCTGGCCAACGAGGGCGGCGCCGACTGCGAGGTCCTCACCGCGCTCGCGCTCGACGTGGAGGAGCAGCCGCGGACGCCGCTCCTCGTGCAGGCGCGCCTCGCGCGGCTCGGCGTGCGGCCGATGGGGCTCCTCGTCGACGCCGGCAACTACGTCATGCTCGAGATGGGCCAGCCGACCCACGCCTACGACCGCGACCGCGTGGGAAGCCTCGCCGTGCGCCCGGCCGGGGCGCTCGCGACCTTCGTCACCCTCGACGGCCGCGAGCGCACCCTCGCCCCCGAGGACCTGATGGTGTTCGACGGCGCGGTGCCGGTGGGCATCGCCGGGATCATGGGCGGCAGGGACAGCGCCATCGGCGCGGGGACGCGGCGGGTCGTCGTCGAGGCCGCGCAGTTCCGCGCCGCCCGCGTGCGCCGCACCGCCGCGCGGCTCGGGCTGCGGACCGAGGCGAGCCAGCGCTTCGAGAAGAGCCTGCCGCCGGCCTTCGCGACGGTCGCGCAGGCGCGCATCCTGCGCGTGCTCGAGGCCTGGGGCGCCGCCCCGCGCGCGGCGAGCCGGCTCGGCGTGCGCGGCGAGCCTGGGCTCGGCATCCGGCGCATCGCGATGCCCGCCGCGGAGATCGCCCGTACCGCCGGCGCGGACATCCCCGACTCCGAGATCGACCGCATCCTCGGCGCGCTCGGCTTCGAGGTCGCGCGCGAGGGGGAGGTGCTCGAAGTCGGCGTCCCGCCGCACCGCAGCCGCCAGGACATCGGCCTGCCGATCGACGTGGTGGAGGAGGTGCTGCGGGTCCACGGCTACGCCAACGTCGCGCCGCAGCTGCCGCGCGCGCGCATCGCCCCGGTCGACCCGAACCCGGACCAGGTGCGCCAGCGCAGGATCAGGCGCCTGCTCTCCTTCGGCCAGGGCTGGGCGGAGGTGCAGACCTACCTCTGGACGGACGATGCCTGGCTGCGGGAGATCGGCTACGATCCGCAGGGGGTGCTGCGGCTGCGCAACCCCATCGCACCGGACAAGGGCCGCCTGCGCACCACGCTGGTGCCCAACCTGTTGAAGGTCGCCGGCGACAATGCCGGGCATCACGCCGACGTCGCCGTCTACGAGATCGGCCGCGTCGTGCTCGCGGGCGCGCCGCCCCATGCCGAGGTCGAGCGGATCGCCGGCGTGAGCCTGCGCGCCGGGCGCGACGACGGGCTCGAGGCGCATTATCGCGAGGTGAAGGGCGCCGTCGAGCGGATCGTCGCCGCGACCGGCCGGGGCGCGCTGCGCACGATCCCGATCGAGGAGCCCGACCCCGGGCTGCCCTGGCAGCTGCCGGACCTCGCGGCGGAGCTCGCCGACGACACCGGCCCGATCGGCACGATCGGCGTGCTGCACGGCCCGATCCGCGACCGCGTCGCGCCCGGCCGCCAGATCGTCTGGTTCGAGCTCGCGCTCGACCGCCTGACGCGCGAGAGCTACCCGACCGGGCGTTTCGAGGCCTTCTCCGAGTATCCGGGCTCCACGCAGGACTTCTCCGTCCTGTGGCGGCCCGAGCGGGGCTGGGGCGCGCTCGAGCAGGTGCTCGACGGCTTCGCCCATCCCCTCGTCGCCCGACGCGAGCTGGTCCAGACCTATCGCGGGAAAGGCCTCGAGAAGGGCCTCGAGAAGGGCCTCGCGCCCGGCACGCAGAGCTACACCATCCGCTACACGCTGGCGGATCGCGACCGCACGCTGGACGGCGAGGACCTGGAGCGCTTCCGCGGCGCCTTCCTCGCCTTCCTGGAGACCCGAGACGTCGCGCTGCGCTGACGGCGCGCGCGAGAACGAGGACGAGACCGCCATGAAGGACAGCGTCCCCCAGGCCGTCAGGCTGTCGGAATACACCTGCCCGCCGTTCCTGGTCGATCATGTCGCCCTGCGCTTCGAGCTCGACGCGACGCGCACCCGCGTGCGCGCCGACCTCACGCTGCGCCGCAATCCCGAGAGCCGCGAGGACGGGCCGCTCGTGCTGGACGGGGAGGGGCTCGCGCTCGTCTCGCTCTCCCTCGACGGCAGCGTGCTCGCGCCCGACGCCTACACGGTGCAGCCCGGCGCGCTCGTCCTCCACGCGCCGCCGGCGCGGCGCTTCACGCTGGGCATCGAGACGCGGCTCGACCCGAGCGCGAACCAGGCGCTGATGGGGCTCTACCTCTCGGACGGCGTGTTCTGCACGCAGTGCGAGGCGGAGGGATTCCGGCGCATCACCTACTTTCCCGATCGTCCCGACGTGCTCGCGACCTACACGACGACCATCGTCGCCGACGCGGCGACCGCGCCGGTGCTCCTGTCGAATGGGGACCGGGTCTCGTGCGAGACGCTGCCGGACGGACGTCGGCGCGCCGTGTGGCACGACCCGCACCCCAAGCCCTGCTACCTCTTCGCCCTCGTCGCCGGTCCGCTCGCGAGCCGGCAGAAGAGCGTGACGACGCGTTCCGGGCGCACGGTGATGCTCGGCGCATACGCGCTGCCCGAGCGGATCGACCGCTGCGCCTACGCGCTCGACGCGCTCGAGCGCGCGCTGCGCTGGGACGAGGCCGTCTACGGGCGCGAGTGCGATCTCGACGTGTTCAACATCGTGGCGCTCTCGGACTTCAACATGGGCGCGATGGAAAACAAGGGGCTCAACGTCTTCAACGAGAGCTTCATTCTCGCCGACCCGGAGACCGCGACCGACGAGGACTACGCGAACATCGAGTCCGTCGTCGCGCACGAGTACTTCCACAACTGGACCGGCAACCGCATCACCTGCCGGGACTGGTTCCAGCTCTGCCTCAAGGAAGGGCTCACCGTCTTCCGCGACCAGGAGTTCACCGCGCAGAGCCGCTCGGGCGCCGTCAAGCGCATCGGCGACGTCAAGCGGCTGCGCGAGCTGCAGTTCAGCGAGGACGCGAGCGCGCTCTCGCACCCGGTGCGGCCGGAGGCCTACCACGAGATCAGCAACTTCTACACGGCCACCGTCTACTTCAAGGGCGCGGAGGTCGTCCGCATGCTGCGCGCGCTGGTCGGCGCCGCGGCCTTCGCGCGCGGCATGGACCTCTACTTCGCGCGCTGCGACGGGCGCGCGGTGACGGTGGAGGACTTCCTCGGCTGCTTCCTCGATCCGGAGAGCCCGCGCTTCGCGCAGTTCATGCTCTGGTACCGCCGCCGGGGCACGCCGGAGATCGAGGCGTCGGGCACATACGACCGCGAGGCGCGCAGCTACGTCCTCACCCTGCGCCAGCGCATGGGCGACGGCGCGGCGGCGTCGGGCGAGACGGACGCCATGATCGTGCCGGTGGCGACGGCGCTCATCGGGGGGGCGGGGGAGATGGCGGTCGGCCTCGACGGCGCGCCCTTCGACGGGCTCCTGGTGCTCGACCGTGCCGAGGCGAGCTTCCGCTTCACGGACGTGCCGGAGGCGCCGATCGTCTCGCTCAACCGGGACTTCTCCGCGCCGGTGAAGGTGGCGGTCGCCCGCACCGACGCGGAGCTGGCGGCGCTCGCCGCGCGCGAGACCGACGGCTTCGCCCGCTGGGACGCGCTCCACGCGCTGAAGACGGCGGCGCTCGTCGCCGGCGCGCGGGGCGGGGAGGGCGCCGCGCCCGGGATCGCCGGGACGCCGCTGAACGGCCTCGCCTTCGCGCTCGAGGCGCTCCTCGCCGACGAGGCGGTCGACCCGGCCTTCACCGCGCTCGCCCTCGAGATCCCCGGCGAGGCCGAGATCGCGCAGGCGATCGGCGGGGACGTCGATCCGGACCGCATCCTCGCCTCCCGCCGGGCGCTGCGCCGCGGTCTCGCCGCGCGGCTCGGCGCGCCGCTGCTGGCGGCGCGCGAGCGCTGGGCGTCCGACGAGCCGTACGCACCCGACCCGGCGCAGACGGGGCGGCGCAGCCTGCGCAACGCGCTCCTCGACCTCGCCTGCGCGGGCGAGGGCGGCCCCGAGCCCGCGCGGGCCCGCGAACTCGCCTGGGAGCACCTCGTGCGCGCCGACAACATGACGGACCGCGCGGCCGCCCTGCGCATGCTCGTGCTCGAGTGCCCGGAGCGGCGCGCCGAGGCGCTCGCGCGCTTCGAGACGCTGCACGGCGACGACCCGCTCGTCATGGACAAGTGGCTCGCGGTGCAGGCGACGATCCCCGAGGCGGAGACGGTCGCGTGGATCCGCGCCGCCTTCGCCTCCGCGCGCCTCGCCTCCCGCTCGCCGAACCGCGTGCACGCGCTCGTCGGCACGTTCACGGTCCAGAACCCGAGCCAGTTCCACCGGCTCGACGGGGCCGGCCACGCGCTCGTCGCCGAACTCGTGGCCGAGCTCGACGGGCGCAACCCCATGCTCGCCTCGCGGCTCCTCGCGGGCTTCGCGAGCTGGGGCCGGCTCGAGCCCGGCCGGCGCGCCCGCGCCCGCGCGGCGCTCTGCGCGCTCTCCCAGCGGGCCGACCTCTCCGCGCAGACCGCGGAGACGCTCGGCCATCTGCTGCCCGAATCCGTGCGCGACCGGGATCCCTGACCTCGATCACGCCTGCCACGCCCGAAGAACCGTCTGCGGACCACCGCAGCGCCTCCTCCCCAGACGAAGCCAATCCGACCGGAGATCCTCCCATGAAAGTCGTCCTCGCAGGACAGAAGTGGTTCGGGACCGAGGTGTTTCGCGCCTTGAACCCCATCGTCGACATCGTCCTGGTGAGCGCGCCGCTCGGCGACCGCCTCATGCACGAGGCCGATCTCGCCGGCGTCGAGACCCTCGCCGCGGGCTCGCTCACCTCGCAGACCATGCCCGACGACGTCGACCTGATCGTCGCCGCGCATTCGCACGACTTCATCAGCGAGCGCACGCGCCTGCGCGCCCGCTACGGCGCCATCGGCTACCACCCCTCGCTCCTGCCGATCCACCGCGGGCGCGACGCCGTCGAATGGACGATCCGCATGCGCGACCGCGTCGCCGGCGGCAGCGTCTACCGGCTCAACAACCGTGTCGACGGCGGGCCGATCCTGGCGCAGGAGCACGTGCTCGTGCAGCCCGGGGACACCGCCTTCGAGCTCTGGAAGCGCGATCTCGGGCCGATGGGCGTGCGCCTGCTCGCCGACGTGACGAAGCGCATCCTCGAGCACGGCTACATCGGCGGCGTCGACCAGGACGAGGCGCTCGCCACCTGGGAGCCCTCGATCGGCCGCGCCCCGCTGCACCGCCCCGACCTGTTCCTGCTGGAGGACCGCCGCTTCGCGGTGGCGTGAGCGCAGGGCACGGGGCGTCGCCGTTCTCCCCTCTCCGTCGCCGCTGGTCGATGCACACATGGGCGGCACGTTATGGTGAACGACTGCCCCCGCGACGCTCGGTGCAGGCTTCGTCCTTCCCTGTAGGGGAAGGTGGCTCGGCGGCGAAGCCGACGAGACGGATGGGGCGCGCGGAACGCGCGTTCGGCGCAGCCGAAGAGCGACGGCGGCAGCGGACACGGTGCTCTTCCGCTTCGCGGAACGCGTCGCTCGCGCGCCGCGCCCCATCCGTCACGCAGCCTTCGGCTGCGCGCCACCTTCCCCTACAGGGAAGGACGGGGTCACAGCCGTCCTTCGGTCGGCTCCCTGGAACGGGCCGTCCAGAGCCGAGACAGGAGCAGGAGATGGGTGGATCGACGATCAGTCTCGTCGATGGGAGGACTTCGGCGGCTGCGCATCCACGACGCGTGAGTCGCCAGGCGCCGGCCGCCGCGGCGCGGGCGCTCAGATCAACCCTTCGCGCACGGCCTGCGCCGCCGCCTGGACCTTCGTCGCCGCGTTCATCTTCTGGCACGCGTTGCGCAGATAGAAGTTGACCGTCTTCTCGCTGAGCCCGAGCAGCACGCTCGTCTCCCAGCTCGTCTTGCCCCGCGACGCCCAGTCGAGCACCTCGCGCTCGCGCCGGCTCAGCTTCATCGGCGCCTGCGCCACCTCGTCGGCGTCGCCGCTCGTCATCGCGGTGTGGAAGGCCAGCGCGAAGTGGATGAAGTCCGGCACGATGCCCGGGAGGCGTGCCCGCCAGGTGGCGGGGTCGCAGTTCGACTGGAGGGAGACGAAGGCGAGCCGGTGGCGGCCGTCGCGCAGGGGGAAGGTGACGCCGCGCATCTCGATGCCGTGTGCCCGCGCATCCTCGAGGAAGTCCTCGCCGCCCTCGGCCGCCGCGGGAAGGTGATCCCAGTCGATGGGCAAGGTCGCGTCGTGCGCCGCCCTGAGCACCGGATCGACGCTCTCGTAACGGGAGGCGAAGTAGTGGGCCGTCCACTTCTCGCCATAGGTCGTCACAATCTTGGACTTCGTTGCGCCGCACCCCGGCGGGGGCGTCGCGAAGTAGGTGAGGTTGAACGGTCCGAGCGGCCCGACGAGGCCGGACAGGAACGCGGCCTTGTCGGTCGTCGTCCGGAACACGTCCATATTGCTCATGAGGCTGTTGTAGAAGCCGATCTGCCCGGCGCGAGCCACCCGTTCCCTCTCCGCCAGGGGGGAGAATTGCTTGAACATGCGAGGCTCCACGGTTCGGGGGCGTGCGAGTGCGCTGCGGCGCAACCTATTCTCCGCCACCTCGGGGTTGCAAGGTGGGGGTTTTCCGCATGTGCGAAAGGACGTTTCCGACGGGCGTCGCGCGCGCCGATTGACGTACCGCAGAGCGCGGACGATCATCCGCCCCCCTCCGGGGCAGGGGCTCGGGAAGATCGACGTGCAGCGTCCGACCGTCAACGACATCGCCAAGGAGGCCGGGGTGAGCCTCGCGACGGTCGATCGCGTGCTCAACGCGCGTCCCGGCGTGCGGGCGCGCACGGTGATGCGGGTGAACGAGGCGATCGAGCGGCTCGGCTGGGTGCGCGACGTGGCGGCCGCGAACCTCGCGCGCCGGCGCAGCTACCGGGTGGCCTTCGTGCTGCCCGACAGCCGCACGTCCTTCATGCGGGCATTGCGCGGAGCGATCGAGTCGGCGGCGGGGCTGGCGGCCTTCGACCGCACGGCGGCGCGGATCGTGACCGCCGCCGCCTTCGACCCGACCGCGACGGTGCGGGCGCTCGCCGGGCTCGACGGCGTCGACGGGGTGGCGCTGATGGCGCCGGAGACGCCCCAGGTACGCGACGCCATCGGCAGGCTCGCGCTCGCGGGGACCCCCGTCGTCGCGCTCGTGTCGGACCAGCCGAACTCGGCGCGCAACCGCTTCGTGGGCATCAACAACCTCGCGGCGGGGCGCACGGCGGCGCAACTCGTCGGGCGCTTCGCGCGCCGGCCCGACCCCACCGTGCTGGTCGTCGCCGGCTCGATGATGGCGCGCGACCAGATGGAGCGTCGGCTCGGATTCGACGAGACGATGCTGCGCTGCTTTCCCGGCGCGACGGTGCTGCCCTCCATCGAGGGACGCGACGATTCCGACGTCGTCGCGCCGCGCCTCGCCGAGGCGCTCGCCGCGCATCCGGAGGTGGACGCGCTCTACGCGCTCGGGGCGGGCCATCGCGGGCTCGTGCATGCGCTCGGGTCGCTCGGGCTCGCCGGGCGGATCACCGTGGTCGCCCACGAGCTGACGCCGGCGACGCGCGCCGCGCTCGAGGACGGCACGATCGACGCCGTCATCACGCAGGACGTCGGGCACATCGCCCGCTCGACGCTGCGCGTCCTGCGCGCCGCCATCGACGGCACGCCGCTCGACCCCGGACAGGAGCAGATCCGCATCGAGATCCTCCTGCGCGAGAACCTGCCGCCGGCCGGATGAGCCGGTCGCGCCGTTCCGTCAAATCTCTGCAGGGAAAGGAGATTCGCCGCCCTCGCACGGAGGCCCTCGCCAAGAGGAAGGTGTTGCGATGCGAAATGAGGAGCGTACCTCAGAAAAGCGTGGACAGCGCCCGACGCCTGCGCTTATCGTTCGGGAACGCGACAAGACCGGCACGACGACCGGCGCGCTGCTCTCTGGGAGGAGACCCGAGGATGAGGAAAGCACCCTATCTCGCCGCGACCGTCGCCGCGCTGGCGCTGGCGGCCGGCTCCAACGCCGCGCAGTCCGAGGAGCTGACCCTGTGCTGGGCGGCCTGGGACCCGGCGAACGCGCTCGTCGAACTCTCCAAGGAGTTCGAGGCGCAGTCCGGCCACACGATGCGGTTCGAGTTCGTGCCCTGGCCGAACTTCGCCGACCGCATGCTCAACGAGCTCAACTCGGGCGGCAAGCTCTGCGACCTGCTCATCGGCGACAGCCAGTGGATCGGCGGCGGCGCCGAGAACGGGCACTACGTCAAGCTGAACGACTTCTTCGAGGAAGCCGGCATCAGCATGGACGACTTCGCCCCGGCCACCGTCTACGCCTATTCCACCTGGCCGAAGGGCACGCCGAACTACTACGCGCTCCCCGCCATGGGCGACGCCAACGGCTGGTTCTATCGCCGGGACTGGTTCTCCCGCCCCGAGCTGCAGGAGGCCTTCCAGGCCGAGTACGGCCGTCCCCTCGGGGAGCCGCAGACGCAGCGTGAGCTCATGGAGATCGCGAAGTTCTTCCAGGGCCGCGAGATCGACGGGCAGACGGTCTACGGCGTTTCGATCTTCACCGAGCGCGGCTCGGAGGGGATCACGATGGGCGCGACCGGTGCCATGTACGCCTGGGGCTTCAAGTACGAGAACACGCCCGGTTCCTACGACATGGAGGGCGCGGTCAACTCGCCGGAGGCGGTGGAGGCGCTGGAGTTCTACAAGGAACTCTACGATTGCTGCACGCCGCCCGGCTACACGAACGCCTACATGGAGCAGTCGCTCGACGCGTTCAAGTCGGGCCAGGTGGCGATGGCGATGAACTGGTTCGCCTTCTTCCCCGGCCTCTACGCCGATCCGACGGTGGGTGGCGACAAGATCGACTTCTTCGTCAACCCGCCGCAGAACGTCGCCGCCTCGACGCTGGGCGGGCAGGGCATCTCGGTCGTGTCCTACTCGGACAAGCAGGACGCCGCGCTCGAGTACATCCGCTGGTTCGCCCAGCCGGACGTGCAGGCGAAGTGGTGGGCGCTGGGCGGCTACTCGGCCCACAACTCGGTCCTGAACGATCCCGGCTTCGTCGACAGCCAGCCCTTCGCGGGCGACTTCCTCGAGGCGATGGCCGCGGTGCAGGACTTCTGGCAGGAGCCGACCTACGCCGAACTCCTGCTCGCCATGCAGGCGCGGCTGCACAACTACGTCGTCGCCGGCCAGGGTACCGCGCAGGAGGCGCTCGACGGCCTGATCGAAGACTGGACCGAGATCTTCGAGGACGACGGCAAGCTCTGAGGCCGGCATTCCCCTCTCCCTCGTCCGCGAGGGAGAGGGGGCGCCCCTATCCTTCCCTGTAGGGGAAGGTGGATCGACGGCGAAGCCGGCGAGACGGATGGGGCGCGGCGCGAAGCGGCGCGTTCCGCGAAGCGGAAGCCGCGCCGCGTCCGCGGCCACCGGTGCTCTTCGGCTTCGCCGAACGCGCGTGCCGCGCGCCCCATCCGTCTCGGCTTCGCCGAGCCACCTTCCCCTACAGGGAAGGAGAAGATCCGCCGGTGCCCTTCCGGCGGCTCCCATCCGCAGGTCGACCCGCGAGTTTGGAAGCACGGTCCTTCTTCATGACGAACAGCGTCATCACCGCCGCCGCCGAGAAGACGCCGCCGTCCGTCGCGCGTAGGATCAAGGGGCTCTCCGACCGGGCGATCGCCTGGATCTTCGTCGCCCCGACGATCTTCCTCCTGCTGGCGATCAACATCTTCCCGCTGATCTGGACGGTGCGGCTGTCCTTCACGGACTACCGCGCCAACCGGCTCAATCGGGAGGTCGAGTGGGTGGGCCTGCGCAACTACGAGCGCATCCTCACCGACGACGGCATCTGGATGAACATGCAGGCGACGGCGCACTTCCTGGTTTGGACGATCGTCTTCCAGGTGCTGATCGGCTTCGCCCTCGCCTGGCTGATCAACAAGAAGTTCAAGGGCAGCGCGCTGTGGACGACGATCATCGTCCTGCCGATGATGCTCTCTCCCGCCGTCGTCGGTAATTTCTGGACGTTCCTCTACCAGCCGCAGATCGGGCTGATCAACTACATGGTCGAGTTCTTCATCGGCATCCCGGCCTCGAGCTTCTCGATGCTCGGCTCGGTGACGCTCGCGCCGTGGGCGATCGTCATCGTCGACACCTGGATGTGGACGCCCTTCGTGATGCTGATCTGCCTCGCAGGGCTTCGCTCCATCCCGGATTACATCTACGAGGCCGCCGAGATCGACCGCGCCTCCAAGTGGCGCCAGTTCTGGACCATCACGGTGCCGATGGTGCTGCCCTTCCTGATGCTGGCGGTACTCTTCCGCGGCATCGAGAACTTCAAGATGTTCGACCTCGTGGTGCAGCTCACCGGCGGCGGCCCCGGCTCGATCACCGAGCTCGCGTCGATCAACCTGAAGCGCGAGGCCTTCGAGAAGTGGCGCACGGGCTATTCCTCCGCGTACGCGGTGATCCTGTTCGTCACGATCTTCGGGCTGGCCTCGATCTACGTGAAGGCGCTGAACAAGGTGAAGTCCCGATGAGCGCGCACTCGATCACCGAGCCGTCGTCGTCGACGAAGTGGGTCGCGGGCGTCCTCGTCGTCGGCTACGCGATCGTCACGCTGATCCCGCTCCTGTGGATCGTCGCCACCGGCTTCAAGACCCCTGCGGACGCGATCAGCTACCCGCCCAAGGTGGTCTTCGACCCGACGATCGAAGGCTACGTCAACCTGTTCACCACGCGCACGCGTGTCACGCCCGAGCAGCTCGAGGCGCTGCCGCCTCCGCAAGGCATCGCCGAGGAGATCGTGCGGTCCTACGGCATGGTCATCGCCGGGCCCTCGCGCTTCGGCGAGCGGTTCATGAACTCGGTGATCATCGGCTTCGGCTCGACCTTCCTGTCGATCTTCCTCGGCACGCTCGCCGCCTACGCCTTCTCGCGCTTCAAGATCCCGCTCAAGGACGATCTGCTCTTCTTCATTCTCTCCACGCGCATGATGCCGCCGATCGCGGTCGCGATCCCGATCTTCCTGATGTACCGCCAGCTCGGGCTGTCGGACACCCATCTGGGCATGATCCTGCTCTACACGGCGGTGAACATCTCGCTCGCGGTGTGGCTCTTGAAGGGCTTCATCGACGAGATCCCGCGCGAGTACGAGGAGGCGGCCCTCATCGACGGCTACACGCGCTTCCAGGCCTTCTACAAGGTCGTGCTGCCCCAGGCCGCGACCGGCATCGCCTCGACCGCGATCTTCTGCCTGATCTTCGCCTGGAACGAGTACGCCTTCGCGGTGCTGCTGACGTCCGGCACGGCGCAGACCGCGCCGCCCTTCATTCCCACCATCATCGGGGTCGGCGGGCAGGACTGGCCGGCGGTGGCGGCGGGGGCGACCCTCTTCCTGCTGCCGGTGCTGATCTTCACGGTGCTCCTGAGAAAGCACCTCCTGCGCGGCATCACCTTCGGCGCGGTGCGCAAATGAGAGACTTCCTCAGCGGAATCGTCCGCTTGCGCCGCGGACCCTGGGAGATGCTCGCCACCGTGCTGATCGCGCTCGGCGTCGTGATGCTGATGCAGCCGCTCTTCCTGTGGGCCTACACTTGGTCCTTCCTCGTGACGCTGACGGGCACGGTGATGTTCCTAGTCGTCAGCCACTTCCCGGAGTGAGCGAATGGCCGAGATCGTCATCCGCAACCTCCGCAAGGAGTTCGGCGACTTCACCGCCGTCGAGGGCTCGTCCTTCACCATCGGCGACGGCGAGTTCTTCATGCTGCTCGGCCCCTCGGGCTGCGGCAAGACCACGACCCTGCGGATGATCGCCGGGCTCGAGCTGCCGACATCGGGGGAGATTCTCATCGACGGCGAGGACGTCACGAGGAAGCCCGCCTCGCAGCGCGACATCGCCTTCGTCTTCCAGATGTTCGCGCTCTATCCGCACATGAACGTGCGCCGCAACATCGCCTATCCGCTCGTCTCCCAGGGCATGCCGAAGGCGCAGGTGAAGGCCAAGGTGGCGGAGGTCGCGCGCATCCTCGGCATCGAGGATATCCTCGACCACCCCGTCAGCGGCCTGTCGGGCGGCGACCGCCAGCGCGTGGCCCTCGGGCGCGCCATCGTGCGCAGCCCCAAGGCCTTCATGATGGACGAGCCGATCGGCGCGCTCGACGCGGAATTCCGCGAGCGGATGGCCGAGGAGCTGCGCGCCCTCCACGACCGGATGGGGGCCACCACGGTCTACGTCACGCACGACCAGCTCGAGGCCATGCAGATGGGCGACAAGATCGTGGTGATGAACCACGGCGTCGTCGAGCAGTTCGGCACGCCCCAGGAGATCTACGACCATCCCGCCACCATGTTCGTCGCCGACTTCATCGGCTCGCCGGCGATGAACTTCATCCGCTTCGAGGGCGGCTTCCGGCCCGGCGACACGTCCGTCCGGCTCGCGGGCGCCGAGGTGGCGGTGCCGGCGTTGCGGGAGGCGGCCGACGGCCGACGCCTCGTGCTCGGCGTGCGCCCCGAACACGTGCGGCTCACCGACGACGCGGACGCCGTCCTGCGCGGACGCGTCGAGGCGGTGGAGTATCTCGGCACGACGCAGATCGTGACGCTGTCCACGGTGAACGGCCCGCTGCGCGCCCGCGTCCCCTCGCGCGAGGTGGTCCGACCGGGCGAGATCGCCGGCCTCGTCTTCGACGCGCGCACGCTGACGCTCTTCGACGCGGGCACCGGCTGCGCCTTCGTCACGGCCGCCAACGAGGGAGTGCACGATGGCTGAGGTCGTGCTGCGCAACCTGACGAAGCGCTTCGGCAAGGTGCCGGCGGTGGACGACGTGAGCCTCGCCGTGCCCGACGGCGCCTTCGTCGTGCTGCTCGGCCCCACCGGCGCCGGCAAGACGACGACGCTGCGCCTCGTCGCCGGACTCGAGCGGCCGGACGCGGGCGACATCCTGATCGACGGGCGCAGCGTGCTGGGCGAGATGCCGGCGCAGCGCGACGTCGCCATGGTCTTCCAGCAATACTCGCTCTACCCGCACCTCACCGTGCGCGACAACCTCGCCTTCCCCCTGCGCTCGCCGATCCTGCGCTGGGACGAGGCGGCGATCGCGAAGCGCGTCGGCGAGGTGGCGGAGGTGCTGCGCATCGCCCACAAGCTCGGCAACAAGGCGACGCAGCTCTCCGGCGGCGAGATGCAGCGCGTCTCGATCGGGCGCGCGCTGGTGCGCCGGCCGCGCATCTACCTGATGGACGAGCCGCTCTCCTCGCTCGACGCGAAGCTGCGCGCGGAGCTGCGCATCGAGCTCAAGCGCATCCAGCAGGAGCTGGGCGCGACGCTGCTCTACGTCACGCACGACCAGATCGAGGCGATGACGATGGCGACGCACGTGGGCGTGCTCGACCATGGGCGGCTCGTGCAGTTCGGCACGCCGCGCGAGATCTACGAGGACCCGGTGAGCGTCTACGTCGCCGAGCGGCTGGGCCAGCCGCGGATCAACACGCTTCCCGCCGACATCTTCGGCCCTGGCCCCGCCGGCGCGACCACGATCGGGCTGCGGCCCGAGCACATCCGCATCGGGGAGGGGCGCGAGGCGCGGGTTGGTCGCATCGAGCGCCTGGGCGACCAGACCCGCCTCCACCTGACCCTCGAGGGCCACGAGATCGTGACGCTCACCGAGGTGCACACCCGCCTGGCGCCGGGCGACAGCGTCGCCGTCGCGCCCCGGGATCCGCTCTATTTCGACGCCGCCGGCGCGCGCGTCCCTTCCGGGAGGTGAGACCGTGAAGCAATTCATCAATGCCAGGGACAGCCTCGTCACCGAGGCGATCGACGGGCTCGTGCGCGCCTCCTCGGGCCGCCTCGCCCGCCTCGACGGCTATCCGCACGTCAAGGTCGTCGTGCGCACGGACTGGGATCGCTCGAAGGTCGCGCTCGTCTCCGGCGGCGGCTCGGGCCACGAGCCGAGCCACGCGGGCTTCGTCGGGCGCGGCATGCTGACCGCGGCGGTGTGCGGCGACGTCTTCGCCTCGCCGTCGGTCGACGCGGTGCTCGCCGGCATCCTCGCGGTGACCGGCAAGGCCGGGTGCCTGCTCGTCGTCAAGAACTACACGGGCGACAGGCTCAACTTCGGGCTCGCCGCGGAGCGCGCCCGCGCCTTCGGGCTCGACGTCTCGATGGTGATCGTCGACGACGACGTGGCGCTGCCGGACCTGCCGCAGGCCCGCGGCGTCGCCGGCACGCTCTTCGTCCACAAGATCGCCGGCGCCCTGGCGGAGGCGGGGGCCGACCTCGGGACGATCACGGCGGCGGCCGAGCGCGTCATCGCCGGCGCGATCTCGATCGGCATGTCGCTCGACACCTGCACGGTGCCGGGCTCTCCCAAGGAGGACCGTATCGCCGCCGGGCGCGCCGAGCTCGGGCTCGGCATCCACGGCGAGGCCGGCATCGAGCAGGTGGAGTTCGCCGGCGCGCGCGCCGCGATGGCGATGGTGGTCGAGCGACTGCGCCCGCATCTCGGTGCGGGCGACCACGTGGCGCTGATGAACAACCTCGGCGGCGCGACGCCGCTCGAGATGTCGGTTCTCGTCGAGGAGCTGGCGCGCTCCGAGATTGGGGATCGCGTGCGCTGGATCGTCGGCCCCGCACCGCTGATGACCTCGCTCGACATGCACGGCTTCTCGCTCTCGCTGCTGCCCGCCGACGAGGCGCGAGCGAAGGCGCTCGCCGCCCCCGTCGCGCCGCAGGCCTGGCCGGGGCTCGAGCGGCTCGGCGAGGTCGGCGTCCTCCCCCTCCCCGACGGCCTCACCCCGATCCAGCCGATGGCCTCGGCGCATCCGGGGAACCGCGCGCTCATCGCGCGCTGCTGCGAGATCCTCGTCGCGGCGGAGGCCGACCTCAACGCGCTCGACGCCAAGTCCGGCGACGGCGACACCGGCTCGACGCTGGCGGGCGCCGCCCGGGCGCTCGCCGGCGCCCTCGACCGGATGCCGCTCGCCGATCCGACGCAGCTCTACCGGGCGATCGGTATCGAGCTGTCGCAGACGATGGGCGGCTCGTCGGGTGTGCTGCTCGCGATCTTCTTCGCCGCCGCGGGTGACGCCTCCGCGTCCGGCCGCTCGTGGATCGGGGCGCTCTCGGCGGGGCTCGATCGGGTGATGCAGGTGGGCGGCGCCCAGCCCGGCGACCGCACCATGATCGACGCGCTCGCCCCGGCGCTGGAGGCGCTGCCGAACGGGCTTCCCGCCGCCGCCGCGGCGGCGCGCGCAGGCGCCGACCGCACCGCCGAGATCACCCGCGCCAAGGCCGGCCGCGCCGCCTACCTCGCGCAGGACAAGCTCGCCGGCCACCGGGACCCGGGGGCCGAGGCGGTGGCACGACTGTTCGAGGGCCTGGCGGAGAGGGCCGGCTGAGCGGACGATCCGTCTTCGGCGCCAGCGCTCCATGGCCGATCGGCCGCGCTCGATCGCGCCGATCGTCCCCGGATCCCGCCGGCGAATCTCCCGCGCCCGACGCGTCTCCGCCTCCCCCGTAAGGAACCGTGCGGACCCCGAGCCCTTCGCCGGAACGACGCCGCGGGAGGATCGCGGAACGCCGCGGAAATCCTCGTGCCGCCGTGGTTCGGGGCCCGCGTCGCGCACGGTGCGGCACCGGCGCGTCGTTCGTGGTGTCAATTTATCCTTACACTATTGGATGTAACATTTCATTGACAGTCGCGAAGCGCGGCCATAGGATGCGAGGGCCTGATCGGGCTCATTCCCGCAGGCGATTCCGAAAGGAGTGCGCGCATGCACAGCGAAAAGCAGACGCTGGATATCGACGATCCGGATCGCATCTGGCCCACCGGGCTGACCATCCGCGAGTCCGAGGAGCTCCATAAGCACGTCATCGACGGCGCGCGGGTGTTCTTCGTGATCGCGCTGATCGCCCACATCCTCGCCTACGTCTTCACGCCCTGGGGCGGCTGAGGGAGGTCCATCATGAATCAAGGTCGTATCTGGTGCGTCGTGAGCCCGACCGTGGGGCTGCCGCTCTTCCTGGGAGCCGTGGCCGTGATCTCGTTCGTCGTTCACTTCGCCATTCTCGACAACACCACCTGGTTCCCCGCCTTCTTCCAGGGCGGTTGACGCGGCCGGCCGATCCCCCGGGCCACCGCTGCCGAGGGGCGGGCGCAGGAGCCCGCCCCCCGCGGCCCTCACGATGGAGGCTCGCCCGCCCTCCGTCGACGGGCGTTTCGTGAACGCGAACGATGGCGCGTGCCGGCGAGCGTGCGCGAGGTCATCGCGGGTCGGGTGATCGCAGGCCGGTTCCGGCGTGCCGCGCGAGGCGGCCCGGACGCGGGCGTATGGGGAGAGCGCACATGGATTCGGGGTCCACTCAGGTCATCGGCATCTTTCGCTCCGAGCCCGCGGCGGAGGCCGCCCATGCGGCTCTGGTGCAGGCGGGCTTCGAGGAGTGTCGGGTGATCCGCCCGCAGCCGCGGGTCGTGGCCGACGCGGCCGGGGAGGAAGGCGCCGAGGGCGGCGCCCGGACGACTCCCGCGCCCGACGCGTCGGCGCTCGACGCCGCCGCCGTCCGCGCGGCCGTGCTCGACGGCTACCTGCCGGGCGCGCTCTCGCGGGCGTATCTCCACCTGCTGGAGGCCGGCGCCATCGTCGTGAGCGTCAAGGCTCCCTTCGGGGAGGGCGCCGCGGCGCAGGCGACCGTGTACAGCGCGCAAGGCTACGAGCCCGCGCCCGAGCCGCCGCCGCCGCGCAACCCCGCTCCCTTCTCCACGGCCTTCGGAATTCCCGTGCTGAGCCGCTCGCGCTCGCGCACGGAGCTGACGCCGACGTGGTCGTTCTCGGATTTCCTGGGCTTGCGCGTCCTGTCGCGCGATCCCGCGCCGCTGTCGCGGGCGCTCGGCATGGCGACGCTCTCCGGCGGCGCCGCGCAGGGTGGGCGACCGGCGCAGCGCAAGACCACGAGCTTCGGCCTGCCGCTGCTGTCCCGCAGCGCGGCGCCGCTGTCCTCGGCGGTGGGCCTCTCGACGCTGACCGCACCCAAGCGCGAATGGAAGACGAGCTTCGGCCTGCCTCTCCTCTCTCGCTCGGCTTCGCCGCTGTCGGACCTCTTCGGCCTGCCGGTGCTGACCAGGAAGCAGTAGCCGCGCCGTTCCGGCGCGCGCTCGCCACCTCGCGAGGACGCGGATGATCACCCTGCGGCGTCGATTGGTGTCGGTCTGGTCTGGCCTCGGCCCGCGCTGGCTGCCGTTCGCCGACGTCGCGACGCCGGACCTCTCGCTCGGGCGTCTCCTGCGGCTGTCGCTGTTCCAGGTGTCGGTGGGGATGACGCTCGTCCTCCTGGTCGGCACGCTCAACCGGGTGATGATCGTCGAGCTCGGCGTCGCCGCGAGCGTCGTGGCCGTGATGGTGGCGTTGCCGGTGGTGGCGGCGCCCTTCCGGGCGCTCGTCGGCCATCGCTCCGACACGCACCGCTGCGCGCTCGGCTGGCGGCGCACCCCCTTCGTGTGGAAGGCGACGCAGCTCCAGTTCGGCGGCTACGCCATCATGCCCTTCGCGATCCTCGTGCTCGCGGGCGCCGGGCAATCGGCGGACGCGCCGGCCTGGCTCGGGCTCGGCGCCGCCGCGCTCGCCTTCCTGCTCGTGGGCGCGGGCGCGCACGTCCTCCAGACCGCGGGCCTCGCGCTCGCCACGGACCTGACGCCGCAGGAATCGCACCCGCGGGTCGTCGGGCTCATGTACGTCACGCTGCTCGTCGGCATGATCGGGAGCGCGCTCGTGTTCGGCGCGGCGCTCGAGGACTTCACGCCCGGCCGTCTCGTGCAGGTGATCCAGGGCGCGGCGGTGGCGTGCATCGTGCTCAACGGCATCGCCTTCTGGAAGCAGGAGCCGCGGGACCCGCGGCGCGCCCGCGAGCGCGCGCCCGATCCGAGCTTCGCCGAGAGCTGGGCGCGGTTCGGCGCGGGCGGGCGGGCGATGCGCCGGCTGGTCGTCGTCGGCGTCGGCACGATGGCCTTCGGCATGTCCGACGTGCTGCTCGAGCCCTACGGCGGCGAGGTGCTCGACTGGAGCGTCGCGGCGACGACGAAGCTGACGGCGCTTCTCGCGCTGGGCGGCCTCGCGGGCTTCGCCACCGCCTCCTGGGCGCTCGGCCGAGGCGGCGACCCGTATCGGCTCGCCCTCGTCGCGGCGCTGGTGGGCGTGCCGGCCTTCGGCCTCGTGATCCTCGCGGCGCCGACCGGCCTCGCCGCATCGTTCCTGGCCGGCAACGTCCTCATCGGCTTCGGCGCGGCGCTGTTCGGGCACGCGACGCTCACCGCGACGATGAACCTCGCGCCGCCCGGCCAGGCGGGCCTCGCGCTCGGCGCCTGGGGCGCCGTGCAGGCCACCGCCGCCGGCGTCGCGCTGGCGCTCGCCGGCGTGATTCGCGACGCCGTGACGCTCGCGGCCGGTGCGCTGGAGGCGGCGGGACCGTTCGGCGGGGCGGCCGCGGGCTACGTCGCGGTCTACGCCCTCGAGATCCTGCTCCTCGTCGTCACGATCGCCGCGGTCCTGCCGCTCGCGCGCCGGGCGCTGCGCCGGAACGTCCCGGAGAACGGCGACGTGAGGGAGCCGCCCTCCGCCCCTTCGCGATCCGCGTCATGAGCGTGCGCCCGATCCTCGTCGCGCCGGCCCCGGCGTTGCGCGCCGTCTCGGCCCGCGTCGAAGCCTTCGACGGGACGGTGGCTGGAGCGGTCGACGACCTCCTCGAGACGATGCGGGCGCGCGGGGCGATCGGCCTGTCCGCGCCCCAGATCGGCGATGCGCGGCGCATCGCCGTGATCGACCCGAGCGGAGACGGGGCTGCGCCGGAGGCCTTCGTCAACCCGCGCATCGTCGCGCGCGGGCGGGCCTATGGCTTCGTGCAGGAGAGCTGCCTCTCGCTGCCCGGCGTCGTCGCGAGCGTGTGGCGCGACACGCGCGTGCGGGTGTCGGCGCAGGACGCGCAGGGGCGCTCCTTCGAGCGCGACCTCGCCGGCCTCGCGGCCGTGAGCCTCCAGCACGAGATCGACCACCTCGACGGCCGCCTCTTCGTCGACCGCCTCGGCGCACTGCGGCGCTGGGCGCTGCGCCGGCGGCTCGGCACGGCGGCCGCGCCTCACGACGGCGCGCCGTCCGCCGTCGGCCAGTAGGTGCCGATGCTCCAGAGGTTGCCCTCGGGATCGCGGAAGGCGAAGTCGCGGGTCCCGTAGGGCGTGTCGCCGAGGGCGGCGGTGATGGTCGCGCCCGCGGCCTTCGCCCGCGCGAAGGCGGCGTCGATGTCCGCGACGGCGAGGTAGAGCGCGTCCGTGCGGCGGCCGCCGCGCGCGCCGACCTCCGCGCCGTACGCGTCGTCGCGCTCCTGGCCGAGCATCAGGATCGACGTGCCCAGCACGAGCTCCGCATGGGCGACGGCGGCTCCCTCGCCGTCGCCGTCGCGATAGACGACGCGCTCGCGGAAGCCGAGCGCCTCGGCGAGCCAGGCGATCATCGCGTCGGCGTCGGTGCAGCGCAGGGTGGGGAAGAGGCAGGGGGCGGTCTCGGGCGTGCTCATCGGGTCCTCCGATCGTGGGAGCCTCCGACGCTACGGGTCTCGATCGCGCCGGTCTTGACGCTTTGTCACCTCAGTCCGCCGTCTCTCCCGCGCGCAGCGCCTCCGCGCCACCCCGAATCCGGTCGAGCCAATCCGTCGGCGTCGCGCCCGCCAGCGCGTGGAACTCGCGCACGAGGTGCGCCTGGTCGGCGAAGCCGCAGGCGGCGGCGACATCCGCCCAGGCGGCACGGCCCGACGCGGCGACGACGCAGGCGCGCCGGAAGCGGACCATGCGCGCGAGCGTCTTGGGACCGACGCCCAGATGCCGGGCGCTCAGCACCGCGAGGTGCTTGCGCGAGATCCCGATGTCCGCCGCGATCGCCGCGATCGAAACCGCGCCGCCGGCGCGGGAGACGGCCGCGCACAGATGCGCGATCTCTGGCCGCGCCGCGGGGAGCGTGCGCGCGAGCAGGAACGCCTCCGCGATGTCGAAGCGCGCGTCCCAGGTCTCCGCTTCGCCGAGGCGCCGCCGCAGGTCCCGCCCCGCGGGGCCGAGCGCGTCCTCGATGTCGACCATGCGCGAGGCGACCTCGCCGGCGAGGCCGCCGAGGAAGCGGTGCGCACCCACCGGCGTGAAGTCGATCTGCAGGCACTCCGCGCCGCCGTCGGAGCGGATCTCGACGGGTCCCGCATGGAGCCCCGCGAGGAAGCTCGGCTGCGCGTCGCCCTCTGTCGGCGCGCGGCCGAAGGCGATGCGGAAGGGACGGCCGAAGGACACGATCAGCGGCACCACGAGCGCGGCGCTCTCGTGCTGGACCCGCAGCCCGGGCCCGCGCTCGCGATAGCCCGCGAGGGAGGAGACCACGCCCGAGAGGGCAGGGTGCGGCACCCGCCGGACGAACTCGACGGGGGACGGCTCGCGCATGCAGCGACCTCCCGGTGTGGGTCGAGGGGCATCATCGCACGGGAGGCGTGGGCAGGGGAGAGGCGTGCACGAACGCCGAAGGCTCCCCCGGGCGCACCCGTCCGCAGACCGGCCGATCGGCTCGCGGAGCAGCGGCGGCAACGATCGCCCCCGGCACCGCTCGAGATTGCGCAAGCTCGGGATTCGACCTAGCCTTTCGAGACTGCTCGCTCGCCTCGTTGGTGGTCGGAATGCTGCTCTTCCAAGCGCTGCCGGTCGACATTTTCAGGCCGCTCTCCAACAAGCATCGACTCGCTTATGCACAGGTCCTCTCGCGCCTCAATGCGGGGCTTTTCTCGATCGACTATCCCGATCAGCCGACGAAGGAAGACGTCGTCGTCGAGATCCAGGAGGCGATCGTCGGATACCTGCGCAGCAACCCGGAGCTCGACCGGGAGGACTTCGGCCTGACGCCGCGAGACGTCTACGTCGAGCTGTGCGCGACCGGCTGGCTTCAGGAGATCCGCGAGGCTTGGACGATCTTCGTCGGTATGGACGAGCGGGTCTCACGGTTGCTCGATCGGCTCTGCCAGCTGCATCAGCCGTCCGACGAAACGATCGGCGGCGCCATCAGCACCGTCGTCAACGGCCTGGAGGACGCGGTCGGTGACCCCGACACCAAGAGCATCGGCGTCCAGGAGGCCGCCAAGCGTGCCAAGCAGTTCGCGCGACACATGCGTGGGGTCATCGGATCGCTGAAGGTGATCGAGCAGGAAATCCTGACGGAGGCGTCGCTCTCCGGCGTCGTCACCCGCTTCTTCGGTGATTTCGTCGACCGTATCGTCATTCGCGATTACAAGACCATCACCGTTGGCGGAAGCAACCCGTTCCTCCATCGACACCGGGCGTTGGGCCTCGCCCGTGACATCGTCGCCGACACGGCTTTGTTCATGCGCCTCTGCGACGGCTACGTCGCGATGGGTGTCGCCGCCGATCGCGCGGAAGCCGAAGCCACCTTGAACCGCCACGTCGCAGACATCGAGCACGCATTCGCGGCCATCGAACGCTTCCGCTGGCGGCTCGACGCCTCGCGGTCGCGCGTCGAGCAACGCTTCAAGAACACCGTGCGCTACATGGATCTTCTCGACGCCGGCAAGGTCGACGCCTTCCTCGGTGCCCTCTCGGCCTGCGCTCCGCTCGGCGACCTCGATGGTGACGACGAGGTGCCGACGACGATGGGGCTCGTCGACAACACGACCTGCCTCGACGACACCATTCTGCCCGAGCCGGACCGTCGGCGCGAGCCGATCGCGACCCTTCGCTCGCGCCCCGTTCCTCCCGACCCCGTCTGGCAGGAGTTCGAGCGCCTGAAGCGGGCTTTCGACAACCGCGTCGCGATCACGCCCGAGCGCATCGGGAACTTCGCTGCACGCGCTCTCGGAGAGGCGGGCGAGGCTCGAGCGGGCGAGATGATCGTGGACGGCCTGGAGGACTTCGTGCTCTTCTCCGCGCTGCAGATCCTGCGCAATTGGCCCGATCGCATGCCCAAGGGCTTCACCATCGAGTCGCTCGACACCACAACGGGAAACGATTGGATGGATTTCGGCGACTTCCGAATCGCCAGGGAGCGTCCGCGTCATGGCTTTGAATGAGCTCGAGGCGATCCTCGATCGAAGCGAGGACGACAGCGAGGCGCTAGAGCGCGACCTGCGCCAGGTCGCGCGCGCGCTCCTGGAGAGGCAGTTCCTCGTCGCGGACGATCACGGCAACCCGCGGCGCTTCGAGCTCGTGCGCGCACACCGTCGCTACTTCGAGAACCTGTTCGATGCGCTCGGATACGAGCTTGTTTTCGATGAGCGGACGCGAGTGGTGGGGATCAAGAACCGTGCCGAGGCGCCGGCGCGCCCGTTGAAGCGCGACCATGCGCTGTTCTTGCTGGCGCTGCGCATCGTCTTCCAGCAGGCGATCGAGAGCTTCGCGCTCGACGCGGGCGGGCGCTGCCGCACGACGGTCGAGGACGTCTGGTCCCTGATCGAGGAGAGGGCGCAGGGCGTCCTGCGGCCGCGCACGCGCGGAGCGACGATCGAGATCGCCCGCGAGTTCCAGAGGAACGGCATCTGCCGCCTACTCGAGGAGGAGGAGAGCGGGGGCCGCATCCCGCTCGAGATCCGTGACGTGATCACACTCATCGTGACGATCGATGCCGCGGAGAAGCTCAAGGCGTACGCGCGAACCCTCCAGCCGGAGAACGCCGGGAGCGAGGACGTCGCGACGGCCGATCCGGCCGCTTCGGACCGAGGCTGAGGGAGCCGACGCGATGAGGCCGACCTTCTTCGAGCTGCGCAACATCTCCTTCGTGAACTGGTATCTGTTCGCCGCAGACGACATCGCGATCGAAGGCGGGGTCGCGCTCGTCGGCGCCAACGGCACGGGCAAGAGCTCGATCATCGACGGCATCCAGGTCGTCCTGTCGGGGAATTCCGCCCACCACTATCGCCTCAATTCCTCTGCGCAGCAGAGCGTGGAGACGAAACGGACGGTTCTCGCATACTGCTTGGGTGTCCTCGACGACGTGTCCGACGCTCACGACGGCATTCGATCCCAGTGCCTGACATGGCTCATGCTCGGCTTCAAGCACAAGGCGACCGGCGAGGAGATCACGATCGGCATCAGCATGGCCGCGAAGCTCGGCGAGGGTCGCGTCCGCGACGAGGCGCCCTTCATAGTGCACGATCGCATCCTGCGGGCTGCCGACGTGACGCAATCCGGAGTTGATACCGAAGGTCCGTGGATCGAGGCTCTCTCGTTCGCCGACGTCAAGGCGCGGCTCGAGGCGGAGGGCGCGCACATCGAGAAGTTCCCGAATGCGACGCGGTTCATCGCCGAATACGCGACCGTGCTGGGCCCGCGACGCGGACAGATGGACCACCAGCGCTTCATGCGCAGCCTGCGCAACGCCGTCCAGTTCAAGTCGGCGGTCAATCCCAACGAGTTCATTCGCAAGAACATCCTCACGAACGAGCGGGTGGACATCTCCGGCTTGCGCGAGTCGATGGCGAGCTACAAGGCGATCAAGGAGCGGATCACCCAGCTCGAGAAGCGGATCGAGGACATCGGCAAGGTCGGCGAAGCCCATCGCGAGGTGGTCTACCGCCGCAATCTCGTCGGCCGCCAGAGGCTGGTCCTGGAGCACGCCAAGCTCCTGCGGGTCCAGCGCAGGCGCCGCGACACACGAAGCCAGCTCGACGCATGCCTCGGCGAGATCGTGGAGATCGCCGCCCGCCTCACCGAGCTGGAAGCCGAGCGGACGCGAGCCAAGGAAGCCAGGGACGACGTCGTTCGACGACGCGCTGAATCGTCCGTCGAGCGCGAGCGCGAGGGGCTTCGTAGCGAGATTCGCCTTCTCGAGGAGAAGAAGGCGCGCGCTGTCCAGGAGCTCGCTCCCGCCGCTCGGGCCATCGACGTCACCCGTGCGCTGGTTGCGACAGCGCGTGAGTTCAACGGCGGCCTCGCCGATCGGCTCGAGCGCATCCCCGAGCCCGTGCCGGGCGACATCGACGAGCAGCTCGGGGCGCTCCTTCGCGGGAGCCTGCGGGCCGATCTCGAGACGCTGCGGGAGAAGATCGGAAGGCTCGCCGCGAAGGCCGAGCAGGAGCGCGACGCGATCGAGGAGGACATCGCCCGCCTCGAGGAGAACCTGGCGCGCGTCGGCGAGGGCAAGCTCCCGCTCGACCATCGCACGACCCTTCCTCTCATGGCGACGCTGAAACGCGCCGGTATCGACAGCATGGCTCTTTGCGAGGCGGTAGACGCCATCGCCGACGAGAGCTGGCGCGACGCCGCAGAGGCGGCGCTCGGTCCCGCGCGCGAGGCGCTCATCGTCGATCCCGCGGAATACGACCGAGCCTTCGATGCCTATCGTGCGGCCGGCGTCCGGGGGGCGCAGGTGGTCGACACGACCAAGACCGCAGGCACGCAGCCCGCGAAGAACGGCTCTCTCGCGACGATGGTCCTGACGGCGAACCCGCATGCGCGCGCGTTCATCGACTTCCGGCTCGGCGGCGTCATGATGGTCGAGACGGCGTCCGAATCCCGCCGGCACGGCAGCGCGATCACCAAGGACCTGATGTCGTCCGGCTCGCGGGTCGTGCGCAAGCTGGAGCGTCCCGACCGCTATCTGCTCGGGCGCGCCGGCTCTCGGGACCATCTGTCGAGCCTCGCGGTCGAGATCGACGAGCGGCGAGGCGACCTCGATCGCGCGACACGAGACGCGCTGCGCCTGCGCGAACGCGAGCGCGACGTGTCTCGCGTGCTCGAGGCGCTCGAGGAGGCGCGCAAGCTCCCGCTGGCCGACATCCTGCGGCGCCTGGGCTTCGTCGAGGGCGAGTTCGAGCGGTGCGAGGATCGGCTCGAGGAGCTCGAGGAGAGCGCAGAGGACTTCGAGGCGCAGATCGAGGCGGCGGATGCGGCGCTCGGCGCCGCCGATGCCGCGGTCACCGATCGACGCCTGCGCATCGCGCGCGGCGAGGAGAAGGCCGAGGCGCTACGCGCGACGCTGACCGCGCTGCGAGCCGAGGAGACGGACGCCGATCTCGCCGGATCCCGAGTGATCGAGGAGATGGCGGACCCGGCGTTGCATCTCGAGCAGATCGAGACCTACTGGGACGACATCCATCCGCGCGGCGAGGAGGGTGCGACCGCCCTGGCCTACGCAGCCGCCCGTGAGCTGAGCTTCGACGACGCGACCATCGAGCGCTTCATCGCGGACGTCGATGAGCGCGTCCGCCGCAACAACCCCATCCTTCAGCGCGTTCGCGATCGCCTGCTCGAGGCGCTCGGCGAGTACCTGCGCCTGCACGACGTCGCAGCGCCCGACTGCCTGCGGAACGAGGAACGCGACATCGCCGAGATCGGAGCCTGGATCGATGCGGAACGACACCGGCTCGTCGAGAACGAGCTCCTGAACTATCGCCAGAAGGCTCAGGACGCGCTGGATAGCGTGCGGGAGCAGCTCGTCGGCGACTTCATCGCCAAGATGCGCGACGAGATCGAGAAGATCGAGCAGGAATTCCGCAACCTCAATCGGCAGCTCGCGAAGACGCCTTTCCACGGCTTGACGCTGGGCTTCGTCAAGCGCCGCGACCCCGACCGCGAGCATATGCTCTCGCTGATCGAGGCCGGATCCGACGTCGCCTGGGAGGGCTCGCTCTTCGAACGGCGAAGCGAGCTCGACGACGGGCTCGGGAAGGCGCTCGCGGAGCTGGAGGGCTTCGTCGACGACCCTGATCGCAACATCGACGAGATCACCGATCCGAAGCTGTACTTCACCTACGACGTGGTGATGAAGGACGAGAATGGGAGGGAGCAGACCGACCTCTCCAAGCGTCTGGGGACGGCGTCCGGCGGGCAGGTCCAGGCGCCGTTCTACGTCGCGCTCGCGGCTGCGATCAAGAGCGCCGCCTATCCCGGGAATCAGGCCCATGACGGCGGCGTTCCCCTCGCCCTGTTCGACGAGGCTTTCGGTAAGATGGACGACGCCTCGATACGGAGCTGCCTCGACTTCATGGACGAGATCGGCCTCCAGGTCTTTCTAGCGGCGCCCGACAGCAAGCGCATCACCTTCTCGCAGATGGTGCAGACCGTGATCTCGATCGCACGCAGCGGGCGTCACTTCACCGTCGAAGTTCAGCGCATCAAGGCGCGCACGCACGAGACCTTCCTGGAGGAGAACCCGCGTCTGCACGACTTCGACGCGTTCCGGCGACGGATGCTGGAACAGCGTGACAAGACGGCCGCGGAGTGATCGGCGTGGAGGCGATCGACGACAGTCCGGCGCGAAGCATCCTCCTCGCCCTCCTGCGGCGAGGAGACCGGGCAGCGGTGGCCAGGCGCGTGAGTATGCGTGTCGACTACGAGCGGATCCCGCGGCGCGCGGATGCTCGCGAGGCGCTCGAGCGCAGCCTCGAGATGCTCGAGCGTGCGAACGTCGTCTTCCTCGTTCGTCGGCGGGGCGCGCGACACCTGATCGATCGTGTGGTGCTCCTCGATCCCGCCGGCCTCGCGCGTCACCTCGGCATCGCACGGTTTGCAGACCAGGCACAGAGGCTGGAGAATGCCGTCGAGCAGGCAGTCTCGATGGACATGGCGCTCACGCAGCTCCTGAGCGCGTGCGTCGCACGATGGCGACGCGGTGAGTCCGCCTTTGGCCTGAGGCCAGACGAGCAAACAACTCGGAAAGCCGTCGAACGCTTCGCGCTTCTGCGGGCTCTTCTGGCCGGCGAGGGGCGGGGCCTCGATCGGCGGACTTTCTCGGTGCGCACCGTCGGACTCAGCAAGGCGCTCGAGACCCATCAGGGCATGCTGTGCCAGATGCTGCGGCGGGTCGGAGCGGAAGGCGAGTCCGACGAGGACGTTCTCGCGCGTCTCGGCCTCGAGCGGTTCATGCCCCAGATCCTGGCTTCCGGCGGGTTCGATGTCCACTTCCCGCCTCCGGACGCCGATACGTGGCTGCCGGGCACGGCGTTCCCGTACGTCTGCATCGATCCGACCTGGTTCGGAGGCTTGTGCCTGCGTGCCACCGGCCGTCGCGCCATCCTCACCATCGAGAACCTCGCGACCTTCAACCGGTATGTGCGCGAGATCCGGGAGCCGCGGCACATCGTGGTCTACACGGGCGGCTTTCCGGCCCAGACCGTCGTCGGCTTCCTCCGGCGTCTGCGCGACGCGGACCCCGGCGCCGCATTCTTCCACTGGGGCGACATCGACGAGGCCGGCTTCGAGATCGTGCGGTTCATGGAGCGTGAACTCGAGCGGGAGGTCACGCCCTTTCTCATGTGCCCCGTCCTGCTCGACACTCTGGGTTCCGCCGCAGGCATCGCTGGAGAAGGGCGTCGGCTCGAGCAGGAGACGCTCACACCGTCGCCGCTGCCCTGGTAGCCGACGAAGAGCCCCGCGCCGAAACCCAGGCGAGACGCACCATCATGCGCAGCCCGACACGGTCTCACACGTCCAGGTTCGACACGCTCAACGCGTTGTCCTGGATGAACTCGCGGCGCGGCTCGACCACGTCGCCCATCAGCTTGACGAAGAGGTCGTCGGCGTCCGCCACGTCCTTGACCCTCACCTGCAGGAGCGAGCGGGCCTCGCGGTCCAGCGTGGTCTCCCAGAGCTGGTCGGGGTTCATCTCGCCCAGGCCCTTGTAGCGCTGGAGGGTGATGCCCTTCTGCCCGACGCTCATGGCCGCCTCGAACAGGGCGCTCGGGCCGTAGAGCGTGCGGGTCTCGGCCTTGCGGACGAGCTCGACCGGGCGATCGTAGATGTCCTGGAGCTTGCCGGCGCGCTCGTCGAGGCGCTTGGCCTCCTGGCTCTCGAGCAGCGCGGCGTCGAGCACCTCCACCTGCGTCACGCCGCGCAGCGTGCGGGTGAAGACGAAGCCGTGATCGCGGACCTCGCCGGTCCAGCCGCGCTCGGTCTCCTCCGAGATCGCGTCGAGGCGCCGGGCGACGTAGGCGGCCGCCTGCCCGGCGGCGTCCGGATCGTCGACGAGCTGCGGGCGCAGCACGCCGGCGATCGCCGCCTGCTCGACGACGAAACGGCGGTAGCGCGAGTGCAGGCCGTTGATGATGTTGCGCACCGTGCGCGCCTCGTCGACGAGCGCCTTGAGCTGCTCGCCCTGGAAGACGACCCCGGTCGCCAGCCTGAGCTGCGCGTCGGCCATGCCGGTCTCGATCAGGTAGTCCTCGAGCGCGCGCTCGTCCTTGGCGTAGATCGAGCTCTTGCCGCGCCCGACCTTGTAGAGCGGCGGCTGCGCGATGTAGAGGTGCCCGCGCTCGATCAATTCGGGCATCTGCCGGAAGAAGAACGTCAAGAGAAGCGTACGGATGTGGGAGCCGTCCACGTCCGCGTCCGTCATGATGATGATCTTGTGGTAGCGCAGCTTGTCCGGGTTGAACTCCTCGCGCCCGATGCCGGTGCCGAGCGCGGTGATCAGCGTGCCGATCTCCTGGGAGGACAGCATCTTGTCGAAGCGCGCGCGCTCCACGTTGAGGATCTTGCCGCGCAGCGGCAGCACCGCCTGGTACTCGCGCGCGCGGCCCTGCTTGGCGGAGCCGCCGGCGGAATCGCCCTCGACGATGAACAGCTCGGCCTTGGCCGGGTCGCGCTCCTGGCAATCGGCGAGCTTGCCGGGGAGCGAGGCGACGTCGAGCGCGCCCTTGCGGCGGGTGAGCTCGCGCGCCTTGCGCGCCGCCTCGCGGGCGGCGGCGGCCTCGACCACCTTGGAGGCGATGGTCTTGCCTTCGGCGGGGTGCGTCTCGAGGAAGTCGCGCAGCGCCTCGTTGACGACGTTCTCGACCGCCGGTCGCACCTCGGAGGAGACGAGCTTGTCCTTCGTCTGCGAGGAGAACTTCGGGTCCGGCACCTTCACGGAGACGACGGCGGTCAGGCCCTCGCGGCAATCGTCGCCGGTGAGCGTCACCTTCTCCTTCTTCGTGAGGCCGGTCGATTCCGCGTAGCTGGTGATCTGGCGGGTCAGTGCGGCGCGGAAGCCGGCGAGGTGGGTGCCGCCGTCGCGCTGCGGGATGTTGTTGGTGAAGCACAGCACGTTCTCGTGGTAGCTGTCGTTCCACCACAGGGCGACCTCCACCGCGATGCCCTCGCGCTCCGCCTTGAGCATGATCGGCTTCTGAACGAGCGGGCTCTTCGCCCGGTCGAGGTAGCGCACGAAGGCCTCCGTGCCGCCCTCGTACATCAGCTCCTCGCGCTTCTTCTCCGCGTGTCGATTGTCGGAGAGGATGATGCGCACGCCCGAGTTCAGGAAGGCGAGCTCGCGCAGGCGATGCTCGAGCGTGCCGTAGTCGAACTCCACCATCGTGAAGGTCTGCTGCGAGGGCATGAACGACACTTCCGTGCCCCGCCGCCCGTCGGCCTCCCCCACCACCGCGAGCGGCGCCACCGGCACGCCGTGCGCGAACTCCATGAAGTGCTCCTTGCCGTTGCGCCAGATGCGCAACTTCAACCAGGTGGAGAGCGCGTTGACGACGGAGACGCCGACCCCGTGCAGGCCGCCGGAGACCTTGTAGGAGTTCTGGTCGAACTTACCGCCCGCGTGCAGCTGGGTCATGATGACCTCGGCCGCCGAGACGCCTTCGCCGGAATGGATGTCGGTGGGGATGCCGCGGCCGTTGTCGGAGACCGTCACCGAGCCGTCGGCGTTGAGCGTCACGTTCACCGCCGTGGCGTGGCCGGCCAGCGCCTCGTCGATCGCGTTGTCGACGACCTCGTAGACCATGTGGTGCAGGCCGGAGCCGTCGTCCGTGTCGCCGATGTACATGCCCGGCCGCTTGCGGACCGCGTCGAGCCCCTTCAGCACCTTGATGGATTCGGCGCCGTAGGCGTCGGTGTCGAGATTGGTCGCAGGCTCTGCCATGAACGGGTCCCTGGAGCGCGCCGCGACGTGCGGCGGGATCGCCCCCTCACGAGTTCGATTCGTCTTCCCTATTTAGGCGCTGCGGCTTGATTTTTCACCCACCGCGCAGCACGCGCGCGCGCCCGGGTACATCTGTACACGGGTTTTTGAGGCCATGCACGTCGGGGGTAGACCTGCTCCGGCAGTGCCGCCGTCAGTAGGCGATGGTGACGAGGACGTCGGCCTGGTCCAGGAGAACGAGACGGTTCGACGTGGCCTCGAGGACCGTCTGCACCCTCTCGCCGACGGGTACCGGGGTCCCGTCGACGACGACCGCGAGCTCGTTGCTCCAATTCACCGCGGGAACGCCGTCGATCAGGAAGAGGTTCGAGAAGGAACTGCCCTCCCGGGCGTCGTTGGCGCGCGCCACCTCGACGCCCGGGCCGCCGCGGTCGGATACCATCACGGCAGAGCACTGCCTGTGCGTGCCGCAATCTCCCTCCCAGGTCTCGAGCCACGCCGCGACGTCGTTCCAGACGACGATGCTGCCGGTCAGGATCTTTCGTCCCGCGTCTCCTTCGCCGATGAGGCGGAGCCCCTGCGCGTCGGCGACGTAGAGCCGGTTGTCGGGAGAGTTGCCCTGCAGCAGAAACGCGCGGCCGTTCTTCCCCGCGAGGATCGAGTAGGGCACCGCTTCGTCCCTGCGGTGCGTATGGACTCGAACCAGATCGTTTCCTTCGAGGACGAAATATTCGTAAACGACGTAGCTGCCCGGTCTGCCACGATCCACGTGCCGCGATACGAGCACGGCTCCGTCCGCGAACCTCCGGATCGACAGGGGAGCCGAGGCTTCATAGCGATGAATTTCCTCGAAATACCGTCCATCCGTCACGTAAATCGCGGAGTCTCCTTTGGAGTTCAAGCTCGCATGGACGAAGGCCCGCCCGTCTCCGCTCGGGAAGATGCCGGTGATTCGCGGCATGCCGATTCCCTCGACGAAGCCGTAGGCGGCGCCGCCGAGCCTCGAGACGCGACGTCCCTGGGCATCGTTGTGGTCGACGTGATGGATCTTGTCGCTCCCCTCGGAACTCGACACCTGCAGAACGGAGGATCCGTCCACCACGACGTACGGCCCCGAGCCGTTGGGAGACACATAGGGCGTGTCGATGATGCCGGGCGCGTCGACACGGGCGATGAACATCCCGTTGTGACGGCTGCCGACGAACGTGCCGTCACGGTACTGGTACGTGGCGAAAGGCGTCCCCCTGCGTATCAGGGTCAGGGGGCCTTGTGGCCCCTCGGGCATGGCCGCGAACGCCGCCTTCAACCGCGCCGCGATGTCCGCCGCATTCCCGGCCCGCGGCGTCGTCGCCTGCGGGCGAGCGGCCGCGCCGTCCTGCCTGGGCGCAGCGGCGGCGACGGCGGGGTCGCCGCCGCCGCTGGCGACCTCGGTGTCGGTGGGCTCGTCGGGATAGGGGTTCCATTCGAGGTCCGGGTTGCTCTCCCAGTATGCGTCCGCCGCAGCCAAGAGGCGATCGACCTGCGGGTGACCGTCGTGGCGCAGGATCATGTCGTGCGTCGGGTCCCACGGGCCGAGGGTGACGAGCCGCCCCCCTTCTGTGCCGATGCGAGAGGACGGGAGACCCGCGACGGCCGGGTCGTGCAGCACGTCGCACATGCCGTCGGCCCTCAGGAGCGGCGACCAGACGAAGCCGCGCAGCCGGCTTCCGGCGAGCTCGGCCTGCGCGTCGTCGATCAGCTGTACCTCGACCCACGCACCGGCGTGGCGGGGATCTCCCGACTTCACGCGCAGCATGGTCGCATTCTCCAGCGACGCGAGCACGTCGAACTCGATCCCCGGTCCTCGCCGGACATTGACGATATTTCCCGTTGGGGAGCAGATCTCGATGATCGCACCGTGGTCCTGGGCCGTGGCGGGCCGGACCTCGCCGGCGAACGCGCTCGCCCCGAGGAGAGTCGCGGCGAGGACATGGGCCGCTGCGCGCGGCCGTTGCGAGGCTCGGGTCATGGATGATGCTCTCCCTGCCGACGAAGCGGATGATGCGAGGAATTTTCGCTCCTCTCAAGACGCGATAACTCGCCGCCTGCCGCGAAGCTTCCCTGCACCCTTCCGCCGTCTCGTGCGTTGTCCCGCGATCCTAGACACTCGACGGACGAGGAGCCCCCCATGCCCGAGCACGGCATCGCACAGGCCCAGGCCGATCCGCAGACCCCGCCACCGCTCTCCGACAAGGCGCTCGCCGTGTTCGCCTTCGCGGCCTACCACCAGCTCGAGAGCGGCGAGCCCGTCACCGGTGTCGTGCGCCACGACGGGGCCGGCCAACATGCCGACGAGGACGCGATCCGGGAACTGCGCGATGCGGGCCTCGTGACGGAGGAGGCGAACCGCGTCGCCTTCTCCGATCAGGGCGAGGCCGTCCTCGGCGCGTTGATCCGGGCCCTGCGCACGGTCGGCGCACGCTCCTGAGCCGGCCCGAGCCGCGTCGCGGCGATCCACCAGCCCGGCCGCGCCTTCGACAGGCGTGCGGCCGCGGCTGCGGCGGCCGCGTCGCTCTCGTAGAGGCCGAACACCGTGGCCCCGGAGCCCGACATGCGCGCGAGGCGGCAGGCGGGTGTCGCCGCGACCAGGGCCATCGCGCGCGCGATCGGCGGCGCGAGGCGCGTCGCGGGGGCTTCTAGGTCGTTGCCCCCTTGGCGCAGGAGCGCGATCAGCGCGCCCGTCGACATGCCATCCGACATGCCCGCCGACGGCTCCGGCGGGGGCGGGCCGTCGCGCAGCGCGCCCGGCGGGAGGGCGAGTTCGCCGAACACCGCGCGCGTCTCGATCGGGATGCCCGGGTTGACCAGGACCGCCGGCAGCGCCGGGCAGGGCAGGGCGGCGCCGAGCGCCTCGCCGATCCCCTCCATCACGCACAAGCGCCCGGCGAGGCACACGGGAACGTCGGCGCCGGTCCCGCGCGCCGCCTCGACGACCCGCGGATCGTCGAGGGCGAGGTCGTTGGCGCGGGCGAGCAGGCGCAGCGCCGCCGCCGCGTCGGCCGAGCCACCGCCGATGCCCGAGGCCACCGGCAGGCGTTTCGTCAGGCGAAACCGCCCCGATACGAGGCCCGGCACCCGCTCGGCGAGCGCGCGGGCCGCCTTCAGGACGAGATTGTCGGCGTCCGCCGAGAGCGCGGCCGCGCGGGGTCCCCCGACCGAGAGCGCGAGTTCGCCGCCGGGCACGAGTGTCAGGTCGTCGCCCACCTCGGCGAAGGCGACGAGGCTCGAGAGCAGGTGATAGCCGTCCTCCCGCCGCCCGAGGACGGCGAGCGTGAGGTTCACCTTCGCCGCCGCGAAGGCGGTCAGCGGCTCGGACACGGCGGGCTCAGCCGCCGTTCGCGCCGGTGCGCGGCGCCTGCGCCGCCTCGGGCGCCGGCTCGTCCTCGAGCCCGACCTCGAGCTTGCGCAGGATCTTCTCGCGCTCCTCGGGCTCGGGATCGTTGTCGAGTGCGTGCTGCCACTGGAATCGCGCCTCGAGCCTGCGGCCGACACGCCAGTAGGCGTCGCCCAGGTGGTCGTTGATCACCGGGTCCGCGGGCTCCAGCTCCACGGCGCGCTCGAGCTCGCGCACGGCGTCGTCCCAGCGGCCCAGCCGATAATAGGCCCAGCCGAGCGAGTCGATGATCATGCCGTCGCGGGGCGAGAGCGCCACCGCCTCCTTCAGCATGTCGAACGCCTCCTCGATGTTGATGCCCATGTCGACCCAGGAATAGCCGAGATAGTTGAGCACCTGCGCGCGCCCGATGGAGGAGCCCTCCGGCACGAGCTCCAGCGCGCGCTTCAGGTCGGCCTCGGCCTTCGGCCATTGCTTCGCGCGCTCATAGGACGCGCCACGGAAGTAGAACAGCGGCCAATGCGCCGGCGTCGGCTCGCCGATCAGATCGAGGGCGCGCGTGTAGTAGTCCGCGGCGTCGGTCCATTGCTTGCGCACGCGCAGGATGTTCGCGAGCGCGGTGACGACCTCGAGGTCGTCCGGCCGCTCCGCCATCAGCACGCGCAGGCGCGACTCGGCCTCCGCCTTGCGGTCGAGCCGCTCGAGCAGGTTCGCGACCTGGATGTCCGCCTCCACGTGGAGCGGCGAGGCGGCGTCGACCTGCTCGTAGAGCAGGATCGCGTCCTGCGCGCGGTCCATGCGCGCGAAGACGTCGGCCAGCGTGAGGAGGGACATCTCGTGCGCGGGCGCGAGGTGGAGCGCGAGCCGCAGGTAGATGATGGTGGGCATCTCGTCGCCCTGCGCGTTCCCGGCGGAGCCGAGCGCGTAGAGCACCTCGGCCGCCCCCTCCGCGATCGAGGTCGCCGGACGTCCGGGGCGCTCGCCGGCCCGCAGCGCGGCGATGCGCGCCTCGGCGAGCGGATGGCGTCGAATCCGCTCGAGGAAGGCCTCGTAGACGCCGATCGCCTCCTGGGTGCGTCCGCGCCGCGCGATGTGGCGGGCGTAGGCGTCGACGATGGAGAGCGCCGTCGGCTGCATGTCGTAGGCGGCGGCGAGGCGTTCCTCGGCCTCGTCCGGCCGGCCCAGGAAAGACGCGAGCAGGCCGCCGTGGTAGAGCCGGAAGATCTCGAAGGCGGGCTCGCCCGCCAGCCGGTCGACCGCCGCCATCGCGGCGTCGCCCTCGCGGGCGCCCGCGTGCGCCCAGGCGGCGAGGAGGGTCGCCGTCAGGTCGGCGGCGCGGCCGCCCCCTCCGTCCTCGAAGCGCGCGAGCGCGTCGGCGAAGCGCGCGTCCCGCAGCGCGCCGACGCCGAGCGCCAGCCGGGCGAGCCCGTTCTGCGCGTCGATGCCGATCATCCGCTCGGCGGTGCGCAGCGCGTCCCCCATCGCGCCGTCCGCGAGGAAGGCGACGAAGGCGCGCTCCATCAGCTCGGGGTTGGCGGGATCGTCGAGCAGAGCCTCGCGCAGGAACGTCGCCGCCGCGGCCGGATCGCGGGCGAGCCCGGCGACGTAGCCGGAGAGGAAGTTGCCCGACAGCGAGCGGGCGGGCTCGACGACGTCGCGCGCCTGCGCGGGTGCGCCGCCGCCCGCGAGCGTCGTCGCGAGGAGCGCGGTCGCCAGCGCGAGGCCGACGTGGCGCGGGAGGGAGAATGTCGGCAAGGAACGTCTCTCGGTGTGGGCGGGCAAGGACTTCGGCTCCGATCTCGCGCGCCGGGTGCGACGCGCGCGCGACCGCGACGACGGGCGACCATGCCCCGTCCGCGCGGCGGGAGCAAGGCGAGACGCGGTCGCGGGCCTACCCGCCGCCGCGCGCCGCCGCGAGCGCCCGCGCCATCGCCACGAAACCGCCGACGCCCACCTCCTCCGCCCGGGCCGTGGGGGCCACGCCGGCGGCCTCGATCAGCGCCGCGGGGTCGACGCCCAGGCTCTTCAGGCTCTGGCGCAGCATCTTGCGGCGCTGGCCGAAGGCGGCGGCGGTGACGGCCTCGAGCGCGCGGACGTCGCAGGGGGCCGGGGCCTCGAGCGGGTCGAGCCGCACGACGCTGGACGTGACCTTCGGCGACGGCACGAAGGCCGAGGGCGGGACGTCGAACAGGATGTCGGCGCGCGTGCGCCAGCCGCAGAGCACGCCGAGCCGGCCGTAGGCCGCGCGCTCGTCGGGTGTCGCGACGATGCGCTCGGCGACCTCGCGCTGGAACATCAGCGTCAGGCTCTCCCAGAAGGGCGGCCAATCGGGGGGCGCGACCCAGCCCGTGAGCAGCTGGGTGCCGACGTTGTAGGGCAGGTTCGCGACGATCCGCGGCCGTCCCTCGCCCGGGCCGTCCACGAGGAGCGCGCGCGGGTCGAAGGCGGCGGCGTCCGCCTCGACGACGGTGAGGCGGCCGGGATAGCGCTCGGCGATCCGTGCCAGCGCCGGCAGGCAGCGGGCGTCGCGCTCGATCGCGACCACGTGTGCCGCACCGCCGGCGAGCAGCGCGCGGGTGAGGCCGCCGGGGCCCGGGCCGACCTCGAACACGCGCGCACCCTCGAGCCGCCCCGATGCGCGGGCGATGCGGCTCGTCAGGTTGAGGTCGAACAGGAAGTTCTGGCCGAGCTGCTTCCTCGGCGCGAGGTCGAACTCCCGCACCACCTCCCGCAGCGGCGGAAGATCGTCGATGGCGCTCACGGGCCGCGCCCCGGCGCGGCGGCGCCTGCGAGGCGTCCTGCGAGCCGGATCGCCGCGACGAGGCTGTCGGGCCGCGCGATACCGCGCCCGGCGATGTCGAAGGCCGTGCCGTGGTCGGGCGAGGTGCGGACGAAGGGCAGGCCGAGCGTGACGTTCACCGCCTCGTCGAAGGCGAGGGTCTTGATCGGGACGAGGGCCTGGTCGTGGTACATGGCGAGCGCGACGTCGTAGGTCGTCCGCGCGCGGGCGTGGAACAGCGTGTCCGCGGGGTGGGGCCCCGAGGCGTCGATGCCGTCCGCCCGCAGCGCCGCGATCGCCGGGGCGATGGTGTCGATCTCCTCGCGGCCCATGGCGCCGCCCTCGCCGGAATGCGGGTTGAGACCCGCCAGCGCCAGCCGCGGTGCGGCGATGCCGAATCGCTCGCGCAGGTCCCGCGCCACGACTCGCGCGACGGCGAGGATGCGCTCGCGCGTGAGCGCCCCCGGCACCTCCGCGAGCGCGATGTGGACCGTCACCGGCACCACCGCGAGGCCCTCGCTCCACAGCATCATCACGGAGAGTGGCGGCGGCTCCCCGGGCTCCGCGGCGAGCGCGGCGAGGAACTCGGTGTGGCCGGGATGGGCGAAGCCGGCCTCGTAGAGCACCGACTTGGCGATGGGGCAGGTGACGACGCCGCCGGCGCGGCCGGAGCGCGCGAGCGCGACGGCGCGCTCGATCGACTCCAGGATCGCGGGCGCGTTCGCCGGATCGGGTCGGCCGGGCTCGGCGCACACGCCCGCCTCCAGCTGGAGCACCGGCAGGGCCTCGTCGAAGACGGCGGGCACGGCCTCGATCGAGGCCACGGACCGCACCGGCACGTCGATGCCGGCCGCGCCCGCGACGCGGTCGAGATGGTCGACGTCACCCAGGAGCGCGAAGGGGGCGAGCCCGTGCGCGGCGCGGGCACGCCAGGCCGCGAGCGCGATCTCCGGCCCGATCCCCGCGGGGTCGCCGAGCGTCAGCGCAAGGGGGCGGTGCTCGCGGCTCGCCATCGCGCTCACTGCGTCCGCGTGCGGCCGAGCGGATCCTGCGACAGGTCTTGACTGAAGCCGACGGAGCCGAGCGTCAGCAACTCCAGGCGCGCGAGAATGGTACGGTTGTACCGCTGGCCGCTGGTGGCGCCGGCGATCGGACGCGACGTCAGCTGGACGGTGAAGATCGTGCACTCGTCCTCGTAACCGGCACCGATCGTCATGGACGTGATCGCGTCCGAATCGAAGCCGCGGCTCGTGTCGTTGCGATACTTGTCCAGATCGACCGAGATGTCGCCCGTCATGAACCAGTTCTGCGTTACATAGAGCGTGCTCGACGCAGTTATGCCTTCGCGTGCAGTGGTGTAGCCGAGTTCGGGCTGAGGTGACAGCCTCGCGTAGTAGACGGTGGCCGAGAAGGGACCGACCACGCCTGTGAGGTCCGCCTCCAGGCGCTTGACCGAGAAATCGTCATTGTCGAAACGCGCGCGCGCGCCGGCGCGCAACCCGCGGAACGGACTGACCTCGAACCGGCCGACCACGTCCGAGAAGCGGTTCTCGAGGCCCGATCCCGTCCCGATGTCGAGCAGCCCCCGCTCGGCGAAGGCGTTGCGCCCGGCGATGTGGACGGATTGCCCCAGCATCGCGTGGAGGTACAGTCCGCGGGTGCCGGTGAAGGTGTATTGGACCCCGTAATTGCCGCGAACGCCGCCTTCGCTGCGGTCGAATCCGGTGAACTTGTCCCACTCGAACAGGCCGGTGTCGTCGAAGACGAAGCTCTGGGAGTCCTCGTTGGGGATGTCCCCGATCAGCGTCTCGTCCGGCCGTGCCACGATCTGCGCGATCGGCTCCAGCACCTGCGTCCCGCCGAGTATCTCACCCGTGAGCGGAAAGCTGTACTCGAGCCCGACGCCCGGCATGACCCTGCCGTGGACGTCGTCGTCCCGGCCGGTGAACGTCGCGACGTTGGCGTTCTCGAAGCCGGTGAGGTTCGGGGAGAACCACATCGCGTCGGCGCGGGCGTAGGCGAAGGGCGTCCAGGCCTGGCCCCAGTCGTCGATGAAGCGACGCCGCCAGCTCGTCTCGATCGAGGCACGCGTGTAGGTGCCGGACACGCCGAAGACGTAGCAGTCGCGATCGTAGAGGCGGCAGGTCTCGTAGTTCGCCTGCAGCCCGGGCGTGACGATCGTCGTCCCGTTCCGGTTGAGGGCCTGGAACTGGGCCGCCTCGCGCGAGAGGCTCGTCAGGTTGGCGGTGAGCCCGATCTCGCCGCCGATCGCCCAGGGCGCCTCGAAGCGGCGGTCGTAGTCGATCACCGGATGGACGATCGGCTGGTGCTTCTGGAAGTCCGCGGACGACAGGCCCTTGAAGTAGTATCCCCGCGCCTCGAAGAACGAGCGCTCGCCGACGCCCGTGAGGAAGAGCGACGAGATCGCCTCGCTGCGGTAGGTCGAGATCGCGCTGACGGAAGAGCCGCCCAGGTTGTAGTCCGAGAGGAAGAAGCGGTCCGACACCATGGTGATGTCCCAGCCGAAGGACCAGCGCGGGTTGATCGAGAAGCGGCCGACACTCTCGATCATGCCGCGGCTCTCGTCGAAGCCTTCCGGCGGCTCCCGCCGGCCGAAGGCGGCGGGGTCGTTCTCGAAGATGCCGGCGGCGCGGATCGAGTACGAGCCCGTCATCAGTCGATGGCGCCACTCGGCGTCGGCGAGGAAGCCTTGCCGGGAGTAGTAGGCCGGGCGCAGCGTGATGTCGTAGTTCGGCGCCAGGTTGACGAAGAACGGCACGCGTGCGCCGTTGCCGAGCGTCTGCGAGATGATCGGCGTCGGCGCGAGGAAGCCGGTCTTGCGGCGCACCGAAGGGTCCGGCGACCAGAAGTAGGGTATGTAGGCGATCGGCACGCCCGCGAACTCGATCGTCGCGTTCTCGTAGTAGATCGTCTTCTCTTCGTTGTCGTGGATGATGCGCGCGGCCTTGACCTGCCACAGCGGCGGGCGGCTGGGGTTCTGCGCGCAGGGCTCGCAGGTCGTGTAGGTCCCGCGCGCGAAGATCGTCTGCTCGCCCTCGATCCGCTCCGCCCGCGGCGCGGTGAAGCGCCCGGTCGCGGCGCGGCCCGAATCGACGACCGGCTGCTCGACGCGCAGCGAGTCGATGAAGCCCGAGCGGAAATCCTCGGTGAGCTCGAAGCGGTCGCCGGTGACGACGGTGCCGTCGGCCTGCGTGAGACGGGCGTTGCCCTGCGCGAAGACACGGCCGGTGTTGCGGTCGTAGGTGACGCGGTCCGCCTGCAGCGTGCGGCCGTCGTAGTTCATCTCGACGTTTCCGACGGCGGCGACCGTGTTGCGATCGTTGTCGTAGACGAGTTCGTCCGCCTCCACGAGGAGGCGCGCCTCCGGGCTCGCGGCCACCCGGCCGGCGATCGGATCGGGACCCGTGCCCTGCGCGTAGGCCGGCACGTGAGAGAGCACGGCCACGAGCGCCGTCGCCAGGGCCATGGTCGCCAGGGCCTTGCGCGCGTGTCCGACCGTCACTCGTCCCACCCTTCGCGGTCGGCGAGCCGTGGGGGCGACCATCAGCCGTCCTCCTTGTGCAAGAGCACCAGCACGCCGAGCAAACTCCCTACAACAGCCGGAAACCAGGCGGCGAGCGTGGTTCCCACCAGCCCCGAGCCGCCGAGATCCTCCATCAGCTCGGTCGCCACATAAAGCAGGAATCCCGCCGCGACGCCACCCAGAACCATCTGGCCCACGCCACCAAATCGGAAGAATCTTAAGGAAACGGATGCCGCCACCAGGATCATGGCGACGAACAGGAGCGGGCGCGCCATCAGCGCCTCGCGCTGGAGGTGGTAGCGCGTGGCGTCGAGCCCGGCGAGCTCGGTCTGGGCGGCGACGTCGTCCAGGCCCCAGAAGGGCACCGATTCGGGCGGGGTGAAGCTCGTGCGCAACTGACCCGGGTCCAGGCTGGACGCCAGCTCGTAGCGAGCGTAGCTCTGCGGCTCGACGTCGAGTGCCGTCACCCGCGCGTCGTGGAGCTCCCAGCGGCCCTCCCGCAGTTCGCCCTCGCGCGCCTCGATGCGCTCGCGGAAGCGACCCTGCAGGTCGAAGACGAAGATCGTCGGGCGCGAAAGCCGCGTCGTGCCCTCGACGGCGGCCTCGGCCCGGATGATGGCGGTGCCCTCGGGGCTGCGCTGGCGGATCCAGACGTTCTGCGCCGCCGCGATGCCGGGATCGCGCGCGAACAGCACCGCCTCGCGGGCGCTCGCCTCCTGCTTCAGCGTCGCGGCGAGCGGATTGTAGACGAAGACGGCGAAGACACCGATCGCCAGCGCCACCGCGATGCCGGGCTGCAGGAACTGCCAGGCGGAGACGCCGGCGGCGCGGGCGACGACGAGCTCGAGCTTGCGCGACAGGTTGAGCAGCGTGATCATCCCGCCGAACAGGACCGCGAAGGGCAGGACCTGCTCGGCGATCGCCGGCGAGCGCAGCAGCGAGAGCAGCGCGACGTCGGCGGCCCCGACGCTGTCGCTGTCGCCCGCCTGGCGCATCTGCTCGACGAAATCGAGCGTGTAGACGAGCAGGAAGACCGTGAGGAACACGCCGCCGATCGTGCGCAGGAAGCGCACCGCGAGGTAGCCGCCGAAGGTCGCGCCGACGAGCATCACGCCCTCCGCGCCGAGGCGAACAGGCGCGCGGGCGCGAGGCGCGCGAGCCCGGTCGAGAGGTGGGCGGTCAGCGCGGCGCTCTGCTGCGGGCGCAGCGCGATCCACAGGGGGAGGACGATGCCCGAGAGCGGCGCGGCCCAGACGAGAGCCACCGCCGCCCCCGAACCGACCGCGGCGCTCGAGGCCGCGAAACCCGCGACGCGTACGAGCACCATGCCGATCACCGCCGCGGCGATCGCCGTCCCGCGCCCCTGGCGCGTCGTCACCGCCTGGCCGAGCGCGGCGAAGGCGATGGCGACGCCCGCGAGCGGGTAGAGCCAGGCGGTGAGCCGGTCGTGCAGCTCCGCCCGGAAGCGTCCGGGAACCGCGCGGTAGTACGGATCGTCCGGATCCGGCGCGAACAGCGCGCCCGTCGACTGCTCGCGCGGCTTGTAGAGGATCGCCGCCTGCTCCGGCCCGAAGGCGGCGAGGTCGACGGCGTAGCGCTCGAAGGTCACGATCGAGCCGTCCTGGCGGCCCGGCTGCTGGCGATGGATGCTGCCCGATTCGAGCAGCAGGTAGCTGCCGTCCTCCAGGTCCGCCGCGACGCCGCGCTCGGCGACGTAGACGACGGTGCGCTGCGGGTCGCGCCGATCCTGGAGGAAGACGCCGAGCAGCGCGTCCCCCGCCTTGTCGCGGTAGGAGAAGGTGATGCCGCCGTCGAGCTCGGTGAACTGCCCCTCGCGCACCAGGTTCGCGACGAAGTCGGCGCGGATCTGGGTGATGAGGTGACGCAGCTGCGCGAAGCTCGCGGGCATCAGCCAGATCGTGTTGAGCGCCACGACGACGGCGACGATCGCGCCGAGCACGGCGAAGGGGCGCATCATCCGCCACGGCGACATGCCGGCCGCCGAGGCGACGACCCATTCGGAATCGCCGTTGAGCTTGTTGAGGGTGTGGATCGAGGCGATGAACAGCGCCACCGGCGCGATCACCGTCACGAGCGCCGGCAGCGACAGGCCCGTCACGACGAGGAAGACCACGAAGGTCTGCCCCTTGCCGGTGATCAGGTCGAGTTCTCGAAGCGCCTGCGTGATCCAGATCACGCCGGTCAGCCCCACGAGGATCGTGAGGAACGCGCCGAGCACGGTTCCGAAGATGTAGCGTTCGATGCGCGTCATGCGGCGGGCTCCGACCCGTTCGCTACCCCCACTCGACCCCGGAGGCAAGCGTCACGGGGCGGGCTCACGCCGACGTGAGGCGGGCGGCGGCCCCGTCGTCGCGCGCCGCGGCAGCCGGCGGCTTCACCCCCGGGCCTCGCCGTGCTACGGCGCACGCCTCCCGCCCGAGAGGATGACGCCCCATGGTCCCGCGCTATTCCCGCCCCGAGATGACCGCCCTCTGGTCGCCGGAGACGAAGTTCCGGATCTGGTTCGAGATCGAGGCGCACGCCACCTCGGCGCTGGCGGAACTCGGCGTCGTGCCGAAGGAAGCCGCCGCCGCGATCTGGGAGAAGGGCGCGGCCGCGACCTTCGACGTCGCGCGGATCGACGCGATCGAGCGCGAGACCAGGCACGACGTGATCGCCTTCCTCACGCATCTCGCCGAGATCGTGGGGCCGCAGGCGCGCTTCGTGCACCAGGGCATGACCTCGTCGGACGTGCTCGACACGACGCTGTCGATCCAGCTCGCGCGGGCGTCCGACATCCTGCTCGCCGATCTCGACGCGCTGCTCGCCGCGCTCGAGCGGCGCGCGCGCGAGCACAAGCTGACCCCCACCATCGGCCGATCGCACGGCATCCACGCCGAGCCGACGACCTTCGGGGTGAAGCTCGCGCAGGCCCATGCCGAGTTCGCCCGCTGCCGGGCGCGTCTCGTCGCGGCCCGCGCCGAGATCGCGACCTGCGCCATCTCGGGCGCCGTCGGCACCTTCGCCAACATCGATCCGCGGGTGGAGGCCTACGTCGCCGAGAAGCTCGGCCTCGCGCCCGAGCCGGTCTCGACGCAGGTGATCCCGCGCGACCGCCATGCGATGTTCTTCGCCACGCTGGCGGTGATCGCGTCCTCGGTCGAGCGCCTCGCCACCGAGATCCGCCACCTCCAGCGCACCGAGGTGCTGGAGGCCGAGGAGTACTTCTCGGCGGGCCAGAAGGGCTCCTCGGCGATGCCGCACAAGCGCAACCCCGTCTTGACCGAGAACCTGACGGGCCTCGCCCGCATGGTCCGCGCCTATTGCATTCCCGCGATGGAGAACGTGGCGCTCTGGCACGAGCGCGACATCTCGCATTCCTCCGTCGAGCGCATGATCGGCCCGGACGCGACGATCACGCTCGATTTCGCGCTCGCCCGCCTCACCGGAGTCGTCGACGAGCTGCTGATCTACCCAGAGCGCATGCAGGCCAATCTCGACCGTCTGGGCGGGCTGATCCACTCCCAGCGCGTGCTCCTCGCGCTCACCCAGAAGGGCGTCTCGCGCGAGGACGCCTATGCGCTCGTCCAGCGCAACGCGATGCCGGTCTGGCGCGGGGAGGGGGACTTCCTGACGCTGCTGAAGGCCGACCCGGACGTCTCGGCGAAGCTCTCGGGCGCCGAACTCGAGGCGCTGTTCGATCTCGGATATCATCTGAAGCACGTGGATACGATCTTCGCGCGGGTGTTCGGGACCCCCTGACGCGCCGCGCGCGCCGGCGGAAACCGATCGGGTTCCATGGCGTTCGTCTCCTGCGACGATCATTCGCGGGGGAGACCATGGAACTCCTGTTGCGCAAGCTGTGCGACATCGCCGTCCGGGACGGGCGCCTCGAGGTCGTCACCGCGTCCGGCAACCGCTTCGTGGCGGGCGACGGCGCGGGCGAGCCCGCGGTGACGATGCGCTTCACCGACGAGGCCGCGCAGCGCGCGCTCGTCCTCTATCCCGAGATGAAGCTCGGCGAGCTGTTCATGGACGGCCGCCTCGTCCTCGAACGCGGCTCGATCTACGACCTCCTCGCGCTCCTGATGCGCGGGCGCCCCGGCGGGCGGGGCGTGTGGGGCTCGCGGCTCGTGCGCCGGCTTCGGCGGGCGGCGCTCGCGCTGTTCGCGCGCAACGGCGAGCGGCGGGCGCGGGCGAACGTCCACCACCATTACGACCTCGACCACCGCCTCTACGACCTCTTCCTCGACCCCGACAGGCAATACAGCTGCGCCTATTTCGAGCGGCCGGGCCAGTCCCTCGACGAGGCGCAGCTCGCCAAGAAGCGGCACATCGCGGCCAAGCTCCTCGTCGAGCCCGGCCACGCGGTGCTCGACATCGGCTGCGGCTGGGGCGGCCTCGCGCTCTACCTCGCCGGCGTCGCAGGGGCCGGGCGGGTGACGGGTGTGACGCTGTCGACCGAGCAGCACGAGACGGCGCGCGAGCGCGCGGCGAAGCATGGGCTCTCGAGCCGCATCGAGATCGCGCTGATGGATTATCGGCGTGTCGAGGGGACCTTCGACCGCATCGTCTCGGTGGGCATGTTCGAGCACGTCGGCCCGGCGCACTACCAGGAATTCTTCGACACGACGGCCGGCCTCCTGCGCGAGGACGGCGTGATGCTGCTCCACACGATCGGCTCGACCGGCGAGCCCGGGCCGACGAACCCCTGGATCACCCGCTGGGTCTTCCCCGGCGGCCACATCCCCGCTTTGTCGGAGATGATCCCCGCGATCGAGCGTGCGGGCCTGCGGCTCGCGGACGTCGAGGTCCTGCGGCTGCACTACGCCGAGACCCTGAGGGCCTGGCGCGGGCGCTTCCTCGCGCGGCGCGAGGAGGCGGCGCGGCTCCTCGACGCGCGCTTCTGCCGGATGTGGGAGTTCTACCTCGCGAGCTGCGAGGCGGCCTTCCGCTACGAGGACCTCGTCGTCTTCCAGCTCCAGCTCACCCGCCGCAACGACGTCGTGCCGACGACGCGCGACTACATCGGCGAGCGCGAGCGCATGCTGCGCGGACTGGAGGCGGGGACGACGAGGGCGGCGGCGCGGCGGACGGGGTGAGCGGAAGGGGGGCGCGGACGCATCCGGCACGCGATCGGGGGCTCCCCTCTCCCTGGTGGAGAGGGGTGGGGGGTGTGGGGCGCTCCAGGATGGTGCACGGGGTCGATGCGGGCCCCGGCCGATGTGATGCGGCACAGGCATGGAGATCGTCCTGCACGCCCCCCACCCCCGGCCCCTCTCCACGAGGGGGAGGGGAGAGCGGCGGCGGACTGCATCTCGGTGTCGTTCATCGCGGAACGCCCGCTCGGCCTCTCCTCACAGCACGAGCACGCCGGTGTGTTTCGCCTTGTCCTCGGGCTCGACGTGGATCGTGATCACCGCCTCGCCGACGGCCGTCCGAAGCCCGCCCTCGATCCTGTCGCAGATTTCGTGGGCCTCGCACACGGTCATCTCGCCGGGCACGACGAGGTGGAAGTCGATGAAGGTCACGCGCCCGGCCTGGCGGGTGCGCAGGTCGTGGGCCTCGAGCGCGCCGTCGGCGTGGCGGGAGATCACCTCGCGGATGGCCGTCAGCTCCTCGGGGGCGACCGCCTCGTCCATCAGGCCCGAGACCGACGACTTCACCAGCTGCCAACCCGACCAGAGGATGTTCACGGCGACGAGCAGCGCCAGGATCGGGTCGAGGATCAGCCATCCCGTCAGCGCGGCCAGCAGGACGCCGGCGAGGACGCCCACCGAGGAGACCACGTCGGTGAGGAGGTGGCGCCCGTCCGCGGCGAGCGCCGGCGAGCGGCGGGTGCGCCCGGCCCGGATGAGCACCGTCGCCCAGATCGCGTTGATCACGCTCGCGAGCGCGTTGACCGCCAGACCGACGGGCCCGAACTCCGGCATGTGCTGCGCCGAGAGCGCCCCATAGGCCGCGTGCGCGATCGACAGGGCGGCGAGGATGATCAGCACGCCCTCGATCACCGCGGAGAAGTATTCCGCCTTGTGGTGGCCGTAGGGGTGGTTGCGGTCGGCCGGCTTCGCCGAGAGACGGATCGCGACGAGCGCCGCGACCGCTGCCGCGACATTGACGATGCTCTCGAGCGCATCCGAGTAGAGCGCGACCGACCCCGTCAGCCACCAGGCCGTGAGCTTCAGCCCCAGGACGAGCACGCCCACGGCGATGCTCCCCACCGCGAGCCGCATCACCGTCTCCACGAGCGCAGCTCCCTTCCGTGGGCGGGCCTCGACGGCGCCCACGGGCGCCGGTCTCGCGCAGCGATATCAGGCCTCGCCGACGATCGCCAGGGCGAACCCGTCCCAGCCCTTGACCCCGAGCGTCTGGATCGCGGTGGCGGAGAGCCGCTTCTCGCGGCCGATCGCCTCGATCACCGCGCGGGTGCCCACCACCGACGCGTCCGCGCTCGCGGCGTCGACGACGGCGCCCTCGCGCACGACGTTGTCGAAGATCAGCACCGTGCCGGGCCGCGAGAGGCGCAGCGCGCAGGCGAGGTAGTGCGGGTTCGAGGGCTTGTCGGCGTCGACGAAGACGAGGTCGAACGGCCCCGCGCCCTCCGCTTCGAGGGCGGCGAGCGTATCGAGCGCGCGCCCGACGCGGAGGTCGACCCGCTCGGCGAGGCCCGCGCGGGCGAGGTTCGCGCGCGCGACCTCGGCGTGCTTCGGGTCGACCTCGAGCGTGACCACCCGCCCGCCATCGGGCACGGCGCGGGCGAGGTGGATGGTCGAGTAGCCGCCGAGCGTGCCGATCTCGAGCATGCGCCGGGCCCCCGCCATCCGCGCGAGGAGCCCGAGCAGCTTGCCCTGCGCCGGCGACACGTCGATCGCCGGCAGCCCCGCCTCCGCATTGGCGGCGAGCGCCGCGTCGAGCGCGGGATCGGACAGGGAGAGTGCGTCGGCGAACCAGGCGTCGACGGCTTCGGCTTCGGCTTCGGTCATGGCGGTCTCTCCGATAGCTGCGTCTCTCGAGGGTGGCGACGGGCGTTCCGGGTCTCGGATCCGGAGCGGGCCATCACTCGTCCTCCCGCTCCTCCACCGTCTCGATCACCGAGGCGTGCTCCAGCGTGCGGTGGACGGGGCACATGTCGGCGATCTCGACGAGGCGGGCGCGCTCGGCGGGCGTCAGGTCGCCGGTGAGGCGCAGGCGGCGCACGAATCGGTCGGCGCGGCGGTGGCTGCCGGCCTCGGCGTCGGCGCTGTCGGCGGCGTGGACCTTGTCGTGCCCGACGTCGACGACGACGCTCTCGAGCGCGAGCTTCTTGCGGCGCGCGTACATCCGCAGCGTCATCGCCGTGCAGGCGCCGAGTGCGACCGACAGGTACTGGTAGGGCGTCGGACCGAGCTCCGAGCCGCCGAGCGCGCGCGGCTCGTCGGCGATGAGCGGATAACGCCCGTCGACCGAGACGTGCTGGAGGAGGCCCAAGGGTGAATCCTCGCTCACCCGCACCACGCCCTCGTGGCCCGCCGCGGTCTTCTCCGGCGGCAGGGGCGGCAGGTAGCGGGAGGACCAGGCGGCGATGACGGAGGCCGCGTATTCCGCGTCCTCGGCGCGGGTGAGCAGGTGGTCGGCGTCGTCGAGCGTGACGAAGCTCTTGGGGTGCTTGGCGGCGAGGAAGATCGCGCTCGCGTTCTCGATGCCCACCGTCTCGTCGCGCGGGGCGTGGAGCACGAGGAGCGCCTTGCGCAGGTCGGCGAGCGCCGCGCGCAGGCTCGCCTCGCGCACGTCCTCGACGAAGTCGCGGGTGATGGTGAAGTCGCGCCCTGCGAGGCTGACCCGCGCGGACCCCTCGCGCTCGATCGTCTCGAGCGAGGCGCCGAGATTATGGGTGACGTGGGCGGGCTCCGACGGGGCGCCGATGGTCACGACGGCCTTCGCCTCGGGGATGCGACCGGCCGCCGCGATGGTGGCGGCGCCCCCGAGCGAGTGCCCGATCAGGATCGCGGGCGCCTCCAGCGTGGCGCGCATGTGGTCGGCGGCGCAGACGAGGTCGGCGACGTTCGTCGTGAAGCTCGTGTTCGCGAACTCTCCCTGCGAATGGCCGAGCCCGGTGAAGTCGAAGCGCAAGACCGCGATGCCCGAATCGGCGAGCGCGGCGGCGATCCGGCGCACGGCGGCGAGGTCCTTCGAGCAGGTGAAGCAATGGGTGAACAGCGCATAGGCGCGCGGCCGGCCCGGGGGCCGGTCGAGACGCGCGGCGAGCGTCTGCCCGTCGTGTCCGGGGAAGGCGATCTTCTCGATGGGCATGGACGCTCCGGGATGCGGGTTCTTCGTATCTCAATCCCCATTCGCCCCTTGCGCAATCCGCGTTACCCCGCCATCTCACGCTCGCTACAGCGCCGGGCCCCTCTGGCGGAACGGGATGCCCCCCGTCCGCGATGTCGGAGCTGTTCCCTCGTTCGGGATCAGCCGGCGGCCGTGCGCCCACACGCGCGCGGGACGACGGATCGCGGACGGGCTCTCGCCCACCCCCGTCATCGGTGCATCTCCATGACAGTCACCCTCCTCCTCCTCCTCGCGGGCCTCGTCCTGCTGGTTCTCGGCGGCGACCTCCTGGTGCGCGGCGCGGTCGAGGCCGCGACGCGGCTCGGCGTCTCGCCCCTCGTCATCGGCCTGACGCTGGTGGGCTTCGGCACCTCGACGCCCGAGCTCGTCACGTCGGTCCAGGCCTCGCTCGCCGGCGCGCCGGGCATCGCCATCGGCAACATCGTCGGCTCGAACATCGCCAACATCCTGCTCATCCTCGGCATCTCGGCGCTGATCGCCCCGATCGCGATCCGATCCCGCGCACTCACCCGGGACGGCGCGGTGGCGCTCGCGGCCGCCGTGCTCTTCGCCGCGCTCGCCTTCGTCTGGCCGCTCGACCGGGTGGTCGGCGTCGTCTTCGTCGCGGGCCTCGCGCTCTACATCTGGACGGCGTTCCGGCAGGAGCGGGCGGTGGTGCCCGCGCCCGACCACGGCGCGCTCTACGCGAAGGCGGTGGCGACGCAGGGCGCCGACGACGCGCTCGTGCCCGACCCCGCCGAGAAGGGCGGCGGGCTCCTCGGGCCGATCCTGCTCGCGCTCGCGGGCCTCGTCCTCGTGGTGGGCGGCGGCAAGCTGCTCGTCGACGGGGCGACCGAACTCGCGCGCGGGCTCGGCATCTCCGAGACGGTGATCGGGCTCACCGTGGTCGCGGTCGGCACCTCGCTGCCGGAGCTCGTCACCTCCGTCGTCGCGGCGCTGCGCCGCCAGGCCGACGTCGCCTTCGGCAACATCGTCGGCTCGAACATCTACAACATTCTCGGCATCGGCGGCGTCACCGCGCTGATCGCCCCCGTCGACATCCCCGGCGAGATCGCACGCTTCGACGCGCCGGTGATGGTGGGCGTGACGCTGCTGATGCTGCTCTTCGCCTTCACGGGCAAGCGCATCGCGCGCTGGGAGGGCGGCGTGCTGATCGGCGGCTACGTGGCGTATCTCTGGTTCCTCTGGCCCGCCTGATCCGCGGCGCGCACCTGCGCCAGGAATGCCGAGATCGCCCCGCTCACGACCGCGAGCGGGGCGAAATCGCCCGTCTCCGGTGCCGCCGCGAGCGCCAGGTGGTCGCCGGGCACGACGTGGAGCGGGGCGGGCGGGGAGGCGGCGTCGCGGCCGTAGGGCGCGAGCCAGCCCGGCGCCTCGCTGAGGATGGAGACGAGCCGGATGCCCGCCGCTCCCGCATCGCTGCGCAGCCAGCGCACGAGATCCGCCATGTCCGCGACGGTCAGGCCGAGCCCCGCGCCGATCTCCGGATAGGGGTCGTCGCGCTCGGGCAGGAGGAGCGGCGCATCCATCAGGAAGAGCAGCGTCGGCGGGAGCCGCCCGCGCGCCGCCCGCGCCCGCAGCGCCAGCGCGGCGAGGAGGCCGCCGAGGCAGTAGCCGACGAAGACCACGGCGGGGCGCTCCGCCAGGAGCCCGTCGAGCGCGTCCCCGAAGGCCGCCTCGATGGGCGCGAGGGTGAAGGCGGGGTCGCTCTTGAAGCGCGCGACGCTCGCCGGGTAGCCGATCGTCGTCGTCGCCCAGCCGGGATGCGCCGCGGACAGGCGGGCCTGGAAGACGCCGGGGCGCTCCCGCGGCCCCCAGCTCGCGAAGGCGTCGCCCTCGAGCCCGTGCAGGAAGACGACGTGCGGCGCGCCGGGCGCCTCGGCGAGGGGGTGGAGCGCGATCACGCCGCCGCCTCCCTCATGAACGGACGCGCCGCCGCCAGCAGCGCGTCGCGGTCGTAGCCGAAGCGCTCCGGCCCGCCGCGGTCGATCGGCCCGCCGGGCGCCGACTTCTGGATCGCGGACAGATGGACGAGGCCGAGGTCGCAGTCGCGTCCGCGCCCGGCGGCGACCGCCGCGGCGAAGGCGTCGAGCACCCGCGCCGCCACCGCCTCCGGCACGAGGGGCGCGGCGCGGTCTCCGTAGAAGTGCACGAACCGCGTCTGCGCCCCGGCGAGCCGCGGCGGCGCCTGGAGGTCGGCGACCCAGCGGATGCGGCCGGGCTCCGGCGGGCGGCGCTTGCGGACGGCGTTGATCGCCTCCTGCTCGCCGACTCCGTTCCAGGGGATTGCGGGCTTCACGAACTGCGTCATCGCCCAGGCGTCGCACAGGAGCGCGCGGGCCCAGGCACCGGCGCGCAGGGCGAAGACGCAGGTGTGCAGCGGCTGGGAGGCGCGCCCGAGCGCGGGGTCGAGGCCGAGATCGGCGAAGAACGCGTCGGGGTCCTGGGCGACGACGTCCGCATCGCCGTCGAGAACCTCGGCGAGGTCGCGCTCGGGCGCGAGCGCCACCGCGTCGGAATCGATCCACACCGCCCAGTCGTGCGTCTCGAGCGCGGCGAGGAGCGCCGGGATCTTGGCCCAGCAGGCCGGGCGCGGGCCGACCTCGGAGAGCGTGTCGCGGAACGCGTAGCCGTGGCGCGCGGCATAGGCGCGCGCGGCCGCGACGCCGATCGGGCCGAGGCGCGCGTATTTCAGCCCCGCCGCGTCCGCCGGGACGACGTTGCCCGTGACGATCGCGACGCGCGGGCGTCTCACGCGGTCTCGACCACGGAGGTGAGGCGCTTCAGCGCGGCGAGGGTCGCCTCGTCGACCGCGCCCTCCACCCGCACCCCGGTGACCCGCGCGACGCCGTCGAAGGCGGCATAGAGCGGCCCGTGCTCCTTCAGGTGCCGGTCGACGGCGGCCTGGGAGGCGGCGCCGACGCGGATCGTCAGGATGGCGTTGCCGTTCTCCCAGCCGGCGGTGAGGGCGAGGTCGCCGCCGTCGCCGCCTCGGCCGACCGCCTCGGCGACCTCGTCGCGCGCGGCCTCCGCCGCCTGCGCCGCGCCGGGGTCGATGGCGAGCGTCGCCGTCAGCGTGATCGGATAGGTCATGATCCCTCTCCCCGCAGCGCCTTCGCCGCGCTCGTCGACATGCCCCAGAAGACGATCGCGCCGTCGACCTTGCCGCCCTCGAAGACGACCCCGCCCCGATCGGCCCAGGTGACCGGCAGCGCGGCGTCGACGGCGAGCGGGTCGATCGTCGGCAGCTGGTCGTACTGGCGCCTGGCCAGCGCCACCGCGACGTCGACGATCTCGCCGGCGGGGATCTCGACCGCCTTCTCGATGATCTTGAGCAGGATCTTGCTGCGGTTGGCCATGATCGCCGACTTGAAGCTCTGCACCCAGCCGGCGTTCCCGCCGTTGGCGACGGCCTCGCCCGCCTGCTGGCCCGCATCCTCCTCGGCGCGCTCGATGTCCTCCTCGCTGGCGTGGCCGTCGAGCAGGCCCTGGATCTCCTCGTCCTCGAAGTCCGAGACGAGCTGGCCGCTCGCCTCCTCCTCGACCGACTCGGCGGCGGCGTTCTCGGCCGCGCCGGCCGCGGAATCGAGGGCGCCGCCGATCACCGCGAACAGCACCTGGAGCGCGACGTTCACCGCGATCTGGAAGGCCTGCACGTCGTGATCGGGGATGACCGTGACGTGGAAGCTCTGCACCGGGTCGGCGACCTCGGCGATTACGAGATGGCCGTCGTCGCGGCGCACGATCCCCATCGTCACGAACTGCTCGGCGTTCATCGACACCGTGATCTCGCCGGGTCCGTGCCAGGCGGGATAGGGGAAGTGCACGTTCGACATCGAGACGTGCGCCACCGCGCCGTTCAGCGTCAGCTGGAGGTTGCCCGCCGGGATCGTGGGGTGGATCGTGCTCGTGCCGCCGTCGGAGTCCGCGTAGGTGAACGTCCCCCAGGTCATCGTCCCGGTGTTGTAGATCGTGCCCGTGGGGCTGGCGGAGAAGTCCGACAGCGACGAGCCCTGGACGATCGCCGTGATGGCGGGCTTCAGGAGGTCCTCGTCCACCCGGTGGGGGCCGAGGGCGACGGCGCGGTCGCAGCCGTCCGGCGCGCCGTCGAGCATCCGCCCGTCCACCGCGACCTGCAGGCCGCTCGTCGCGCGGTTCTCGGTCATGGCGAGGAGCGCCACGATGGCGCCGCGCGGATCCATGGCGGGGAGCGGCGTCACGGCGACGGTGGCGGACGTCGGCACGATCCAGGGCTGGTCGGTCGCCGGCGCTGCGAGCGAGACGCCGGTCGAGATCGATCCGAAGGCGCCGGCGAGGAGCGGCACCTGCTCCTGGAGGATGGCGTGGAAGGCCTTCGCCACCTGGTAGACGTCGTCGCCCGTGACGCCGGCCGGGAAGCTGTAGCGATCGAGCACGACGGCCTCGCCGCCCTCGGGCGCGATCGTGCCGTCCGCGGCGACCGCGAGCGTGATCACGACGCTGATCTTCGAGCCTGTGAGATCCAGCGGCGTCGCGCCGAGCGTCGCCGTGCCGGAGGCGACGGTGCAGGCGAGGACGATGCGGTTCGCGGGCGCGCCGGGGACGAGGTCCCAGGAGCCCCAGTCCCCCGAAACGCCCCCGCCGGAGAAGGAGGCGGGAACCCGTCCGCTCGCCTTCAGCGCCGCGTCGACCGCGGTGAGCGTCGTGGCGTAGACGAGATCCCAACCGAACGTGTCGAGCATGGTGGTGACCTCCCTCAGGTCGCGGCGATGGCGGCGCTCGTGAACCCGAGCGCGCCGGCGAGCCGCAGCGAGCCGTCGAGATCGACGGCGGAGACGGTGAAGTCCTGGCTGTCGGTCCACACCATCGGGGCGTAGACGTTGTCCTGGAGGAGATCGATCGCGGGCGCGTCGTCGTTGGCGATCATGCCCTCGATCTCGGCGGAGAAGCCGACGAGGCCGACGAGCAGCGCGCCGATCACCACGATCACCGGCACCGCCGCGCCGCCCGTCACGACCGCCAGCACGGCGAGCGCGATGGCGAGCACGATCGCGAGGATGGCGTCGGTGATCTTCACCCACTCGGCGATGATGTTGCCGTGGGTCTCCTCCGGGTCGCCGATGCGCTGGTAGGCGAGCGTGGTCTGGCCGGACTTGTTGGTTCCCTTGACGATCGTGTAGCGGTTCGTCGACCGGCACCATGCCGTGACGCCCGCGTCCACGTCCGTCTCGGTATAGGCGTCGATCGAGACCTGGGGCCCCTCGATCATGAAGGTGAACTGCTTGAGCTGCGGCGTGTAGATGTTGCCCTGGTGCTCGACCTGCGGCAGGTCGACGGAGACGTTCGGCTTGAGCTGGATCTGCTGGTCGCCGATCTCCAGGTCCTCGGGCTTCAGGTTCGGCCACATGCGCTGCAGGGAGGGCACGATGAGGTCCTGCAGCATCAGCGTGCGCGAGATGCAGAAGGCGCCTTCCACGCCCTTGGGCACGATGCGCTTGTCGATCACCTGCTGGAGGCCCGCCGGCGAGCGCTTGCCGCACATCGCCAGCACGCCCAGGAAGGCGTCCTCGTCGTCGGGGCCGTCGACGTAGGAATAGGACACGTAGGAGGGCTTCAGGAAGGCCCACGCCCCCGTGTCCGCCTCGTCGTTGAGATCGGCGATCGAGAAGATGTAGGCGAAGTCCGCGAGATTGGCCTCGCACCAGGCCACCAGCGCCGCCTGGATCGAGTACATCGCCCAGGCGGGGGAGGGCAGGATCGTCTCGTCCACCCCGTAGACCTCGACGACGGGCACGCTGGGCTCGTCGCTCGTGGGCTTGACCTTGAGATGCTTCTTCTTGCCGGTCGCGTCCGCGGCGTCGTCGAAGAAGTGCAGCCGCACGGTCATGGTGATCGACCCGGAGGTCCAGGTGTACGGCGTGTAGCCGTCGCCGTCCGGCGCGGTCCCCGTCACGCCGCGCAGCGGCAGCTCGACGTTGACGCCCGAGCCGTCGCCGCCGCGCACGAGCCGCCAGTCGCCGAAGGTGCCCTCGCAGGTCACCTTCGGGTCGCTCGCGTCCGTCCAGGAGAACGCCGCCGGAGAGGCCTTGCGCGCCACGATCGCCGCGTTGACGTTGGCGATGCGCACGGCGAAGGCCGTGTCCCAGCCGAAGGTCGAGATCTCGCCCTGCGGGGTGGTGGCCGGGGCGGCGCTCACTCCGCCGTCCCCGTGGTCGTGGCGCTGCCGCCGAGCAGGAAGGCGGCGCGGAAGGTGCCGCCGGTGACCTGCCAGCTCTCCACGTAGGGCCACTGGATCGCGGCGGAGAAGTTCGTGGCGAAGTCGTCGATCGTGGGCACGTTGCCCTCGGTGATCTTGTCGTTCCAGATCATGGTCATGATCTGCGGCAGGACGCCGATCGGGATGCCCATCATGCCGCCGAGCACGCCGCCCCAGACCTTGAACTTGTTGGCGAAGATGCCGGTGCGGCTGTTGCCCTGCTCGCCGCCGGACTCGATCGACTCGGTGGCGTCCTCCACCGAGCTGTCCTCGGCCGCCGAGATCTCCTCCTCGGACATCTGGCTGAACTCGTCGTCGATCGCCTCCGCGCCGGCCTCGACGACGCCCTCGCCGCCCTCCGTCGTGGCGGTGGAGACCGCGCCGCCGAGCGCCTCGCCGAGCTCCGCGCCGATGAAGCCGAACGCGATGCCGATCGCGATCGACTCGATGATCATCGCGATCTCGAAACCCTTGTTGGGGGAGACGTCGGCGCGGATCGAGTTGGTGCCGAGGCCCGGCGAGGGCACGAGGTAGTACTTGCCGTCGGAGAGCTTGGCGGCCTCGACGTTGAAGTACTGGTCGGCGGTGAGCTTCACGTCGGCGGTGCCGTCGGGCGTGGTGAACGAGGCCTGCGAGATGGACAGGTGGAAGTTCATGCCGTCGAGCGTCAGCTGGAAGTCGCCGGGCGCGATCGAGGGCACGACGATGCTCGTCGGGTCGTCCTTGGTGAGCTGGAAGTTGCCCCAGTTGAGCGTGTTCTTGTTGGCCACCGTGATGCCGTCGTTGACGATGTGGAAGTCGTCGTCGGTGGCGCCCATGACGCACTGCTTGGCCGCCTGCAGGACGATGTTCTGCATCGCCAGCGGCGCCGACACCGCGAAGACCGAGTTCGTCGGCGTCGTGGTCTTGGAGAAGACGTCGAACATGCGGATGTCGAAGTTCTGCTGCGGCAGCGGCCCGGAGGGCTGGCTCGTCAGGCTCAGCAGCGCGAACGAGGCCTGGCTCGGGTCGCCCGGCACGGAGGCCATGCCGTAGAGCGACTTGACCGGCTTGAGCCATTGCTTGCCCGCCTCGATCGCCTCCTCCTCGAGCCGCACGGCGGCGAAGACCGCGTCGAAGGCGGCGAGGTTGTTCTCGTAGTAGGCGTTGAAGGCGGCCTCCGCCGCGTAGATGTCGCCGCCCGAGAGACCGGGCGCGGTCACCGACTGGACGCGCGGGCGCTGGAACTCCTCGCTCGTCTGGTTCGCCTTGAAATGGTGCGTGCTCCCCGTGCCCGGCTTGGCGGTGGGATCGGAGATCTCCTGCGACGCCTCGTCGGAGGCGAGCGTGATCATGACCTCGACGTTGCCGCCGTCGAGCTTGACCGGATCGCTGCCCGGCAGCGTCAGGCTGCCCGTCTTGATCGGGCATTCCATGATGATGCCGTTGCCCTCGCCGCCCTTGACCGACCAGTCGGTCCAGTCGCCGGCGACGTGGGCGCCGCCCGCGTCGTCGGTGCCGTCGAAGGTCGGAGGCGTCGTCTTCTGCGCCACGATCGAGGCGTTGAGCGCCTCGAGCCGGAGGGCGAAGACCGTGTCCCAGCCCATGAGGTCGATGTTGCCGGCGTCGCCGCCGTTGCCGTTGGTTCCGTTCGACATTGAGAAATCCTCGCGCAGGACGTGCGCCCGCTCACGCGGTGAGCCACACGTCGGGTCGTCTCTTCGGGTCGTCTCGTCGGGTGGCGTCGCCGGCGCGGACTGGCGCGCGGCGGTCACGTCTCGCGGGTCACGTCTGGTTGGTGGCGCGGATCACGAAGGCGTCGGAGAGCTCGGCGTTCGTCGCCTTGAAGGTCTCGAGCCCGGACCACACGGCGGTGGCGACCGGGATCGAGTCGATCGAGAGCTGGCCGGTGCTCTTCAGCGAGTTCGTCACCGCGTCCTCGATGGTCGCGACGACGATGTCCATCACCGCGTTGACGATCAGGCCGATCACCGGAATGATCCAGGTGATCTCCTTCTCGTACCAGGGGATGTGCTCGTCGGTGCTCGGGCTGGACCGGCTCACCACGTCGAAGGTGACGGTCTGCGTCTTGGGGTCGTAGCCCACCTCGGTGACGACGGTGAGATTGTCGAACGTCACGTAGGCGTCGTGCAGACCCGTGATGTCGAACCGGCCGCCGCCGGTGGCGATGATCTGCTGACCGCTGATGTGAACCTGGTAGCTCGTCAGCGAGGGGTAGTAGTCGATCGCCCCGCTGTGGACCTTGCCCATCGGGATGTCGGCCGTGTTCGTGATCGAGCAGGCCGTCGGCTGCGAGGCGTTGGGCGGCGGGTTGAAGCGCAGCGTCGAGGCCGGGACGTTCAGCGCCTTCACCACCGACGGCATCAGCAGGTTCTTCAGGAACACGGCCGGCGCCATCGAGAAGAAGTAGTCGTCGCCCCGAGCGAGCAGGCTCGGGTCCACCGCGGTGGCGAGCCCGCTCGGGCCCCAGGGCGCCTGGGTCAGCGACTTGATGCCCAGCGCCTGGATGCTCTTGTCGACCGATTCGAAATAGGTCACCGCCGTCGCCTTCGGCGCGAGCCAGGGCTCGCCCTGCGGGTTCATGATCACGGTGGCGAAGATGAAGGAGATCTCATCCTTGTTCTCGACGAAGATCTCTCCGAACCAGTCGTTGATCATCTGCTCGGCCTGGCCCGACGGGTCGCGCCCGTGCAGCACGTGGCCCGCGCTCGCGTCCGGGTTGGCGACGTAGACGTCCCCGTCCTTGGAGGCCGGGCGCGGCGAGTTCGTCTCGATCGAGAAGGTGAGCGACTGCGTGCCGTTGCTCGAGCCCTCGACCAGGACGAGGGCGAGGTTGAGGATCGGCTGCACGCCCGAGAGGTCGATCGGCTGGCGGAACTGCGGCGCGCTCAGCGTGCCCGACGTGATCGGCACCATCAGGTTGATGCGGTTCGCCGAGCCGCCGGGCTGGATCGCCCACGGTCCGAAGTCGCCCGTCATGGTGATCGCGAGGCTCGTGTTCGTGAACGAGAACTTCGGCAGCGTCGTCGACGTCGCGTGCGCGAGAACCGCGTTCACCGCCGCGACGTTGCTCGCCGTGATGACGTCCCAGCCCTGGAGATCCATGGTCGCCGTCCCCCGCCGCAAGTCATGCGAATCACTTATTGGTTGTTTATCGGGACGATATGGGATTGTGAGAGTCGGTCAAGTGAAATGCGATCGGGGCGCGCGATGCGAGACGGAAGATCGCGCTTTGGTTTCCGTAGCTGGAACCGCGCCTCCGCAATTCGCGTCGAAAGCGTCGGGAGGCTCACGCCTGCGACATCCCGCCTCTCCATGCGCGCGCGGCCATTGATCCCGATCAACGCGACGGCGGTCCCGGCGGGGCAGGGTGCGCGGCACGAGACGGATCAGCGAGCTCCCCCGCCATGGCCGACACGGCAGCACCGAACCCCACCCGCGACGCGCATCGCGTCGAGGAGACGCACGCCGAGCAGAGGCACGCCGAGGAGAGGCACCCGGACGAGACCCTCATCGAGGGGCCGCTCTACGCCAAGCGCAGGCAGCTCTACGTGCAGAAGGTCGACGGCACGTTCCGGCGCATCAAGTGGGCGGTGCTGGTGCTGACGCTCGGCGTCTACTACCTGCTGCCCTTCGTGCGCTGGGATCGCGGACCGAACGCGCCCGACCAGGCGGTGCTGATCGACTTCCCGGCACGGCGCTTCTACTTCTTCTTCATCGAGATCTGGCCGCAGGAGATCGTCTACCTCACGGGCCTGCTCATCCTCGCGAGCTTCGTCCTCTTCCTGATGAACGCGGTCGCCGGCCGCGTCTGGTGCGGCTACCTGTGCCCGCAGACGGTGTGGACGGACCTGTTCCTGGCCGTCGAGCGCTTCTTCGAGGGCGACCGGCGCGAGCGCATCAAGCTCTACAACGGCGGCTGGACGAAGGAGCGCGTGGCGCGCTCGACGGGCAAGCACGCGACCTGGTTGATGATCGCCTGGTGGACCGGAGGCGCATGGGTGCTCTACTTCGCCGACGCGCCGACGCTGGTGTGGGAACTCGCGACGCTCCAGGCCCCCGCCGTCGCCTACGTCTGGATCGGCATCCTCACCTTCACGACCTACACGCTCGCCGGCTTTATGCGCGAGCAGGTGTGCACCTACATGTGCCCCTGGCCGCGCATCCAGGCGGCGCTCACCGACGAGCACGCGCTCAACGTCACCTACAAGGTCGACCGCGGCGAGCCCCGCGGCTCGATGAAGAAGAACAAGGCGCTCGTCGAGCAGGGCGAGAAGGCCGGCGATTGCATCGACTGCAATCAGTGCGTGGCCGTCTGCCCCACCGGCGTCGACATCCGCGACGGGCTCCAGCTCGGCTGCGTGCAGTGCGGCCTGTGCATCGACGCCTGCGACAACGTGATGGAGAAGATCGGCCGTCCCAAGGGCCTGATCGCCTACGATTCCGAGTACAACCTCGAGCGTCGCGAGGCGGGCCTGCCCGAGGAGAAGCCGAAGATCGTGCGCGCCCGCACGATCCTCTACGCGGTTCTCATCGTCGGCATCTCGCTGTTCATGGTCTACCACCTCGCGGTGCGCGCGACGCTGGACGTCTCGGCGCTGCACGACCGCAACCCGGTCTACGTGCTGCTCTCGGACGGGTCGATCCGCAACGCCTGGACGGTGCGCGTCGCCAACAAGGCGCTGGAGGAGCGCACGTTCACGCTCTCGCTCGACGGGCTGGACGGCGCGTCGGTCGAGTCGATCGGCGCGACGAACCTCGACCCGGACACGCTCGAAGTCGTCGTCGGCCCGGCGCGCACCCGCGAGCTGCGCGTGCTCGTCACCCTGGCGCCGGTCGCCGGCGGGCCGGAGAGCCGCGCCGTCTCCTTCGTCCTCGCCACGCCCGACGGGGCGGAGACCGCGATCGCCGACGACCACTTCATCCAGCCCGCCCGCTGAGCGCGGGCCTCACGCGGGACGATTCCCTCAGTCGAGACATTCAAGGAGCGACACGGCCATGACCTCCCCCGATCGGCTCGTCGACGACTACAGGCCCGGCGGCAGGCCCCTCACGGGCCGCAAGGTGCTCGCCATCCTCGTCGCGTTCTTCGGCGTCATCTTCACGATGAACGTCTTCCTGCTCAACATCGCCTCCTCCACGTTCCGAGGCCTCGAGGTCGACAGCGCCTACCGCGCCAGCCAGGAGTTCAACGGGACGCTCGCGGAGAGCGCCGCCCAGCGGGCGCGCGGCTGGAGCGTCGACGTGCGGGTCGCCCGCCGCGGCGACGGCGTGGTCGCCGCCGCCTTCTCGGTCACCGACACGGACGGCGCCCCGCTCGCGGGCCTCGCCGGGACCGCCCGCCTCGCGGCACCCGCCGACAAGAGCCTGGACGCCACGGGCGCGATCGTCGAGACGGGGCTCGGCCGCTACGAGGCCGTCTTCACCGGCGATCCGGGGCCGGGCCGCTGGACGCTCGTGACCGAGCTCTCGAGGGACGGCGACGTGCTGTTCCGCTCCCGCAACCGCATCCTCGTGGATTGATCGTCGTGAGCGTCTCCCCCGCGCTCGCGGCCATCGGGCCGAAGGCCGACCGCATCGACTATTCCGCCTTCCTCACGCCGGCGCAGGACGGCGCCTGCCGCATCGACCTCGCGATCGACGGCGTGACCTGCGCCGCCTGCATCCGCGAGATCGAGGACGGCGTCGCCGGCGCGCCGGGCCTGCGCGCGGCGCGGCTCAACTACACGACGCGGCGCCTGACGCTGCAGCTCGACGCCGACGGCGATCCCGCCGAGGCCGTCGCGCGGCTCGAGCGGCTGGGCTACCGCGCCTGGCCGTTCACCCAGTCCCGCGAGGAGGCGCTCGAGAGCGCACAGACGAAGGACCTGCTCACGCGGCTCGGCGTCGCCGCCTTCGCGACGATGAACATCATGCTGCTCTCGGTCTCGGTCTGGTCCGGCAACGTGTCGGACATCGACCCCGAGACGCGCGACCTCTTCCACTGGATCTCGGCGCTGATCGCCATTCCCGCCGTGGCCTATTCCGGCCAGCCCTTCTTCAGGGCGGCGATCCGCTCGATCCGCGCGGGCGCGCTGGGCATGGACGTGCCGATCTCGCTCGGCGTGCTGCTCGCGGTGGGCGTGTCGCTGTGGGAGACGGCGCATTCGGCGACGCACGCCTACTTCGATTCCGCGGTCATGCTGCTCGCCTTCCTGCTCGCGGGCCGCGTCCTCGACCAGGCGATGCGCAAGCGTACCCGCGCGGTGGCCGGCAACCTCGTGGCGCTGCGCGGCGACACCGCGCGGCGCATCGACGCCGACGGCGGCGTCACCGAGATCCCCGTCCTCGCCGTCAAGGCCGGCGAGCGCATCGCGGTGCGCCCCGGCGACCGCATCGCGGTCGACGGCGTGGTGGAGGAGGGGACCTCCGAGATCGACGCGAGCCTCGTCACCGGCGAGACCGCGCACGAGCCGGTGGCCCCGGGCGCGCGCGTCCATTCCGGCACGCTCAACGTCTCCGGCGCCCTCGTCGTGCGCGCCACCGCCGCCGCCGAGAGCTCGCTCGTCGCCGAGGTGAACAAGCTGCTCGACGCCGCGCTCCTCGCGAAGTCGCGCTACGTGCAGATCGCGGATCGCGCGGCGCGTCTCTACTCGCCCGTCGTCCACGCCACCGCGCTCGCGACCGCACTCGGCTGGCTCGCCTGGGGCGCGGACGCGCACGTCGCCATCCTCACCGCGGTCGCGGTCCTGATCATCACGTGCCCCTGCGCGCTCGGCCTCGCCGTGCCGGCTGTGCAGGTCGTCGTATCCGGGGCCCTGTTCAAGGCCGGCGTGCTCCTCGGCGCCGGCGACGGCGTCGAGCGCATCGCCGCCTGCGACACGGTGGTGTTCGACAAGACCGGCACGCTCACCACGCCCGAGGCGCGTATCGCCGACAGGGCGGACGCGCCCGACGATCTCGTCGGGCTGGCCGCGCGGCTGGCGCAGTCCTCCTCGCATCCGCTCGCCAAGGCGCTGATGCTCGCGCTCTCCCGCGAGGGCCGCGACACGAGCCCGCTCGCGGACGCCCGCGAGGAGCCCGGCCGCGGCGTTCTCGCGACATTGGACGGGGTCGAGGCGCGGCTCGGCTCGGCGGACTTCTGCGGCGCCGCCGACGAGGCCGCGAGCGCCCTCGCAGCCGATCCGGACGCGACCGCGATCGCAGTCGCCTTCGGCGATCGCCGCGCCGTGCTCACCCTGCGCCAGACGCTCAGGGAGGACGCCGCCGAAGCCGTCGCGCGGCTCTCCGCGCTGGGGCTTCGCGTCCTCGTCGTCTCCGGCGACCGCGAGGGGCCGGTCTCCCGTGCCGCCGCCGCGGTGGGCGTCGCGGAGTGGCACGCCGGCGCGAAGCCCGGGGACAAGACCGCGCTCATCGAGCGCCTGACTCAGGAGGGCCGGCGCGTCCTGATGGTCGGCGACGGCCTCAACGACGCGCCCGCGCTCGCCGCCGCGCACGCCTCGCTCTCGCCGATCTCCGCCTCGCACCTCGCGCAGACCTGCGCCGACGCGCTCGTCATCGGCGATCGCCTCGGGCCGGTGGCGGACGCGGTGGTGCTCACGCGCCGCGCGCTCGCGGTGATGCGCCAGAACCTCTGGCTGGCGACGCTCTACAACCTCGTCGCGGTGCCCATCGCGGTGGCCGGGTTCGTGACGCCCCTCGTCGCCGCGCTCGCGATGTCGGGATCCTCGATCGTGGTCACGGTGAACGCCCTGCGTGCGCAGGGCGGCGTGCGCGGGATGCCTCCCGTCGCAGCGGCGCCGCCCCGGCGCGTGTCCCCCCCGCGCACTCGCCTCGAGGAGGCCGCGCCGTGAACGTGATCCTCTATCTCCTCCCGATCGCGCTGGGGCTGGGCCTGCTCGGCCTCGCCGGCTTCCTGTGGTCCCTCAAGAAGGGCCAGTACGAGGACCTGGAGGGCGCGGCGCTGCGCGTGCTCGACGACGACGACCTGCCGGAGGCGGAGCGGCCGCGGCGGGTGGACGACAGGCGTGCGTGACGATCGGCGGAACGCGCCCGTCCCGGGCCGTCAGCGCTGGTCACACACCGCACGTGAGAGCGCCTGGATCGCCGTCACCAGCGCCGGAAAGGCTCGGCGCAGCGCGCCGCTGCGCGCGACCGCCGGTCGCGCCTCCGGGGCGTCCCGGATGGGCGAAACCCGATTGCCGGGCTCGGCCGTTCCGTGCTAAGTCTTTGATATGAAATGCAGTTTCGAATGGCTCTAAACTGGACGCCACGATGATCGTCTGCTCCTGCAACGTGCTTTCGGACCAGCAGGTCAGGGCCTGCATGAACGGCGGCGCCGGTGGGCCCCGCACGCCTGCGCAGGTCTACCGCTGCCTGGGCTGCGCCCCGCGCTGCGGGCGCTGCGCGACGACGATCCGCAAGATCATGAACGCGAGCTTCGCCGAGGCCTCCGCGGACGCGGTCGAAGGCTGCACCGAGACCTGCGGCGCCGCCTGCCTGCAGCACGCCAAGGTCGCCTGAGCCGCGCAGCTGCGCCCGATCGGCGTCGACGGGCACGCCTCTCCCCTTCGTGCGACGAAACCGCCATTGCCAAGGGCTCGATTCTGTCCGATAGTCCGCTCCCTGGAATCGTTCTAATCTGAGAAGGGACGCGACGAGCCATGAAGGGCGACACCAAGGTCATCGAGTATCTCAACCGCGGCCTGCGAAGCGAGCTGACGGCGGTGAACCAGTACTGGCTCCATTACCGCTTGCTCGACGATTGGGGCTACAAGGATCTCGCCAAGTATTGGCGCAAGGAATCCATCGAGGAGATGGAGCACGCGGACAAGTTCGTCACGCGCATCATCTTCCTGGAGGGTTTCCCCAACCTGCAGGAGCTCGATCCGCTGCGCATCGGTCAGAACGTGCTCGAGGTGCTCGAGGCCGATCTCGCCGCCGAGGTCGAGGCCCGCGCGCTCTACCTGGAAGCCGCCAAGTACTGCGACGGCGTCAATGACCGCGTGTCGAAGAACCTGTTCGAGGAGCTGGCCGCCGACGAGGAGGGTCACATCGACTTCCTCGAGACGCAGCTGGAGCTGATCAAGCAGGTGGGTCTGCAGCTCTACGCGCAGAAGCACATCGGCGGCCTCGAGGGCGACGACTGAGCCGACCGTCGGCGGCCGCCCGTGGTGGGCGGCGTGCCACGTCGAATCGAGATTTGGTCGAGGGGCGAGCGTCGCATGGCGCTCGCCTCTCGCGCTTCCAGCCGCGTATTCCGCGGTGAGAGGTCCAGTGATCCGCGGAAACACCCGCGAAATGGCCGTTATGCCGCATGAACGTGCCTGATCACTTTTTTTGCACGCGGCTATGGACGGCGCCGCGGCGACCGGCTTAAGTGACGCGGGTGAGAAGAAGGCCGCGAAAAGCGGCCGGGGGAACGGGATGCGCAGGTGCCTCGCGGCGCCGGGACGTCCCATGGGACGAGGCTGTCGACTAGATGGACTATTTTCTCCAGCAGCTCATCAACGGGCTGACGCTCGGCTCGATCTACGGCCTGATCGCCATCGGCTATACGATGGTCTACGGCATCATCGGCATGATCAACTTCGCCCATGGCGACGTGTTCATGGTCAGCGCCTTCTCGGCGCTGATCGCGTTCCTCGTGATCCTGGCGGTCGGCGTCACCGCGGTGCCGCTGGCGCTCGTCATGGTGCTGATCTTCGCCATGCTGATCTCCTCGCTCTACGGCTGGACCGTGGAGCGGATCGCCTACAGGCCCTTGCGCGGCTCGTTCCGCCTGGCGCCGCTGATCTCGGCGATCGGCATGTCGATCGTGCTGCAGAACTACATCCAGATCGTGCAGGGCGCGCGGGTGAAGGCGATCCAGCCGGTGTTCACCGGCGGCGTCACGCTGCACGAGGGCGACCTGTTCGACGTGCGGATCTCGACGATCCAGATCCTGATCATCGTCACCACCATCGTGCTGATGACGGTGTTTTCGCTCATCGTCGCCAAGACGTCGCTCGGCCGCGCGCAGCGCTCCTGCGAACAGGATCAGAAGATGGCCGCGCTGCTCGGCATCGACGTCGACCGCACGATCTCGCTGACCTTCGTGATGGGTGCGGCGCTCGCCGCCGTGGCCGGGACGATGTTCCTGATGTACTACGGCGTGGTCGATTTCTTCATCGGCTTCATCGCGGGCGTCAAGGCCTTCACCGCCGCGGTGCTGGGCGGGATCGGCTCGCTGCCCGGCGCCATGCTCGGCGGCCTGCTGATCGGGCTCATCGAGGCCTTCTGGGCGGGCTACTTCTCGAGCGAGTACAAGGACGTGGCGGTCTTCGCCATCCTCGCGATCGTGCTCATCTTCCTGCCGACGGGTCTCCTCGGCAAGCCCGAGGTGGAGAAGGTCTGATGACGGCGTTGACCAAGGAGGCGTCGGGAACCCACGGGAAACCGTCCGCGACGACCGAGCCGCCGAGGCCCGGCGGGATCGACGTCGCCCACGTGCTGAAGGACGCCGTGTTCTCCGCGCTGATCGCTCTCGGCCTGTTCGGCGTGATCATGGGGCTCAAGACCGAGCAGGCGCCCGGCGGGCTGGTGCTCGAGCCGCATTGGGAGCGCGTGCTCTGGGCGGTCGGCATCGTCTTCGTCGGCCGGCTCCTGCTCAACCTCACGATCTGGCGCAGGCCGGGCGGCAAGATCGACGACCTGATGCCGATCGGCCTGAGGAAGTACTCGGGCTTCGTCGGCACCGCCGTCGGCGCGGCGCTGATCCTGGTGGCGCTGACGCTTCCGTTGCTGCCGGGCGTGGGGCGCTACCACGTCGACCTCGGCACGCTCGTCCTCACCTACGTCATGCTGGGCTGGGGACTGAACATCGTCGTCGGCCTCGCGGGCCTGCTCGACCTCGGCTACGTCGCCTTCTACGCGGTGGGGGCGTACTCCTACGCGCTGCTCGCGACCTATTTCGACCTCGGCTTCTGGGTCTGCCTGCCGCTCGCCTTCATCCTGGCCTGCTTCTGGGGCATCATCCTCGGCTTCCCCGTGCTGCGGCTGAGGGGCGACTATCTCGCCATCGTGACGCTCGCCTTCGGCGAGATCATACGCGTGGTGCTGCTCAACTGGTCGGAGTTCACCGGCGGCCCCAACGGCATCGGCCAGATCCCGCGCCCGACCTTCTTCGGTCTGGAGTTCTCCCGCGGTGAGGGCGGCTTCGCGGACTATTTCGGGCTCGACTTCTCGTCGATGCATCGGATCATCTTCCTCTACTACGTCATCCTGGTGCTCGCCTTCGTCACGCATTTCGTCAGCGTGCGGCTGCGCAAGCTGCCCATCGGGCGGGCCTGGGAGGCCATGCGCGAGGACGAGATCGCCTGCCGCTCGCTCGGCCTGTCGATCGTGCGCACCAAGCTCACGGCCTTCGCCATCGGCGCGGGCTTCGGCGGCCTCGCCGGCGCCTTCTTCGCCACCCGCCAGGGCTTCATCTCGCCCGAGAGCTTCACCTTCATCGAGTCGGCGCTGATCCTCGCCATCGTGGTGCTGGGCGGCATGGGGTCGCAACTCGGCGTTGCCATCGCCGCCGTGGTGATGATCGGCGGGTTCGAGTACTTCCGCGAGTTCGAGCAGTACCGCATGCTCGTCTTCGGGGCGATGATGGTCCTCATCATGGTCTGGCGTCCCCGCGGCCTCGTCTCCGCGCGGGCGCCCTCGGTCTACCTGAAGGAGCGCAAGACGGTGGGTGCCGACATGGTCTCGCAGGGGCACGGCTGATGGCGGGAGCGACCGACACCATCCTGCGCATCGATCACCTGACGATGCGCTTCGGCGGCCTCGTCGCCGTGGACGATCTCTCGTTCGAGGCGCGGCGCGGCGACATCACGGCCCTCATCGGGCCCAACGGCGCCGGCAAGACGACGGTGTTCAACTGCATCACCGGCTTCTACAAGCCGACCGAGGGGCGCATGGCCCTCTCCCACGGCTCGGCCTCCGCCTATGCCCAGATCGACCGGCTGACCGCCTCTCCGCTGCAGTCGTGGGAGGGGGACGGCGCGGCGCTCTTCCTGCTCGAGCGCATGGCGGACCACGACGTCAACGCCAAGGCGAAGGTGGCGCGCACCTTCCAGAACATCCGCCTGTTCGGCGGCATGACGGTGCTCGAGAACCTGATGGTGGCGCAGCACCACACCCTCATGCGGGCATCGGGCTTCACCTTCCTCGGCCTCGTCGGCGCGCCGCGCTACCGCCGGGCCGAGGCGCGGGCCATCGAGCGGTCCGTCGCCTGGCTCGAGCGCATCAACCTGCTGCATCGGGCGGACGAACCGGCCGCGAGCCTGCCCTACGGCGACCAGCGTCGGCTCGAGATCGCGCGCGCGATGTGCTCCGATCCCGTGCTCCTGTGCCTCGACGAGCCGGCGGCGGGCCTCAACCCGCGCGAGTCCGCCCAGCTCAACGAGCTGCTCCTCGGGATCAAGGCCGAGGGCGAGACCTCGCTGCTCCTCATCGAGCACGACATGAGCGTCGTCATGGAGATCTCGGATCACGTGGTGGTGCTCGACTACGGCAAGAAGATCTCCGACGGCGTGCCCGACTTCGTCAAGAACGACCCCAAGGTCATCGCGGCCTACCTGGGCGTCGACGACGAGGAGGTGGACGCGGTCGAGGCGGAGGTGGGGCAATGAGCGAGCCGATGCTCGACGTCTCCGGCGTCACGACCTACTACGGCAACATCGTCGCCCTGCGCGGGGTGGACGTGCAGGTCAACCAGGGCGAGATCGTCACGCTGATCGGCGCCAACGGCGCCGGCAAGTCGACCCTGATGATGACGATCTTCGGCAAGCCGCAGGCGCGCGACGGCCGCATCGTCTACATGGGCGAGGACATCACGCGGATGCCCACGCACAAGATCGCGCGGCTCTCGATCGCGCAGTCTCCGGAGGGGCGGCGCATCTTCCCGCGCATGACCGTCTACGAGAACCTGCAGATGGGCGCCGCCATCACCGACGGCACCCATTTCCAGTCCGATCTCGAGAAGGTCTTCGCCTTCTTCCCGCGGCTGAAGGAGCGCATGCACCAGCGCGGCGGCACGCTGTCGGGCGGCGAGCAGCAGATGCTCGCCATCGCCCGCGCGCTGATGAGCCGCCCGAAGCTGCTGCTGCTCGACGAGCCCTCGCTCGGCCTCGCGCCGCTCATCGTCAAGCAGATCTTCGAGAGCCTCAGGACGCTCAACCAGGAGGACGGGCTCACCGTCTTCCTCGTCGAGCAGAACGCCTATCACGCGCTCAAGCTCGCCCACCGCGGCTACGTGATGGTCAACGGGCTCATCACGATGACGGGCGGCGGGCGCGAGCTCCTGGCGCGCGAGGAGGTCCGCGCGGCGTACCTCGAAGGCGGCAGGCACTGAGGGGAGGGGACGATGGGCATTCTCTGGGAGACGTCCTTCTGGGTCTTCTTCTTCGTCACGATCGTGCTCGCCGGCGGCGCCGCCTGGATGTCGGGCCGCGCCATCGCGCGCAGCTGGGAGCCCTACTGGCAGGCCGGGGCGTGGATGTTCCTGCTGGGCGCGGCGGCGCGCTTCATCCACTTCTCGCTGTTCGGCGGCAGCCTGCTGAGCCTGCACTACTACGTCGTCGACACGGCGATCCTGATGATCATCGCCTGGCTCGGCCACCGCGTCACGCTCGCGGGGCTGATGACGAGGCAGTACCGCTTCGGCTTCGAGCAGGTCTCGCCGCTCACCTGGCGGGCCCGTGACGGCGCGGCCGGGCGCGGTGCGACGGAATGACGGCGAAAGGCCGTCGACAAGCTGCGCGAAACGCGCAGAAATAGCGGTTGCGGCGCGCGGACGTCGCCCTCATCGGGGCTCGTGACGCGAGGCGCTCCGCCCGGGATCATACGAAGTCCGAAAGAAGGGAACGAACAGATGACCAAGAAGATGTTGACGGGTGTGGCGCTCGGCGCGCTGATGGCGACCTCCGCCCCGGCCTCCGCCGAGATCGTGATCGCCGTCGCCGGTCCGATGACCGGTCAGTACGCCTCCTTCGGCGAGCAGCTCCGGCTGGGCGCCGAGATGGCGGTGGAGCAGATCAACGACGCGGGAGGCGTCAACGGCGAGATGCTGCGGCTCGTCGTCGGCGACGACGCCTGCGATCCCCGCCAGGCGGTGAACGTCGCCAACCAGTTCGCCGGCGAGGGCGTGGTCTTCGTGGCCGGCCACTTCTGCTCCGGCTCCTCGATCCCCGCCTCGGCGGTCTATTCCGAGGAGGGCATCATCCAGATCTCCCCGGCCTCGACCAACCCCGCCTTCACCGACGATCGCCCGGGCCCCGGCATCTACCGCGTCTGCGGCCGCGACGACAAGCAGGGCGTGGTGGCCGGCGGCTACCTCGCGGAGAACTTCCCCGAGGGCAATGTCGCCGTCCTCCACGATCGCACCGCCTACGGCCAGGGCCTCGCCGAGGAGACCCGCAAGGCCATGGAGGAAGCAGGCGTCACGCCGCGTATGTTCGAGGCCTTCACGCCCGGCGAGCGCGACTACTCGGCGCTCGTGTCGCGCCTGAACGCCGAGGGCATCGGCGCGGTCTACATCGGCGGCTATCACACCGAGGCCGGCCTCATCCTGCGCCAGATGCGCGAGCAGGGCCTCGAGGCGCAGATGGTCTCCGGCGACGCGCTCGTCACCGACGAGTTCTGGTCGATCACCGGCGACCTCGGCAACGGCGTCATGATGACGTTCTCGCCCGACCCGCGGAAGTACGAGTCGGCCGCCGAGGTCGTGGCGGCCTTCTCGGAGCGCGGCGTCAACCCGGAGGGCTACGTGCTCTACACCTACGCCGCGATCCAGGCGTGGCAGGCCGCCGTCGAGGCCGCCGGCACGACGGACTTCGACGCGGTGGTCTCCGCGCTCGACGAGGGCGTGTTCGACACGGTGCTGGGCGAGATCGACTTCAACGACGTCGGCGACCCCACCGAGGCGAGCTACGTTTGGTACGTCTGGGAGGACGGCACGTATCGCGAGATGTGATCGGGCGCGGGCCCCGCGCCCGCACCGCTCACGGGACGACGGGAGCCCCCGCGCGGTCACCGCGCGGGGGCTCTTCCGTGTCGAGCCCGCACGAGGCGGAACGCCACGCCCCCGCTCGGTGTTGATGCCGCAGCACCGAAACGGAGGCATTTCCCATGAACGGCATCATCTACGCGGTCGGGCTCATCGTCATCGTCATCGCGATCCTCTCGCTCGTCGGTTTCGCCTGACGTAAGGCGGACGACGACGACCGCTTCCCCGCGCGCCGTCGCGCGGGGGTGACCACGAGCCTCGAACGGGGCCGAAGGGCAGGCACTCAGCCGCCGCCCTTCGGCCCCTTCATGCTCTTCAGGCCGGCGAAGGGCGAGACGTCGGCGTCCTCGATCACCGGCTCGAACGCCGCGTCGGGCTTGCGCGGATAGGGGTCTAGGCCCAGCGCCAGGAATTCCGCGGTGAGCGCGCCCAGGTCGATCCGGCCGTCGACGATCTCGTCGGGCGGATCGATCGCGCGCAGCGCCGCCTCCTCCTCGCTCGCCGGCTCGCTGGCCGGGGCGAAGTCGACGTCGACCTCCTCCGTGATCTGCGCCTCGAAGGGCTCCAGCGTGACGACGCAGGTCCGCGTCACTCGGCCGCGCACCACGCCGGTGACCCCGGCGCGGCGCGCGTCGCCGCTCACGCGGAACTCGCCCACGAGCGAGGCGATGCCGGGGAGCCCGAAATCCCGCGCGAGCGCCGTGCGTTCGTCCTCGCTCGCTTCGACGCGCACGACCTCGCCCCGGGCCGGCAGCCGGTCGACGGGGACGAGGCGCGAGAGGGGAAGGGCGTCGTTCGTCATGTCTGTCCTCCTGCCTCGTTGGATGGGGCGATCGTGGGAAAGACCGGGCCCGCGGCGAGGATCGCATCGAGATCCTGGGCCGCCAGCCGATCCTGCGCCTCGAGCGCGTAGGCGGCGAGGCGCCGCGCGGGATCCTCCCCGCCGGTGACGTTGCGCTGGAGGGCCAGCGCGAGTCCCTCCGAGTCGCGGGCGTCGAGCAGCGGGTCGTAGGCGCGGGCGCGGCCGTAGAAGGCCTCCGCCAGCGTCTTCATCTTCTTGGGCACCGAGAGGTCGCCCACGCCCATTTCGCGCAGCGACTGGTCCAGCGCCCGGAACAGCGCGTCCGCGAGATCCTGGTTCACGTCCGCCGCCGGCTCGGGCAGCGTGCGCAAGTGCCGGAAGGTCAGGACGATGTGGAGCGAGAGCGACTCGAAGCGCCCCTCCACCGTGTCCGGCACGCCCGCATCGACGTACAGCCCCGGCTGGCGCGACGCCTGGGCGATGCGCGTGTAGAGCCCCTCGACGAGCTCGCGGCGCCGGTCGCGCCGGAAGAAACGCATGATCATCGGCCTCGCTCGGGTTGTCGCGCCTTGCCAAAGGGTCTAGGTCGGGGTTAAGCCATCATGCCGGCGCGGCGCAAGCTTCCTCGTGCCGCAGCCCGACCCGGATCCGCCCCCCATGCGTGCCTCCAAGCGTCCCGACGCCCCGCAGATCACCCGCCGCCGCCTCCTCGGCCTCGTCGCCGCGGGAACCGCCGCCGCCGTGCTCGCGGGCTGCAATCAGACGATCGCGCCGATCTCCGAGGAGTTCCAGCGCGGCTACATCCTCGACGATGCGGCGCTCGAGCAGGTCACGCCGGGCATGAACGCCCAGCAGGTGCTCGAGCTGATGGGCACGCCCTCCACCGTCTCCACGGTCGGGAACCAGTCCTGGTACTACATCAGCCAGACGGCGCGCCGCCGGGCCGCCTTCATGCGCCAGGAGGTCGTCGACCAGCGGGTGGCGGCGATCTACTTCACACCGCAGCTGCGCGTCGAGCGCAAGGCGCTCTACGGGCTGGAGGACGGCGTGATCTTCGACTTCGTCTCCCGCCAGACGCCGACCGGCGGCGCCGAGCAGAGCTTCGTGCGCCAGCTCTTCCGCGGCGTCACGAGCTGGAACCCGATCGCGCCCGGCCGCTGACGCCGCGGGCGCGTCCCCGCCTTGCTTGACATCCCCCCGCCCGCATGAATGGTGCGCGCGGTCCATTCCCCGTGAACGAGGGTCGATCCATGTCCGCCCCCAGCGCCGCCGCGATGCATCGCTACCGCACCCACACCTGCGCCGGCCTGCGCGAGAGCGACGTCGGCGAGACGGTGCGGCTCTCCGGGTGGTGCCACCGCATCCGCGACCACGGCGGCGTACTGTTCATCGACCTGCGCGACCATTACGGCATCACCCAGGTCGTGGTGGACCCCGACAGCGCCGCCTTCCGCGCCGCCGAGACCTGCCGGTCGGAATGGGTCATCCGTGTCGACGGCAAGGTCAAGAAGCGACCCGCAGGCACCGAGAACCCGGACCTGCCCACCGGCGCGGTCGAGGTCTACATCGCCGAACTCGAGGTGCTGGGCCCCGCGGCCGAGCTGCCGATGCCGGTGTTCGGAGACCAGGACTACCCCGAGGAGACGCGGCTCAAGTACCGCTTCCTCGACCTGCGGCGCGAGAAGCTGCACGCCAACATCATGAAGCGCGGGGCGATCATCGATTCGGTGCGCAGGCGCATGAAGGACCAGGGCTTCTTCGAGTTCCAGACGCCGATCCTCACGGCCTCCTCGCCCGAGGGCGCGCGCGACTTCCTGGTGCCCTCGCGGCTGCATCCGGGCAAGTTCTACGCGCTGCCGCAGGCGCCCCAGCAGTTCAAGCAGCTCGTCATGATGTCGGGCTTCGACCGCTACTTCCAGATCGCGCCCTGCTTCCGCGACGAGGACGCGCGCGCCGACCGCTCGCCGGGCGAGTTCTACCAGCTCGACGTCGAGATGAGCTTCGTCACGCAGGAGGACGTCTTCCAGGCGGTGGAGCCGGTGCTGCGCGGGCTCTTCGAGGAATTCGCGGAGGGGAGGCGCGTGACGCCCGTCTTCCCGCGCATTCCCTACGCGGACGCGATGCTGAAGTACGGCGTCGACAAGCCGGACCTGCGCAACCCGCTCGTCCTCGCCGACGTGACGGACGTCTTCGCCCGCGAGGACGTCACCTTCAACGCCTTCAAGACGCTGGTGAAGCACGGCGGCATCGTGCGCGCGATCCCGGCGCCGGGAGCGGCGACGCAGCCGCGGTCGTTCTTCGACAAGCTGAACGAGTGGGCGCGGGGCGAGGGGGCGGCCGGGCTCGGCTACGTCGTCCTCGAGGAGGAGAACGGCGCGCTCGTCGGCAAGGGGCCGATCGCGAAGTTCATCCCCGCGGACGCGCTCGCCGCCATCGCCGCCGCCGTGCAGGTGGGGGCGGGCGACGCCGTGTTCTTCTCCGCCGGCGACGAGGCGAAGGCGGTCGCGCTCGCCGGCAAGGCGCGCACGCGCATCGGCAACGAGCTCGGCCTGATCGACGCCGATCAGTACGCCTTCTGCTGGATCACCGACTTCCCCATGTACGAGTGGGACGAGGAGAACCGGAAGATCGAGTTCTCCCACAACCCGTTCTCGATGCCGAACTACGACCGTGAGGCGTTCCTGGCGCTGAACCCGGCGGACGCGGACGAGATCCTCGGAATCACGGCCTTCCAGTACGACATCGTCTGCAACGGCATCGAGCTGTCCTCGGGCGCCATCCGTAACCACCGTCCGGAGATCATGAGGAAGGCCTTCGGGCTCGCGGGCTACGGCGAGGACGTGCTCGAGGCGAAGTTCGGCGGCATGCTGCGCGCGCTCTCGCTGGGCGCACCGCCCCACGGCGGGATCGCGCCGGGCATCGACCGCATCGTCATGCTGCTGTGCGGCGAGCAGAACCTACGCGAGGTCGTGCTCTTCCCCATGAACCAGCGGGCCGAGGACCTGCTGATGGGCGCGCCCTCCGACGTGACGGCGAAGCAGTTGCGCGAGCTGCACATCCGCCTCAACCTGCCGGAGTGAGGCTCCTCACTGCGCCTCGGTCTCCAGCCGGTCGCCCAGGCTGCGCAGGGCGCCGCCCAGCGCCTCGCCGCCCTCGCGGAGCGTGCGCTCGAAGCTCTCGCCGACGCGCACGTCCGCGTCCGGGCAGTCGGGGACGCCTTCCGCCCGCAGGCGCGGCGTGAGGCCGGTGCCGGGCGCCACGAGATAGGTGCAGCCGGTGTCCGGATCGCTCCACACGAAGGGATCGCGCGGCGCGTCCTGCGCGAGCGAAGGCGCGGCGGCGCCGAGGGTTGCGGCGAGAGCGAGGGCGAAGGGCGTGAGCAGGCGCATGGTCGGCGTCTCCGGCGTCGATGAGGGGTTCATCGGCGCAACGCCCGAGCGGAGCCGTTCGATCCCTCGCCCGCCGCCGCGGCGCGCCCCGCCCGTGCGACGCACGCGCGATCCCGGATCGTGCCTCCACCATTCGCGAAGGCGTTTCTTCACGGTTCCCCGCTAAGCATGCCGCGATGGCCCATGGCCCCGGGGAGGCGTTCGTGACGGGAGGTGACCGAGCATTCTCGAGAGGCGTCGCGGCGGCCGTGGCCGATGCGGTCCCGGGAAGCGCGTCGGGCACCACGATCCTCGTCGTCAGCGACACGGGGCGGATGGCGTCGGACGTCGCGACGGCGCTGCGCGGGCGGTCGGTGCTGTGCGTACGGCCCCGGCACGTCGGCCCGGCGATCGTCTCCTCCATCGCCTCCGCCATCGTCGAGGCGGACCTGCGCCAGGTCGCCGATGTCGAGGCGGCCATCGCGTCCTATGCACGGCTCGACGGCGTCCCGACCGTGTTCGTGGCCGACGCCGAGACCGCGCGCATCCTCTCCGCCGACCCACGGTTCTCCGCCCGGCCGATCCTCGTGCGGCCGCTGTCGCCCACGGCGATCGAGGCCGCGCTCGCGTCCCTCCGAGCGCCTGTGGACACGCCTCTCGCCGGAGGCGTCTCGGCCGCGATCCTCGCGCTGACAGACGCCTTCGCCGACGTCTCCGCCGGGCGACCGATCGCCGTCGCGCCCTTCGCGTCGGCGAGCCGCTGCTTCGTCTCCGCGCTGAAGGTGGCGGCCGCCGCCGACGCCACGCTCGCGTCCTTCGTGCGCGACATCGAGCGCCACCACAGCGCGACATTGCGGCACTCGCTCAGCGTCGCGATGAATGCGGCGCTGTTCGGCCTGCATCTCGGGCTCGGCCGCGCGGAGCTGGCTCTCGTCGTCGAGGCCGCCCTCCTGCACGACATCGGCAAGGCCATCGTGCCGCTGGAGGTGCTCGACAAGCCGGGCCGGCTGGACCCCGAGGAACTCGTCGCGGTGCGTGCGCATCCCAGCGAGGGCGAGCGGCTCCTCAAGAACGCGTCCCACCCGGTCGCCCCGGAAATCCTGCGCGTCGTGCGCCACCACCACGAGTACCTCGACGGCAGCGGCTATCCCGACGGCCTGAAGGAGCAGGGCATTCCCGACATCGTGCGGCTGATGACCGTCGTCGACATCTTCACGGCCCTCGTCGAGGACCGCCCCTACAAGACCCCGATGCCGCACGCCCAGGCCGTCGCCATCCTGCGAGGCATGACCGAGGATGGAAAGCTCGACCCGGCGATCGTCTCGCGCTTCGTCGAGATGATCGAGGAGCGCGGGTGAGATTCCCGCTTGTGCCCGTCACGCGGCGCGGGACAGGGCGTGCCCGCCGTTGAGCGGGACGTGGACCATGACCACCGTGCCCACGGAGACCTGCGAGCGGATGCGCAGCGAGCCGCCGTGCAGCTCGGCGAGCGACTTGGCGATGGCGAGGCCGAGCCCCGAGCCCTGGTAGGTCTTGGAATACTCCGTCTCGACCTGCTCGAACGGCCGCCCGATCCGCTTCATGGCGTCGTTGGGGATGCCGATGCCGGTGTCCTCGACGTAGATGTTCACCGCCTCGCCGACGACGCGGGTGCGCACCACGATGCGGCCGTGCTCGGGGGTGAACTTGACGGCGTTCTGCAGGAGGTTGACCAGGATCTGCTGGATCGCGCGCTCGTCGGCGAAGAGCTGCGCCTGCGCCTCCGCGTCGACGACGAGGGAGAGACCCTTCGAGCGGGCGAGCTCCGCCACCATCCGCGTCGCGCGATCCACCACCTCGGGCAGCATGATGTCGCGCTTCTCGAGCTTGATGCGTCCGGCCTCGATGCGCGACATGTCGAGGATGTCGTTGATGACCGAGAGCAGGTATTCGCCGGAGGAGCGGATGTCCTTGCAATAGTCCGCGTAGCGCGGCGAGCCGAGCGAGCCGAACACGCCCTGCTCCATCACCTCGGCGAAGCCGATGATGGCGTTGAGGGGCGTGCGCAGCTCGTGGCTCATGTTGGCGAGGAACTCGGACTTGGCCCGGCTCGCGCCCTCGGCCTCGGCCTTCTGCTCGAGGTAGCGCTCGGCGAGATCGGCGAGCTGCTGGGCCTGCGCCTCGAGCGTCTGGCGCGACACGCGCAGGTCGGCGATGGTCTGCTTGAGCCGCTTCTCGCCGTCGAGCAGGCGCTCCTCGTGGCGCTTGAGCGTGGTGATGTCGGTGCCCACCGAGACATAGCCGCCGTCGTTGGTACGCCGCTCCGAGATCTGCAGCCAGCGCCCGTCGGCGAGCTCGGCCTCGAAGGTCCGTGCGCCGCGCTCGGGGCGCTCCTCGCGCAGGATCTCGTGGGCGACGATCGGCTGGCGGCCGAAGCGCATGACGTCCGCATAGGGCCGGCCGGGTGCGGCGATCTCGGGGGTGAGGTCGTGCAGGCGGCGGAATTTCGAATTGCACAGGACGAGCCGGTTCTCCGCGTCCCACAGCACGAAGGCCTCGGAGATGGCGTCGACCGCGTCGCGCAGGCGGATGTCGGCTGCGGCGCTCGCCTCCGCCAGACGGCGTTGCTCGGTGATGTCCACCGCGATGCCGACGAGGTGGCAGCCGTCGTCGTCCTTGTCCTGCACCAGCTCGGCGCGGGCGCGCAGCCAGACCCAGTCGTCCTGCGCGTCGCGGATGCGGAACTCGTGGTCGACGATGGAGGCGCGGGACGCGGCGAGTTCGTCGGCGAGCGCGTAGAAGTCGGAGTCGTCGGGATGGATCATCGCGTTGACGTCGCCGAAGGACATGAACTCGTCGGCGCGCTTGTAGCCGAGGAGCTCGTACATCGAATCCGACCAGTAGATGCGCCCGCGGGCGATGTCCCAGTCCCACAGGCCGCAGCGGCCGCGCGAGAGTGCGCTGTCGATGCGACGCGAGACCTTCTCGCAGACGTGGTCGGCGGCGCGGGCGCGGTTGGCCTGCAGGAAGTATGCGGCGCCGAGCCCGACGAGCACCACGATCGTCGCGGCGAGCAGCGTCATCTGGCCCGAGGCGCGTGCGCGCCAGGGGGCGAGCACCGACTCGACGGGTTGCAGGAGGGCGATGCGCAGGGGACCGGCCGCGCCGGCGGGGCCGGGCACCGAGCGGACGGTCGCCACGACCTCCATCCCGTCGGCCGCGACGATCGTCATGACCCCGGCCCGGTCGCCGAAGGCGGAGAGCGGCTGGCCCTCGCCGAGGAGCCCGATCAGCGTGCCCGGGAGGACGGCCTGCGGCGGATGGGCGGCCTTGATGGTGCCGGCGGAGTCCGCGACGACGAGCACGCGCCCGCGGATCAGGGCCGCCTCGGGGACGTCGAGGACGGCGTCGGCGAGGCTGGCGACGATCTGCGCGTCGTCGGTGCCGGCGCCGAGGCGGGCGAGGTCGATGGCGACGAAGCTCGCGATCACGTCGATCTCGATCGCGGCCTTGGCGAGCGCCTCGGCCCGACCGTCGCGCGACTGCAGCCAGGCGCTGGTCACGAGGGCCGCGAGGAACAGGGCGAGCAGGATCGGGACGGCGAGCCGCAGCCAGGGATCGGCCCTGTCCAGTCTCCCGAGCGCCGGGTGACCCAGCGACCGTGCGACGCCCAATATCGTGCCCGCGCGCGCAGATGCGCACGTGGTGTCTGCACCTGCCATATGCAGACTCCCCCTCGGATTCCGTTGACGTCTCGTTCGGGGAGACGTGCCGCATCTACCCGAATCGGTAACAATAGAATCGTGTTCACCGGATTTGTCCAGAGTCGGGATTCAGGAAGACTTAACTTTCTCGCGCCGCGCGGCCGCAATGCGATCGCGTTTTGTTCTCGCGACCGATCCTAGACCTTCGGAATGGGGCCGCGCTCGCCTTCGGCGAGTGGATCAGCGATGCGCGAACGCGAGAGCGCGGGCCTCGAGCGCACGGGCGAGGGGCGCGCCCGGTGCCCGCCCGCTGGTGAAGCGGATCGTGCCCGACCCGGCCGGGGCGCTCCCGTCGGCGTCGCCGAGCAGGCTCACCACCCGCCGCGCGATCGCGGGGGCGGGGTCGAGCCAGGCGACCGGCCAGGGCGCGAGCCCGGCGAAGCGCGCGGCGAGCAGTGGGTAGTGTGTGCAGGCGAGCACGACCGCGTCCGTGCGGGTGCCGTTCCGCGCGACGAAACACGGCGCGATCGCCGCCGCGAGCGTCTCGTCGGGGACCGGCGTGCCCGCGAGCTCGGCCTCTGCGTGGGCGGCGAGCGCCGGCGCGGCGACGAGGGTGACGTCGCAGCCCGCCGCGTGGGCGGCGATCAGCGCGCGCGTGTAGTCCCGCGCCGCCGTCCCGGGCGTCGCCAGCACGCTGAAGCGCTTCGACTGCGAGGCCGCGGCGGCGGGCTTGATCGCGGGCACCGTCCCGACGACCGGCACCGAGAGGCGCGCGCGCAGCGGGTCCAGCACGAGCGTCGAGGCGGTGTTGCAGGCGATCACCACCGCGTCCGGCCGCCACTCCTCGCAGAGCCCGGCCGCGAGCTCGACGACGCGTGCGACGAGCGCGTCCTCGGCGAGCGCGCCGTAGGGAAAGAAGGCGTCGTCGGCGACGTAGAGCACCTCGGCATCGGGCCGGGCGCGGCGGATTTCGTCCAGCACGGTGAGGCCGCCGACCCCCGAATCGAGGACGAGGAGGCGGATCACGTCCGCGCCCCGGTGCCTGCCTCGCCCTGCGTGTCCCCGGGATCCGAGGACCCGCCCGCGCGGGGCGGGCGCATCAGGGTCGCGGCGACGCCACGGAAGGTGCGCACCTCCTGCTCGGAGAGGCCGCGGCGCAGGAACATGTCGCGCATGTTGCGCGTCATGGTCGTCTTCTTCTCGGGCGGGTAGAAGCCGCGCGCCTCGAGCTCGGCCTCCAGGAAGTCGAAGAAGGAGACGACCATCTCCCGCGGGGCCGGCACGCGCTCGACCTCGGCGAAGGGGAGGGCGTCGCCGGCGCCCTGCGCGAACCACTCCCAGCCGACGAGCAGCACCGCCTGCGCCAGATTCAGCGAGGGGAAGGCGGGGTTCACGGGAAAGGTGAGGATGGCGTCGGCGAGCGCGATCTCGTCGTTCCACAGCCCCTCGCGCTCGCGCCCGAACAGGATGCCGACGCGCCCGCCGCCGCCGACGGCGGCGCGGGTCTCCGCCGCCGCCTCGCGGGGACCCACGACCCGCTTCATCTGCCCGCGCTCGCGCGCGGTCGTGGCGTACACGAGGCCGAGGTCGGCGATCGCGGCGCGCACGTCGGGGAAGACCCGCGCCCCATCGAGCAGGTGCGTCGCGCCCGCGGCGGTCGCTGTCGCGGAAGGGTTCGGCCAGCCGTCGCGCGGGGCGACGAGGCGCATTTCCGGCAGCGCGAAGTTCGCCATGGCCCGCGCGGCCATGCCGATGTTCTCGCCCATCTGGGGCTCGACGAGGATGACGACGGGGGCGGGGGTCTGCGTGCTCATGTCTGCGTGCTCATGGGGGTGATCTACCCCGACGACGGCGCCGGCGGAAGGGGCGGGCGAAGCGCGAACGCGGGGCGGTCCCCCCTGGCTCGGCCGGTCGGCCGTCCCCATCTGACGGGGATGACGAACCGCATCCTCCTCGTGGCCCTCGCCGGGGCCTGCGCCGCGCTCGCGCCGATCGCCTCGCCGGCGGCCGCCCAGGGACCGGCGCCGCTCCCGCTCCGCAGTCCGTCGGAGCGCGTCGTCGAGGGCACCAACCGCGACCTGCTGCTCCAGCGACGCCTCGGCGAGGTCGAGCGCCAGCGCAGCTTCGAGGAGGGGCAGCTCCGCCAGCGGATCGACCGCCTGGAGCGGTTTCCGCGGCTCGCCCCGCCTCCCGCGCCGCCGCCGGGTGGCGCGATCGGGCGCTGACTCGGCCGGCGCGCCCGCGCCGGCTCTCGCGGGGCCGCGCGCGCCACGCGCATGCGGAAGGGCGGCCGGGCCGGGCCGCCCCCACGGTCCGCCCCGCCATGCGCGCGGGCGTCGCTCACCCCTTGGCGGCGGCCCTCCCGCCACCGAGCATCTTCTTGATGTTGTCCCACAGCTCGATCTTCACGCCGTGGCGGCGCATGATGAAGCCCTGCTGGAGGACGGAGAGGAAATTGTTCCACGCCCAGTAGATGACCAGGCCCGCCGGGAACGAGGCCAGCATGAAGGTGAAGATCACCGGCATCCAGGTGAACACGGCCTTCTGGATCGGATCCGGCGGCTCGGGGTTCATCTTCATCTGGACGAACATCGTCAGGCCCATGAGGATCGGCCAGACGCCGACCGTGAGCAGCGCCGGTGTGGAGAACGGCAGGAGCCCGAAGAGGTTGAACAGGGACGTCGGATCCGGCGCGGCGAGGTCCTGCACCCAGCCGAAGAACGGCGCATGTCGCATCTCGATCGTGACGAACAGGACCTTGTAGAGCGCGAAGAAGACCGGGATCTGGATCAGCACCGGCCAGCAACCGGCGATCGGGTTGATCTTCTCGCGCTTGTAGAGGTCCATCAGCTCCTGCTGCTGCTTCATCCGGTCGTCGCCATAGCGCTCCCGGATGGCCATCATCTCCGGCTGCACGGCCTTCATCTTCGCCATCGAGGCGTAGGACTTGTTGGCGAGCGGCAGGAAGAGGATCTTCAGCAGCACCGTCACGATCAGGATCGCCACGCCGAAGTTGCCGAACATCTTGAAGAAGAAGTCCAGCGCATAGAACATCGGCTTGGTGATAAAGTAGAACCAGCCCCAATCGATCAGCAGGTCGAACTGACGAATGCCGAAGGTGTCGGCATAGCCGTCCACCACGTCGACCTGCTTGGCGCCGGCGAAGAGGCGCTTCGTCGAGGTCGCGGTCTCGCCGGGGGCGACGATCCGCGCCGCGCCGAGCGAATCGGCCTGGAAGACCGGCGGGCCGCCGGCGCTCTCGGCGGTATAGCGACCCGTGAAGGCGCTGTCCTGGTCGGGGACGATCGCGGTGGCCCAGTACTTGTCGGTGATGCCCACCCAGCCGCCGCCGACGACGTCGCGCCAGACCTCGCCGCTCACGCCCTGGCGCAGCCGGTCCGCATCGAGGACGTTGTCGTAGCTCCATTCCTGGAGCCCGGCGTCGCCCAGGACGCCGATGAAGCCCTCGTGGATCACGAAGTAGCCGAGCACGTCCGGCATGCCGTGGCGCGAGACGAGGCCGTAGGGGAACAGCGTGATCGGCTCGCCGGTGGCGTTGAGCGCACGGTCCTCGATCGTGAACAGCGCGTCCTCGTCCACCGAGACGATCCGCTCGAAGACGATTCCCGCCTCGTTCGTCCAGGTGAGCGTCGCCGGGCTCGTCGGCGTGAGTGCCTGCGCGTCCGTCTCCCAGACCGTCTGCGCATCGGGCAGCCCGCCGGGCACCTCCCCGCTGCCGATCCAGCCGAACTCGGCATAGTACGGGTTCGCGCTGCCGGTGGGGGAGAGCAGCACGATCGGTGCGGAGCTCGGATCGGGGGTCTCCCGATAGTCCTTCAGGATCAGGTCGTCGATGCGCGCGCCGCGCAGGTTGATCGATCCCTCCTTGGACGGCGTCGAGATCGGCAGGCGCGGGGCCGCGGCGACCGCCGCCTCGCGCGTGGCGGCGGGGACGCCCCCCGGCGAAAGCGAGGGTGCGGGTGCGCCCGGAGCGAGGCCGCCGTCCGTCGGCAGCGGCAGGTTCGGCTGCGGTGCCTCCTGGGCGGACAGCTCCGCGCGCTGGGCCGCGAGCTCGGCCTCGCGCTGCGCCTGCGGCGCCGCGTAGAAATACGTCCAGGCGACGAACACGATCACCGAGAGGACGATCGCCAGGATCAGGTTGCGGGAATCTTCGTCGCGCATGGAGCTCTACGGGGTCGCTTCGGGATTGCCGGGGGGAGGCGCGTCGCGCCGGCTCGTGCCGCTGCCGCGGCGGCGCCCGCGCGGGGCACCTCCACGGTCGGGCCGCGCGCCGCCGGGCTTGGTCACCACGTGGAGGGCGCGCGCGAAATCGTCAATGAGGGAGGAATACGGCGCCGCGAGCGCCGGGCGCCGGGCGATCACGACGACGTCCGCCGGGGGAAGCGGATCGGGCGGGCGCGGCGCCTCGGGGGCGGGCTCCGCCGCGACGTCGTGCCGCGCATCGGCGCGCGCTCCGTGCGGCCCGCTCGCCTCGCGCGCGAGCGCATCGCGGGTCGCATGGCGCAACCGACGCTTGATGCGGTTGCGCTCGACCGCGTTGCCGACCTTCTTCGTCACCGTGAAGCCGACGCGCAGCGGCGCGTCGTCCTCGCGCAAGAGGCCCTGCACCGTCATGCGCTCGGAATGGAAACGGCGGCCCGAGGCCGCCGCGACGAACTCCCGTCGTTTCGTCAGGCGACCGGCACGCGGCGCGTCGTTGGTTCCGCGCATCGCCCGTTCGCCCCCCACCGCCCTCGTCCGCTCAGGCGGAGAGGCGCTTGCGTCCCTTCGAGCGACGGTTGGCGATCACCTTGCGGCCGCCGACGGTCGCCATGCGCGCACGGAATCCGTGACGGCGCTTGCGCACGAGCTTGCTGGGTTGATACGTCCTCTTCACGGCCTCGTCTCCGCTCGGTTCTTCTGTCGCGTCTCGCGGGGCTCGTTCGTCGTGTCGCGCGGACAGGGTCCGAGAGACCCTCGCGCGACGCCCGCTGCTCGGCATGATGCAAAGGGGAACGGGCGCCGCTCGCGCGGAGCGCCGCTCCAGTCGGGCGGCTTATGGAGGATGGGGGGCGGAAAGTCAACGCGAGGAGCCGCATCGCATCCGGTCCGCCGCCCCGCGTCCCGCACGCCTCACGAAACGCTCGCCACGCCGCGCCGCCTATGATACGCGCATCCGCTCCACCGTCATGCGAGGGGGGCGCGCCGACGCGCCGTTCGAGGTTCATGGATCAATTCACCCGCGAGGTCGACGAGGAATATCGCCGCGCGCAGATGGCGGCGCTTTGGAAGCGCTTCGGGTCGCTCGTCGTGAGCGTGCTCGTCGTCGTCGTCGTGGGCGTCGCCGGATACACCTGGTGGGAGGCGCGCGAGCGCCAGCGGGCGGAGGCGGCCTCGCTCGCGCTCTACGAGGCGTCGAGCCTGGTCGAGCAGGGCCGCTCCGACGAGGCGCGCGCGCTGCTGTCGGGCCTCGCCGACGACGCGCCCTCCGCCGCCGGCGTGCTCGCCCGGTTGCGGCTCGCCGCGCTCTCCGCACGGACCGACATCGCCGCGGGCGTCGCCGCCTACGAGGCGATCGCGGCGGACGGCGCCGCTCCGGCCGTCCTGCGCGATCTCGCCCGCCTGCGCGGCGCGCTGCTCCAGATCGATTCCGCGCCGGACGCGGCGCTGCCCGTGCTCCAGAGCCTCGCGGCGGGGGAGGGCGCCTTCCGCCACACCGCCCGCGAGCAGCTCGGCCTCGCCGCGCTGCGCCGCGGCGACTACGACGCCGCCGGCGAGTGGTTCGACCGCGTCGCCGTCGATTCGCAGACGCCCGGCGCGCTGCGCCAGCGTCTCGCCGTCTATTCCGCCCTGGTTGCCGCCGGCCCGCTCGGCGCCGCGAACTGAGAGAGAGCCCGCCCGCGCGGGACGCACCATGTCGCTCGTCGTCGCCGTCGTCGGCCGCCCCAACGTGGGCAAGTCGACCCTGTTCAACCGCCTCGTCGGCAAGAAGCTCGCGCTCGTCGACGATCGCCCCGGCGTGACCCGCGACCGCCGCGAGGGCGATGGGAAGCTGGCGGACCTGCGCTTTCGCATCATCGACACCGCCGGCCTCGAGGAGGCCGACCCCGGCAGCCTCGCCGGGCGCATGCGCGCGCAGACCGAGCGCGCCATCGCGGACGCCGACGTCGTGCTCTTCGTCATGGACGCGCGCACCGGCCTGCTGCCGGCGGACCAGCCCTTCGCCGAGCTCGTGCGCCGCTCCGGCAAGCCGGTGATCCTGCTCGCCAACAAGGCGGAGGGACGCGCGGGGGCGGAGGGGACCTACGACGCCTACGGGCTCGGGCTCGGCGAGCCGATCGCCTTCTCGGCGGAGCACGGCGAGGGGCTCGGCGAGCTCTACGACGCGCTCCTCGCCCACATGCCGCGCGACGCGGCGGCCGAGACGCTCGAGGACGGCGAGGAGGCCGACCTCGCCCGCGGCGCGGCGCCGATCGAGCTCGACCCGGAGATCGACGAGGACCGCGACGAGACGCCCGTCGGCAAGCCGGTGCAGATCGCCGTGATCGGACGGCCGAACGCGGGCAAGTCCACGCTGATCAACCGCATGCTCGGCGAGGACCGTCTCCTGGTGGGCCCCGAGGCCGGCATCACCCGCGACGCCATCACCGTGCCGTGGGAATGGCGCGGCAAGGCGGTCAAGCTCATCGACACGGCGGGCATGCGCCGCCGGGCGAAGGTGCAGGAGAAGCTCGAGAAGCTCTCCGTTTCCGACGGCCTGCGCGCCATGCGTTTCGCCGAGGTGGTGGTGGTGCTGCTCGACGCGACGATCCCTTTCGAGAAGCAGGACCTCACCATCGTCGACCTGGTCGAGCGCGAGGGCCGCGCGGTGGTGATCGGCCTCAACAAGTGGGACCTCGTCGCCGACCAGCCGAAGCTCCTCGCGGAGCTGCGCGAGAAGGCGACGCGGCTCCTGCCGCAGGTCAAGGGCGCGCCCGTCGTGCCGCTGTCGGGGCTGGCGGGGGAGGGAATCGATCGGCTGATGCAGGCGGTCTTCGCGGTCTACGCGACCTGGAACAGGCGCATTTCGACGGCCAAGCTCAATCGCTGGCTCGGTGACGCGCTCTCGGCCAACCCGCCCCCGGCGGTGTCCGGCCGGCGCATCAAGATCCGCTACTGCACCCAGGTGAAGGCGCGCCCGCCGCACTTCTCCTTCTTCGGCAACCAGCTCCACGCCCTGCCGAAGAGCTACACCCGCTACCTCGTCAACAGCCTGCGCGAGACCTTCGAGCTGCCGGGTGTGCCGATCCGCTACTCCTTGAGAGTTGGCAAGAACCCGTACGACAAGGGGTGACGGCGGGGGCGGCTCCGCCGTCCGCGGCGCCATCCGCCTGCTTGCATCTTCGTTTCACGGTTGCGATAAGGTCGTCGAAAACGGCCTCGTGGCGAGGCTGTCGCGCAGGAGACGCAGCGTGGACGACCAGCCGAGCGCGCGGAATCGCACCCGCCTGGAAGCGGAGCTCGCCGCGGCTCGCACGCGGCTGATCGAGACGGGCACGCGCAACCGGCTGGTGCACGTGAACCGCGCCTCGAAGCGCCCCGCGACGCTCGCGGTGCGCGTGCCCGACACCCAGGTCCTGTTCGAGCGCCTCGTCCGCGAGGGCCGTTCCCTGCGCTTCGCCGCGGATCCCGACCTCGCCGCCCGCGCCGCCGCGGGCGCGCGGGAGGAGGAGGAGCCCCTCGCCGAGGAGGGACCCGCGGAGGGCGGCGGCGCCTTCCGCATCCCGGTGACGCTGCCGAACGCCGCCCTCGACGAGGACGAGGAGGACGAGCCGGTCGCGCGTGCGGCGCCGACGGCGCGCGCGGCCCCGCGGCCCGATACCCTCGTCACCCGGCTCGGGCCGGCGGCGCTCGAGAAGCGGCTCCTGCGCTTCTTCCGCGACGCGCGCCTGCTCGAGGAGGAGCAGGGCGTCAACATCCTCTATCTGGCGATCGGTTTCCTGCGCTGGTACGAGGACGACCGCAGCGACGTCCCCCGCGAAGCGCCGCTCGTGCTCGTCCCGGTCTCGCTCGTGCGCGACGCGCGGCGGTCGACCTTCGACCTGAAGGCCCGCGAGGAGGACATCGGCCCGAACCTCCCGCTCGCCGAGCGCCTGCGCGAGCTCGGCGTGACGCTGCCGCCGATCCCCGAGGCGGAGGACTGGACGCCCGCGGCCTATTTCGACGCCGTGGAGGAGGCGGTCTCCGGCAAGCCGCGCTGGGGCGTGGACCGCGCCGGCGTCGAGCTCGGCCTGTTCTCCTTCGCCAAGCTCCTGATGTTCCACGACCTCGAGCCGGACAAATGGCCCGGGCACGCCATCCTCGAGCATCCGCTGCTGCACGGGCTCCTCGTCGAGGGCTTCCCCGATGCGCCCGCGCCGCGTGCGGTCTCGCCCGGCGACCTCGACCGCCGCTACCGGCCGAGCGACCTCCTGCACGTGGTCGATGCCGACCATTCGCAGACGCTCGCCATCGAGACCGCGCGGATGGGCGGTAATCTCGTCGTGCAGGGGCCGCCGGGCACGGGCAAGTCGCAGACGATCGCCAACCTCCTCGCGGCGGCGGCGCACGACGGGCTCTCCGTGCTGTTCGTGGCCGAGAAGATGGTGGCGCTCGAGGTCGTGCACGCGCGCCTCGCCCGCGCGGGGCTCGGGCCGCTGTGCCTCGAGCTGCATTCGCGGGCGGCCAACAAGCGGCTCGTCGCGCAGGAGCTCGGCCGCACCCTGGAGAGCGGCGCCGATGCGCCGGACCTCTCCCACAGCGAGCGGCGGCTCGCCGCGGTGCGCGACGCGCTCAACGCCGCGAGCGAGGGGCTGCACGCGCCGCTCGGTGCCACCGGGACGACCCCCTACCACGCGCTCGGCGACCTGGCCCGCGCCGCCGGCGTCGGCCTGCCGCCCCCCTCTCTGGCCATCGAGGGCCTCGCGGAAGCCGACGCGCGGTCGTGGGACGCCCTCGTCGCGCAGGCGGCGGGGCTCGCCGATCTCTCCGCGCGCCACGGCCGCGCCGACGCGCATCCCTGGCGGGGCGCGACGCGGCTCGCGCTCCAGCCGCTCGACCTCGACCGGCTCGCGCCGTCCTGCGCCGCGCTGGCGGACGCCCTGCCGAAGCGGGTCGAGGCCTGCGGCGCCTACGCGCGCGCGCTCGGCTACGGGCCGTCGCGGACCGTCCACGACATGACCGGCCTCGCCCGTGCCCTCGACGCCCTGGCGCGGGCGCCCGGCGGCCCCGAGATGCGCGACGCGCTCGTCGCGCTGCCCGAGGCCGCGCTCGCGGGCTGCGACGCGCTCCTCGCCGACGCCGCGGAGGCGATCGCGGCAATCGAGGCGGACCTGCCGCTGTTCGCGCCGGCGGCGCTGGAGGCCCGCACGGCGGACGTGCGCGCGGCCCTCGCACGCGGCGCCGGCTCGTTCTTCGCCCGGCTGGGCGGGAGCTATCGCCGGGCGGTCGCGGAGCTGGCGACGTGGATCACGGGGGACGTCCCGCGCGAGCCCGGGAAGCGCCTCGCCCTCGTCGACCGGCTGATCGCGCTGAGGCAGCGGCTCGCCGCGCTCGAGGAGATCGGCACGCAGGCGCGCGAGACGCTCGGACCGCTCTGGGCGGGGCGGCGCACGGACGTCGCGTCCCTGAAGGCGGTCGTCGCCTGGCGCCGCGGCCCGGCCGCGGTCTTCGGCGCGAATCTCGCGGCGCGGTGGCCGCAGCTGAGGGGGTTCGCCGGTGATGCGCGGCTCGTCGAGTGGTCGCGACAGGTCGGCACACTCGCGCGCGAGAGCACGCAGGCGCTCGGCACCATCCTCGACACGCTCGGGCTCGACCTCCCGCGCGCCTTCGACGTCGCGCGCCTCGAGGCGATCCCGCTCGCCGGGCTCGTCGAGCGCCTCGCCGCCTGGCGGGACGGGACGGCGCGGTTCCCCGAGTGGCGCGCGCTGGCGCAAGCGGAGGCCGCGCTCGCGGACGCCGGCGCGGGGGACCTCGCCCGGCGCCTCGCCGAAGGGCGCCTCTTGCCGGGAGCCGCGCTGGAGGAACTGCGCCACGCCCGCGCCGAGGCGCTCTGGAAGCGCGCGCTCGCCGAGCGGCCGGGGCTGGCCGGGCTCGAGGGCCTGCGCCGCGGGGATCTCGTCGCCGAGTTCGCGCGGCTGGAGCACGCCCGCCGCGGCGAGGTCGCCGCGCTCATCCGCGCCCGCCACGCCGCCGCGATGCCCCGCGGCGGCAGCGGCGAGATGGCCGTGATCCGTGGCGAGATCGCCAAGAAGCGCGGGCACATGGCGCTGCGCCGCCTCGTCGCCCGCGCCGGCTCGGCCCTCCAGCGCATCAAGCCGATCTTCCTGATGAGCCCGCTCTCGGTGGCGCAGTACCTCGAGCCGGGGCGCATCCGCTTCGACCTCGTCGTCTTCGACGAGGCGAGCCAGGTGCGCCCGGAGGACGCGCTCGGCGTGCTCGCCCGGGCCGATCGCGTCGTCGTGGTCGGCGACGCCAAGCAGCTGCCGCCCACGAGCTTCTTCGATCGCCTGATGGCCGACGCCGCCCCCGCCGAGGACGCGGAGGAGGACGATGCCGGGGACGCGCTCGCCGGCGCGGCCAAGGCGACGGAGCTGGAATCGATCCTCACCCTGTGCGAGGCCCGCGGCCTGCCGCGCACGCGCCTGCGCTGGCACTACCGCTCGCGCCACCCCTCGCTCATCGCCGTCTCGAACGCCGAATTCTACGAGCACGACCTCGTGCTGCCGCCCTCGCCGCAGGCCGAGCGTGGCGCGCAAGGGCTCGTCGCCACCCGCGTCGCCGGAGCCTACGATCGTGGAGGCACGCGCACGAACGCCGCGGAGGCCCGCGCGGTCGTCGAGGCGGCGGCGCGCCACGCCCGCGAGCGGCCGGGCGAATCGCTCGGCATCGTCACCTTCTCCACCGCCCAGCGCGACCTCGTCTCGCTGCACCTCGACGAGGCGCGCCGCGCCGACCCCGCGCTCGACGCCTTCATCGTGGCGCGCGAGGGCGGGGAGAGCCTGTTCGTCAAGAACCTGGAGAACGTGCAGGGAGACGAGCGCGACGTGATCCTCATCAGCGTCGGCTACGGCCCGCGCCGGGCCGGCGAGCCGCTCGACACGATGGCGTTCGGGCCCGTCTCGTCGGACGGGGGAGAGCGGCGGCTCAACGTGCTGTTCACCCGCGCGCGGCTGCGCTGCGAGGTCTTCGTCTCCTTCGCGAGCGGGGACATCGACCTCGCCCGCGCCCGCGGACGTGGTCCCGCGGCGCTCAGGCGGTTCCTCGCCTATGCCGAGACGGGCGTGCTGGAGACGGCCGCCGCCACGGGGCGCGACCCCGAGAGCGGGTTCGAGGAGGATGTCGCGCGCGTCGTCGCCGGCCTCGGATACCTCGCCGATCCGCAGGTCGGGCACGCGGGCTTCCGCATCGATCTCGCGATCCGCCACCCCGAGACGCCCGGGCGCTGGATGCTCGCGGTCGAATGCGACGGCGCGAGCTATCACGGCGCTCTGTGGGCGCGCGAGCGCGACCGCCTGCGCCAGGAGATCCTGGAGGGCATGGGCTGGCGCTTCCACCGAATCTGGAGCACCGACTGGTACTACCGCCGGGAGGCCGAGATCGCGCGCCTGCGCGCGGCGCTCGAAGCCGCGCGGGCCGAGCCGCCGCCCGCGCCGGCGCCCCCGCCCGCACCTCCACGGAAGAACGAGCACGACATGCTCGTGCCCGACACCGGGCCGCCCCACGGCGCGCCCGGCCCCGCCGCCGGCGACCCCTACCGCGCCGCCGCGCCGGCCGCCCCGCGGGGCGTCGAGCCGCACGAGGCGCGCCCGTCGGACGTCGCGCGCATGGTCCGCGAGATCGTCGCCGTCGAAGGTCCGATCCACGCCGACGAGATCGCCCGGCGCTACGCCGCCGCCTTCGGCGCGCAGCGCGCCGGGGCGCGGATCGCCGAGACGGTCGCCCGCGGGCTCGCGGCGGCGGCCGCCCGGGGGGTGGGCGAGGACGCCCTCCTCGTCGAGCGCGGGTTCTGGATGACACGGGCGCAGCATGCCTCGCCGCCCGTACGCGACCGGACGGAGGCGCCCCCGAACACCCGCCTGCCGGCGATGATCGCCGCGCACGAGATTCGCGCCGCACTCGCCCGGGCGATCGCCGACAACGGCGCCATGGACCGCGAGGAGGCGGTCACGGCGGTGGCGCGGCTCCTGGGCTTCCAGCGCACCGGCTCGGAACTGCGCGCGCGCATCGGCCAGGCCCTCGGCGAGGCGCCTCCGCCCCCGACCTGACCCCGCTCACCGCGCCGGCCGTCGCGCCCCGGCGTCGCCGCCCGCCGCGCGGGCCGCGGGCGCGCCGCCGCGCAGCCCGTGCGGCGGGGCGACGGAGGCGCGGAAGACGAGGTCGACCGTCCACAGCTCCCGGAGCGCCTTCGGGTCGACGCCCGAGATCCGCTCGATCAGCATCTCGCCGATGCGATAGCCGGCGCGGCGAATGGGGGAGAGCGTCGTCGCGAGCGGCGGGTCGAAGGTCTCGGCCTTGAGGAAGGGCAGGGCGTCGTCGTGGGCGATGACGGAGACGTCGCGCCCCACCGCGAGCCCGAGATCGCGCGCGGCGCGATAGACGCCGAGCGCCAGAAGCACGCTCGAGGCGAGGAAGGCGGTCGGCCGCTCCGCCGTGTCCAGCATCGCGCGGGCCTGGCGATAGCCCACCTCCTCGGTCATCGGCGCGTTCGTGATCCGGCCCGGCGCCGGCGAGAGGCCGCGGCCGGCGAGCGCGGCGCGATAGCCCTGCTCGCGGTCGCGCGCGAAGCTGAGCGCGGCGTCGCCGTTCAGCAGCGCGACGTCGGTGTGGCCGAGGTCGAGCAGCAGCGCGGTGGCGCGCGCGAACGCGTCCTCGTTGTCGATGTCGAGATAGGCGTAGGGCAGCGTCTCCTGCGTGCGGCCGTGCACGACGAACGGAGCGCCCAGCGCCGTGAGCTCGGCGATGCGCGGGTCGCGCAGGGTCGGCGAGGACAGAACGAACCCGTCGACCCGTCCGGCGTTGACGAGCCGTCGGTACGTCTCGAGTTCCTCCCGCGGCGGCGTCGCGCGCAGCGACAGCTCCATCTCGGTGCGCGCGATCATTTCCGCGAGACCGGCGAGGAGTTCGAAGAAGTGCGGGTCGACCAGCAGGTTGCGCTCGACGGGAAACAGGATGGCGACGGTGCCGGCCCGTCCGGTGGCCAGGCGCCGCGCCGCCGGGTTCGGGCGGTAGTTGAACCTGCGCGCCGCCTCCAGCACCTGGCGGCGCGTCGCCTCGGCCACGTCCGGGTAGCCGTTGAGCGCCCGCGAGACGGTCGTCTGCGAGATTCCCAGGTGTGCGGCGAGTTCCTTCAGATTCATACCGCTGGTCCAAAGCGCTTTGAGTGAGCATTGTGCGAGCTTTCGTAGTATCACGCAAGGCTTTCGGCACCTGCGAAAAGACATGCTGCGGTGCAAAACAGAAAATGATGCTTCGCTTCCTTGACAGATTACCCCACGTCGTTCTACGCCTTCCCCAAAGCGCTTTGGATGCGCAACGTCGGACGCGCCGGCCCGCTCCGGGGCGACCTGCGGTGTCGATGCCCGAGGCGTTCGTCTTCACGGGATCCACGGACGGCGAAGCGCGGGGGCGCGCGCCGGCAGCAAGGGAGGACTTCACGCATGCAGGTTCGCACTCTCATCGGCGCCTCGGCGCTGGCGTTGACGGCGGCGCTCGCCGCGGGCGGGGCGCAGGCGCAGGGCGCCTCGATCTCGATTTCCTGCGGTGCGCTGGGCCAGGAACTCGACATCTGCCGCGACGGCGCGGAGGCCTGGGCCGAGGCGACCGGCAACTCGGTGACGGTGGTCTCGACGCCGAACTCCTCGACGGAGCGCCTCGCGCTCTACCAGCAGCTGCTCGCCGCCGGCGCGGCGGACATCGACGTCTTCCAGATCGACGTGATCTGGCCGGGCATCCTGGCCGACCACTTCATCGACCTCGCGCCCTACATGGACGGCGCGCAGGACGAGCACTTCGAGGCGATCGTGGAGAACAACACGATCGACGGACGCCTCGTCGCCATGCCGTGGTTCACGGACGCGGGGCTGCTCTACTACCGCTCCGACCTGCTCGAGAAGCACGGCTTCGAGGTGCCGACCACCTGGCAGGAGATGACCGACACCGCCAAGGCGATCCAGGACGCCGAGCGCGCCGAGGGTAATCGCCAGATGTGGGGCTTCGTGTTCCAGGGCCGCGCCTACGAGGGGCTCACCTGCAACGCGCTCGAGTGGGTCGACGCGTTCGGCGGCGGCTCCATCGTCGATCCCGACGGCACGGTGACGATCGCCAATCCCAACGCGGTCGCCGCGCTCGAGCTCGCCGGCACCTGGATCGGCAACATCACGCCCGAGGGCGTGCTGAACTACGCCGAGGAGGAGGCCCGCGGCGTGTTCCAGTCCGGAAACGCCGTGTTCATGCGCAACTGGCCCTACGCCTACCCGCTCGCCAACGGCGCGGACAGCCCGATCTCCGGCAACGTCGGCGTCGCGGCCCTGCCGCGGGGCGGCGAGGACGGCAAGAACACCGGCACGCTCGGCGGCTGGCAGCTCGCCGTCTCGCGCTACTCCGAGGAGCAGGAGGCCGCCGCCGACCTCGTGCGCTACCTCACCTCCTACGAGGAGCAGAAGCGCCGCGCCATCGTCGGCGCCTACAATCCGACGATCGCCGCGCTCTACGAGGACCAGGAGGTGCTCGACGCGGTGCCGTTCTTCGGCGATCTCTACGACACGTTCGTCAATGCGGTGGCGCGTCCTTCGCGTCCGACCGGCGAGAGCTACAACCGCGTCTCGGCGGAGTTCTGGGAGGCGAGCCACAACGTGCTCACCGGCAACGCCACGGCGGAGCAGGCGCTCGCCGACCTGCAGTCGGCCCTCGAGCGCATGAGCCGTCGCGGCTGGTGATCCGCGACGCGCTCCCGCCGGGAGCCCGAGACGTCGGCGCCGCCCGGAGCCCCCCGCTCCGGGCGGCGCCCGCCCCCCGCACCTGTTGGTCTCGCGTCCTCGCGCCGGGCTCGGCACGCCGGCGCCGCGCGACGGGGAGACACGGAAAGGCCGATCCATGGCGACGCCCGCCAAATCCTCGGAGCTGACCCGCGCCCGCGTGCGCTCGGCCTGGCTCTTCCTCACGCCGATGATGATCGTGCTCGCCCTCGTCGCCGGCTGGCCGCTGCTGCGAACGATCTTCTTCAGCTTCACGGACGCGCGCCTGTCGTCCCTCTCGGACTACGAGTTCATCGGTTTCGCCAACTTCCTCGAGTACTACGAGGGAGAATGGTACGGCGTCATCGCCGATCCCGACTGGTGGCGCGCCGTCTACAACACGATCTGGTTCACGGTGGTCTCGGTCGGCCTGGAGCTCGTGCTCGGCATGATCGTGGCGCTCACCCTCAACGCCGCCTTCCCGGGGCGCGGCATGCTGCGCGCGGCGATCCTGATCCCGTGGGCGATCCCGACCATCGTGTCGGCGCAGATGTGGGGCTGGATGCTGCACGACCAGTTCGGCGTCCTCAACGACATCCTGATGACGTTCTGGATCATCTCCGAGCCCGTCGCCTGGACCGCCTCGCCCGACACCGCGCTGTGGGCGGTCGTGATGGTCGACGTGTGGAAGACGACGCCGTTCATGGCGCTCCTCATCCTCGCGGCGCTGCAGATGCTCCCGTCGGACTGTTACGAGGCCGCGAGGGTCGACGGCATCAGCCCGATCAAGGTGTTCTTCCGGGTGACGCTGCCGCTCATCCGCCCGGCGCTGATGGTGGCGATCATCTTCCGTGCGCTCGACGCGCTGCGCATCTTCGACCTGATCTACGTGCTCACCTCGAACTCGCGCGACACGGCCTCGATGTCCGTCTACGCGCGCCAGCAGCTCGTCGACTTCCAGCAGGTGGGCTACGGCTCCGCCGCCTCGACGCTCCTGTTCCTCATCATCGCGCTCCTCGTGATCGTCACCCTGATGGTCGGGCGCGTGCGCCTCGGGGAGGATCCGCGATGAGAACGTCCTTCGTCGCCAAGGCCGGCTTCTGGCTCCTGATCGTGGCGATCGTCATCTTCGCGATCTTCCCGTTCTACTATGCCGTGATCTCCAGCCTGCGCTCGGGGCAGGCGCTGTTCTCCGCGGCCGTGTGGCCGGATTCGGTGAGCATCGCCAACTACGTCTCGGTGTTCACCGGCCAGCCCTTCGGGCGCAACATCCTCAACTCCGTGGTCGTCGCGGTGTCGGTGGTGGCGCTCTCGCTGTTCCTCGGCGTGACCGCAGCCTACGCGCTCGGGCGCGTGAGCTTCCGCGGGCGGGGACTCCTGCTCTTCACCATCCTCTCGGTGTCGATGTTCCCGCAGGTGGCCGTCTTGTCGGGCATGTTCGAGCTCGTGCGCGCGCTCGGCATCTACAACAGCCTGTGGAGCCTAATCCTCTCCAACATGATCCTGACTCTGCCCTTCACGGTGTGGGTGCTCACGACCTTCATGCGCGAGCTGCCCAAGGAGCTCGAGGAGGCGGCCTTCGTCGACGGCGCCTCGCCCTGGACGGTGGTGCGCCGGATCTTCCTGCCCTTGATGTGGCCGGCGATGGTGACGACGGGGCTGCTCGCCTTCATCGTGGCCTGGAACGAGTTCCTGTTCGCGCTCACCTTCACGCTCTCCACCGAGCAGCGCACCGTGCCCGTCGCGATCGCGCTGCTGACCGGCGCCACGCAGTTCGAGCTGCCTTGGGGCAACATCATGGCCGCCTCCGTCACGGTCACCGTGCCGGTGGTCGTGCTCGTGCTGATCTTCCAGCGGCGCATCGTGTCCGGCCTCACCGCCGGCGCGGTGAAGGGCTGAGCCGACCAGCGACCGCGCGCGCGGGGTCTCGGCCCCGCGCGCCGCTTCACCCCCGCTTTCGCGCAGCACACGCGTGAGCGTGGCACAAGAGAAACGAGACGGGCGCCTCCCGGTGGCGTCCCGGAAACGACAGGAGGAGGCGATGGCGGAGGTCGTTCTCGAGAAGGTCACCAAGCGCTTCGGCAACGTCGAGATCATCCATGCGGTGGACCTCGACATCAAGGACGGGGAGTTCGTCGTCTTCGTCGGCCCCTCGGGCTGCGGGAAGTCGACGCTGCTGCGCCTCGTCGCCGGGCTGGAGGACATCAGCGACGGCGATCTGATGATCGGCGGGCGCAGGGTCAACGCGCTCTCGCCCAAGGAGCGCGGCATCTCGATGGTGTTCCAGTCCTACGCGCTCTACCCGCACATGACGGTCTACGAGAACATGGCCTTCGGCCTCGAGCTCGCGAAGTCGGGCAAGCAGGAGATCAAGGACGCGGTGCTCAAGGCCGCCGACATCCTGGAGCTGACTCCGCTGCTCGACCGGCTGCCGAAGAATCTCTCCGGCGGCCAGCGCCAGCGCGTCGCCATCGGGCGCGCCATCGTGCGCGAGCCGAAGGTCTTCCTGTTCGACGAGCCGCTGTCGAACCTCGATGCGTCGCTGCGCGTGCAGATGCGCATCGAGATCGCCAAGCTCCACAAGGACATGGGCGTGACGATGATCTACGTCACCCACGACCAGGTCGAGGCGATGACGCTCGCCGACAAGATCGTCGTGCTCAACGCGGGCAACGTCGAGCAGGTCGGGCACCCGCTCGAGCTCTACCACAACCCGCAGAACCTCTTCGTCGCCGGCTTCATCGGCTCGCCGCGGATGAACTTCATCGAGACGACGGTGGACAGTGCCACGGGAGGCACGATCACCATGGGCCTCCCCGGCGGCGGGCGCGCGGTGGCGAAGGTCGACGGCTCGCGCGTCCAGCCCGGCCAGAAGGTGACGCTCGGCATCCGCCCGGAGCACATCGTGCTCGAGCCCGCGGAATCGCAGGTCTCGGGCAAGATCGACGTGATCGAGCAGCTGGGCGAGGCCTACCTGCTCCACGTGCGCCTCGCCGACCGCTCGCTCGTCACGGCGAAGATCCCCGGCGACGCGCCGCAGCGCGAGGGCGACGAGGTGACCCTCGGCTTCGACGGGGCGCTGTGCCACGTCTTCGACGAGCGCGAGAAGGCCCTGCCGCGGATCATCGAGACGGCGGCGGCGTGAGGGGGTCGGCTCCGTGGAGCGATCCGCGAGCGGGCGACGTCAGCGGGCGACGACCGGGGCGCCGGCCTGATCGGCGTTACGGCTCCGGCCTCGCCAGCCCTCCAGCAGCGTCGGCCGCAGCGCGTCGATGCGGGGCAGTGCGGCGTCGCCGACGAGCGGCCGGGGCGGCGGGGCCGCGCCCGGGCGGAACGCCAGCGCGTCGAAGGGCGCGAGCAGCGCCGCATCGCTCGCGAGCACGTGGACCGGCACCGCGCGCGACGCGTCTTCCCCCGTGATCAGCGGTGCCGGCTGGTGGTCGCCCATGACGATCACGACGGTCTCGGGCGAGAGCCGGTCGGCGACGAAGGCCGCGACCGCGTCGATCGAATGCGCGACCGAGCGCGCGTACTGCGCCCGCACGGCGTCGGGATCGCGCCAGACCTCCCGCGGATGCGGCGCGCCGTCCGTCCACCGGCGGTAGATCGCGCCGTCGCCCAGCGCCTCCCAGGGCACCACCTCCGGGACCGGGAGCCAGGGCGCGTGGCTCGAGATCAGCGCGGCCACGGCGAAGACCGGCGGGCGATCGGGCGCGTCGAGCTCGGCGCCGGCGAGGTGGTCGAGGGCGAACTGGTCGGGCACGATTCCCCAGTAGAAGGGGGGTCCCGCGTACCCCATGTGGGCGGCCTCGAAGGTCGCGTCGTAGCCCAGGAGCTGACCCTCGGGCCAGGGCATGGTGATCGCCGGCATCGACTGGACGGTGCGCCGGCCGGCGCGGGAGAAGTCGTCGACGAGGGTGCGCGGGTCCTCGGAGAGGAACAGCGCGTAGAGCGTCTGGTCGTCGATGAAGCGGCCCGCCGAGACGCTGGCGTGGTTGAGCCAGGATTGCCCGCCCGCGCTCGCCGCCACGAGCCGCCCGGAGGAGAGGGCGAAGCCGGCCGCGCGCGCGCGCGCCTCGAAGGCGGCGAGGCGCGGGCCGACGACGTCCGCGTAGGCGGGCTCGTCGAGGGCCGTGACGCCGTAGCTCTCGATGAAGACCACCAGGACGTCACGTCCCTCGAGCGCGCCGAGCATCTCGGCGTCGGGAATGCCGTCGGCCGCGTCCCGGGCGAGATCGGCGCGGAAGGCGGCGCGCCGGCCCAGTGCGACGACGAGTCCCTCCGCCTGGAGCGCCACCGTCAGGCTCGCCGAGCCGCCGACCGGCCGCCAGCCCGGAAGCCCCTCGAGGAACGCCTTCTGCCCCCCGTAGAGCGCGAGCGCGCCGGCGCCGAGCGCGTACATCGTGCGCCGTGCGGACGCCGCCGCGAACAGCTCCACGAGCCGCGACAGGCCCCACGCGAGGGCGGCCCACAGCGCGGCGAGGCCGACGAGCAGCCCCGCCACCGCGCCCCAGGCCCGCAGGGGGCCGAGCAGCGTGCGCGCGACGTCCATCGTCGCCGGCAGGAGCGAGACGTCGAGATACAGGTTGAGCGGACGGTCGACGACCGAGCGCGCCGTGAGATCGGCGATGCGGATCGCGACCATGAGGACGAGGAGCGCCGCGAGGGCGTGCACGAGCGCCCGCGGCACCCGGCCGAGCCGCGCGCGCACGAGCGCCAGGACCGCGAACACCGCCCCCACCTCCAGCGCGAAACCGAGATGGAAGGCGCCGAACAGCGCCTCCGCGAAAGGTGGCAGGTTCACGGCGAGGCTCGCCAGGAACCACGCCGCGAGCAGGATCGAAGCCGCCGCGAGCGGGGAGGGGGATGGGCGCGTCATCGAGGGTCCTTCGCCGTCGAAGGGTGTCTACGCGCGACCCTGGCCCGTGGATGGCGAGAAGTCGAGCGGGCGGCGAGCCGCTCCGAAGCATCACCCCGGCGAGCGTGTCCCGTCGACGACGGCGAGCCCGCATGCATGGCCGGCGGCCGCGAGCCGCCGGTCGCAGGTGGCGAGCGGCAGGCGCCCGCGCACAGCGACTTCCAGGTACGTCGCGTCGTAGATCGTCAGCCCATGAGCCGCGGCGAGAGCGCGTGTCGCGCCCCAGGCGTGCACCGTGGTCGCATCGTCGATCCGGATGCGCATGCGCTCCAGCCGCGACAAGGTCGCCTCGACGAGGTCCGGCGTGCAGCGCCCGCGCCGCACGGCCGTCGCGAGGGCGTTGGCGACCTCGACCTTCCAGAGCGAAGGCACGAGGGCTCCGGTCGACGGAATCCGCAGGAGGAGCGCGAGGCCCGCCTCGGTCCGCTCGTCCTCGAAGAACCAGGAGAGCGTCATGGAGCTGTCCAGGACGATCACTCCCCGCGCCGCCCTTCGTCGACGAGCTGACGGATCGTGAGGCCGTTCAGGCGCAGGCCGCGGGAGGCGCGAACGATCTCCTGCGCCGCCTCCATGGCGTCGCGCATCTCGGCCTCCGACCGCGCGGGACGAATCACGACCGTGCCGTTCTCCACCGCGCACTCGACCTCGGCGCCCTTCGTAAGCCCGGCCGCACGCACGACGTCGGCGGGGAGGCGGACCGCGAGGCTCTTGCCCCATTGCCCGATGATGGATCTCGTCATCGCGACCTCCTGGTGGACCAGCGCGCCGTGGCGGGCGCTCGAGTGATATCCCTAGGATATCCCCCGTTCGTCCGCAAGGCGCCTCGGTACGCCCGCACGGGCTGGCCGACGTGCGGCGATTTTCTCGAACACTTCCATCCGCTAAGCCTGTGGGGCGCGCGGGCGCTCTCGCCCGCCTCGGGGAGACGACAGGCATGATCGACAAGATCGTCCCGACGCTGGAGGCGGCGGTCGAGGGCATCCGCGACGGCGCGACGGTTCTCGTCGGCGGGTTCGGCACGGCGGGAATGCCGTTCGCGCTCATCGACGCGCTCATCGCCCAGGGCGCGAAGGACCTCACGATCGTCTCGAACAACGCCGGCAACGGCGACGGCGGCCTCGCGGCGCTGATCGCGGCGCGGCGCGTGCGCAAGGTGATCTGCTCCTTCCCGCGCCAGCACGACAGCTGGCACTTCGACCGGCTCTACCGGGCGGGCGAGATCGAACTCGAGGTCGTGCCGCAGGGCAATCTCGCCGAGCGTATCCGCGCGGCGGGCGCGGGGATCGGGGCGTTCTTCACGCCCACCGGTTACGGCACGCTGCTCGCCGAGGGCAAGGAGACGCGCACGATCGACGGGCGCGACTACGTGCTCGAGTACCCGATCCGCGCCGACGTCGCGCTGATCAAGGCCCGCGCCGGCGATCGGCACGGCAACCTCGTCTACACGAAGACCGCGCGCAATTTCGGGCCGATCATGGCGAGCGCCGCGGCGCTCACGGTGGCGCAGGTCTCGGAGGTCGTGCCGCTCGGCGCGCTCGACCCGGAGAGCGTCGTCACCCCCGGCATCTTCGTCTCGCGCGTCGTCGTCGCGCAGGAGACGACGCCCCCGTCCTGGTGAGGTTCCCCGCGATGAACAAGCTCGACCGCGACACGATGGCCGCCCGCGTCGCCCGCGACATCCCCGACGGCGCCTACGTCAACCTCGGCATCGGCCTGCCGACCCGTGTCGCCGATCATCTGCCCGCGGGGCGCGAGATCGTGCTGCACACCGAGAACGGGCTCCTCGGCATGGGGCCGCGCCCGGCGCCCGGGGAGGAGGACCCCGAGCTGATCAACGCCGGCAAGCAGCCGGTGACGACGCTGCCCGGCGCGTCCTTCTTCCACCACGCGGATTCCTTCGCGATGATGCGCGGCGGCCACCTCGACATCTGCGTGCTCGGCGCCTTCGAAGTCTCGATCGGAGGCGACCTCGCCAACTGGCACACCGGCAAGCCGGACGCGATCCCCGCCGTCGGCGGCGCCATGGACCTCGCGATCGGCGCCAAGCGCGTCTTCGTGCTCATGGAGGCGCTGACGAAGGAGGGCCGGCCCAAGCTCGTGCGCGAATGCACCTATCCGCTCACCGGCCGCGCCTGCGTCTCGCGGGTCTACACGGACCTCGCCACCTTCGACATCGGGCCGGACGGGGTCGTCGCGCGCGAACTGGTCGCGGGGCTGGAGATCGACGCGCTGCGCCGGCTCATGGAGCTCGACCTCCGCCCGGCGTGACCGTGCGCCTCAGGCGTGCAGCGGCCCATCCTCCGGCGTGCCGAGGAAGTTGCCGTGGAAGCCGAAGGTGACGATCTCGGGTGCCTCCGCCCGCGCGATCTCCTGGAGCGTCGCCGCGTCGAGCACGAGCAGGTTGGAGCGCTCGGCGCGGGCGTCGAGCACGACGGAGAGCAGCACGCCGTCGTCCTCCGCCACGCTGCCCGGACGGCGCACGAGAACCGGCTCGCCGGGCCATGCGCCCTCCTCGCGCCAGACGCGAGCGTTCGTCGCCGGGTCGCCGGCGAGGTCGATCTTGACGATCGAATCGAAGAAGTCGTCGCCCGCCTGGCCGCTGCCCCAGACGAACCGGTAGGGTCGGCCCTGGCGCCGCGGGTAGTCGATCCGCGGCAGCTCCATCGGCGTGTCCGACAAGGTGCGCACCGCCACCTCCCCGCCGCCCGCGGGCAGCGTCAGCCGCACCAGCCGCCCGACCGCGCGGACCGGCTCGCTCCCGCGCAGCCGGGCGAGATAGAGCGCGTCGATGACCGACGCGTCGTCGTAGGCGACGAGGTCGATTTCGAGGGCGTCCTCGCATTCGACGGCGTTGACGTGGTGGAAGGCGAAGAGCGGCGGCGCGGTCCAGCGCCCGACCAGCGCGCCGGTCTCCTTGTCGATCGCGGTGAGCGTCGTCCCCCGCGCCGGGTCCCAGCGATAATTGCGGATGAAGGGCACGCCCGAGAGGTACAGGCGCAGGGGGTTCACCACGAAGGGGAACTCGGCGAGGATCAGCCGGCGCGCGCTCATGCCGAAGGAATGCATGTAGGACGGCCGGTCCACCGGGATGCGCGCGAGCTCGCGCTCGGCGCCCCCGTCGTCGACGGCATGGACGTGGTAGGCGGAGCGGCGGCCGAAGGAGATCAGGTAGGTGTAGGCGCTCGCCCCGTCGTGGTGCGGATGCGCCGTCGAGACCGAGCCCTCGACGGACGCGCCGAAATCGTGGACGCCGAGCGTCTCCAGCGTGTGCGGGTCGAAGCGCACGGGAAGGCGCGTCTCGGTCAGCGCGACGATCTCGCCGCCGATGCGGTTGACGCTGACCACCGCGTTGTCGGTGATCGTCGGCTCGAGGATGGCCTGCACGCGCCCGAACAGGGTGCGGCAGGGGTCGGTGGCGAACTCGGCGTGGACGATCCGGCCCGTCCGCGTCGCCTCCTCGTAGGCCCGCGAGCGCAGGAAGCGGCTGCGATAGGTCACGCGCCCGTCGGCGACGGCGAAGCGATGGAGCCGCGCGAGGCCGTCGAACCAATGCGCGTAACGCTCCGCGCCGACCTCGAACAGCGCCGGCGCGACCCGCAGCAGCGCGCCCGAGAGCCAGTCCGGCAGCGTCCCGCGCACGGGGAGCGCGACCTCCGCAACCTCGCGGGTCGTCGATCGGAAGCCGACGGCGTAGGGCGCCCCGTCGTCGCGCTGTTCACACATACGAATCGTCGACCTCGTTCGAATCGGCGCGGCTCCCGATCGCGGAATCCGGAGCATCTCCGGGAAGCGTCGCACGGCGACGGCCCGATTGGCCACACCCTTCGCCAATTCGCTGCTTGCCGACGCAGGCGCACACCATCATGCATGATGCTCGCATAACGGGTTGGTGCGTCGACACCGGACTATTCGATCCGGCGACGAGCCAGGGCTGGCCAGCGTCCCGCGCCGGGAGATGGGCTCCCGGCGCCATGTGGGCATATGCCTTGCCCGATCGATCGGAGGATGAGCGATGAAGTGGCTGCTGCCACGTCTGAGCTCGTCGCTGACGTTCCGCAGCGTGCGGAAGACGAGCTGGTCCCTCGTCTTCCGCGTCTCGCTGGGAGCGTGAGCAAAACGAGAGGGGAGGGGAAACTCTCCTCTCTCGGTCCGATCCTCTTCATAGCACGTCCGCGAGCGTCGGCAAAGGCACGCTCGCACGCGTCCCGCGATTATCTACGCCGCCTTGGTTTCGCCGCGCCCGGCGCGCAGAGCCGCGGCCTCGGCGGGGGACGTCCGAGGAACCGTGTGGCGGCTCTCGCGAAGCCCTCGCCGCATTTGACATTCGCACCCGGATTGCGGAGATGACCCGCGCCGCCGGAGCCGCTCGATGACGACACTCTCCCTGAACAGGGACGGAAGCTTTGCCAGGCCCGATCGCGGGACGTTCGGGGGGCGCGTTCTCGCCTTCGCGGAAGGCGGCCACGGGCGCGCGGCGTTCCTCCTCGTGCTCGTCTGCCTCGCCTGCTTCTTGCCCGGCTTCGTCTCGCTCCAGCCGATGGACCGCGACGAGCCGCGCTACGCGCAGGCGACGAAGCAGATGCTGGAGACCGGCGATTTCGTCGACATCCGCTTCCAGGAGGAGGCCCGTCACAAGAAGCCGGTCGGCATCTACTGGATGCAGGCCGCCACGGTCTCCGCCGCGGACGCGCTCGGGCTCGCGGAGGCGCGCACCACCATCGCGGCCTATCGCGTGCCATCCCTGCTCGGCGCGATCGCGGCGACGCTGCTCACCTACTGGGCCGCGCTCGCGCTCGCGCGGCGGCGCGAGGCCTTCCTCGCCGCGGCGCTCGTGGGCGCGAGCGTGATCCTCATGGTCGAGGCTCGGCTCGCGAAGACCGACGCGATGCTCCTCGCCTGCTGCGTGGCGACGATGGGCGCGCTCGCCCGCGCCTGGCTGGCGCGGGGGGCGGTGCGGCTGCCGACGGCCGTCTTCCTCGCCTTCTGGATCGGGATCGGCGTCGGGGTGCTGGTGAAGGGGCCGCTCGTGCTCCTGTTCGCGGGCCTGCCGGCGATCATGCTCTCCCTCCACGAGCGCTCGGCGCGCTGGCTCGGCGCGCTGCGCCCGCTGCCCGGTGTCGCGCTCGCGCTCGCCATCGCGGCACCCTGGTTCGTGATGATCGCGCTGCGCTCGGGGGCGGACTTCTTCGCCGCCTCGGCGGGGCAGGACCTGCTCGGCAAGGTCGGCACCGCGCAGACCTACCATTGGGCGCCACCGGGCTTCTATCTCCTCGCCTTCTTCGCCACCTTCTGGCCCGGCGCGCTGATGGCCGCGATCGGCGCGGAATTCGCCTGGATCAACCGGCGCGCCCGCGAGGCGGCCTTCCTCGTCGCCTGGGTCGTCCCCGCCTGGATCGTGCTGGAACTCGTGCCCACGAAGCTGCCGCACTACACGATGCCGCTCTACCCGGCGCTGGCGATCGCGGCGGCGCTGGGCATCGGCCGCGGCTTCGTCGGACCCTACCGGCGCCGCTTTCGGCTCTTCGGCTTCCTGCTCGCGCTCGTCCCCGTCGGCCTCCTCGTCGGCCTGCCGATCGCCGCCTGGACGCTGGGCGATCGGCTCGGCGTCCCCGCCCTCGTCGCGCTCGCCGTCGCCGCGGCGATCGGGCTCGTCGCCTGGCGGCTTTGGGCGAAGGCGCGGGTCGAGGACTCCGCGCTCGCGGGCGTCGCCTCCGCCGTGGTGCTGTCGATCGCGGTGTTCGGCCTCGCGCAGAAGGACCTCTCGGCGCTGAAGCTCTCGCCGAGCCTCGCGGCCGCGGCGGAGCGCGCCACCTCCTGCCCCGACCCGCGCGTTGGGACGCTGGGCTATCGCGAGCCGAGCCTCGTCTTCCTCGCCGGCACGGACCTCGCGATGCTCGACGGGCCCGTCGCCGCGGCGCGCTTCCTCGGCGACGGCGATTGCCACGTCGTGCTCGTGACGGAGGCGTTCGAGGTCGGCTTCGGCCAGGCGCTGGCGCAGGCCGGGCTCGCCGCGGTCCAGGCCGAGCGGGTGCTCGGCTTCAACATCAACGGCGGAGACCCGATGGGCATCGGCGTCTACACCCTCGCCGGGGAGGGGGCGCGATGAGCGGTCCCTCCAGCGCGGCCCCGGCCGATCGCGCGCCCGCGCCCGCGCCGGTTCTCTCCGTCGTCGTGCCGGTGAAGAACGAGGCCGGCAACATCCTGCCGCTCGTCGCGGAGATCGAGACCGCCTGCGCGCCGCTGGGCGCCTTCGAGATCCTGTACGTCGACGACGGCTCGACCGACGCGACCCCCGCCGAGCTCGCCGCCGCGCAGGCGACGCGCCCGCACCTTCGCGTCGTCCGCCACGCGCAGAGCTGCGGCCAGAGCGCCGCGGTGCGCTCCGGCGTCCGCGCCGCCCGCGCGCCGCTCGTCGCGACGATCGACGGCGACGGCCAGAACGATCCGGCCTTCATCCCCGACCTCGTCACGGCGCTCGAGGCCGCCGGCCCCGGCTGCGGCCTCGCCGCCGGCCAGCGCACGAGCCGCAAGGGCCGCTTCAAGGCCTTCCAGTCGCGCATCGCCAACGGCGTGCGCCGGCGCGTGCTCGCCGACGCCACCCGCGACACGGGTTGCGGGCTCAAGGTCGTGCGCCGCGACGTCTACCTGATGCTCCCCTATTTCGACGCGCTCCACCGCTTCATGCCCGCCCTCGTCGCGCGCGAGGGCTTCTCGGTGGTGCACGTCGACGTGAAGGACCGCCCGCGCCTGGCGGGCACGTCCAAGTACGGCATGCTCGACCGGCTCTTCGTCGGCATCCTCGATCTCGCGGGCGTGTGGTGGCTGATCCGCCGCCGTCGGCGCGTGGCGGACGCGCGCGAGACGGTCCCGTCGGATCACGCAGCCCGCGCGGGCGCCGCGCGGTCCCCCATCTCGGAAGGACCTCCTCGATGATCGCCAACCTGATCGACGATCTGGGCGGGCGCCTGCACACGATCTTCATCGACAGCTTCGACACGGTCGTGCTGATCGGCCTGCTCGGCCAGCTGCTGTTCACCGCCCGCTTCGTCGTGCAATGGATCGCGAGCGAGCGGGCGGGCAAGAGCGTCGTGCCGATCTCGTTCTGGTTCTTCTCGCTGGGCGGCGGGTTCATCCTGCTCGGCTACGCCGTCTACCGGCAGGACCCGGTCTTCATCATCGGGCAGGCGCTGGGATCCTTCATCTACATGCGCAACCTGATGCTCATCGCCAAGTCCAAGCGCGAGACCCGCTCGCTCACGTCGTGAGATCGGCGGGTGACAACGCCCGCTCCGGGCGCTAGGAAGCCTCGTCCGCCATCGGAGGTCCGCGTCATGACCCGTATCTGCGTCTTCTGTGGCTCGAATCCGGGCAACGATCCGGCCTATCGCGCCGCCGCGGTCTCGCTCGGCGAGACGCTCGCCGCGCGGGGCATCGGGCTCGTCTACGGCGGCGCCTCGGTGGGCCTCATGGCGGTCGTGGCGGATACCGTGCTCGCCCGCGGCGGCGAGGTGGTCGGCGTCATCCCGCAGATGCTCGTCGACAAGGAGATCGCGCATCGCGGCCTCGCCGAGCTGCACGTCGTCGAGAGCATGCACGCGCGCAAGAGCCGGATGGCGGATCTCTCGGACGGGTTCGTCGCTCTGCCCGGCGGCGTGGGCACGCTCGAGGAGCTGTTCGAGATCTGGACCTGGGCGCAGCTCGGCACCCACGCCAAGCCCGTGGGCCTCCTCGACGTCGCGGGCTTCTACGACCTTCTCGGGCGCTTCCTCGACCACGTGGTGGCGCAGGGCTTCATGCGCGAGGCGCACCGGGGCATGCTGCTGCGCGCCGAGGAACCCGGCGCGCTGCTCGACGCCTTCGCGGCCTGGACGCCGCCGGTCGTGCACAAGTGGGTCGAGCGCTCGCAGACTTGAGCCTCACCCCCTGAAGTCGCTCTCCGCCAGGAACGCCGCCTCCTCTGGCGTCGTCTCCCGGCCGAGGATCGCGTTGCGGTGGGGGAAGCGGCCGAAGCGGGCGACGATGTCGCGGTGGTGGCGCGCCCACTTCACCCCGTCCGCGTCGTCGATCTCCTCGTTGAGCGCAACCGACCGGTCCTGGAGGGTGAGGTCCTCGGCGTGCTGGAACGGCAGGAAGAAGAAGCGGCACATCGGCGGTGGGAAGGCGCGATGGTGTCCGCGCTCGATCGCCCGCTCGGCGATCAGCACCGCCTGCGCGTCCGTGCGGTAGACGTCCTTGGTGCCGCGGAACATGTTGCGCGGGAACTGGTCGAGCAGGATGAGCAGCGCGAGCGAGCCCTCCGGCAGGAGCTCCCACTCGTCGAGCCGGCCCGCCGCCGCCGCCTGGTGCGTCGCGCCGAAGCGGTCTCGGATCTGCGCATCGAAGGCCTCGTCCTTCGAGAACCACTTCTGGGGACCCGCGGCCTCCCAGAAGGCGACGATCTCGCCGTACCCCACCGTCTCGCTCATGTCCGCTCTCCCGATCTGCCGATTGCGCCCGGTCGCGCCGATCGATAACACGCCATCGGTGACACGTCGCGCGGGCCGCCGCGCGCGGGCGTCGCGGCGATTTTCGCGGCGGGCTCCCTTGCGTACGCCGCCATCCCCGCTACAAGCGAGCGCGAGCGCGCAGCGATGTTGCGCGGAACGGCCGGCGGGCGCAACGAAACGCGAGCGGGCGGGGCGAGCCCCGATCGATGGGAAGACGGGGGCGCGCCCCCGCGTGAGAAGGGAAACGAGACCATGCGCGTGTATTACGATCGCGACGCCGACATCAACCTGATCAAGGGCAAGAAGGTCGCCGTCATCGGCTACGGGAGCCAGGGCCACGCCCATGCGCTGAACATGAAGGATTCGGGCGTCGGCGAGGTCGCGATCGGCCTGCGCGAGGGCTCGTCCTCCGCCCGCAAGGCCGAGGCGGCGGGCCTGAAGGTCATGAGCGTCGCCGATGCGGCGCGCTGGGCCGACGTCGTGATGATGCTCACGCCCGACGAGCTCCAGGCGGATATCTACGCCGAGCACCTCGACGCCAACATGAAGCAGGGCGCCGCCCTGATGTTCGCCCACGGCCTCAACGTCCACTTCAACCTGATCACCCCGCGCGCCGACCTCGACGTGCTGATGGTGGCGCCGAAGGGCCCCGGCCACACCGTGCGCTCCGAGTACGTCCGCGGCGGCGGCGTGCCCTGCCTCATCGCCATCGCGCAGGACGCGTCGGGCAACGCCCACGATCTCGGCCTCTCCTACGCCTCCGCCGTCGGCGGCGGGCGCGCCGGCATCATCGAGACGACCTTCCAGGAGGAGTGCGAGACCGACCTCTTCGGCGAGCAGGTCGTGCTCTGCGGCGGCCTCGTCGAGCTGATCCGCGCCGGCTTCGAGACGCTGACCGAGGCGGGCTACTCGCCGGAGATGGCCTATTTCGAGTGCCTGCACGAGGTGAAGCTGATCGTCGACCTCATGTACGAGGGCGGCATCGCCAACATGAACTACTCGATCTCCAACACGGCCGAGTACGGCGAGTACGTCACCGGGCCGCGGATCATCACCCCCGAGACCAAGGCGGAGATGAAGCGGGTGCTCGACGACATCCAGACCGGCAAGTTCACCCGCGACTGGATGCTCGAGAACAAGGTCGGCCAGACCTCGTTCAAGGCGATCCGCGCCCGCAACGCCTCGCATCCGATCGAGGAGGTCGGCGCGCGGCTGCGCGAGATGATGCCGTGGATCAAGGAGAAGGCGCTCGTCGACAAGGCGAAGAACTGAGCGCGGCTCCCGATCGGCGGCCAGGAGGGTCGCCATCCCGGCTGCATCGGCAGACATCGAGAGGCCCCCGTCGTCCGCGAGGACGGCGGGGGCCTCTCGCATTCGAGGAGCGGGGGCGTCTACGCCTAAAGTATGACGCAAGATGCGCATGAAGCATGCTTGACGGATTTGGATCTTTGTTCAAATCATATAATCGAATTCATGGTTATACGCAGGAGAAGGGCCATGGTCGGGATCACGGGGGATCGTGGCGTCGAGACCAATCTGCCGCCGGCCGGCGGCGCTCTCGGCAACAATTCCGGCTTCACGCTGGCGAGCGGCGTGGTGGTGGCGCAGGTGATCGCGCCGGACGCGGGCGTGGAGGCGGCGCGGCAGGTTCTGGAGCGCGCCTTCGGCCTGCCGTCGGTGAGCCCGCCGCCGCCGCCGCCCGCGGGGCTCGGCGCGCGGGCGACGCAGATGCTCGGCAATTTCGCGCGGCTGGGGCTCGCCTTCGTCGCCGGGCGCTACCTGACCTCGGAGGGCGATCTCAACCTCGCCAAGGACCTCGGCCAGATCGGCCGCAGCGTCACGCTGCGCGACTGGCAGGACGCGCAGCAGGCCACCCGGGCCATGGGCTGGGACGCCGAGGGCATGGGCCGCGACTGGACGCCCGACCAGCGCACCCGCTTCGTCCACGGCGCCGCCGACCTGTATCGCCTGCTCGAAGACGGCACGATCGGCGAGGACACGTTCTCGCGCAGCATGAACACGCTCTTCCAGCGGGTCGCCAACATGGGGGCGAGCGGCGGCGGCGAGCTGCTCGGCCCGCCCGCGCCCGCCGGCCGCGCCGAGGCGCCGCCGACGGTGTCCTACACGCCGCCGGTGGCCATCCCGCAGGCGCCGCCGGAGCCCACCGTCAACGGCAGCGCGCGCCTCACGCTGGGCGGCTCGGCCTACACGATCGAGAACACGTCGGAGGGCTTCCGCGTCACCAACGCGGACTACGGCTTCCAGGCGCAGATCCGGGCCTCGAGCCTCGACCAGGCGCGCGACATCCTCAAGAGCGCCTGGCTCGCCGGGCAGATCCCGGGCCCGACGCCCTCGGAGAGCCCGCTCACGATCGCCAACCAGCGCTTCTCGATCGTCGGCAACAACGGCACCTACGGCCTGCGCGATCCCGCCGGCGAGCTGATCTACCAGCTGCCCGGGCGCACCCTCGCGGAAGCGGCGGAAGCCGCGCGGGCGGCCTATCTCGGCGGCGACATCCCCGGCTTCCCGCCCCAGTCGAACCCGCTGACGATCGGCGGCCATCGGCTCGACATCGTCGGTTCCCACGGCGACTTCGGGCTCCTCCTGCCCAATGGCGACTATGCCGGGCGCGTGCGCGCGGGCAGCCTCTCGGACGCGGTCGCGCAGATCGAGACGCTCTACCTCGACGGCCGCATTCCCGGCCTGCCTCCGAACCGCCTGACGATCGGGCTCGAGCCCGGGCTCGAGGTGCGCATCATGGGGCCGGGCGGAAGCGGGCCGTACGGGCTCGTGGGTCCCGACGGGGAGCTGCTCCTGCGCCTGCGCGCGCCGGGCGCGCACGGCGGGGACCGGCATCCCTTCTCCTTCGACGAGGCCGCCTCCATCGCCCGCGACCTGTTCGCGCGCGGCGCCCTCGCGCCCTTCGGCCTCGAGCCGAGCGCGCCGGACGCGACCTACCCGCCGATCCCCGACCCGTGGGAGACCGACCCCGAGCCCGCGCCGGCTCCTACGACTACGCCCGCACCCGATCCGGCGCCTGCCCCGCCGCCGGTGTCCTCGCAGCCGCTGCTGCCCCCGGCGGTGCCGCCGGACGCGCCGCTGCTCCCGCCCGCCGGCGAGACCGGCGGCGGCGACGGCACGAACGGCCCGGGCGGACCGCCGCGCACGGGCGGTCCCGACGGCACGAACAACGACGACGAGGAGCCGACCCCGGAGGAGCTCAACGCCTTCCAGCAGTGGTTGCGCAAGAGCGCCGAGAACTGGAACGCGCTGCGCGGCAACGCCATCGAGCGCGCCCAGCAGTTCCGCCAGCTGCTCTCCACGACGATTTCCACCGTCGGCAAGGCGCTCGCGATCACCAATGGTCTCGGCGCCGCGGGCGGAGCGCTCTTCTACGGCGGCATCCAGGAGCAGCGCACCGGTCCGGCGGTCACGCCGGCGAACGCCGCCGACGAGCTGGCGAAGCTCCAGGCCGACCCGCTCGCCTACCTCGAGGCGAACTACACGAACGCCGTCGCCGGCATCAACCTGGGCGACCGCCTCTACAACATGAGCGGCAACCTGCTCGAGCTGACGAACCCCGACGGCACGATCGAGCATTTCCGCCGCGTGCCCGAGGACCTCTTCCTCGCCCTGCGCGACGCCCAGCAGGCGGCCGGCAACCCGTCGAGCCAGGTCTTCGTACAGGAGCAGTATACCCGCCCCGACGGGACGGTCGACACGCTCGACGTCGAGATCCGCCCGCCCTTCCGCTCCGAGCCGCTGCGCGACGCGACGATTTACGGTCAGCTCGCCGACAACTCGCAGCCGTGGTCCTTCGCCTTCCGGGCCGGCTTGAGCTTCGGCCCGCCGGAGGGGCAGAACCTGACGCTGGGGCTCAACACCAACTTCTTCTACCGCACGCAGACCGACACGATCACGACGGTGCGGCTCGGCCTCCAGCCGCCCGGCGGCACCGGCGCCCAGCTCGGCCTGCGCCAGCAGAACACCAACGTGCTCACCGGCATCAGCGCGAACGCCTCGGCGATCGACATCAACCCGTCGCAGGTGCGCGACCTCACCGACCCGGACTCGCCCTTCAACGACGCACGGCTGGTGGTCGCCAACGCGCGGCTCTACCTCGTCACGGGCAACCGCGATCGCGTGCGCATCGACGCGACGGCGCCGACGGCGGGCTCCTCGCCCACCGGCGGCTACGCCCGCGCCCGCGAGACGGGGTTCCTCGAGATCGGGCTGGGCGGCGACTTCCTGCGCTACACGCAGGGCGACACCTGGTGGTCGGCGAACTTCTACAACGAGCTGCAGCTCTACACGCCGGACCTGCGTACGCAGCTCGGCTTCGGCCAGAACGGCGGGCTCGGGGGCGGCTTGCAGCCCTTCCCGCTCTTCGAGGTCGATCCTGCGCTCCAGTTCTCCACGAATCAGGTGCCGCGGATCACGCCGGCGGTTCCCGGGCTGACCGGCGACGACGTGAATTGGGACAACCCGGCCATCTATGAGCCCTTCCATCCATGACGCGGCTCGGGGGCGGTGCGGAGCGCCGCCCCCGATTGCAGTCGGGACAACCTTGAGAATATGTATTCCATCTATGGATAATTTGAACGCATTCAAAATATGTTGAACGCATGGATTATTCATCTTAAATTCCTTCGGCGTAGAGAAAACCGGAGGAATGATGATGGTCGACTCGGTGAACAACCCCCTCGGCGGCAGCGGCACGACCCCCACGAGCCACGGCACCACGACCGGCTTCACGCTGGCGAGCGGCGTGGTGGTGGCGCAGGTGATCGCGCCGGACGCGGGCGTCGAGGCGGCGCGGCAGGTTCTGGAGCGCGCGTTCAACCTCCCGTCGGTGAGCCCGCCGCCGCCGCCGCCCGCGGGGCTCGGCGCGCGGGCGACGCAGATGCTCGGCAATTTCGCGCGGCTGGGGCTCGCCTTCGTCGCCGGGCGCTACCTGACCTCGGAGGGCGATCTCAACCTCGCCAAGGACCTCGGCCAGATCGGCCGCAGCGTCACGCTGCGCGACTGGCAGGACGCGCAGCAGGCCACCCTGGCCATGGGCTGGGACGCCGAGGGCATGGGCCGCGACTGGACGCCCGACCAGCGCACCCGCTTCGTCCACGGCGCCGCCGACCTGTATCGCCTGCTCGAGGACGGCACGATCGGCGAGGACACGTTCTCGCGCAGCATGAACACGCTCTTCCAGCGGGTCGCCAACATGGGGGCGAGCGGCGGCGGCGAGCTGCTCGGCCCGCCCGCGCCGACCGGCCGGGCCGAGGCGCCGCCGACGGTGTCCTACACGCCGCCGGTGATCGTCCCCCAGGCGCCGCCGGAGCCCACCGTCAACGGCAGCGCGCGCCTCACGCTGGGCGGCTCGGCCTACACGATCGAGAACACGTCGGAGGGCTTCCGCGTCACCAACGCGGACTACGGCTTCCAGGCGCCGATCCGGGCCTCGAGCCTCGACCAGGCGCGCGACATCCTCAAGGGCGCCTGGCTCGCCGGGCAGATCCCCGGGCCGACCCCCTCGGAGAGCCCGCTCACGATCGCCAACCAGCGCTTCTCGATCGTCGGCAACAACGGCACCTACGGCCTGCGCGATCCCGCCGGCGAGCTGATCTACCAGCTGCCCGGGCGCACCCTCGCCGAGGCCGCGGAGGCGGCGCACGCGGCCTACTTCACCGACCAGATCCCGGGTTTCCCGTCCCAGGACAACCCGCTGACGCTCGGCGGCCAGAGGCTCAACATCACGGGGTCGCATGGCGACTACGGCCTGATCCTGCCCGACGGCAGCTACGGCGGGCGCTTCGAGGCGGGCTCGCTCGCCGAGGCGGCGGGCATGATCGAGACCGCCTGGCTCGACGGCGTGATCCCCGGCATGACGCCGCCGTCGCGCACGATCGACCTCGGCGACGGGGCGACGGTGCGTCTGGTCGGCGGGCCGGAGGCCGGCGCGTACGGCATCGCGGACACGGCCGGGGAGTTGCTCACCCGCATCCTCGTGGAGAACGACGACGGCACGACCCGCAACCCCGCCTCCTCGGACGAGGCCGAGGCCGTCGCGCGCAACCTCTACCGCATGGGCGGTCTCGCCGATCTCGGCCTCGCCCCGCCGGCGGCGACCACGTCGCCCGGCCAGGGCGACGACGTCGTGCTCTACGGTGCCGACGGCCGTCCGCTGCCGCCCTCGAGCGCCGGCGAGGACGAGGAGGAGACCCCCGCCGCCGGCGGCGACGACGGCGGCATCGACGGCGGCAACGGCAACGGGCCCGTCGTCGGCACCGGCGGCCCGGGCGACGAGGACGACCCGGACTGGAACCAGTTCGAGCGCGACGCGCGGTTCAACCTGGAGGGCAAGGGCTTCTCGCAACAGGCCGTCGAGCGGCTCGTCCAGAGCTGGAAGGCCGCCTACCAGAACGGCGTCTCGATCTCGCAGCTCCAGCAGCGGCTCGCGACGACGACGCCGAACCTGGCGCAGAAGGTCAACCAGCTGCTCGAGAACCCCGCCGCCGCGCGCAACCTGCCCTTCGCGGTCGCGGTCGGCACGGCGCTCCTGGGGGTGGGCACCTGGGCCTTCCTCGGCTTCGCGAACCTCTTCCCCGAGAACGTGCGCAGCTTCCTGACACAGGGCCGCGACATGCCCGAGGTCGGCGACACGATGGTCGACGAGCACGTGCTCGCGGGCGTCAACGCCGTGCTCAGCGCCGGCTACCCGAACATGGACGAGCTGCTGCGCGATCCCGACGGCACGCCCCGCGACTTCACCGACGAGGCGGAGTACCAGGCGGCGATCGGCGAGATCCAGGAGTGGAAGCAGGCCCGCGCACAGCAGGCGGTGGAGGTCATGGTCGGCAACATGGCCGTGCTCCAGGCGGAGGTGGGCGTGCTGATCGGCAGCGAGGCGCTCGCCGATTTCGCCCGGCGGCTCACCAACCCCTCGACGATCGGCGTCGCCGACGTCCAGGGCCTGCTGGGCATCGGCGGGCTGGGCACCGCCCAGCAGATCACCACCGCCGCGCACATGATCCAGGTGAACATCGCCATGCACGGCGACGCCGCGCTCGGGATCATCAACGCCCAGCGCGACTCGCAGCTCGCCGAGACGCGCGACCAGAGCTCGGCCCAGGCCAGCGCGGAGACCGCGATCGTCACGAGCCAGATCGAGCGGGTCGGCGACCTGCTCGCGCGCGGACCCGGGCCGGCCGCGGACATCGGGACAAACCCCTCCGTCGCGCAGCTGCGGGTCGCGCTCGAGGCCTATCGGTCCTTCGTGGGCGAACTCGGGGCCGCGCAGCGCCAGATCCAGGACACGCTCGACGCGCTCCCCGACGGATTCGACGCCGCCGCCCGCCAGCAGCTCGTCGATGCCCGCAACCGGCTCCAGGACCGCGTCGATGCGATCGCCGGCCAGGTCACGACGCTGACCTTCCAGATCGACCTCCTCCAGGGGAACGAGATCTCCCGCAACACGACCGAGGTGAACCGGGAGGTCGACGCCGGGCGCCGGGCCGTCGACCTGTGGAACGGGCGCTTCGACACCGCCCACACCCTGAGCGAGTTCCCGAGCATCAAGGCGCCGATCAATTCCGCGACGTTGTTCGATCTCGTGAGCGCGGTCGAGGACCTGACGGGGCGCCCCTTCGACGCGGGGAGCTTCCCCCGGCTCGCTCAGGCGCCGATGGTGGAGCTCCTCAACGAGCAGAACCCGGACTGGGTCCTGCAGATCGCGCCCGGGCGAGACGCGCCCTACACCGAGGCCGAGGCCCAGGCCCTGCGCGACGAGGCCCTGGGCCGGGCGCAGGCGGGCGATGCCGCCAACGGCCGCGACATCGTCGTGCCCGTGGAGGTCTGGCGCGAGATACTCAGCGGCCGGCGGCAATCGTCGAGCGACGCCGATTTCACCATCCCGGGCCTCGTCGGCGACGTCGTCGCCGCGTGAGGAACGGCTGCCATGCGGCCCGCGGGGCGTGCGCGCCCCGCGGGCTCGTCGTATCATGGCCACCCGTCGATCTAGCCGGAGCGCGCCATGAACATCCTCTCGATCCAGTCCCACGTCGCCTACGGCCACGTCGGCAACGCCTCGGCGGTGTTCCCGATGCAGCGGCTCGGCTGCGAGGTCTGGCCGATCCACACGGTGCAGTTCTCGAACCACACGGGCTACGGCGCCTGGAAGGGCCGCGTCTTCGACGGGCCCGCGATCGAGGAGCTCGTCGAGGGCATCGCCGAGCGCGGCGTCCTGCCGCGCTGCGACGGCGTGCTCTCCGGCTACATGGGCTCGGCGGACATCGGCACGGCGATCCTCGCCGCCGTGGCGCGGGTGCGCGCGGCGAACCCCGATGCGCTCTACTGCTGCGATCCCGTCATCGGCGACGTCGGCCGCGGCGTCTTCGTGCGCCCGGGCATCCCGGAATTCATGCGCGACCACGCGGTGCCCGCCGCCGACGTCGTCACGCCCAACCAGTTCGAACTCGACTTCCTGGCGGGGCGCGAGACGCGCACGCTCGCCGACGCCAAGGCGGCGATCGCCGCGGTGCAGGCGCGCGGGCCGCGGGTCGTGCTCGTCACCTCGCTCCACGTCGACGACACGCCCGAGGGCTGCATCGACATGCTGGCGGGGGAGGGCGGGCGCTTCTGGCGGCTGCGCACGCCGATGCTCTCGGTCTCGGTGAACGGCGCGGGCGACGCCATCGCCGCCCTGTTCTTCGTGCACTGGGCCCGTTCCGGCTCCGCCGAGACGGCGCTCGCGGAGGCGGGCGCGTCGGTGTTCGGGCTCCTGAAGCGCACCCAGGACGCCGGCTCGCGGGAGATCCTCACGGTGGCCGCGCAGGACGAGTTCGTGAACCCGACGCGCCGCTTCCCCGTCGAGCCGGCGTGACGTCGCCATGCGGCTGCGGATCGCCACCTTCAACGTCGAGAACCTCGTCTCGCGCAACGCCTACGGCCCGAAGGCGCGGCCGCAGACGGGGCCGGCGCTGTCGCTGTTCGACTTCGCCGACCCGCGGATGCGCGAGCACATCCAGGCCGCGACCGCCGTCGCGCTCGAGGACGACGAGCGCCAGGCCACCGCGCTCGCCATCGCCGAGACCCGCGCGGACATCCTCTGCCTGCAGGAGGTCGACGGGCTCGGCGTGCTCGCGCCGTTCATCGCGAACTACGTGCACGCCGTCTCCGACATCCGCTACGGCCACATGCGGCTCGAGCCCGGCAACGACCCGCGCGGCATCGACGTCGCCTTCTGCGCCCGCAAGGGCCTGCTCGCCGACGAGACGCGGGTGACCGCGCGCTCCTGGAAGGACGCCACCTTCGCCGATCTCGGGGTGTACGATCCGGCGCTGGAGGCCATGGGCATTCCGCAGGGTTCGAAGGTGTTCAACCGGGATTGCCTGGAGCTGTCCCTGGAGTTCGAGAACACGACGCTGACGCTCTTCGTCTGCCATCTGAAGTCGACCGGTTGGGGGCCGCGCGACGCCGGCTCCGTCCTGCGCCGGGCCGAGGCGCGGGCGATCCGCGCGATCGTCGAGCGGCGCTTCGGCGCCGGCTGGCGCGCGGCGCACTGGATCATCGCGGGAGACCTCAACGCCTCCCGCCGGGCCGTTCTGCCCGGTGGGAGGATCGTCCACGTCGACGACACCGGCATCGAGCCGCTCACCGAGGATTTCGCCGTCGACCCGGCGCGCTCCCTGCCCGAAGACGAACGCTGGACCTACTACCACCGCGAGACGTCCGACGGGCGCGTCGTCGCAGAGCGCCACGTCCAGCTCGACGTCGTCCTGCTCTCGCCGGCGCTCGCGGCGGCGAACCCGGGGGCGCGCGTCGAGATCCTGCGCCGCGGCTTGCCCTATCGCGTCCCCCTCGACCCCGCCCACCCGGATCGCTCGATCGGCCATCTCGCCACCCGCGCCGACCGCTACCCGCGCATCGGCTGGGAACGGCCGCGGGCGAGCGACCATTGCCCCGTCGTCGTCGAGATCGACTTGCCTCCCGCCGCCGCCTGATCCACGAAATCGAACTCCCGCGCGCCCACTCGCCCGGCAGCCCGCGCCCACGAGGTATCGCATGTCCCGCCGCTACGCCGTCCTCGACGTCTTCACCGAGACCGCCCTCGAGGGCAACCCGCTCGCCGTCGTGTTGGACGCGCAGGGGCTCGAGGGCGACGCCATGCAGCGCATCGCCCGCGAGTTCAACCTCTCCGAGACGGTCTTCGTCCTGCCGCCGGAGGACGGCCGCCACCGCGCGCGGCTGCGCATCTTCACGCCCGCCCGCGAGCTGCCCTTCGCCGGCCACCCGACCGTCGGCTCGGCGGTGCTGCTCGCCCTCGAGCACGGTTCGGGCGGCGCGGACGCGCAGGCCTTCGGGCTCGAGGAGCGGGTCGGCGTCGTCCCCTGCGTCGCCCGGATAGACGGGCCGCGCAGCGGGCACGCGCGCTTTCGGCTGCCGAAGCTGCCGATGCCGGTGGGCGAGCACGACCCGAACCCGGCGGATTGCGCGATGGCGCTCGGCCTCGATCCGGACGACATCGGCTTCGACCGGCACGCACCGAGCCGCCACGACGCCGGCAACGCCTTCACCTTCGTGCCGCTGCGCTCGCTCGACGCGCTCGCGAAGCTGCGGGCGGAGCCGACCTTCCCCGCGGTGTTCGGGCAGGACGCGCACGGCGCGGTCTACGCCTACGCCCCCCGACCGGGCGCGGGGAGGCTGGCCTTCCGCGCGCGCATGCTCGCGCTCGGGCTCGGCGACGGCGTGCGGGAGGACCCCGCGACCGGCTCCGCCGCCGCCGCCTTCGCCGGCGCGCTGATGCAGCACGAGCCGATGGGCGACGGCACCCACGACGTCACCATCGAGCAGGGCATCGAGATGGGCCGCCCGAGCCTGATCTCGCTCCAGCTCGCCGTCGAGAGCGGCGCGCTCGCCTCGGGCGAGATCGGCGGCTCCGCCGTCGTGATCGCGCGCGGCGAGCTGTTCGCATGACGGCGGACGCCGACGGCGTCGTCGTCGTCGCCGAGGTCTCGCGCATCGAGGCGCGGTTCGACCCGCACGCGCGCTGGGAGCGCGCCGAGGCCGCGCGCGCCGAGATCGAGGCCCACTGGGCGACGCGCGTCGCCGCGCAGCCGCGCCTGTTCAACGGCCGGGTGTTGATGGCGCGCGACGTCGCCATCGCGGGCGACGTGCTGCGCGGTACCTGGTTTCCGGTCGACTATGCGACGCTGCTGTGGGCCAAGAGCACGGGGTTCGCGCACGAGGAGGTGGTGAACGCCTTCGCGCTCGCCGCCCTGCGCGGGCGCTGCGGCGGCTTCCTCGTCGGCGAGATGGGCGGCCACACGGCCAATGCCGGGCGCCTCTACTTCCCCGGCGGGACGCCCGACATGGAGGACGTGCGTCCCGACGGCAGCGTCGACCTCGCCGGCTCGGCCCTGCGCGAGCTCGAGGAGGAGACCGGCATCGCGCCCGGGCGCGTGCGCGCCGACGGCTGGATGGTGGTGCGCGACGGTGGCACGATGGCGCTCCTGCGCCGGATGGAGGCGCCCGAGGACGCCGATGCCCTCGCGGCGTCCGTCCGCGCCCGGATCGCCGCCGATCCCGACCCGGAGCTCGCCGACGTGCGCGTGGTGCGCGGGCCGGGCGAGCTCGACCCGGCGCGCACGCCGCGCTTCATGGAGGTGTTCCTCCAGCGCGTGGCGTCTCAGGCCGGGTAGCCGAAGCGCGTCTTGACCGCGCGCAGCTGGGCGCGCGCCGCGGCGTCGTTCCCGGCGCGGCAGGTCTCGGCCGGGCCGGCGAGATCGCGCGTCGCGTCGCGATAGACGGTGGGGCCGACGAAGCCGGTCTCGTTGTCGCGGTCGAGCAGCGCCCGGAAGGCGCGGATCTCCTGCGCGCAGGCGGACGACCCCGGCAGGTCGAGGCTCGCCACGGCGACGGCGGGGCCGCCGGCGACGGTGGGGGCGCCGGTCTGGGTGCAGGCGGCGAGGCCGAGCACGGCCAGCGCGGCGAGGATCGGAAGCGGCGGGGGCATCGGCACCGGCATGGCGGGATCTCTCCGTTACGAGCGGACGCGAATCGTGCGCAGAGCCTAGCCGATCGGGGTGCGTGGGCGAAGCGCTCCGCCGCTCACGCGGGCTTGCCGCCTCGCCTCGGCTCCGGTACAAGTGCTATACCGCCGCGCGAAGCGGCGCCGATCGAACGAGGAGTGAGCCGTGGCCCTGGCCGGCTCCCATCGCAGCAGCATCCTGGCCGCGCCGGCTTCCGGCGTGCGGGCGCGCGCGCTTTCCCTCGGCCTCCTGCTCCTTATCAGCCCCTGAGGGCCGTCCGGGCGCGCGCCTGGGCCTTCAGGGGAGATCGAGACCCGACCCGGCGCCGCGAGCGGCCGCCGCGATCCCGATCCGATACCGGAGCAAGACCATGTCGACCGACACCAACCGCGTCCTGATCTTCGACACCACCCTGCGCGACGGCGAGCAGTGCCCCGGCGCCACCATGACCCTCGAGGAGAAGCTCGAGATCGCCGAGATGCTCGACGACATGGGCGTCGACATCATCGAGGCGGGCTTCCCCATCGCCTCGATCGGCGATTTCGAGGCCGTCTCCGAGATCTCGCGCCGGGTGAAGCGCGCCGTCGTCGCCGGCCTGTCGCGCGCCAACCCCAAGGACATCGAGCGCGCCGGCGAGGCGGTACGGCACGCGGTGCGCCCGCGCATCCACACCTTCATCTCCACTTCGCCCGTCCACATGAAGTACAAGCTCCAGAAGGAGCCCGACGCGGTGCTGGCGCTCGTCATCGACCAGGTGACGCGCGCGAGGAACCTCGTCGAGGACGTCGAGTGGTCGGCCGAGGACGGCACGCGCACGGAGATGGACTTCCTGTGCCGCTGCGTCGAGGCGGCGATCAACGCCGGCGCGACGACGATCAACATCCCCGACACGGTGGGCTACACCACGCCGGAGGAGTACCGCGCGCTGTTCGAGACGGTCCGCAACCGCGTGCCGAACGCCGACAAGGCGATCTTCTCGGTGCACTGCCACAACGATCTCGGCATGGCGGTGGCGAACTCGCTCGCCGGCGTGAGCGGCGGCGCGCGGCAGATCGAGTGCACGATCAACGGCATCGGCGAGCGCGCGGGCAACGCCGCGCTCGAGGAGATCGTCATGGCGATGAAGACCCGCGCCGACGTCTTCCCCTACGACACGGGCATCGACGCGACGATGCTGACCCGCGCCTCGAAGGTGGTGGCGGGCGCGACCAACTTCCCGGTTCAGTACAACAAGGCCATCGTCGGCCGCAACGCCTTCGCCCACGAGAGCGGCATCCACCAGGACGGCATGCTCAAGCACACCCAGACCTACGAGATCATGACGCCCGAGTCGGTCGGCGTCACCAAGACCTCGCTGGTGATGGGCAAGCATTCGGGTCGCAACGCCTTCCGCTCGAAGCTGGCGGAATTGGGCTACAAGGTCTCCGACAACGAGCTGCAGGACGCCTTCGACCGCTTCAAGGCGCTCGCCGACCGCAAGAAGCACGTCTACGACGAGGACATCGAGGCGCTCGTCGACGAGCGGCTCGCCACCGCGCACGACCGCATCAAGCTCGTGTCGCTCTCGGTCATCGCCGGCACCCGCGGGCCGCAGCGCGCGACGATGAAGCTCGAGATCGAGGGCCGCGTCGTCACCGAGGAGGCCGACGGCAACGGGCCGGTGGACGCCGTCTTCAACGCCATCCACGCGCTCCAGCCGCACGAGGCGACGCTCGAGCTCTACCAGGTCCACGCGGTGACCGAGGGCACGGACGCGCAGGCCGAGGTGTCGGTGCGGCTGAATTCCGGCGGCCGCACGGTCACCGGCCGCGGCGCCGACCCGGACACGCTCGTCGCCTCCGCCAAGGCCTACCTCGCGGCGCTCAACAAGATCGTCGCCCGCGGCGAGGGGATGCACGCCCAGCACGCGGCGGAGTGAGACGCTCCCGCCCCTTCGGGGCGGGGACGATCCGCGAGAGCGGATCAGGGGCGGGGTCCCGTGGCTCGACGGATGTCGGACTTCGGCTGTCGCCGAAGCGCCTGCCGGCGCCCCCCGCCGTCTCGTCGCTGCGCGCCGATCCACCTCCCCCGACGGGGAGGAGCGTGATGGTGCCGGGTGACGGGCGGTGCGTCCGGCGGTAAGCAGAGCGCGACAGCAACGCTCGGAGCCTCCCGCCATGGACACGCCGCAGATCACCTTCGACGACTTCCTTAAGGTCGACGTCCGCGTCGGCCGGATCGTCGCGGCGGAGCCGTTCCCCGAGGCGCGCAAGCCCGCCTACAAGCTGACCATCGACTTCGGGCCGCAGATCGGCACGCGTCGCTCCTCGGCGCAGATCACGCGCAACTACGCGCTCGACGAGCTCGAGGGGCGGCTCGTGCTGGCGGTGGTGAACTTCCCGCCGCGCCAGATCGGCAAGTTCATGTCGCAGGTCCTCACGCTCGGCGTACCGGACGCCGACGGCGAGGTCGTGCTGATCGAGCCCTCGCGGAACGTGCCGATCGGCGGCCGGCTCTACTGACCCGGCACGGTGGCGAGCCGTTCCACGGCGGCGACGATTCGCGGCCAGTCCGAGAGCGCCGCAGCCGGCAGGCGCACCTGCGCGTCCAGGCCGCCGCGGCGGATCTCGGCGAGGCAGGGCAGGCGGACGCCCGCCGCCGCCGCGCCGTCGAGGCAGCGCGCGGCGAAGGCGCGGCCCTGGGGCGGCGCGAGGTGCAGCGTCTCGCCCTCGTAGGGCGAGCCCTGCGCGAAGACGCGGCGGATGAGCCCGTCCCGCGTCGCCTCCGCGCCGGGTTCCAGGAAGCGATTGTAGAGCTGCGCCGGCCGCTCCGACGGCGCCGGCGCGTCGTCGGCGGGAACCAGCGTGACGCCGATCCGTGGACCGACGGCCTCATCCAGAGCGACCCCGAGCAGCGCGTCGAGGGGCGCCTCGATCGCGACCCGCTCGGTCGCGCCCGGGGTCCGCGGCGCGATCAGCCAATCGCGGGGCAGCACGAGCGGTCGATCGGCGAGTTCGAGCGCGACCATGGCGCCGGGGGAGGGGGCGTCCCGCGCGATCAGCGACCGCGACCACAGCGCCAGGGCGAGGAGCGCCGCGCACAGCCCGAGCGCGAGACAGGCCGCCGGCAGGCCGATCCCGCGCCAGCGGATCGGTGCTGGCGCGAGCGGTGCGGCGCCGGGTGCGGCGGCATGGGCTGAAGACCGCATCTCGGCTCTCCTGCGGCGGGCGCGACGTTAACCCTTTTCGCCATTCGTGCTTAACGAGGAGTAAAGCCTCGTGCAGGATCGCCGTGCCGGCTCGGGAGGGGTCGCGCGCCGGAGCCGCTCATGAGTGTCGATGTGGGTCTCGATCCCTGGACCGTGTCCAGCCTGAACGCGCTCGTCGTGGGCTTCGCCTTCGCCGGGCTGCTCGCGAGCGCCTTCGAGCTGGTGACCCACCGTCGTGCCAGCTTCTCGCTGCTCGAGCGCGGCGGGGTCGTGGCGCTGGCGAGCCTGCCGATGCTGGCCTTCTCGGCTCCCTTCATCATCCTGCGCAACACGTTGCGCGGCCGCCGCTTCGAGCGCCGCCCGATCCCCTTCGTGATGATCGCCACCTGCATCGCCGGCTTCTGGAGCCTCGCGGCCGGCCGCGTGCTGCTCGGAGGCATCGGCTACGTCGTCGGCTGAGCGACGATCCGCATGCCGAAGCGTCAGTGCCGCGTGCCCGTCGCGCGCTCCGGCTCGTCGCGCGGGATGCCGATCCTGCGTCCCACCGCGTCGGGCCGAGGCAGACGGGCGTGGGCGGCCCGCATCACTTCCAGGTTGTCGCGGATCGCGTCCGGGAAGGGTGTCACGCGCTTCGTGGTCATGTCGACGTGCAGCGAGAGGATCTCGCACGTCGCCGCCGTCCAGCCCTCGCGGGCGTGGCGGACCTCGAGATAGACGTGGAAGCGCTTCTCGTCGCTGTCGAGGAGCTGGACCGTCACCCGCACGGGATCGTCGGCGACGAGTTCGCGGCGATAGAGCACGTGCGCCTCCGCCGCGAAGTAGGACGCACGGCTCTCGGCGACGTAGTCCGGCCCCAGCCCCACCACGCCGAAGGCCTCGTCCAGCGCACGGTCGAAGAGGACGTGGTAATAGGCGAGGTTCATGTGGCCGTTGTAGTCGATCCACGCCTCCTCGACGCGCATCGTCGAGGAGACGAACGGCGCGAAGAAGAAGATCGGGGTCGGCGCATGCTCGGCCACGGGAGCCTCTCTGGCATCGTTCCGATCAAGTTGCCCAACAAACGAGCGATCGTCCAGCCCGTGCGGCGGGCAAAAATCGGTTTAGGCGGCTTCGGGACGGCTCGCGCGAGCCCGTTCGCCTACGGATGCCGCCCGCTTCCGCCCTCTGCTAATCTCCAGTCGCTCCGCGTGCCATTCACACGTGTTCCGCAACGCTCGCACGCCCTCCGAGGACGTCCATGAACGCACCCGCCCGCCCGCTCCGCAAGAGGCCCGACCCGCAGGCGCTCGAGGCCGTCCTCGAGGGCCTGCGGCCCCGTTTCGGCGATCGGCTCTCCACCGCCGAGGCGGTGCGCGCCCAGCACGCGGCCACCGTCACCTGGGTCCCTCCCGAGCCGCCGGATGCCGTCGTCTACGCGCAGACCACCGAGGAGGTCGCGGCGATCGTGCGCCTGTGCGCCGAGCACCGCGTACCCGTCATTCCCTTCGGCACGGGCTCCTCGCTGGAGGGCCACGTCAACGCGCCCTACGGCGGCGTGTGCGTCGATCTCTCGCGGATGGACCGGGTGCTGCGGGTCAACGCGGAGGATCTCGACTGCGTCGTCGAGCCCGGCGTCACCCGCACGCGCCTCAACGCCCACCTGCGCGACCAGGGCCTCTTCTTCCCGATCGACCCGGGCTACGACGCCTCGCTCGGCGGCATGGTCGCCTGCCGCGCGTCGGGCACGAACGCCGTGCGCTACGGCACGATGCGCGAGAACGTGGTGGCGCTCACCGCCGTCCTGCCGAGCGGCGAGATCGTCCATACCGCGAGCCGCGCGCGCAAGTCGAGCGCCGGCTACGACCTCACGCGGCTCCTCGTCGGCTCGGAGGGGACGCTCGGGATCACGACGGAGATCACGCTGCGGCTCCAGGGTATCCCCGAGGCGATCTCGGGCGGCGCCTGCCCGTTCCCCTCGGTGCGCGCCGCCTGCGAGGCCACGATCCTGACGATCCAATCCGGCATCCCGGTCGCGCGCATCGAGCTGCTCGACGCCGGCCAGGTCGCCGCCTGCAACGCCTACTCGAAGCTGACGCTCGAGGAGGCGCCCACGCTCTTCGTCGAGTTCCACGGCAGCGAGGCGGGCGTGCGCGAGCAGGCCGAGCGCTTCGGCGAGATCGCGCGCGAGTGCGGCGGCGGCACCTTCGCCTGGGCGACGGAGGCGCAGAGCCGCACGCGCCTCTGGCAGGCGCGCCACGACGCCTACTGGGCGGCGCTCGCCCGCCGGCCCGGCGCCAAGGGCGTCTCCACCGACATCTGCGTGCCGATCTCGCGGCTCGCCGATTGCGTCGAGGAGACGGTGGCGGACATCGAGGAGACCGGGCTCGTCGCGACGATCCTCGGCCACGTCGGCGACGGCAACTTCCACGTCCTGCCCCTCGTCGACGTGGCGGACCCTGGCGAGGTGGCGCGCGTCTACGGCTTCATCGAGCGCCTGATCGCCCGGGCGCTGTCGATGGAGGGGACGTGCACCGGCGAGCACGGGATCGGGCAGCGCAAGATGCGATTCCTCGTGGACGAGCACGGCGCGGCCGCCGTGGAATTGATGCGCGTGATCAAACGTGCGATCGATCCTCACGACATCATGAACCCGGGAAAGGTCCTCGTTCCCTGACCCGGGCATGGTCGCCACGAGGGTCATTTCGTCTTGCGTGACATCCTGACCGCGCTCGCGGGTCTCGTCATCGTCCTGCTCACGGCGGCGCTCGTCGCGCCGCCCCTGATCGACTGGGACCTGCGGCGCGGGGAGGTCGAGCGCGCGCTCTCTCGGGCTGCCGGGGCGCCGATCCGCACCGAGGGGCCGCTCGACGTCCGCCTGCTGCCCTCGCCGCGGCTGAGCGTGGGGCGGCTCTCGATCGGCGGGGCCGAGCCGGGCGCGGCCTCGCTCGCGGCGATCGACGTGGTCGCGGAAATCGAGCTCGCGCCGCTCCTGCGCGGCGAGGTGCGCTTCTCCTCGGGACGCGCCGCCGCCGCCGCGATCCGCGTGCCGACCCGCGGCGACGAGGGCCTGCGCCTGCCCGCGGCCTTCGCGCCGGGCACCGAAGGCGGCGCGCGCTTCGCCTTCGACGACCTGCGCGCCGACACGCTCGCCGTCGTCGCGGTCTCGCCGGAGGGCGAGGAGCGCCGCTGGCTCGACGTCTCCGACGTGCGGCTCTCGGCGGACGCGCTGGGCGGCCCCTACCGGATCGACGGCGTCGCCGAGGACCTGCCGTTCCGTCTCGTCACCGGCCGCTTCGACGCCGAGCGGGTGATGGCGATGCGCTTCCAGGCGGGCGAGGACGGGCCGGTGCGCTTCGATGCGCAGGGCGCGCTCGCCCTGGCGCCGTCGGGCGGCGGCTTCTGGGCGGCGACGCTCGGCGGGCAGGGGCGCATGATCGTCGCCGCCGCCGCCGAGCCCGACGCCGCGCCGCTCGTGGTGGAGACGACCTTCGCCACCGCCGATCGGGGCGTCACGCTGACGGAGCTGTCGATCGAGGCCGGGGACGCCGGATCCGGCACGCGGCTGGAGGGCGCGGGGTTCGTCGCGCTCGACGATCCGCGCCTCTCGCTCGACCTCTCGACGCGCCGGCTCGTGGCCGAGCGCGTGATCGGCAGCCCGCTCGGCGCGGCGCTCGGCGCCGCCGCGAACGGGCGGTTCGGCCTGCCGCTCGACCTCGTTCTCGCCGCCGACAGCGTGGCGCTGCTCGAGGAGGAGATCTCGGAGCTCGCGGTCTCGCTGACGACGGCGGGCGACCGGCTGCTGGTGCGCTCCGCCTCCGCCGTGCTGCCCGGCGACGCACGGGCGCGCTTCTCCGGCGAGATCGGGCGCGACGGCCCGCCGAGCGCCGACGGGCGCGCGAGCCTCGTCGCCCGGGACGGTGCGCGCCTCGCGCGCTTCCTGCGCCGCTCCGGCGTCGACGGACCGCTCGTCGACCTCCTCGACGGGCAGCCCCTCGACGTCGCCGCCGACGTCGTCTGGCGCGAGGATCTCGTGGCGCTCTCCTCGCTGCGCCTCGCCGCGGGCGACACGGCGCTGACCGGGACCGTGCGCTGGGACGCGCAGGGTCCGGGCGGGCGGCCCAAGATCTCCGCACAGGTCGCCGCGGACGGGCTCGACGTCGCCCGCCTGCCGCAGCTCTCGGCCCTGTCCGACCTGCCGCGCGCGCTCGACGTCGAGCTGGTGCTCGACGCCGAGGACGTGCGTTTCGAGGGGGCCGAGGGCGCGGGACGCATTCGCGCCAGGCTCGCTTCGGACGAGACCGGCATCGAGATCGCGACGCTCGAGATTTCGGACCTCGCCGGGGCGGAGGTCTCCGTGTCGGGGCGTGTCGCGCAGGACGGGGCCGGGCGCATCGAGGGGCGGCTCGCGGCGGTGGAGGCCGAGCCGCTGATCGCGCTCATGGGCCGCGTGGCCTTCGGCGAGGCGGTGGCCCTCATCCCGCGCTTCCTGCGCGAGGGCGCGCTCGACGTCGCGCTCACCGTCGAGCGGCTCGCCGACGCGCAGGGCGTGGCGGCCCAGGGCGCCGCCGCGCGCGGGCTGCGCACCGCGATCGAAGGTACCGCAGCCGGCGGGCCGATCAGCGCGCAATGGCTCACCCTAGACGGACGCACCGAGCGGCTCGAGCTGGAGCTCTCCACCGACGACGTCGCCGGCTGGCTCGACGTCGACGGCGTCGCGCCGGTGGCCGGGACGGTCGCGGGCGAGCCCGCCCTCGTCGCACTCACGCTCGGCCGCAGCGGCCCCGACCGTTTCGTCGCCCGCGTCACCGCCGACGCCGCGGGCCTGCGGCTCGACACGAGCCGCCCGCTCGTGCTCGACGCCGTCGACTTCGCGCCGCTCTCCGGCGAGGTCGATCTCGTCGCGCAGGACCTGCGCCCGGCGTTCGCGCTGCTCGGCGGGCGGATCGTGACGGAGACGCCGGTGCCCGCGACGCTGCGCGCCTCGTTCCGTCGCGAGGGCGTCGAGACGCTGCTGGAGGCCGGCGGCAGCATCGCCGAGACGAGCGTGCGCATCGACGCCACGCTCCCGCCGGGCGCGCCCCCGCGGGCCGAGATTCGCACCGCACGCCTGTCGCTGCCCTGGCTCGCCGAGGCCTTCGCGCTGGGCGACGTGCTCGGGCGCGGCACCGCCACGTGGTCACGCGAGGCCTTCGCCGCGCTGGCGCGCCCGCTCTCGCGCGGCAGCGCGACCGTGATCGTGCCACGGCTCGACCTCGGGCGCGGCTACGTCGCCGAGGACGCGCGCTTCGACATCGCGCTCGAGCGCGACGGTATCGCGATCACCGGGCTCGAAGCCGCGCTCGCCGACGGGCGCATCGCCGCCGACCTGACGCTCGGCCGGCCCGCCGCCGAGCGCGCGTCGATCGTCGGCGAGGCCTCGCTCGCGGATCTCGCGCTCTCTCGGCTCGCACCGGACCTCGCGATCGACGGCCGGCTCACGGGCACGATCGACTTCGGCGGCGCGGGCGGCAGCATCGCCGAGGTGGTGGGGGCGCTCGCCGGGGAGGGGCGCCTGACGCTCGCCGACGTCGTCGTGCCCGGCGCCGACTCCACGGCGATCGGCCGCGGCCTCGACCGGGCGCTCGCCGAGGAGGATCCGCTCGGGGGCCGGCGGGTCGACACCTACGTCTCCACCGCCCTCGACGAGGGGCCGCTGCGGGTCGAGACCGTCGAGGCGCCGCTGACGCTGATCTCCGGCGTGATCGGCCTCTCACCGGTGCGCGCGGAGGCGGCGGGTGCGGCGGGCGGTGCGTTCGAGGGAACGGTCGCGCTCGACCTGCGGGCGCTGACGCTCGAGATCCGCGGCTTCCTGCGCGGCGAGGACGCGCCGCAGGGCTGGGAGGGACCCGCCCCGACGATCGGCGTGAGCCTCGCCGGACCGCTCGGCGATCTCGCCCGCACCATCGACGTCGGGCCTCTCACCAACGGCATCGCCGCTATCGTCCTCGAGCGCGAGCTCGCCCGCATCGAGGCCTTCGAGCGCGAGGCGAGCGAGCGCCAGCGCCGCATCGACGAGGCGCGCATGCTGGAGTTGCGCCGGACGCGCGCCGAGGAATGGCGCATCGAGGCCGAGCGCCGGCGCCTCGAGGAGACCCGCGCGCGCGGTGCCGCGGAGGCGGCCCGCCGCGACGCCGAGCTGCGCTCGCTCGATGCGCTGACGCAGGAGCGCGCCCGGCAGGCGGCGGAGGAGGAGGAGCGCCGCCGGCTCGCGGAGGAGGAAGCACGTCGGCGGGCCGAGGAAGAGGCGCGCCGCGCCGCGGAGGAAGAAGCGCGGCGGACCGCGGAGGAGGAAGCGCGCCGGGCCGCGGAGGACGAGGCGCGGCGTGCGGCCGAGGAGGCGGCGCGCGAGCCGCCGGCGCTCCCCAATCCGCAACCGCCGACGGGGGATGCGCGCCCGGAGCCGGCGACGTTCGACGCGGACGCGTTGCGACGCTTCCTGCGGGAGGGCGTGTTCGCGCCCTCGGCGTCCGAGGCGCCCTCGGTGGCGCCGCGCTGAGGCGGCTCAGCCCCGGGCGGGGATCGCGAGACCGCGCTGCACCGCCGGGCGGGCGAGGCCGCGCTCGAGCCAGGCGGGCGTGCGCGAGAGCGCGTCCCAGCCGACGATGTCGCCCGCCTCGTAGAACCCCACGAGGTTGCGCACCCAGCCCAGCAACGCGATGTCGGCGATCGTGTACTCCGCGCCCATGATCCAGTCGCGCCCCTCGAGCCGCGTCTCGATCACCTTCAGGAGCCGCTCGGCCTCGGCCCGGTAGCGCTCCTTGGGGCGCGGGTCCTCGATCTCGCGGCCCTTGAACTTGTGGAAGAAGCCGAGCTGGCCGAACAGCGGCCCCACCGCACCCATCTGCCACATCACCCATTGCACCGTCTGCCAGCGCGCGACTGGGTCGGCGGGCAGGAGGCGCCCGGTCTTCTCGGCGAGGTAGAGGAGGATCGCGCCCGATTCGAAGAGCGCGAGCGGCTCGCCCGCGGGGCCGTGCGGATCGATGATCGCGGGGATCTTGCCGTTGGGGTTCAGCGCCAGGAATTCCGGCGTCCAGGTCTCGTTCTCGCCGATGTTCACGAAATGCGGCTCGTAGGGCACCCCGGTCTCCTCGAGCATGATCGAGACCTTCACGCCGTTGGGCGTGGGCGTCGAGTAGAGCTGCAGGCGATCGGGGTGCTTCGGCGGGAAGCGGGTGGCGATCGGGTGGGTGGCGAAGTCGGTCATGGGGGGGGCTTTCCGTGCAAGCTGCGCCGTTTCGTCGCTTCGGCAGATGGTCGCGCCGCGGGCGGACGCAACGGACCGACGCGCCAGGGCGGGTTGGCGTGGGTGCAAGGTAGCGGGGGTAACGCCGCCCGAAATCCCGCACCCCCGTCGGTGCAACACCCGCTCCATGTCGCATCCATTCACGATTTGCCGGCCCTGTCCCCCCATGATAGACGCCCCATCTGAGACCCGACGGGCGCCGCAGCGCCCGCTCGCGCCCGCCGAGAGCGGCGGCCCCGGTGCGGGCGCGGGAGACACGGGACCACATTCGGGCCGACGAGAGCGAGGCGAAACATGAGCGCGAGCGAAGCGACCGGGACCCATCTGTCCAACTCCTTCTTCTCGGCCGGCCTCGCGGACGTCGATCCCGAGATCGCCGCCGCCATCGAGGCCGAACTCGGCCGCCAGCGCATGGAGATCGAGCTGATCGCCTCCGAGAACATCGTCTCCCAGGCGGTGCTCGAAGCGCAGGGCTCGGTGATGACCAACAAGTACGCCGAGGGCTATCCCGGCCGGCGCTACTACGGCGGCTGCCAGTTCGTCGACATCGCCGAGACGCTGGCGCAGGAGCGCGCCTGCCGGCTGTTCGACTGCGGATTCGCCAACGTCCAGCCGAACTCGGGCTCGCAGGCGAACCAGGCCGTGTTCATGGCGCTGATGCAGCCGGGCGACACGTTCATGGGCCTCGACCTCGCCGCCGGCGGGCACCTCACGCACGGCGCGCCGGTGAACGTGTCGGGCAAGTGGTTCGACGTCGTGAGCTACAACGTGCGGCCCGACGACAACCGGATCGACATGGACGAGGTCGCCCGCCTCGCCCGCGAGCACAAGCCGAAGATCATCATCGCCGGCGGCTCGGCCTACTCGCGCCATTGGGACTTCGCCCGCTTCCGCGAGATCGCGGACGAGGTCGGCGCCTGGTTCATGGTCGACATGGCGCATTTCGCGGGCCTCGTCGCCGGCGGCGCGCACCCCTCGCCGTTCCCCCACGCCCACGTCGCCACCACGACCACGCACAAGACCCTGCGCGGCCCGCGCGGCGGCATGATCCTGACGAACGACGAGGCGCTGGCGAAGAAGTTCAACTCCGCGGTGTTCCCCGGCATGCAGGGCGGCCCGCTGATGCACGTCATCGCGGCCAAGGCGGTCGCCTTCGGCGAGGCGCTGCGGCCGGAGTTCAAGATCTACGCCCGCGCCGTGGTCGACAACGCGCGCGCGCTCGCGGACACGATCAAGTCCGGCGGCTACGCCATCGTTTCCGGCGGCACCGACAACCACCTGATGCTCGTCGACCTGCGCCCGAAGGCGCTCACCGGCAAGGCCGCCGAGCAGGCGCTCGGGCGCGCGCACATCACCTGCAACAAGAACGGCGTGCCCTTCGACCCCGAGAAGCCGATGGTCACCTCCGGCATTCGGCTGGGCACCCCGGCCGCGACCTCGCGGGGCTTCGGCGTGGCCGAGTTCCAGGAGGTCGGCCGGCTGATCGTCGAGACGCTCGACGGGCTCGCGGCGAACGGCGAGGGCGGCAACGACGCCGTCGAGGCCTCGGTCAAGGCGCGGGTCCACGCGCTGACCGGCCGCTTCCCGATCTACGGCTGAGGAGACGCGGGCGCACATGCGCTGCCCCTATTGCGGAAGCCTCGACACGCAGGTGAAGGACTCGCGGCCGGCGGAAGACTCGGCCTCGATCCGGCGCAGGCGCGTGTGCCCCGATTGCGGTGGGCGCTTCACGACCTTCGAGCGCGTGCAGCTGCGCGAGCTCGTGGTGGTGAAGCGCTCGGGCAAGCGCGTGCCCTTCGACCGTGACAAGCTCCAGCGCTCGATCGACGTCGCCCTGCGCAAGCGCGAGGTCGATCCCGAGCGGGTGGAGCGCATGGTCAACGGCATCGTGCGCCAGCTCGAGTCCTCCGGCGAGAGCGAGGTCTCCTCCGAGCAGGTGGGCGATCTCGTCATGGAGGGGCTCAAGAACCTCGACGACGTCGCCTACGTGCGCTTCGCCTCGGTCTACAAGAGCTTCCGCGAGCCCAGGGACTTCGAGGAGCTGCTGATCGGGCTCGGACGCGCCGCGGGCGCCGGCACGGCCGCGGCCGCCGCCGCCCCCGCGCGGCCCGCAGAGGACGACGCCGCACCGGCGGATCCCGCCGTGGACGGCGTGCGATGAGCCCCGCCGCGGCGCGCGCGGCCGCCGCCGGCGGGACGCCCGCTGGCGATGCGCAGGCGCACCGAGACGTCGCCTACATGCGCAATGCGCTGGCGATCGGGCGGCGCAATCTCGGCCTCACCTGGCCCAATCCGAGCGTCGGCGCCGTGCTCGTCTCCTACGCCTCCGGCGCGCCGGTCGTCGTCGCACGCGGCGTCACCCAGCCCGGCGGGCGTCCCCATGCCGAGCGCGTCGCGCTGGACGCCGCCGGCCCGGCCGCGCGGGGTGCCACGCTCTACGTCACGCTGGAGCCCTGCTCGCACCACGGCAAGACGCCACCCTGCGCCGAGGCGGTGATCCATGCCGGCGTCGCCCGCGTCGTCTACGCGCTGGCCGATCCCGACCCGCGGGTGAGCGGGCGCGGCGCGGCGCTGCTGCGCCAGGCGGGCCTCGCCGTCACCGGCGGCGTCGCGGAGGCGGAGGCCGCGCGCAGCCATGTCGGGCACGTCACGCGGGTGACGAAGGGCCGCCCGGCGGTGCTGCTCAAGCTCGCCCGCACCGCCGACGGCTACGCCGCCGCCGCCTCCAACGAGCGGCTGATGATCACCGGCGCGCTGGCCAACGCCCGCGTCCACCTGATGCGCGCGCATGCGGACGCGATCATGGTCGGCCTCAACACGGTCGTCGCCGACGACCCGCGGCTGACGACGCGGCTGCCCGGCCTCGAGCACCGGTCGCCGGTGCGGGTCGTGGTCGATTCGCGCCTCGCCCTGCCGCTCGAGGCTGGGATCGTCCAGAGCGCGGGCGCGCCGCCGACCTGGGTGATCACCACGATCGATGCGCCCGCCGCCGCCGAGCGCCGGCTCGTCGACGCGGGCGTCGAGGTGATGCGGGTCGGCGCCGACGATCGTGGGCGGGTGCGGCTCGACGAGGGCCTGCGGCTGCTCGCCGTGCGCGGCATCACGCGCGTGTTCTGCGAGGGCGGGCCCGCGCTGGCCGAGGGGTTGGCGCAGGCCGATCTCGTCGACGCGCTGGCCATCGCGACGGGCCCGCGCCGGCTCGCTGCGCAGGACCCCTCGGCGCCCGGCCTCGCCGCCGTCGGCCCCGCGCTCGCGCGCCACGTCGAGACGCGCCTGCGGCTCGTCTCCGAGGAGCCGGCGGGCGCGGACGTGTTCCAGCACTTCGAGAGGGCGTGAGCCATGTTCACCGGCATCGTCACAACCATCGGCCGCGTCGTCGCGGTGGAGGACCGTACCGACCAGCGCCGGCTCACCATCGCCTGCGACGACGATCCCGGAACGATCGCCATCGGCGCCTCGATCGCCTGCTCCGGTCCCTGCCTCACCGTCGTGGCGCTGGGCGGCGTCGCGGGAGACATGTGGTTCTCCGTCGATGCGGCGGCGGAGACCCTGGCGCGTACCACGGTCGGCTCCTGGGGGGAGGGGACCCGCGTCAATCTCGAGCGCTCGCTGAAGATCGGCGACGAGCTGGGCGGCCACATCGTCACCGGCCACGTGGACGGGCTCGCAGAGATCGTCGCGCGCAGCGAGGTCACCGCCGAGGAGACCGGCTGGGGCGCCACCGCCCGCTTCGACCTGCGCGTGCCCGCCGTCCTCGCCCGCTTCGTCGCCGAGAAGGGATCGGTCGCGCTCGACGGCTGCTCGCTGACGGTCAATTCCGTGGAGGGCGACGTCTTCTCCGTCTTGCTCATACCCCACACGCTCGCGCACACGACCTTCGGCGACAAGGGCCCGGGCGAGCGGGTCAACCTCGAGGTCGACCTGATGGCGCGGTACGCGGCGCGGCTGGTGGAGGCGCGGGAGTGAGGATTGCAGCGGGAGGCGACCCGTGCTATCGTTTCGATATCAATGGAGCGATAGATGGTCGACATACTCGTGCGCAACGTGGATGACGAGCTGGCGGCGCGCCTCAAGGATCGAGCGCGCGCGCAAGGAACGTCGCTGAACGAGGTCGCACGAGAGGCGCTGCAGGCGTTCGCCAAGCCGTCACAAGCGGAATTCCTGAAGATCGCGGATCGCATCGCGTCCATGGGGCCCCGCTTTCCCGGGAGCAGCGTAGATCTGATCCGCGAGGACCGCGACAACGATGAGCCTTATCGTTGACGCGTCCGTCGCGGTTCCATGGCTGATCCGCGAGGACGGTTCGGATCGCGCGCGTTCGATTCTCGCTAGAGGGCACACCCTGATTGCGCCGGAGATGCTCTTGGCGGAAGCGGGCAACGCGTTCTTCAAGCGTGTCATCCGTAATGCGATGTCGGCGGAACACGCGGTCGAAGCGCTCCGAGCGGTCCGAATTCCCTTCTCCGATTTCGTTTCGACTTCGGTCCTGATCGAGACTGCGGCCCGGATCTCCTACGAATTCAGGCATCCCGTCTATGACTGCCTTTATGTCGCTTTGGCTCTGCGTACCGATTGCGGCCGTTTGGCCACCCTCGATCGAAGAATGATGGATGTTGCGGCGCGAGCCGGGGTTGTTTGCCACAATCTTTAGGCGTCTCGCCCCCACTCCACCCACCGCCCATGGAAATCCGCGCGCCCCAGCGCCCGCATCTCGCCGCCGGGCCACAGGCGGAGCGTGAGGGCGGCGGACCCGGGGGTGTCGTCCGCTTCCATGGCGACGTGGGCGAGGGGTGCGTCGGCGCGTGCGCGGCCCGCCGCGTCGGCGAGCGCCGCCTCGATGCGGGCTTTCACCGGGGCCGGCAGGTATTGCCAGACGATCGTGTGGAATACGACCGTGGTGACGCCGGCCCACGGCGCAGACGCGAGCCGCGCCTCGATCCAGTCGGCGGCATCGGCTCGTGCGACGCGCCAGGAAGCCGCGGCGGCGACGGCGAGGGCGGACGCGGTGGTCTCGAGCCGCTCGGGCTGGTCCGGCCAGATGTAGGAGAACAGCCGCTCGCGATCGGCGGGGTCGCCGGGGTCGAGCGGGTTGCGGTCGCAGCCCGCCCGGTCGATAACGGCGAGCGGCGTCGCGGGATCGGGATGGGCGCCGCGCCAGGCGCAGCGCACGAGGACCGGGCTCGCCCCCTCCCGCGTGCCCACGTCGAGCGCGTAGCCGTAGCGCTCGAGCCCGAGGTTGAGCCCGGCGCTCGCACCGATCTCGAGGAGCGACAGCGGCAGCCCGGTCTCCCGCGCCACGACGAGCAGCGCGCCCAGGATCGCGCCGGAGCGCTTGACCTCGTTGGTCTGCGGGGCTGAGTCGAGATAGCCGGCGAGGAAGGCGTCCTCCCGCGCGAGCGCCTGCGCGAGGGCGTCGCCGAGGCGGGCGGCGTCGAAGGCGGCGGGCGGGTAGGCGTTCGTCAGGGCCGGGACGCGGCGCGTGCGGGCGAGGGCGTGGAGCGCGCCGGCGGCGCGCAGGGCCAGCGCATCGGCCCGGGGATCGCCCTCCCAGGACCCGATCCGCCGCCCGAAGGCGCTCGCATCGTCCAGGCGCTCGGACAGGAGCATGCACAGGTCGGCGTTGAAGGACGAGCCGAGGCGGCGGCAGGCATCGGCCTGGCGCAGGAAGGCGGCGCGAATGGCGTCTACGAGCGCAGCCATGCCCGCGCCCTCCCGCCGTCACCGCGGGCGATCAGGCGCGCACGCGCCCGGCGCCCTCGCGGGCGATGGTGTTCGTCGCGTCGATGGAGAGCGCCCGGCGGTAGCTCTCGCGGGCCTCGTCCACCTGTCCGGAGCGCTCCAGCGCCACGCCGCGCCAGGCCCAGGCGTCGGCGTTCTGGGACTGCACGTTGAGCGAGGCGTTCAGATCCTCGATCGCCTTCGCGAAGTCGCCGAGCGCGATCAGGCTCTGGCCGCGGCCCTGGTAGGGGGCGGCGACGTAGGGGTTGCGGTCGATCGCGGCGTCGAAGTCGAGCACCGCTTCGCGGTGCTGGCCGAGGCGCTGGTAGACGAGCCCGCGGGCGTGGTGCGCCTCGGCGGATTCCGGGTAGACGCGCAGGGCCTCGTTGAGGTCGGTGAGGGCGGCGGCGGTGTTCCCGCGCGCGCGCAGCAGGTTGGCGCGGCCGATGCGCGCCGGCGCGTAGTCCGGGTTCGCCGCGAGCGCGCGGCTGAAGTCGGAGAGCGCGTCGTCGTCGCGCCCGGTCTGGCGCAGCGCCAGCGCGCGGTTGGTGTAGGCGGCGGGGTTCGACGGGTCGAGCTCGATCGCCCGCGTGAAATCCGCCAGCGCGTCGCGGAAGTCGCCGGCGCGCGCGTAGGCGGCACCGCGGGTGTTGTAGGCGGTGGCGTCGGTCGGGTTGTTGCGGATCACCTCGGTGAGCGAGGCGATGTTGGTGCCCGCGACCGCGCTGTCCTGGCGCTCGAGCACGGCGACCTGCTGAGCGGGGCCGCGCGTGGCCACGGTCTCGCAGCCCGCGAGCACGACGCCGGCCAGGAGGAGCCCCGTCAGCCGTACGCCGCGAAGCGTCCCGTCGATGCGCGTCCCCTCGATGGTCGTGATCATGGTCGCCTCTCCCCGGCGCGATGCGCGCCCGTCGTTCTGCGCCCGTGCCCGCTGCGCGCGACGTCGTACGGGTTCCCTGAGACACGAATGGGGCGATACCGGGCCCATTCGGAGCCGCGGATCGCCACAACGGTCCCGAAGGCGCGCCTCAGCGGGCCGGCTTGGGCTTCGACGGCAGCAGGCCCTCGCGCTGCATGCGCTTGCGCACGAGCTTGCGGGCGCGGCGGACGGCCTCGGCCTTCTCGCGCGCCTTCTTCTCGGAGGGCTTCTCGTAATGGCCGCGCAGCTTCATCTCGCGGAAGATGCCCTCGCGCTGCATCTTCTTCTTGAGCGCGCGGAGCGCCTGATCGACGTTGTTTTCACGGACGAGAACCTGCACGCGTCGAGTTCCTTCGGTTGATGCGCCGGCGATGTCGGATGCGGGGTATGCTACGGGAACCTGTACGGCCGAGCGCAGGCTCGCGCCTCTCGCGCGCCTCGACCGATCGACGCTGCGCTTAGCAGAATCGCCGGGGGCTGTCGAGGCCCGAGATCGGCCCGGACGCGGGCGGCGAGAACGCGCCCTCCCCCGGGTTCAACGCTCTCGCGAGAGCCGCGTCACGTGCCCCATCTTGCGCCCGGCCCGTGCCTCGCCCTTGCCGTAGAGCGTGAGCCGCGCGCCCTCGTCCGCGAGGAGGCCGCGCCAGGCGTCGGCGTCCGCGCCGATGAGGTTGTCCATCGTGACCACCGGCGCGCGACGCGTGGTCGGGCCGAGCGGCCAGCCGCAGACGGCGCGCACGTGCTGCTCGAATTGCGAGGTCGCCGCGCCGATGTCCGTCCAGTGCCCGGAATTGTGCACGCGGGGCGCCATCTCGTTGACGACCAGGTGCTCGCCGTCGGTGTCGCGCACGACGAACATCTCCACCGCGAAGACGCCGACGTAGTCGAGCGCCGCGGCGATGCGCGCTGCGACGTCCCGCGCCGCCGCCTCCGTCGCGGGCGAGATCGAGGCCGGAACGGTGGTGCGGGCGAGGATGCCGTTCTCGTGGCGGTTCTCGCACAGGTCGTAGACCGCGAGGCCACCGTCCGGCGCGCGGGCGGCGACGACGGAGACTTCCGCCGCGAAGGGCACGAAGCCCTCGAGGATCGCCGGTGCCGCGCCGATGGCGGCGATCGCGGCGGCGGGGTCGTCACCGTCGCGGATCACGACCTGGCCCTTGCCGTCGTAGCCGAAGCGTCGCGTCTTGAGGATCGCGGGCCGCCCGAGCTCCGCCAGCGCGGCGGCGAGGGAGGCCACGTCGTCGACGGCGCGGAACGGCGCCACCGGGATGCCGAGATCCGCGACGAAGCGCTTCTCGGCGAGCCGGTCCTGCGCGGTCGCGAGCGCCGCGAGTCCCGGCCGAAGCGGTGCCCAGCGCGCGACCGTCTCGGCGGCGGAGACGGGAACGTTCTCGAACTCGTAGGTGACCACCGCGCAATGGCGCGCGAACTCCGCGAGCGCCTCGCCGTCCGCGAAATCCGCGGTCGTGGTGCGGGCGGCGACGTCGAAGGCGGGGCTCGCCGGGGCGTCGTTGTAGACGTGGACGACGAGCCCGAGCCGCGCGGCCTCCGCCGCGATCATCCGCCCGAGCTGGCCGCCGCCGAGGATGCCGAGGACGTCGCCGGGCGCGACCGGGCTCATCGCACGCTCTCCACGAGCGGGGCGTCCACGATCGGCGCATCCACGGGATGCGCGGCCACGCCCTCGGACTGGCGGGCCCGCCACGCCTCCAGGCGCTGCGCGAGCGCGGGGTCGCCCAGCGCCAGGACGGCGGCGGCGAGCAATGCGGCGTTGATCGCGCCGGCCCGCCCGATCGCCAGCGTGCCGACGGGGATGCCGGCGGGCATCTGCACGATGGAATAGAGGCTGTCGACGCCCGCCAAGGCCTTCGATTCGACCGGCACGCCGAAGACCGGCAGCGGGGTCAACGCCGCCACCATGCCCGGCAGGTGCGCGGCCCCGCCCGCGCCGGCGACGACGACCTTCACGCCTTCGGCCTTCGCGCCCTTGGCGAAGGCGAAGAGCCGCTCTGGCGTGCGGTGGGCGGAGACGATCCGCGCCTCGTGGGCGACGCCGAGCGCCTCGAGCGTCTGCGCGGCGTGTCGCATGGTCGCCCAGTCCGACTGGCTGCCCATGACGATCGCGACGGGGGGCCGCGCGGGCGGGGTGGTGTTCGTCATGCGGATCCCTCGCGGGGGCGGGCGAGAACGCCCGTCAGGCGATGATGTCGGGGAGGATCTCGTCCTCGATCCGGCGGATGCGGTCGCGCAGGGTGAGCTTGCGCTTCTTGAGCCGCTGCAGCTGGAGGCGATCGTGCACCGGTGCCGATTCGAGCGCCTCGATCGCCCGGTCGAGATCGCGGTGCTCTTCCCTGAGCCGCGCGAGCTCGGCCTGCAGCTCGGCGGAATCGATCCCCTCGTCCACTCTCGCGCTCCACAGTGACCTGGCCGGCCACGACGAAACGGGCTGGCGCGTGTTCACGCATTCCACACCAAGAGCGACAAAACCCCGCCGCCGTCAAGGTCCGGCCCCTGCCATCTAACCCTTCAGGGTTGCGGCGCAGCACGAGAAAGCTTCGACAGGCGAATGATTCTGTGAGAGCATCGGGGCGTTCGAAGCGAACACTGGAAGGGAGACGACGCATGTCGCTGAATAGCCACTTGGCCGAGCTCGAGCGCAAGCACCAGGCCCTCGAGCAGGAGATCCAGAAGGCGGTGACGAGCCCTTCGTCGAGCGACGAGGAGATCGCCCGGCTCAAGCGCAAGAAGCTGGTCCTCAAGGACCAGATGACGCGCCTGCGCGACGGCGATCGCGGAGAGGAGACGCTCCACTGACGGAGCGGTCATCGCGTTTCGAGGCCGAGTAGACGGGGCGCGTCGCGCCCCGGGCAGCGTCGCCGCCGTTCGGGAGACCGAGCGGCGGTTTTTCGTTTCGCGGGTCAGGGAATCACGTCGCGCCGCATCGCCGAAAGCAGGGGCGCGTGAGCCCCCCGCATCTCCCCCACCTCATCAACCTTCCCCGCGAACACCCCCCAATCATCCCCCTCCGCGATCGCCGCCCACACCGCCTCCACGTCCTCGATCAGCATCGTCACCGGCGCCTCCCGCGAGAAATACGGGTGCGCGAGCGCCTCGTCGCGCCGCGGATGCGGGCGCGCTGCGCGCACCGCGGCCAGCGCCTCCTCCCATTCCGGGTCGCGATAGAGCGCGGCGTGGGGGCTCGCGGCGAGGCGGGCGGGGTCGGCGCCGCCGACGAGGTCGAACATCGCGCACTCGAAGGGCACCTCGGTGCGGGCCATGGCGCGGTAGACGAGCGCCGGCGCGTCCTCGCTTCCCGGGTCGTCGGGATCGAGCGCGAGCCGGGCGCGGGCGAGGCGGGAGAGGTGGGCGTCGAAGATCTCGCCGAAGGGGGTGAGCGCGGAGACGAGCGCGTCGTCGGGGGCGAGGTGGCGCAGGGAATCGGCCAGCCGGCACAGGTTCCAGTGCAGCGCCGCCGGCTGGCGGCCGAAGGCGTAGAGGCCGGTCTGGTCGAAATACGCGGCGGTGAACGCGGTGTCGAGGGTCGGCAGGAAGCGCCACGGCCCGTAGTCGAAGCTCTCGCCGGTGATCGTGGTGTTGTCGGTGTTGAGCACGCCGTGCACGAACCCCGCCTGAAACCACTCCGCCGCCATGCGCGCCACCGCGTCCGTCACCAGCGCGAGGAAGGCCACCGCGCGGTTCTCGGCCTGCGCCGCCTGCGGCCAGTAGGTCTCGATGCAGTAGTCGAGCAACCACTCGATGTTCTCGCCCTCGTTCAGGTAGAGGAAGCGCTGGAACGAGCCGATGCGCACGTGGCTGTGCGACAGCCGCACCAGCACCGAGGAGCGGGTGGGGGAGGGCTCGTCGTTGCGCGCGAGCGCCTCGCCGGTCTCGATCAGCGAGAACGACTTCGAGGTGTAGACGCCGAGCGCCTCCAGCATCTCGGTCGCCAGCACCTCGCGCACGCCGCCCTTGAGCGTCAGCCGCCCGTCGCCGAAGCGCGACCACGGCGTCCGGCCCGAGCCCTTGGTGCCGAGGTCGAGGAGCCGGCCGTCCTCCGCGTCGCGCATCTGCGCATAGAGAAAGCCGCGCCCGTCGCCGATCTCGGGGTTGTAGTTCTGGAACTGGTGGCCGTGGTAGCGCAACGCCAGCGGCTGCGGGATGTTGCCCGGCAGCGGCGCGAAGCGCGCCATTCGCTCGATCCACTCCACCTCGTCGAGCCCGTCGAGGCCGACCCGCGGCGCCCAGCGGTCGTTGCGCCAGCGCAGGACGGCGGCCGGGAAGGGAGCCGGCGAGACGGGATCGTAGAAGGCCCCGCCGAGGGCGAGGTGGCGCGGATCGGGATGGTAGCGTTCGGTGAGCGGCATCGCGCCATCGTGCCCGCCCGCGGCGCCCGGCGCAATGCGCCTGCGCCCGCCGGGCGCGAAGAGACGTCGTCAGGGTTTCCCGGGAGCGACTCCCGCCTGGTTCATCCAGCCCTCGAGCGCGTCGGCGCGCGAGGCGTCCTTCGCCGCGCGGCGCAGATGATCGAGGACGCGCTGCGCGATCTCGACGTCCGCCAGCGCCGGCGGTTCGGCCAGCACGATGTCGAGCGCCTCGTCGCGCTCGGCCTCGAGCCGCTCGACGAAGTCGCGCCTGCGGTCCGGACCGAGCCAGTCGAGGTCGGAATCGATCGTCTGCGCGATTTCGCGCAGGCGTAGTAGCATCTTTTGCTTCTGGGACAGGGCGCTCGACACGTCGACCTCGGTTCGATCAGGATGCCGATAAGATGCCATCGGGCAGATGATCCGTCATCTGCCGAAAAGTCGCAAGCACTACCATGATTACGGCGCGATGGGTGCTCGGAAACATTGCCGACGCATTCCTTAGCAGATGTAAAAATCCAGGGTTCGAGCGTGGTGTACTATCTCTTGCGACCAGTGCATCCTCGGTTGCTCACGCCTTCGGATGGCGGTAGGATCGTGCACATGATGAACCACGCGACCCATTCGACGCCCGGCGGAGAGGCGGGCGAGCGCCCGGTGCGGGAGACGGCCGCGTTCGGCCGCGCAGCCGCGGTTCTCGTCGCGCTCGGGGTCGTGGCGCTCGCGGGCGCGGGGCTGCTGATGTGGGCGTCGCAGGGGCCGGCGGTGTTCAACGAGGTCGTTCTCGCCGCATTGGCATGGTGCTTCTGAGGCCTTATCTCGGGAGCGTACCGGACGCGCACGTTCCGGAAGAGATGCCCGAGAGCCCCGTCATGACCGACCGCACCCGCCGCCTCGTCCTTCCGCTCGCCGCCTTCCTGTTCGGCGTCGTCGCGCTCGGCATCGCCGCGGTGCTGACGCTGACCCCTCAGGGCCGCGAGGTCGCGGCCTCGGACGTCGGCGGGCCGTTCACGCTCGTCGATCACTTCGGCACGCCCGTGACGGAGGCGAGTTTCCTGGGCGAGCCGCACCTCGTCTTCTTCGGCTTCACCCATTGCCCGGACGTGTGCCCGACGAAGCTCTTCGAGATCGCGCAGACGCTGGACGCGGTGAAGGAGCGCTCCGGCCGCGACATGCGCGCGCTCTTCATCACCGTCGACCCCGAGCGGGACACGCCCGAGCTCATGCAGGCCTACGTCTCGAGCTTCGACGACCGCATCCTCGGGCTGACCGGCACGCCCGAGCAGGTCGACGCGGCGGTCTCCGCCTACCGCGCCTTCGCCCGCAAGGTCCCCCTCGACGACGGCGACTACACGATGGAGCACACGGCGATCGTCTACATCATGGACGGGCAGGGCCGCTTCGTCGCCGGGCTCAACACGGCGAAGGCGCCGGAGGACGCGGCGCAGGAGCTGTTGGCGCGGATTTGAGGGGGCGGTGGACCACCGCCCTGGCTCGTCCGCACGTGGGTGCGGCACCAGAGGCGTTCCCGGAACGGCGCCTTCAACGGCAGTTGTCGACGAAGGCGCCGAGAGCGTCCCCCGACCCGGTCAGCGTGAAGACCTGCTCGCTCTCCATCCCGTACCAATGATGCAGCAGCACGCTTCGACCTCGCGCGAGCGCGCTCAGCAGCGGCGCATCCAAAGGCAGCACCTCGCGTGCGACGAAGACGTCCTCCGGCTCCCGGAGCTCGACAGGGAGGTCGTAGTTCTCGCCCGCGATCTCGAAGGAGGTCACGATGCCTTCGGCAGCCCAGTCCCTGACCCAGGAATCGACTCCTCCGCCGCCGCTCGACATCCACCCGGTCGTGAAGCCGATCCGCGCCGCTCCGTCGTCACATGCGATCCACAGCGCGATGCCGGAATCGGACACGGCCGCGAGCGGCACGGGTTCGACGGCGAATTGCCAGCGGCTGCCTCGAAACGCCGCGAGGTCTGGGACTTCGAAGCCGACCGCCGTGAGCGACGACGGTGGACCCGAACCCATCCCGCCGCGGTGGGGCGTCCCGCCCGCACCACCTCCGCCGACGTGGATGCCGCCCGAGGCGGCGACGGCATGTGCATCGGGGATTCCGACCCCGAGAACGCTCGACGCCGCGATGCACAGAACGATGGTGGACCCGAGCAGCGACGCCATCGTGCAGTCTCCGACGAACGTTGGAACGGATTCCAATTTCCAGTAGCTCACATCAATGAACTTCTCTCGAGCCGAGAACAACCTCGAATGTGCGACGCCGCATGGAGGTGTACCCTTCAGTCCGGCGCGCCCTCCCCCTCCCCTTGCCGCCCCGCACGCCTGCCCACCACCTGCCGCCACCGCGTCGCGATCCTCTCTCCGACCGTCGCGGGCGGGGGGAGGCCGTGGCTGGTCTTGTGCCAATGGTAGGGGCGGCGCACGAGGTCCTGGAGGCCGCGCCAGGCGGCGACGCTGACGAGGAAGAAGTAGAGCGGCATCGTCGGCACGAGCGCCAGCAGGTCGCGGCGGCGGCGACGGCGCAGGGCGAGGCCGGCGACCGCGAAGGTGGTGGCGAGGCCCCAGGCGCAGGTCGTCGTCGCGAGGATCGCGATCGGCAGCGGCAGCGGAGCGAGCGCCGCCTCGACCCAGGCCGGGTCCGGCCCCGGTGCCAGCGCCGCGCCGACCCCGCCCGCGGCGAGCGAGACGACGACGAACAGGGTCAGCGGATAGAGCAGCGCCGAGAGCACCGTGCCGCCGACGACGAGCCAGACGATCGCCACCCGCCGCGCCCCGAGCACGGCGATCGACCGGCGCGGCTCGCGGGTGTGGGTCAGCAGCGTCTGCATGAAGCCCTTCATCCAGCGCGAGCGCTGGTTCAGCCACTGCCGATGGCGCGTCGGCGCCTCCTCCCAGGTGGTGGACGGCAGGTCTCCCGTGCGCAGGCCGAGCGCCGCGAGGCGCAGGCCGATGTCGGCGTCCTCGGTCACGTTCCACGCGTCCCAGCCGCCGATCGCCCGCAAGGGCGCCGTGCGGAAATGGTTCGACGTCCCGCCGAGGGGGATCGGCAGGCCGAGCCGGATCAGGCCGGGGTTGATCACGTCGAAGAGGGCCGCGTACTCGACGGCGAAGGAGGCCGCGAGCCAGTTCTGCCGCGCGTTGTGGATCGACAGCCGCGCCTGCAGGCAGGCGAGGTCCGGGCCCTCCCGGTCGAAGGCCGCGACGGCGAGGCGCAGCTGGTCGGGCTCGGGCCGGTCCTCCGCGTCGAAGACGACGGTGAAGGCGCCGCGCGCCAGCGGCAGGGCGGCGTTGAGCGCGCGCGGCTTGGTGCGCGGCTCTCCGGCGGGGACGACGAACGCCTCGAAGGTGCCGGGCAGGGAGAGCGCGTCGATCGCCGCCGCGGTGGCGCCGTCGTCGGCCTCGACGAGGAGCTTGATGTCGAGCTTCTCCGGCGGGTAGTCGAGCGCGCGGAGCGCCTCGGTCAGGCGCGCAACGACCCGCGCCTCGTCGTAGAGCGGCACGAGGATCGTGTAGACCGGCAGGTCCGCGTCGGGGATGCGCGCAGACGGACGCGGCGGCGTCGTCGCGACGCTCTCGAGGCAGGTGGCGAAGCGGATCGTGGCGAGCACGATGAAGAGCAGGCAGGCGAGGGCGCCGAGGGCGACGACGACGCCGTCGAGCACCGCGGCCCCCGCGAGGACCGCCAGCGCGGCGAGGGCGAGGGTGCGCCGCTGGCCGAGGCTCGGGCCGTCGCGATAGGAGAAGTGCGGCGTGCGGTCCGCGAGGCCGTGGGCCGCGCGGCGGGCGACCGCCGCGCCGTGGAGCGCGAGCATCGCCTCGCGCAACGCCCGCGGCGTGGCGATGGCGAGGCCGTCCGGCGCGCGGCCCCGGGCGACGAGCGCGCCGACGGCGCCGCCGCGGGGCGCCGAGACGATCGTCGGCCCACCGGGCGGACCGGGAGCGAGCGGCGCGCGCCCGGCGAGCAGGCCCTCCGGCATGCGTGCGTGCGGGCCGAGGCGCGGCCGTGCCAGGAAGGGTGCGCGGACCTCCTCTGCCAGAGCGCGGTAGAAGCGCTCCTCGCCGATGAGGCCCCGGGCGAGGAGCACGTCGCAGGCGGGTACGGCGCTCCCCCGCGCCGCGGACGCTGCCGCGACCAGCATCGCATGCGGAACGCCGTGCCGCAGGAGGAACGCGATGTCACCGGGCAAGCCGTCCCCGTCCACGGCGCCGCCGGGCGTCGCGCTCCCCATTCCATGCATGATCGTCGCCCCAGCCTTCTTCGGTTGTGGTGCGATTATGAGAAACAGGCGACGTAATGCTACGCCTCTGAGCGTGCGGGGGGAGGGTGATTCGCGCCGGTGTATAGGTCGCCACCGGGCAATCCGACGATCCGATCGGCCGGAGACAATGAATTGCAATATCGTATATAAGGATTTCGCTTATGCGAGAATCGCATTCACAATGCCGCCGAAATGGTCCAGAAGAGCACCCATACGGCGGAATACGCGGCGATGCTTCGACTTCTCGTCGAGCGGCGCAAGAGCTTGCGGCTCCATCAGGCGGATGTCGCAGCAACGCTGCCGTTCAAGCAGCCGGAGATCAGCAAGATCGAGCGGGGCGAGCGGCGAATCGACGTCGTCGAGCTACGGATGATCTGCACGGCGCTGCACATGAGCTTGCCCGAGTTCGTCGCGAAGCTGGAGGAGCGCATCGCCGCGCTGCACGCCACCGAGAGCGCCGCTGATGCCCGCGCCGCGGAGCCCTCGGCGAAGGCCCGTTGACGGCGCGGGCACCCCCGCATTAGCTCGTACGCGCTTCACCGGAGGGCCCAGAGCCTTGCCTCGTCTCGTCGGCCGCGTCCTCGCCCGCCTCGCCCCTCTCCTGGCGACCCTCCTCCTCGCCTCCCCCGCGCCGGCGCAAGCCCCCGCGAGCACGCTCCCCGAGCCGTCGATCCCCAACTTCTGGGACCCGCGCGCTTCCCGCGAGCCGGTGGAGCTGCCCGCCGGGCGCACGATCCGCTTCCTCACGAGCCCGGACTTCCCGCCGCTGCACTTCCTCGGCGCGGACGGGGTGCCCACCGGCTTCGTGGTGGAGATCGCCCGGGCCGCCTGCGTCGAGGCGGGGGTCGCGTGCACCATCCAGTCCCGCCCGTTCGAGACGCTCCTGCCGGCGCTGGGGGCGGGGGAGGGGGACGCGGTCGCCGCCGCGCTGCGCGTGACGGCGGACCTGCGCGCGGGGCATGCGGTGACGGCCCCCTTCTTCCGCTTTCCGGCCCGGCTCGCCGCGCCGATTTCGGCGGCGGCGACCTTCGACGTGGTGACGGTGGAAGCGGCGCGGGTCGGCGTGGTCGCCGGCACCGCGCACGAGGCCTACGTCTCGACCTTCTGGCCCGGCGCAACGCGGGTGGCGGCCGAGACGCTCGCGGACGCGCAGGACGCGCTGCGCACGGGCGAGACGGATCTCCTCTTCGCCGACGGGCTCGCGCTCGCGCTGTGGGTCGGCGGGCGGGCGTCGGAGGGCTGCTGCACGCTCGTCTCGGGACCGTTTCTCGACAGCCGGTTCTTCGGCGAGGGGATCGGCTTCGTCTTCCGGCCCGGCGACGCGCGCCTGGCGGAGGCCTTCGACGCGGCGCTGGCGCGGCTGTGGGCGAAGGGAACGTACGCCGAGATCTACCTGCGCTTCTTTCCGGTCGGGCCGTTCTGAGGGCGCCGGAAGGTTCCCGCGCAATCCGGTCTGTTCATATGCGCAAGTGCGCACGGACCATCACGGAAACCGCGGCGGTTCGAAGATGTTGCCCGTGCGAGCTTCCACATCGTGGAGCATCCCCACAGGAGACGCTACATGTTCTCTAAGCACTTGGCTACCGCCTGCGCGCTCGGCGCGCTCCTCGCGGCCGCTCCTCTCGCCGCCCAGACGACCGATGGCCGGACCACCGAGGGCCAGGCCGCCCCCACGACCGCGCAGCCCCTCGACGGCCTGCAGCCCGCGCCGAACGGCGCCGCCATGCAGACCGCCGGTGCCTCGGAGCTCGAGCTCGAGGGCGGCTTCATCGCCCGCCAGGGCGAGAACCAGCTCATGGGTTCCGAACTGATGAACGCCAGCGTCATCACGATGGCCGACGAGTCGCTGGGCAGCGTCGAGGACGTGGTGATCGACGCCGACGGCCGCATCCGCGGCATCGTCGTGGGTGTCGGCGGCTTCCTCGGCATCGGCCAGAAGCAGGTCGCGATCCCGCTCGACTCGGTCCAGGTCCGCTTCGAGGCCGACATGCGGGCCGACGCCGCGGGCCGCATGGACGCGGACACCGCCGTCGTTCCGCAGGGCGGAATGGCAGCCACGCAGCCGGCGCCGGGCACCGCGACGCAGGCCGAGCGTACCGACATGGCGGCGACGACCATGGGGACGGACGGCGACGCCCGTCGCATGACCGGCGACAGCGGCTCCGGCCTCGCCATGACCGGCGGCGGCGACATCGAGCACATCGTGGTCGACTTCACCCGCGATCAGCTCGAGGCCGCCCCGGAGTTCGCCACGCTCGACGAGTGGCGCACCGAGACAGAGGCCACCGGCTCGATGCCCGCCACCGGTGAGCCGGCGCTCGGCACGCCCGGCGCGCGGCCGATGCCCGCGCCCGGCGCGACGGACGCCCCCGCCGACCCGGCCGCCCAGCCGCGTCAGTGACGGACGCACGCACGCGCCCGATGGGCGGGCGCGTGCCGTGGCCCCGATGGACCAGGAGAGCCGGACGGCGCACGCGCCGCCCGGCTCTTCGCGTGCGTGGCGGCGTCGAGCCCGGGCGGTGGCCTCCCCGGCTCCACCGAAGGCCTACCTTGCCCCCCACCGCCCCCCCGCGTAAGGTCCCGCTCCCCGTCGAACCCGAGCAAAAGCCGCCATCGCCATGACCACCCCGCCTCGCCGCCCGCGCCCCACCTTCACGGACCAGGAGGCGCTCGCGTTCCACAGCCAGGGGCGGCCGGGCAAGCTCGAGGTCGTGCCGACCAAGCCCATGGCGACCCAGCGGGATCTCTCGCTCGCCTACTCGCCGGGCGTGGCCGTGCCGGTGAAGGCGATCCACGAGGATCCGAGCCGCGCGTTCGACCTCACGGCGCGGGGCAACATGGTGGCGGTGATCTCGAACGGCACCGCCATCCTCGGGCTCGGCAACCTCGGCGCGCTCGCCTCCAAGCCCGTGATGGAGGGCAAGGCGGTGCTGTTCAAGCGCTTCGCCGACGTCGATTCGATCGATCTCGAGGTCGACACCGAGGATGCGGACGCCTTCGTGAACAGCGTGCGCTACCTCGGCCCGTCCTTCGGCGGGATCAACCTCGAGGACATCAAGGCGCCGGAGTGCTTCATCATCGAGGAGCGCCTGCGCGAATTGATGGACATCCCCGTCTTCCACGACGACCAGCACGGCACCGCGATCATCGCCGCCGCGGGGCTGATCAACGCGCTCCACCTCACCGGGCGCGACATCAAGGAGACGAAGCTCGTCGTCAACGGCGCGGGGGCGGCGGGCATCGCCTGCGTCGAGCTCCTCAAGGCCATGGGGTTCGCGCCGAACAACGTGGTGCTCTGCGACACCAAGGGCGTGATCTGGCGCGGCCGCGAGAGCGGCATGAACCAGTGGAAGTCGGCCCACGCGGCCGCCACCGACGCGCGATCGCTCGCCGACGCGCTGCAGGGCGCGGACGCGGTGTTCGGGCTCTCCGTGAAGGGGGCCTTCACGGCGGACATGATCGCCTCCATGGCGCCCCAGCCGATCATCTTCGCCATGGCGAACCCGGACCCGGAGATCACGCCGGAGGAGGTCGCGGCCATCCGCGACGACGCCATCGTCGCCACGGGCCGCTCCGACTACCCCAACCAGGTCAACAACGTCCTGGGCTTTCCCTACATCTTCCGCGGCGCGCTCGACGTGCAGGCGACGACCATCAACATGGAGATGAAGATCGCCGCAGCCGAGGCGCTCGCCGCGCTGGCGCGGGAGGACGTTCCCGACGAGGTCGCCGCCGCCTACCAGGGCTCGCGCCCGCGCTTCGGGCGGGAATACATCATCCCCGTGCCCTTCGATCCGCGGTTGATCTCCACGGTGCCGCCGGCGGTGGCGCAGGCGGCGATGGACACGGGCGTCGCCCGCCGGCCCATCGTCGACAAGCGCGCCTACCGCGCGCAGCTCTCCGCACGGCGCGACCCGGTCGCGGGTACGCTCAACCGCGTGTTCGAGCGGGTGCGCAAGTTCCCCAAGCGCGTCGTCTTCGCCGAGGGCGAGGAGGAGCAGGTGATCCGCGCGGCGCTGTCCTTCGCCAACCAGGGGCTCGGCACCGCGATCCTGGTGGGGCGCGAGGACCGGATCTACGAGACCGCGACCTTCGCCGGCATCGAGCTCGAGGGGCGCGAGCACATCCAGATCATGAACGCGCGCCTGTCGAAGCGCAACACGGCCTACGCGCAGTTTCTCTACGACCGGCTGCAGCGCAAGGGCTTCCTGTTCCGCGACTGCCAGCGCCTGATCAACCAGGACCGCAACCATTTCGGCGCCGCCATGGTGGCGCTCGGCGACGCGGACGCGCTCGTCACCGGCGTGACGCGCAACTACTCCACCGCCATGGAGGAGATCCGGCGCGTCATCGATCCCAAGCCCGGCCACCGTGTCATCGGCGTGTCGCTGTGCCTCGCGCGCGGCCGCGCGGTGCTCGTGGCGGACACCGCGATCCACGAGATGCCGTCCGCCGACGAACTCGCCGAGATCGCGGTGGAGGCCGCGGGCGTCGCCCGGCGGCTGGGCTACGAGCCGCGGGTGGCGCTGCTCTCCTTCTCCACCTTCGGCCAGCCCCGCGCCGAGCGCGCGGAGCGCGTGCAGGAGGCGGTGGAACTGCTCGAGAAGAAACGCGTCGACTTCGAATTCGACGGCGAGATGGGCGCGGACGTCGCGCTCAACGCCAACCTGCTCTCCGCCTACCCGTTCTCGCGCCTCAAGGCGCCGGCCAACGTACTGGTGATGCCAGCCTTCCACTCCGCGGCCATCTCGACGAAGATGCTCCAGGAGCTCGGCGGCAACACCGTGCTCGGCCCGCTGATCGTGGGCCTCGACAAGCCGGTGCAGATCGTCACGCTGGGCTCCACCGACGCCGACATCGTCAACATGGCCGCGCTCGCGGCGTTCAACATCGGCGGGTGAGGGGAGGGGGCATCGCCCTCTCTCCTCCGATGCGCGAAGCCCGAGGGTCGTCGGCTCAATCCGCCCCGCGCACGGGCACCGTCGCGGGGCCGTCGGCGCGGGGGCGCAGGAGCTTCTGGACGGCGAAGATCGCCGCCGCCAGCCCGACCCCGATCGCGTCCGTGGCGAGCCCGCCCTCGATCATGAACAGAGCCGCGACCGCGAGCAGCACCCGCATGTACCAGGGCGGGCGCGCGCCCAGGAACCAGCCCTGCACCGCCGCCGAGAGCAGGAAGACGCCCACGAGCGCGGTGGCGAGCGCGCGAAGGATCTCGATCGTGCCGCCGTCCATCAGGAGCGCGCTGTTGTAGAAGAACATGAACGGCACGATGAAGGCGGCGATGCCGATCTTGAAGGAGGCGACCGAGGTCTCCATCGCGTTCGCGCCGGAGATGCCCGCCGCCGCGTAGGAGGCGAGCGCCACCGGCGGCGTGATCGCCGAGACCACGGCGAAGTAGAACACGAAGAAGTGGGCGGTCAGGAGCGGTACGCCCAGCTGGACGAGGCCCGGCGCGACGACCGAGGCCGCGACCGCGTAGGCGGCGGTCGTCGGCATGCCCATGCCGAGCAGGATCGCGATGAACATCGCGAAGACCATGGCGAGCAGCTGGGAGGTGGCGGCGAGCCCGAGGAGCAGCGAGGAGAAGCGCGCGCCCACGCCCGTGAGGGAGATCACGCCGACGATGATGCCGGCGCAGGCGCACACCACGATGATCTGGATCGACATGATGCCGGCGAGCTCGAGCGCCTTGACGATCGAGCGGATGCCCATCCGGTAGGGCGTGAGCCAGCTCACCATCGCCGCCGCGGCGGTCGCGAGCGTGCCGGCCCGGATGACCGAGTAGCCCATGAACAGGGCCGCGATCAGGATGACGATCGGGATGAACAGGAACACCCGCCTGAGCATGACGGCGAGCTGCGGCAACTCGTCGTCGCGCATGCCGCGCATGCCGAGCTTCGCCGCCTCGAAGTCCACCATGAAGTAGATCGAGGCGAAGTAGAGCACCGCGGGAATGATCGCGGCGAAGGCGATCTCCGTGTAGGGGATGCCCGTCACCTCCGCCATGATGAAAGCGCCGGCGCCCATGATCGGCGGCATGATCTGCCCGCCGGTGGAGGCGGCGGCTTCGATCGCGCCGGCGGTCTTCTTGTGGTAGCCGACCTTCTTCATCAGGGGGATCGTCAGCGAGCCCGTGGCGACGACGTTGCCGGCCGACGTGCCGTTGATCATGCCCATCAGGCCCGACGCGAACACCGCGACCTTGGCCGGCCCGCCGCGGGAGCGCCCCGCGAGCGCGAAGGCGAAGTTGACGAAGTAGTCGCCCACCCTCGAGGCCTGCAGGAAGGCCGCGAAGATGATGAACAGGATGATGTAGGTCGAGGACACCGCCGTCGTCGGCCCGAGGATGCCGACGTCGGTGTAGATCTGGCTGAAGAAGCGCTGCCACGTCACCCGCGGCGCTTCCAGGAAGCCGGGCATCCAGGGCGCGACGAAGACGTAGGCGAGGAAGACGAAGGCGATCACGACGAGCGCCATGCCCGCGACGCGCCGCGTCAGCTCGAGGATGAGCAGCGTGCCCGCCACGGCGGCGAGCGACATCCCGATCGGCGCGAAGGGCGTGCCGGTCGAGTTGCGCATCAGGGTGCCGTAGATCGTGATCAGGTAGGCCGCGACCGCGAAGCCGCACACGGCGAGCACGAGGTCGGGGGCGGCCGTGCGCGACCGGTCGCGACGGTGGATCCAGGAGAGCACGATCGCGCCGACGGTGGCGAACAGGAGCGGCGCACCGAAGAGCCAGGTCTCGCGGAACCGGATCGTGGCGTCGATTCCGTTCCACATCACGCCGCCGGAGATCAGCGTGGCGAACCAGAGGGCCACGCCCAGCGCGAACAGGGCGGGGATCATCAGGACCCAGCCGACCGCTTCGAGGCCGCGCGTCTCGCGGCGGTCGCCGCCGGCGAAGGCGGCGCCGGCGAACATCACGAAGCCGAGCCCGAGCGCGCCTGCCACGTGGACGATGCGGAAGTTCCACGTCTCCATCGGCAGCCGCGGCAGGAAGGGGATGGAAATCCCGGTCCAGCGCACGATCGACAGGCCGTTGAGCGCCGCGATGTGGAAGCCCGCGTAGATCGCCGCGAGCGCGGCGACGACGAGGTAGAGCCGTGGCCCGAACAGGCGGAGGTTGCTCTCGATCGGCTCCTCGTCGACGCCCTCGGCCAGGATGAGGGTGTCGTCGGCCTTCTTCTCGTCCACCATGGCGCGTCCCCGATCCGGCGCCGGGCCCGGGGCCTCACGCGCGCGTTCGCCTCGTTCGTGGTGCTCGCTCTTCAGGAGCCGCCCGCGCGCGGGGCGCGCGGGCGGCGGTGTCCGGTCCCCGTGCGGACGATCAGCCGCCGTGGATCATGTCGTCGGGGATCGAGGCGCCGTTCTCGTTGAACCAGCGCGCCGCGCCCGGATGCCACGGCAGGACGTTGTTCTTGTCCCAGTTCTCGACCGTGGTGGTCTCGGCCGAGCGGTGGATGTTCACCATGCGGGCGTTGTCCGACATCACGACCTCGGTCGCCGCGTAGACGAAGTCCTCCGGCAGGTCGCAATTGGCGATCGCGAAGTTCCACATCGACACCGCGCGGGCGGGCTCCTGGAGCGTGGTGTAGGTGTCGGCCGGGATGTCGAACGCGGCGACCGGGAACGCGTCGACGATCGTCTGCTGCTCCTCCTCGGTGAAGCCGACGATGTTGACGCTGGTCTGCACCTCGAGCTGGCTCACCGCCGGGATCGGGATACCGGCCGCGAAGGCGATGACGTCGAGGAGCCCGTCCTGGAGCTGGCCGCCGAGGTCGTCCCAGCCGCCGTTGCGGCGCTCGAAGTTCACGCCGAGCGCCTCGAGCATCGCCGGGAAGTAGGTGTCGGAGGACGAGCCCGCGGGGCCGAAGCCGATGCGCGCGCCGTCCGGGATGTCCGAGATCGCCTCGATGCCCGAGGAGGAGAGCGCCGTGATCGAGAACGGAGTTTCGTACATCGGGAACATGGCGCAGGCGTTGTCCATCGCCAGCCCGGGCGCGATCGGATTCGTGCCCTCGAGCGACTCGCGGGCCGGGCCGAGCGTGGTGAGGCCGAAGGCGGCCTCGCCGGTGTGGACGAGGGCCATGTTCTGCATCGGGCCGCCGGTGACCTCGGCCGCGCCGGACACGCCGAGCTCCTCCGAGATCAGGTTGGCGACGCCCGAGCCGTAGACGAAGAAGGTGCCGCCCTGGGAGGCGGTGCCCATGGTGAAGCTGGACGGCCAGCCCGAGCGGTCCTGCGCCGCGGCGGCGCCGGCCGTCAGCGCGAGCGCGGCGACGGTGCAGACGAGATGAGACGGCTTCATTGCGTTCCTCTCCTTGTCGTTTCGGTCCCGGTTGCGGAAGTCCCGGTCCCGCGGGTCTTCGATCGTGGCTCGGCCGTGCGCGGAGGAACGGACGCACGCGCACACCCCGCGGGACGAGACGTCCCACGGGCGTGACGGCGAACCGGACCTGGGCACCTCGTCAAGCGCGGCGTCCCCCCCCTCGCCGGGCGTTCCCCCACGCCCGTCTGGACGCGCGGTTCACCCGGTCGCATGAGCGCAGGCCGCAGCGGTGCGTGCCGCCGTCGGCCGAGCTGTCGGCACGATAGGAGGGAATACGAGGTGGCGGCAAGCCTCATCGGCGCAATTGCGCGTAATCGCTCTCGACGCCTCGCCGCGTCCTCTCGCCGCGTCAGGCGGCCCGCTCGCGCTGCAAGCGCCGCCGGCCCTTCTCGCGATTGCCGCACACGTCCATGCGGCACCAGCGGCGGGAATTGTTCTTCGACGTGTCGAGGAACAGCCACTCGCAGGTCGACGAGCCGCAGGTCTTGACGCGCATCAGCCGATCCGCGGTGAGGAGCGCTTCCGCCGAGGCGACGATCGGCGCGAGCGCGTCGGCGAGCGCGAGCTCGCGCGTCTCCGGCTCGGCGCGCGCGAGGCCCTGCGGACCCCAGACGAGCCGCGCGGGTGCTGGCCGCGCCGTCGGCCCGCGGGCCGCCAGGAGGGCGAGGTCGGCCTCCTCCGGCACGGTTCCCACGATCGCCGCGTGGAAGATCCGCTCCAGCGCCCCACGCAGCAGGCGCACGTCCTCCATGAACGCGTCGGAGGCCGCCTGGTCGGAGGCCGCGATGCGCATCAGGGCGCGAAAGCGGACCTCGTCGAAGGCGTCCCTCTGCCGGAGCCAGCCGAGGGTCGCGAACGCGTCCGTCAGCGAGTCCTCCCAGCGGCTGCGCCCGCGGCTGCGCCCGGTCGTGCTGTTCACGAAGTCCAGCACGAGGGCCCCGGATTCGAAACGCGGATCAACTTCTGATCGCTCAGTCATGCGCTGACGCCTCGTTAGGTCGATGATTTCAAAGGCATTTTGCCATCTTAACCGCCTAAATGCAACAGTGAGGATAATTAACCCCTAAAAACTGATTGACAGGTTAAAGGACATCGATGAAAGTACGTACACAACCAGCCCATGCAGGGCTTAGTCACGGTTGCGTGTGGTCGCGCCGTCCCCTGCATCGGCCAGGCCTCGGCGCGAGGCGGGCCCCCCCTCGCGCGCCGACGCCCGCGTGCATCGAATCGCCGTCCGGAGAGGGCGCGGCCGAAAGGCCGCCGGCCCGCAGGGAGATCGTGTGCCATGGCGGATGGATTGGTCATCTTCGATTGCGACGGCGTGCTCGTGGACAGCGAGATCGTCAGCGCCCGCGTCCTCGCCGCCATGGCGCCGGACCTGGGCCTCGCCTTCGAGCCGGCGGAGGCGCTCGCCTTCCTGCGCGGCCGCAAGGTCGCCTCGTGGGTGGCCGAGCTCGAGGCGCGCGCCGGCCGCGACTTCGCCGAGCACTTCGTTCCCGCCTTCCGTCGCCGCGCGGCGGAAGCGTTCGAGCGTGAGCTCCGGGCGGTGCCCCGGGTCGAGGAGGCGCTCGACCGCCTCGCCGGCCCGTTCTGCACCGCGTCGAGCGCGCCGCTCGAGAAGATCCGCCAGACGCTCGGCCTCACCGGGCTCCTGCCGCGCTTCGAGGGGCGCATCTACAGCGCCTACGAGGTGGGGCACTGGAAGCCCGATCCGGGCCTGTTCCTGCACGCGGCGGACGACATGGGCTTCTCGCCGCGCGACTGCATCGTGATCGAGGACAGCCTCGTCGGCGTCCAGGCCGGCGTCGCCGCCGGCATGACCGTGCTCGCCTACGCCCCCGGCGACACGGCGCCCCTCCTCGCCGACGCGGGCGCCTCGCCCTTCTCCTGCATGACGCAGCTGCCGGATCTCCTCGCCGCCTGGCGGGACGGCACCGTCCTGCCGGTCCCGCCCGCCGCACGTCCCCTCGCGGTCGCCGTCTGAAACGCCCGAAACCGGAGTGCCCTCAATGCCCGCGCCGTCCGTTCTCGAGAAGCTGCAAGCCGCCGCCCCGGATGCCGAGATCTGGTGGGATTCCTCCCCGCTCGTGTTCCCCGCCTTCAAGGAGCGGGTCCTCGCCGAGGCGCCCGACGGCGCCGGTCGTGCCCGCTGGGGCGCTCAGCTCGGGCGTTTCCTCGACACGGCGCAGCCGGCGGGCTCGCTCGTGCGCGGCGTGACGACGAACCCCTCGCTCGTCGCCAAGAGCATCATCGACGCGCCGCAGACCTGGGCGCCGGAGGTGCGCGAGGCGCACCTGCGCCAGGCGCGGCCGGACGTGCACCAGACCTACTGGATCATCTACCAGGAGGCGCTGCGCCGCGCCGCGCAGGTGATGCTGCCGCTCTGGCGCGCCTCGAACGGGCGCTACGGCTGGGTCTCCGGCCAGCTCGACCCGCGCTGCATCTTCGACGCCGACGCCATGCTGGAGCAGGGCCTGCAGCTCGCCCGCATCGCGCCCAACCTCATGGTCAAGGTGCCCGGCACCCGCCAGGGCTACGAGACCATCCGCAGGCTCGTCGCTCGCGGCATCTCGGTGAACAACACGCTCTCCTACTGCGTGCCGCAGTTCGCCGCCTGCATCCGCGCCGTCGAGGCGGGCCGCGCGGAGGCGCGCCGGCAGGGCGTCGACCTGACGCGCTGGCGCGCGGTGATCACCCACATGATCGGCCGCTTCGGCTCGCAGGGCGATCTCCTCGACGAGGCGGCTGCGCGCGGCGTCTCGCTGGACGCCCGCGAGGTGCGCTTCGCCGAGATCGCGATCCTCAAGCGCATCCAGCGCACCATCGTCGAGAAGGGTCATCCCGTGATGATGCTGCTCTCCTCGCTGGAGACCGACGCTCCCGAGACCGGGGCGCTCTCCATGCACCTCGAGGAGACCGCGGGCGCGGCCATCGCCTACACCTGCAAGCCCGGCTTCATCGCCGACCTGATGCGCCGCGAGGGGGAGCTCGGGGAGCTCGACCCGCACGCGATCGACCGCGAGGTCCCGGCGGCGATCCTGCGCAAGCTCGAGCGGCTGCCCTCCTTCGCCAAGGCCTACGACCCCGACGGCATGCCGCCGGAGGACTTCGCCAACTACGGCGCCTTCATCACGACCTACGCGGAGGTGGCGCGCAACGCCCGCCGGCTCGTGGACTTCGTCGCGCGGCACGCCGCCGACGTGGAGGCGCAGCCCGGCCACGAGCCCGCCTTCGCCACCGCCGCCGAGTGAGCCGCGCCGACCGCGCAGCCACCCTTCGTCCCGCGCTCGACGGAGCCGTCCCATGCATCTCTCGATCGCCCTGTGGGGCCACCCTCGCTCGATGTCCACCGCGCTGGAGCGCTCCTTCATGGAGCGCGGCGACTTCAAGGTCTTCCACGAGGCCTTCAGCTACGTCTACTTCGTCCACGAGGGCCGCACGACGCTGCCCCACCAGAACCCGGACCCGGACCACCCGCGCACCTACGCCGCCGTGCGCGACATGATGGAGCGCGCGCGCCGCGAGGCGCCCGTCTTCCACAAGGACTTCCCCTACCACGCGCTAGAGCACCTGCTCGGGGATCCGGACTATCTGCTCGGCCAGGTCAACACCTTCCTCATCCGCGACCCGGAGGAGGCGGTGCTCTCCCACGCCAACGTCCACCCCGACGTGACCCGCGACACGCTCGGCTACGAGCAGCAGGCGCGGCTGTTCGACTTCGTGCGCGACCTGACCGGCGCGACGCCGCTCGTGATCAACGCCGCCGACCTCGCCGACGACCCGGAGGGGACGATCGGCCTGTTCTGTGCCCGCACCGGCATCGATCTCGTGCCCGAAGCGCTGCGCTGGGACGCGGGCTCTCGTCCGGAATGGTCGACCTGGGAGGGCTGGCACACGGACGTGATCGGCTCGAGCGGCATCGGCAAGCCGACGCGCAAGTATCGCTACACGTACGAGGACCTGCCGCATCTGCGCGACTACGTCGCCTATTGCCGGCCCTTCTACGAGCACCTCGACCAATACCGTGTCAGCCCGATCAAGGAGGCCGCAGAATGAGCGTCTCGACCGTCATCGTCACCGGGGCCGCCGCCGGCGTCGGCCGCGCCCTCGTGGGCCTGCTCCTCGATCGCGGCATGACGGTGATCGCGAGCGACATCGACGAGCCCGGGCTCGCCAAGCTGCGCGAGGCCCATGCCGGGCGCCCGCTCGCGGTCTCGACCTGCGACGTCGGCGTGCGCGCGGACTGCGACGCCTTCATGGAGCGCACCCTCGCCGAGTTCCCCGAGGTGGACGGCCTCGTCAACAATGCCGGCCTGTACCTCGGGCGCCCGGTCTGGGAGTACGACGACGAGACGATCGAGCGCGTCATCGCCGTCAACGTGAAGGGTCCCGTGTGGCTCTCGCGCGCCTTCGCCGGGCATCTCCTGCCGCAGAAGCGCCGCGGCGCGATCGTCAACCTCGCCTCGGTCGCGGGGGAGGTGGGGTCCTCCGACGCGCTCTACGGCGCGGTGAAGGCCGGGGTCATCGGCCTCACCAAGTCGAACGCGATGAACTTCGCGCCGTGGATCCGCGTGAACGTCGTCTCGCCGGGGCTGATCGTGAACACGGCGATCGCCGACCGCATCCCCGAGTATCGCTACAAGGAATACAAGCGCCAGGAGATGCTCGACTACGACATCCTCCCCGAGGACGTCGCGCGCATCTGCGCCTACGCGCTCTCCGACGACGCGCGCTCGATGACCGGCGCGGTCCTGCGCGCCGACAACGGCTGCTACCCGCGCTGACGACGATCCGCTCGCACCCGCCCGCATCACCCGAGGAGGCGAACCATGCGCCGCATCCGTACCGAGGACGACAAGCCCACCATCATGATCGTCGGCATGGGGGACCTCTCCTGCAACGTCCTCTCCCTGCTCGCCCGCGATCCGGACACGAACCGCCTCGTCGTCGCCGCCCGCGATGTCGAGACCGCGCGCCGGCGCGCCAACCTCGTGCGCTTCACGATGCACAATCTCGGCCACGTGCCCGAGATCGAGGCGGTGCGCGTCGACCTCGACGACGTCGACGCGACCGCGGAGACGCTCGCCGAGGTGCGCCCGGACATCGTCTTCATGGGCGCCTCGCTGCAGTCCTGGCGGGTGATCACGGCGCTGCCGAAGGCCGTGTTCGAGGCCCTCGACGAGGCGCAGTTCGGGCCCTGGCTGCCGATGCATCTCGTCCTGAACCACAAGCTGATGCGGGCCGTCCGTCGCTCCGGCGTCGACACGCGCGTCGTCAACGCCGCCTTCCCCGACGCCGTTGGCCCGGTGCTCGCCAAGGTCGGCCTCGCGCCGACGATCGGCATCGGCAACGTCGCCAACATCGTGCCCGCGCTGAGCTACGGCGTCGCGCACCTCACCGGCAAGGACGTCGCGGACGTCGAGCTGCGCCTCGTCGCGCAGCACTACTTCAGCCACTACGTGCCGCGCTTCGGCGAGGCGGGCCGCGGCGCCTACCACCTCACCGCGCGCGTGGGCGGCCAGAAGCTGAACGGCGAGCTCGACCACGCCGCGGTCTTCGCCCAGCTCGACGGGCGCCTGAAGCGGCTCGGCGGCGTCGCCGGGCAGCTGCTCACGGCGTCCTCGGCCGTGCGCGTCGTCGAGGCGATGGCCACCGACAGCGGCATCCTCGCCCACGCCCCGGGCCCCGCCGGCCTGCCCGGCGGCTATCCCGTGCGGGTCTATCGCGACGGCGCGGTGCTCGATCTCGACGAGAGCCTGACCCGCGAGGAGGCGATCCGCATCAACGAGGATTGCCAGCGCGCCGACGGTATCGAGGCGATCGAGGCCGACGGCACCGTCGTGTTCACCGAGCCCGAGATGGCGATCATGAAGTCGATGCTCGGCTACGAGTGCCGGCGCATGACGCTCGCCGACGCGCCCGGCTGGGCCGAGGAGCTCGGCTCGAAGTACCGCGCCTTCGCCGCGCAATACGCCTGAGCCCCAGCCCCCTCACCGCAGCCGACAGGAGAGCCGTCATGGCCGACACCTCTTTGGCAGAAACCTCGACCCTCGCGTCGCCGGAGCCGCCCGCGCGCCCCGCGCCGGAGAACTTCGCCGAGCAGTACGTCCCGCGCTTCGTCGACAAGTGGGACGCCCTCATCGACTGGGACCGGCGCAAGGCCGCCGAGGCGGGCTTCTTCGTCGAGCGGCTGCGCGCCGCCGGCGCCCGCCGCGTCCTCGACGTCGCCGCCGGCACGGGCTTCCACTCGGTCGCGCTGATCGAGGCGGGGTTCGAGGTCGTCGCCGTCGACGGCAGCGCGGCGATGCTGGAGCAGGCCCGCGCCAACGCGGCGCGGCGCGGGCACGCGCTCGACGCCGTCCACGCCGACTGGCGCAGCCTCGGCGAGATGGTCGACGGCACCTTCGACGCGGTCGTGTGCCTCGGCAGCTCGTTCCCGCACCTGTTCGCGGAGGCGGACCGCCGGCACGTGCTCGGCGAGTTCTCGCGGCGCATCGCGCCGGGCGGGCTCCTGATGCTGGACCACCGCAACTTCGACGCCGTTCGCGCGCATCGCTACAAGTCGAGCGGCAACTACTATTACTGCGGCACCGGGGCCAAGGTGAGCGTCGATCATGTCGACGAGAGCCTCTGCCGCTTCCGCTACGACTTCTCTGATCGCGAGACCTACACGCTCGAGGTCTACCCGGTTCTGAAGGACGAGATGCGCGGGCTGCTCGAGGACGCCGGCTTCGCCGAGGTCGAGACCTTCGGCGACTTCAAGCCCGTCTTCGACGTCTTCTCCACCGACTTCGTGATCCACGTCGCCCGCCGTCCCTGACGGCGCGCGGGCCTTTCCCACGCACCCTCACACACTGGACACGCGAAAGGCATCGCCATGACCAGTCATGCATCCGACACCGGCGGCGGCGCGAACGCGCTCGCCGGCGTGCTCATCACCGTGCTGCTGACGAGCTTCGTCGCCGCCACCTACGGGTTCGGCTTCTACCTCTTCTCGCAGCTCGTCCCGGACATGCGCGCCGACCTCGGCTTCGACATGACGGTGGTCGGCATGATCACGGCGGCCGGGCAGCTCGGCTTCCTCGCCTTCGCGATCCTCGGCGCCTGGCTGGCACCGCGCATCGGCGGCGGGCAGGTCGTCATCGGCTCGGTCGCGCTGTGCGCGGCCTGCCTCGTCGCTCTGCCGATGACGGACTCGATCCTCGTCGTCGCCGCCCTCCTGACGATCCTCGGCGGCACGGCGGCCTCGGTGTACGTGCCGATGGTCGAGATCGTCTCGCGCGCAATCGGCTACCGGCACCGCGGCAAGGTGCTCGGCCTCGTGTCGAGCGGCACGAGCTACGGCGTTTTCGTCAACAGCCTGCTCGTGCCGATCTTCGTCGTGAGCGGGGACTGGCGCGGGGTGTGGTTCACGGTGGGCGCGGGCACGTTCGTGGTCACCGCGATCGCCACGCTCACCTTCTGGAAGCTCGGCCTCTTCCGCCACACGCCCGAGCCGGCGCCGGCCGGGGGCGAGCGCGGGTTCTTCGCCGGCATGGGCGCGGTGATGGTGCCGTGGGTGCTGATCATCTGGGCGATCACCTTCCTCAACGGCTTCTCGACGCTGCCCTTCCAGAACTACCTCTCGCCCTACCTGCGCGAGGAGCTCGGCTTCTCGGTCGCCTTCGCCGCCTGGGTCTGGGGCGTGATCGGCTTCATCGGCATGTTCGCCGGGTTCGTCGTCGGCTGGATGTCGGACAAGACGGGCGTGCGCCTCGCCCTGCTGTTCACCTACGTCTGCGTCTTCGCCGCCTCGGCCATCCTGGTCGTGGCGCCCACCGAGACGCTGGCGATCGGCGCGGGCGTGCTGTTCGCGGTGGCCTTCTACCCGATCTTCGGCCTCGTCCCCGCCTACGTCGCGAAGACGGCGAAGGGCGCGCAGGCGACCGTGATCTTCGGCGTCGCCAACGTGACGCTCGGGGTCGGCGGCATGGTCGGCAACTACGTCTTCGGCGTCGTCGCCAACGTGACCGGGACCTTCGTGTGGATCTACGTCACGATCGCCGCGACGGCGGTCGTCCTGGCGATCCTCTCCGTGGTCCTGCCGACGGAGGGCGCCGCCGAGGAGACGTCCGGCGCGCCCGATGCCGGGACGGACGGGTGCAAGCTCGACGCCGCCGAGTGACCCGCGTCATCCGCGCGCCGGCTCCAACCGCGCCGGCGCGCTCCCTCACCACAGCGACAGGAGACGAGGACATGGCCGCGACCCTCGCGCCGGAACGCACCAATCTCGCCGACGCCTTCGACGACGACACCGCCGCCCATCTCGCCGAACTCGAGGCGCGCACGATCTACATCCTGCGCGAAGCCTACGCCCGGGTCTCCCCGCTCGGCATGCTCTGGTCGATCGGCAAGGACTCGAACGCCCTGCTCTGGATGGCCCGCAAGGCCTTCTTCGGGCGCGTGCCCTTCCCGCTGATCCAGCTCGACACCGGCATGGAGCTGCCGGAGGTCTACGCCTTCCGCGACGAGATCGTCCCGGCCTGGGGTCTCGACCTGCGCGTCGAGCACTGCCCGCCGGAGGAGGACATGGACCAGACGCTGCCGCCGGCGACCCGCGCCGCGGCGCGCAAGACCGTCGGCCTGCGCAACGCGCTCGCCCGCGACAAGTACCGCGGCGTCATGGTCGGCATCCGCCGCGACGAGCAGGCGACGCGTGCCAAGGAGCGCGTGTTCTCGCCGCGCGCGCTGGACGGCGCCTGGGACTTCCGCAACCAGCCCCCCGAGTTCTGGGACCAGTACAAGACCGACTTCCCCGACGGCGTCCACGTGCGCATCCATCCGCTCCTGCATTGGAGCGAGATCGACATCTGGCGCTACACGAAGGCGGAGGGCATCCCGGTCGTGCCGCTCTACTTCGCGCGCGACGGCGAGCGCTATCGCTCGCTCGGCGAGAAGAACATCACCTTCCCCGTCGCCTCCGACGCCGCGACGATCGACGAGATCATCGCGGAGCTCATGGTCACCAAGGTCTCCGAGCGCGCCGGGCGCACGATGGACAAGGAGACCGAGGACAGCTTCGAGCGCCTGCGCTCCAGCGGCTACATGTGAGGGCGAACGTCATGACGATACGTCTCAACCCCATGAAGATCGTGGTCGTCGGCCACGTCGACCACGGCAAGTCCACGCTGATCGGGCGTCTCCTGCACGACACCGGCAGCCTGCCGGACGGCAAGCTCGAGGAGCTGACCGCCATGGCCGAGCGCCGGGGCATGCCGCTCGAGTGGTCCTTCGTGCTCGACGCCTTCCAGGCGGAGCGCGACCAGGCGATCACCATCGATACGACGCAGATCAACTTCGAGTCGGACGCGCGACCCTACGTCATCATCGATGCGCCGGGGCACCGCGAGTTCCTCAAGAACATGGTCTCGGGCGCGGCCTCCGCCGACGCCGCCGTGCTCGTCGTCGACGTGGCCGAGGGGGTGCGCGAGCAGTCGCGGCGCCACGCCTTCCTGCTGCGTCTGCTCGGCCTCAGCCAGGTGGTCGTCGCCGTGAACAAGATGGACCTCGTCGGCCACGACGAGGCGCGCTTCCGCGCGGTGGAGGCGGAGGTGCGGGCCTATCTCGCCGAGATCGGGCTCTCGCCCGACGCCGTCGTGCCGGTCGCCGCGCGCGCCGGCGAGAACCTGGCGAGCCGCGCCGAGACGATGCCCTGGTGGGATGGCCCGACCCTCGTCGCCGCCCTCGACGCGCTGGCGCCGCTGGCGCCGCCGCTCGAGCGGCCGCTGCGGCTGCCGATCCAGGACGTCTACAAGTTCGACGAGCGCCGCATCCTCGTCGGGCGCGTCGAGGCCGGCTCCTTCCGCGTCGGCGACGAGCTCGTCTTCTCGCCCTCGAACCGCCGGGCGCGGGTGCGCACCATCGAGAGCTGGAACGCACCGGTGGCCAAGCTCGAGGCCCGCGCCGGGGAGGTCGTCGGCTTCACCCTCGACGAGCAGATCTTCGCCGAGCGCGGCGACGTCGCGAGCCACGAGGCGTCCGCGCCCAAGCTCACCAACGTCTTCCGCGCGACGCTGTTCTGGCTCGCCGAGCGCCCGCTCGTCGTCGGCGACACGCTCAAGCTGAAGGTCGGCCCGGACGAGGCGAACGTCACGGTCGAGGCGATCGAGAACGCCATCGACACCCAGACGCTCGGCCGCGCCCCGACCGACGCGGTGGGCCACAACGAGGTCGCCGAGGTGGTGCTGCGCACCCGCGAGATGCTCTCCCTCGACGATCATCGCGCCAACCCCGCCGGCGGCCGCTTCGTCCTCGTCGACGGCTTCGACACGGTGGCCGGCGGCGTCGTCTCGACGGAGGGCTATCCCGACCAGCGCGAGGCCATGCGGGTCAAGGGCACCAACCTCTACGAGGTCGACCACCTGCTGACCGCCCAGGGCCGCGCCTTCCGCAACGGTCACCGCGGCGGCGTGATCTGGATGACGGGGCTCTCGGGCGCCGGCAAGTCGACGCTCGCCATGCGTGTCGAGCAGCGGCTCTTCGCCAAGGGATACCAGGCCTTCGTCCTCGACGGCGACAACGTCCGCAAGGGGCTCAACGCCGACCTCGGCTTCTCGCCGGACGACCGGGCCGAGAACATCCGGCGCGTCGGCGAGGTCGCCGCGCTGTTCGCGGAGGCGGGGGTGATCGTGATCACGGCCTTCATCTCGCCCTACCGGTCGGACCGGGACCGGGCGCGCAGCGCCGCCGGCGAGGCCTTCCACGAGGTCCACGTCGCCGCCGACCTCGCCACCTGCGAGGGGCGCGACCCGAAGGGTCTCTACAAGCGCGCCCGCGCCGGCGAGATCGGCGAGTTCACGGGCATCTCCGCGCCCTACGAGCCGCCGGAGGCCCCGGAACTCGTGGTCGACACCTCCAAGCAGGCGATCGAGGCCTGCGTCGACGCGATCGTGGCTCATGTGGACGCGCGGCTGGCCGTGCGCGCCCGCGCCGTGGGCGCCTGACGCGCGACGCGCGGATCGGGTTCGGACGCGCCCGCATTGGACGGCGGGCGCGTCCGTGTCCTATCACTCCCCGCGGGCGCGACGCCGAAGGGGGAGCGGATGAGACGAAGCACGATCGGGAGCCTCGCCGTAGCCGGCATCGCCGTGGCGGCGGTCGCCGTCGGGACGGCGCGCGCGCAACTCGGCCAGGAGGACGCGGGCGCGACGGTGGAGGCCGTGGACCTGCCGGGCATCGTCCTCGACTGGATCATCCGCGGCCTCGAATACGGGGGGATCGCCGTCATCGTCGTGGGCCTCGCCGTCGTGACGGTCTCCTATTGCTACAAGAAGCTCGCCGGCGTGCGCGGAGGCGATCCCTACGACGAGTACCGCGCGGGGCTCGGGCGCTCGATCCTGCTCGGGCTCGAGTTCCTCGTCGCCGCCGACATCATCCGCACGGTCGCCATCGAGCCCACCCTCGACAGCGTCGTCGTGCTCGGCGGCATCGTGCTCATCCGAACCTTCCTGTCCTTCGCGCTCGAGGTCGAGATCGAGGGCCGCTGGCCCTGGCAGAACCATCGCGCACACGCGGGGAGCAAGCGGGAGGGAGCCTAGAGCATCATCCCGGCGAGTGGATACCGGTCGCAGGAAAAATGATGCGACAAGACAAAGACCTAGAGTGCCCGACCTGACCCTGTCAGGTCGGATGGCGCTCTAGAGCACCACCTCCTCGGCGGTGGCGAACCGCGCCCGTGCCGCCGCGAGCGAAGCCGGCTCCGGCGTGCCTTCGGGCGTGTGGTCGTCCGGCTCGCCCGCGCCGAAGATGGTGACGATCGGCAGCACGCCGCCCCAGGTGCCGCCGGCGCGATCGGACTCCGGGTCGTTGGGCGGGCCGGTGCGGACCTTCAGCGTCACGTGCTCCGCGTCGAGCGCGACCACCCCCGTCGCCTTGCGCTCCTGGTCGGTCATCGCGCGCACCTCGCCGGTGCGCCCGGGCAGGAGGTGGTCCGTGATCAGGTCGAGCGCCCGGTCCAGTTCCGCGCCCTCCACGGCGCGGCCCCGCCCGTGGACGATGCAGGTGGCGTAGTTGACAGAATGCGCGAAGCCCGAGCGAGCGACGACGAGCCCGTCGACCCGCGTCGCCTCGAGGCACAGCTGCGCGCCCGCCCCGAGCGTGACGATCCGCGTCTTGGAGGCGCCGTGGAGATAGAGCGTGTCGCCCGCGCGCGCGAACGCCATCGGCACCACCATCGGCCGCCCCTCGTGGATGAAGCCGATGTGCGCGAAGAGGCTCGCGTCGAGCAGCGCATAGGCCGCGGCGCGGTCGTCGACCGCGCGCTTGGCGACGCGGATGCGGGCCCAGGACGGGGGGCGGGGCGTGGCTCTCGTGTGCATGGCGCGTCGAACTCCTGGTGACACGGGCGCATCTTCACGCGATGCTGGTTCCAAGGAAGCTCCAGGACAGCGCGATTTCATGGAACCAGCAGCCCTGCGCAGCCTCGTCGAGGCGATGGCCCCGGATGGCGAGACGATCGTCGCACGGCTCTTCCGGGCGCTGCGCGAGGGCGTCCGCTCGGGGCAGCTGGAGCCCGGCGTCGTTCTGCCGTCGAGCCGGCGGGCGGCGGCGGCGCTCGGGGTCTCGCGCAACTCCGTCGTCGCCGCCTACGAGCTCCTGCGGGCGGAGGGGCTCGTCGCGGTGGACGGCCGCCGCGCGCCGGTCGTCGCACGCGTCGAACGTCTCGCCGATCCCGTGGGCGCGGCGGGCGAGGGGCCGGCGCTCTCCGCGCGCGGCGCGATCCGGTGCCGCGACCCGCGCGCAGGCCTCTACGCCCACGCGTCGGGACGCTTCCGTCCTGGCGCGCCCGACGAGCCGCTCTTCCCGCGGGACGTCTGGGCGCGCGCGCTGCGCCGCGCCGCGCGCACGCCGCTCGGACCGATGCGCGCCTACGAGGACTACGCGGGCGTGCCCGTGCTGCGCCGCGCGCTCGCCGATCACCTGCGCCGCGAGCGCGGTCTCGTCGTGGCGCCGGACGAGGTCGTGGTGACTGGGAGCGCGCAGGCGTCGCTCTCGCTCCTCGCCGCGTGCCTGTGCGACCCCGGGGAGACGGTGCTGATCGAGGAGCCGGGCTATCTCGGCGCCCGCGCGGCCTTCGAGGGCGCCGACCTGCGGCCCGCGCCGATCCCCGTCGACGAGGCGGGCGCCGACATCGACGCCGTGTCGTGCCGCGCGGGCGCGCGGCTCGCCTACGTCACGCCCTCGAACCAGTACCCGCTGTGCACGCGCATGAGCCTGCCGCGCCGCGCGGCGCTGATCGCCTGGGCGCGGGCCGAGCGCGCGACGATCGTCGAGGACGACTACGACGGCGAGTTCCACTGGCGCGGCCAGGAGGCGGGCGCCATGCAGCCCCTCGCGCCCGACGCCGTCGTCTATCTCGGCTCGGCCGCGAAGAGCCTGCTGCCGGCCCTGCGCGTCGGCTGGCTCGTCGCGCCGCGCCCGCTCGCCGCCGCGCTCGCGCACGCGGTGCGCAACGCCGGCTGCGCCGCCAACGTCCACGCCCAGCTCGCGCTGGCGGAGCTGATCGAGAGCGGCGCCTGGAAGCTCCATCTGCGCCGCGTCACGCGCGTCTACGAGACCCGCGCGCGCCTGCTGATGGAGGCGATCCGCGCGGCGGCGGGCGATCGCGTCGAGGTGGCACTGCCGCCGGGCGGGCTCCAGCTCGCGGTGCGCATGGAGAACCTCGCCGACGAGGCCACGGCCGTCGCCGGTCTCGGCGCCGCCGGCTGGGCGGTCGCACGGCTCTCCGGCTTCAGCACGCGCGAGGCGCCTCCGGCCGGGTTGCTGGTGAGCTTCGCGGAAGCCGACGGCCCGCGCGCGCGGGCCTTCGCCGCGGCGCTGGGGCGGGCGCTGGCGCCGGCCTGACCGTCGCGCCCTCCATGGCCGACGGGGGTCCCGAGGAGGCTTGCACCGGGTCCCGCTCGCCTCCTAGGATCGTGGCCCGGAAGGCGAGGATCGAGCAGTGGACGATCACTACGACGTAGCGGTTTCCTACGCGTCGAAGGACATCGATACCGCCGAGCAGTTCGCCGCACGGCTTCGGCAGGACGGAATCCGCTGCTTCTACAATCCGAGCAAGCTGCACAAGCTCCTCGGCATGCCGTTGACGACCGAGCTGACGGCCATATTCGAAGCGCGATCGGAAGTGGTTCTTGTTCTGCTATCGCGGCACTATGTCGAAAGTCGGTGGGCGTGTCTGGAATTCGCGGCCGCCATCCGGGGCGGAAGTGATCGTATCATCGTCGTCCGGCTCGACGATGTCCCCTTGCCGACCAGCGTCGACGGGACCGCAGTCCCGGAGGGGATTTTCGACAGTTCGTTCCTGGAGAGTGTAATTCCAACTGAAATCGCTGCGAGGATCGTATCCGCGGCCGTGTCGGAGCGCATCGGACCAAAGCTGATCAGGTCCGAGCCCCAAAATCTGTCGTCGAATTTGATGTGCATTGATCATCCCACGCTACCTTATGGCTTGGATGATGTGCATTTCCTCGACTCGGGTGAGGATTTCATCATCGACTTGCACGGGGAAGTGACGGACTCACTCGCGAGTCGCTTGAGTTGGCTGGTCGAGCGTTCCGACATCGAGACGGCGATGTCGCGTGTCCGCGCGAGCTCCAAGGAGCGTGAGGAAGCCGGATGGCCGATCTTCAACGGTGGAAAATTCGGTGTAAAGCAAATATTGAAAAGGAGAGATCCCGAATCCGAGCGACATCGGCTCGATTTCATTTTGTATAGGACCGACTATCACACCCATTTGATCATGAGACACATCTACAATTCGTCGCGTAGGAAGGCATTCTTCATCGATACGTTCCGGAAGGATGAGAAGATGGTCAGCCCTCTGCTGACCTCGTTCGGGTTCTGTCTTCTCTTGTTCGCGCAGCACGACGGGAGGCCTCATGTTCTGCTGACGAAGCGTTCGAGCAATGTCGCTCAACCTTCGGACGTGCCGCTCTGGCACGTCTCGATGAACGAGGGTCTCAGCTCGAGCGACAGATGGTCGGAGGACTTCTCGGCGTTGCCCACGGTGTTTCGCGGCTTCGCGGAGGAGCTCAACCTGCCCCGGTCCGGTTTCGCCCGCGTCGAGCTTCTCGAGGCGATCCTCTGGAAGGCGAAGTTCGAGATCGGCATCCTCGGGGTCGCCTACAGCACGCTACCCATGGAGGACATCATCGGCCTCGCGCAGACGGCGGGCGACCGTTTGCTCGAGATCGACGACCTGCGCATCCTCCGCGCCGACGAGCGAACGATAGCGGACTTCCTCCACGATCCGAACGCGTCGCGTACCGACCTTCTCGAAGGGCTTCTCTCTTCGATCCTCCGCAGAAACATGCTCGCCTGAGAGCTCGGAGCGGGCGACACGCCCCGTCGGATACGGGCAGCGGCCCCTCATGCGTCCGGCCCGTGCTCGAAACCCACCCGCGCGAGCACCCGCATCAGCTCGTCCTGCCCGAAGGGCTTGGCGAGCCGCGCGTCGACCGCGCTCTCGGCGCCCTCCGGCAGCTCGGCGTAGCCCGTGGCGAGGACGAGCGGGAGGCGCGGGCGGCGGGCGCGCACGGCCTGGGCGAGCTGGAGCCCGGTCATCCCCGGCATCGCCTGGTCCGTCAGCACGACGTCGATCGGCGTGCCGGCGTCGAGGATGGCGAGCGCCGCGGCGCCGGAACCCGCCTCGATCGGCTCGTGGCCGAGGTCCTCGACCATCGTCGAGGATCCCATCAGCACGAGGGCGTCGTCGTCGACGACGAGGACCCGCAGCCGCCGGCCCGCGACCGCCGCCGGCGCGGGCTCCGGGGCCCGGACGGGCTCGGCGTCGAAGGGGGCGTGCGCGATCGGCAGCAGGATCTCCGCCGTCGTGCCCGCACCGGGCGCGCTCGCGAGCGCGAGACGCCCGTTCGACTGCTCGGCGAGGCCGTAGACCATGGCGAGGCCGAGCCCGGTCCCCTTGCCGGGGCCCTTCGTGGTGAAGAAGGGCTCGACGGCACGCGCGAGGGTCGCCTCGTCCATCCCGGCCCCGGTGTCGGAGATGCGCACGCGCACGAAGCGCCCCTGCGGCGGCTCGTCCTCGGCCGCGCGGGTCACCGCGTCGACGGCGATCGTCAGCACGCCCCCCTCGGGCATGGCGTCGCGCGCGTTGACGGCGAGGTTCACGAGCGCGAGCTCCAGCTGGTTGGGGTCGACGAGCGCCCTCGGTGTGCCCTCGCAGAAGCGCGTCTCGATGCGGACCTGCGGGCCGATCGAGCGGCGCAGGAGGTCGGTCATGCCCACGACGAGGTCTGGTACCTCCACCGCGGAGGGCGCGAGCGTCTGGCGCCGGGCGAAGGCCAGCATGCGCTGGGTGAGCGACACACCGCGCTCGGCCCCTTCGATCGCGTTGGCGATCAGGCGCTCGGCCCGCGGATCGTCGGCGAACCGCTTGCGCAGCACGCCGAGAGAGGACATCACGGCCATCAGCAGGTTGTTGAAGTCGTGGGCCACGCCGCCGGTGAGCTGGCCCAGGCTCTCCATCTTCTGGAGCTGGACGAGCTTGGCGGCGCCCTCCGCGACCCGCGCCTCGAGATCGGCGTTGAGCCGCTCCAGCGCCGCGCGCGCCTCGCGACGCTCGGTGATGTCGTAGTTCACGCCGATCATGCGCACCGGCCGCCCCCGGGCATCGCGCACCACCTCGCCCCGCCCGGCGAGCCAGCGGGCGCCCCCCTCGGGGCGCAGGATGCGGAACTCGACGTCGAACGGCGCGCGTCCCGCCAGCGCCGCCTCGATCGCCGCCGCCACGCCGTCGCGATCCGCCGGATGCGTCCGCTCCATGAAGGCGTCGTAGCGCGGCGAGGGAGCGCCCGGCGGCAGGTCGAGCAGGGTCTCCATCGGCCCGGTCCAGGTCACGTCGCCGGTCGCGATGCTCCATTCCCAGGTGGCGATGCCACCCGCCTCCTGCGCGAGCCGCAGGCGCTCCTCGCTCGCGAGCAGCGCCTCCTCCGCGCGCTTGCGCTCGGAGACGTCCTCGAAGGTCGAGACCGCGAGCACGATGGTGCCGTTGGCGTCGCGGATCGGCGCGGCGGAGACCTCGAGGTCGGTGAGGCTGCCGTCGCCGCGGCGATAGACCATCGGCTCGCGGTCGACCACCTCGCCGGCCAGGAGCGCGCGGGCGATCGGATACTCGTCCGGCGCGTAGCGGCTGCCGTCGGGGTGTCGCGCGCCGTAGGCGGCGTAGCCGCTCGTATCGCCCGAGCGGATCAGGCTGTGGCCGAGGATCTCCTCGCCCTTGGTGTTGTGGAACAGGAGCTCGCCCGAGGGCGCCTGGGCGACGGAGACGCCCGTCGACATCTGCTCGAGCACCGCGCGCAGGCGCGCCTCGCTCTGCGCGAGCGTCGCGGCGGTGCGGCGCTCCTCCGTCACGTCGCGGAAGAAGATCGTCAGCCCCTCCGCCGATGGGTAGGCGTTGGCCTCGAACCAGGTGTCGAGCGGCGCGTAGAACGCGTCCGCCCGCGTGGGCCGGCCCGTCTCCATCGCCCGGGTGTAGGCGTCGAAGAACGGCCCCCCGAGCGCGCCGGGGAAGACGTCCCAGATCCGCTCGCCGACGAGCGAGCGCCCGCCGCCGATCTGGGCCGCGGCGCGGGCGTTCAGGTAGGTGAACCGCCAGGCGCGGTCGAGCACCATGACGCTGTCCGTGGTGCTCTCGAGCACGTTCGACAGGCGCGCCTGCGAACGGCGGATCCCCTCGGCGCCGCGACGCTCGTCGGCGATGGCCGCGAGGACCAGGGTGACGAGCGCGGTCGCGGCCGAGAAGTGCTGGGCCAGCACGACGCGGTCCTGCGCGGAGTCGGCGAGGAGGTCGAAGGGCCCGCGCCCGAAGGTCGCGCCGATGGTCGCCGCGCCCGCGACCGCCACGAGGGCGAGGCTCGCGCCGCGCACCTGGAACGCGAGCGCCGCCCAGATCAGCGGCGGGTAGATCAGCCACGTGCCGAGGTCGCGGGCCGCCTCGTTCAGGAAGACGTGCCCCGCGAGCGCCCCCGTGACGGCGAGGACGGCGGCGAGGTGGAGGACGTCGAGCGGAGCGCGGCGCAGCGCCGCGCGCTCGCCGTTCGAGAAGCCGCTCCAGGCGAGGATCGGCGGCGCCAGCGTGATCGCGCCGACGAAGGCACCGAACCACCAGAAGGCGGCCGTGGCGAGCGCGAAGTCCGTGCCGAGACCCATCGACAGCCACAGCGCGCCCGCGCCGAAGCCCGCCGAGATCAGCGCGCCGACGCCCGCGGCGAGCGCCAGCGCGAGGATGTCGCGCATCGCTGCGAGCCGCCGGTCGAGGCCGAACCAGGAGACGAGCGCGAGGGCCGGGAGCGCGGCCGAGGCGGCGTTGCCCAGCGCGATCACGACCTCCACCGAGATCGGGTGCGTGCTGCCCACCGTCAGCCCGGCGGCGAGCCGCGCGACGACGATCGCCGGCCACAGCCGCACGCCGCCGAGCACGAGCCCCGCGAGGCCCACGCCCGCTGCCGGCCAGACCGGCGAGCCGGCGCCGCCGACCGCGGCCCATTGCAGGCCGATCACCGCCGCGACGTAGTAGGCGAGGCCGAGAACGGCGGCCGCCGCGAGGGTCTTCGAGTCCGATCGCACCGATTGTGTCCGTTCCGCGCTCTCGCGCCGTTTGCCGTACGACCCTACCGCATCGCACGGCGGCGCACGAGCCGACGCGCGGTCAACCGCCGATGTAGCCCCGCTCGCGCAGGTGCCGCTCCAGCACGTCCGGGAACGCGGCCGGCCGCTCCGCGCCCGCGGGGCAGGTTCCATCCGCGGCCGCGGGCGCCTCGCAGATGGTCAGCGGCCAGTCGCTCGAACGATCGAAGGACGCCTCGATCCGCGCACGCGCCTCCTCCCAACGCCCGAGCCGCGCCATGGATGCGGCCCAGGCCGCGAGAAACCCGTTCTCGCGCCACAGCGCCGGCTCGCTCCGCGCTGCCGCCTCCATCCAGGCGAGATCGTCGGCGACGGCTCCGCGGAAGCGCGGGTCGCCGGAAACGTCGACGACCTCCTTGCCCGCGTAGCGTTCGATCACGATCGGCGCGAAGGAGGCCGCATACGAGGCGTAGGCGTAGAGAAAGGACTGATCGATGCCGACGAGCTCGTAGATGCCGTCCCCGTCGAGGTCGCGCACGGCGTAGCCGCTGTCGCCGTCGAGCGTGGCGCCGGAGATCACGTGCCAGCGCTCGCCGAGCCGCCCCGCGATGCGTGTCACCGCGCAGCAATGCGCGCCGCCGGTGAACGCGCTCGCCACGATCTGCCGTGCCCCGGGCGCCTGCGGGTCGAGCGGCGCGATCGTCAGGCGTGCCCCCGCGGAGAAGGAGGCGGCGTCCTCGAAGGCGATCGAGAAGGCCACCCGGCGGCCCTCGTAGGCGTCGATCGTCGGGTAGGCGAGGTCGGTGTCGTCGCGGGCGGCGTCGAGCAGCAGGGTGAGCCCGTCCGCCCCGAAGGCGAGCGGCGCATCGCCGTCGAAGCGCAGGCGCTCGAGGCGCGGCGCGTCCGACGTCCAGAACGGGTCGGAGAAGCGCGCGCCGTCGGAGACGAACAGGTCGTCCGGCAGCCCGGGCTCGGCGCGCAGCCGCGCCTGCAGCGCGCCGGGATCGCCCGGCGTCACGGGACCCGCGACGACCGCGTGCCAGCCGTTCGCGGAGGTGAGGACGTGCGTCGCGTCGAAGCGCTCGCGCCAGCCGCGCGCGAGATCGATCGCCTCGGCCGGATCCTGCCGGCTCGCCAGAACGATCCAGCGCTCGCCCGCCGACGGGCCGCTCTGCGCGGTGGCGGGCTCGGTCGCCACCGGCCCGACCCATGCCAGCGCGGAGAGAGCGATCGCGAGCGCGCCCGGCGCACGATGTGAAGACAGCGTTCCCATGCGCCCAGAGTGGCCTGCGCACGCGGCGTCTTCAAGCCGCATCGCCGCACGGCGTGGGTTTCGTGGTCGCGCCACGAACACGTCGTGCCCTGGGAACGCCGCGCGAGCGCCGGCTCACGCGCCGCGCGCGGCACGGCGCTTGCGCTTGATCCGGTAGACCAGGACCTGCATCCCCAACGAGAGCGCGATCCAGGCGAGGACCGCGAGCCCGAGCAGCGCCAGCGCCCACGGGTCCGGCGAGGCGAGAACCTCGGCGAGGCGGGTGCCCAGCAGGGTCAGCATCACGAGCCCCGGAGCCATGCCCAGGAGCGTGCCGACGAGGTAGTCGACGAGGCCGATCCGGCTCGCGCCGACGACGAGGTTCACCACGCTGAAGGGGGCGACCGGCAGCATCCTCAGCGCCGCCACCGCGATGACGCCGCTGTCGGCGAGCGCCTTCGAGACGGCGCGGGTGCGCCGCCCCATGCGCCGCTCGAGCGCGCCGCGCCCGATCGCGCGGCCGAGCGCGTACATCAGTGCGGCGCTGAGCATCACCCCGGTCGTCGCCACCGCGAGCGCGGTCACCGGCGCGAACATCATGCCCGTGACCGTGATCAGCACCGTCACGGGGAAGACGACGAGGCCGCCCACGACGAAGGCGAGGACGACGAGGAGCGGCGCGAGCGGCCCCGTGCCGAGCGCCTCGAGCCGCGCCACGAGCGCGGCCGGATCGGTGAGGTCGGCGGCGGGGGAGAAGCGCCAGAGCGCGACCACGGCGAGCACGGCGAGCGCGAGGAGGACGAGCTTGCCCGTGCGCATCAGCGAGCGCTGCGCCGGCTGGCCCGCGAACATCTCCGCGCCGAAGGCGGGCGTCGCGATCGGCGTCTCGGGGTCGGCGAGTTCGCCGATGCGCCTCGCGAGCTCGCCGTCCTCGGCGTCGCCGAGATCGATCGGCGCGAGCCGCCGGCCCTCCGGCGGCGGGACCGCTCGCTGCAGGGCGTCGAGCGCGGAGAGGAGCGAGCCCTCCCGGTCGATCGCCGCGCTCACCCGCTCGGGGGCGACGCCCGAATGCTCGGCGACGAGCCCGTCGCGGATGCGCCGGATCGCGGCGCGCTCGTCCTGCGTGCGCGCCTCGATGGCGAGATCGCACTCGCTGTCGAGGCCCATCGAGCGATTGTTCAGGTTGGCCGAGCCGATGCGCAGCAGGCGGTCGTCGACGATCGTCAGCTTGGCGTGGACCATGACGCCCTCGCCGGTCGGGTCGCCCGGCAGGGCGGGATGGACGAGCCGCGCCCGGTCCGCGAGACCCGCCTCGCGCAGGATCGCCATGAAGCGCCGGCGCCCGGCGTTCATCGCGTGCTCCTCGAGCCAGCTCTGGTGGACGTTCGGCCCCACGAGGACGACCTCCAGCGCCGGCACCTCCCGCATCCGGGCGACGAGCGCCTTCGCCACGCTCTCGCGGGTGAGGAACTGGTTCTCGATGTAGATCGTCCGCTCCGCGGCGGAGACGGAGGCCTCCCAGAGCGCCTCCACCTCGCGGATCGCCGGCGCGCCGGCGAAGGCGGGGCGGGTGCGGGCGATGCCGACGCCGACGTCGTGGAAGTCGGGCACGACGTCGGCCGGCCAGAGGTCTTCCGGCCGCTTCGCGGTGCGCCCGCGCAGCGCGAAGCGCGTGTGCGCGTCGGGGGCCTTGCGCAGTCTCGGCGCAGCCGCGTATCCGCCCTCGGCCTGGCGCCAGCGCGCCTCGGCCAGCGCCGAGAGGGCCGCGGCCGCCTCGCCGTCGACCATCATCTGCGCGTCGTGGAAGGGCCGGTAGGGCGCACCGTCCGGGTCGCGCCGGCGCGGGTCGTCGAGCGCGTGCGCGCGGGTGTCCCAGCGCCGGATCGCGAGGTCGAGCCCGCCGCAGAAGGCGAGCGCCCCGTCCACGACGACGATCTTCTGGTGGTGGCTCGCGCCGATCGGCAACACGTCGTCGAGCCGCGCGCGGATGCGCCGGGGCATCGACCAGTCGAGCTTCACCTCCGGCAGGAGCTCGCGCTCGAGCCCGTAGAGCAGCGCGTAGTCCCACAGCAGGAGATCGACCTTCAGCCGCGGGCGCCGCGCCACGAGCGCGCGCAGGAAGGGGCCGAGCTCGCGGGGAAGCCCGTCGGAGGGCTCGTATTCCTCACCGACGAGGGGCGTGCGGCTGTCGATGTCCCAGCCCACCACGAGGATGCGCGAGCGCGCCGCGCGCATCGCCGCGCGCATGGCGCCGAACGTCGCCGCCGCGTCGACGAGCACCGCCGCGCGCGGCGCCCGCGCGACCGTCCACACCGTCTCCCCCGGCCTCAGGATGCCCCCGGTCTCGCTCAAGCGCGTGCTCCTCGTCGTGCGAACCTAACGCATCGGAGCGGATTTGCGCATGCCCGCGGGTCCCTTCCGGTGTTTCCGGGATTGCGCACGGGGGCGGGGCGCGGCACCGTCCGTCGTGGCGCACCGTTCGCGCGCGCACTTGCCCCGCGAGGAGAGGACCCCGCCATGATTTCGACCATCGTCGTCGCCGTGGACGGCTCGGAGCACCAGGACGCCGTCGTCGCGCTCGCCGCCGAGATCGCCCAGGCGCGCGGGGCGCGGCTCGTGCTCGCCCATGCGCTGCTGCGGGGCGTGCCCTACGGCGAGCTCTACGCGGTGGCCGAGCGCCTCGGCTTCCTCGACCGGGTGAAGGCGGAGCTCGACGAGGCCTCCGCCACGCCGGTCATGCCCGCCGCCGCCATGGGCGGGGCGATCCCCGTGATCATGGTCTCGCCCGACACGCTCCGGCACGTGTCCGACGAGGTGATCGCCGCCGCACGCAAGGCCCCGGAGAGCGCCGGCGTGACCGTCGAGGCGCGCATCGCCGACGCGCCGCCGGCCCAGGCGATCGTCGAGATCGCCCGCGAGGAGGGCGCCGACCTCCTCGTCATCGGCAGCCGCGGCCTCGGCCGCCTCCAGGGCCTGATCCTCGGCAGCGTCTCGCAGAAGGTGGTCCACGACGCGCCCTGCGCGGTGCTCGTGGTGAAGTGAACGCCGGGGCACCACTCCCCCTGTCACCCCGGTCGCGAAGCGGGACCGGCGCCCGGATCCGCAGGGGTGTGCTCAGCGTGCGCGAAGCGCGCGCGTCCATGAGATGCCGATGGAGGCGTCGCGCGCCATCGCCCGCACCGCACGCGCTGGTCGGCGCACGCGGCCGCTTCATCACAACCAAAAAACATCAATCTTGACAGTACACACCCGATAGCCTCCCCTCCCTTCGCCCGTGCGAAACACCAAGTCAGGGCCAGCGGCTCGTGTCGGGGATGGGCTCCGGCGCCTTCGGGCGAAAGCCTCGCTCGGTCAACGGAGGACGTGCCATGTCGTGGCTCTTGCCGCGCATCCGCGTGTCCATCAGCCTCCGCGTGGTGCGGAAGGCGAGCTGGTCCCTCGCCTTCCGCTTCGCCATCGGCGGCTGATGAAAAGGAGGGGGGAGAGGAAACTCTCCCTCCTCACTCCGCGAATGATACTACCACATCCGCCGTCGCTCTCCAATCCGTTCTCATGCGCCGGCATCGCGGGCGCGGGACGCGTGCGCTTTCGCGCACGCTGAACCAATCGCCGGAGGTTCTCGGTCCCGGATCTGCTTCGCAGTCCGGGATGACAGCCCCCCGGATCTTCCCCAAACACCCACCTTGCCCCCCACCCCCACCTCCCCCCGCGTAAGGTCCCGCTCCCCGCCACGCCCACCAAAAAAGCCGCCACCGCCATGTTCACCCCGCCCCGCCGCCCGCGTCCCACCTTCACCGATCAGGAGGCGCTCGCGTTCCACAGCCAGGGGCGGCCCGGCAAGCTCGAGGTGGTGCCGACGAAGCCGATGGCGACGCAGCGCGACCGGTCGCACGCCTCTGCGCGGCTCCGCCGAGCCCCTCCATCAACCCTTCCTTAACCATCCCCCCGGCAGAACTTGCCTAGTTCGGCGAGAGGACCGGGATGAGCGAAGCGGGCGCGGCGGCGACGGACGTGGCGGGGGCGGCTTCGGGGCCGTCGCGGGGGGCGGCGGGGCTGTCGGCGCTGGGCGCGCTGACGCGGCGCACGGACCTGTTCCTGGCGCTCGGCGTCACCGGCATCCTCGTGGTGCTGATCTTCCCGCTGCCGGCGGTCGTGCTCGACATGCTCCTGGCGATCTCGATCATCTTCTCCGTGCTGATCATGATGACGGCGCTCTTCATCGAGGAGCCGCTCGAGTTCTCGTCCTTCCCCACGATCCTGCTCATCGCCACCATGCTGCGGCTGGCGCTGAACCTCGCGTCGACCCGGCTCATCCTGTCCTACGGCCACGAGGGCACGGACGCCGCGGGCCACGTCATCGAGGCCTTCGGCGGCTTCGTGATGGGGGGCAACTTCGTCATCGGCGTCGTCGTCTTCGCGATCCTGGTCCTGGTGAACTTCGTCGTCATCACCAAGGGCTCGGGCCGCATCGCCGAGGTCGCGGCGCGCTTCACGCTGGACGCCATGCCCGGCAAGCAGATGGCGATCGACGCGGATCTCTCGGCGGGCATCATCGACGACAACGAGGCCAAGCGCCGGCGCACGAAGCTCGAGGACGAATCGAGCTTCTTCGGCGCCATGGACGGTGCCTCGAAGTTCGTGCGCGGCGACGCCATCGCGGGCCTCCTGATCACGCTGATCAACGTGATCGGCGGGATCGTCATCGGCGTCGCGCAGATGGGCATGAGCTTCGGCGACGCGGCGCATTCCTACACGATGCTGACGGTGGGCGACGGCCTCGTCTCGCAGATCCCCGCGCTCATCGTCTCGACCGCGGCGGGCCTCCTCGTCTCCAAGGCCGGCGTGAAGGGCGCCGCCGACAAGGCGCTCGGCAAGCAGCTGGCGAACTACCCCAAGGCGCTGGGCATGTCGGCGGCGGTCATGGGCATGATCGCCCTCCTCCCGGGCATCCCCTTCATCCCCTTCATGACGCTCGCCGTCGCCGCCGGCTATGCGGCCTGGTACTTCGGCAAGAAGGGCAGGGAGCGCGCGGCGGAGGAGGCGGCGCAGGCCGAGGCCGCGCGCCGGGAGGCCGCCGCCGAGGGCGGCACCGCGGCCGGCGAGCCGCCGATCTCCGAGACGCTCAAGATCGACGACGTCAAGATCGAGATCGGCTACGCGCTCCTGCCGCTCGTCAACGGCAAGACCGCGAGCGGCGCCGATCGCCTCACCGAGCAGATCAAGGCCCTGCGCCGCCAGCTCGCCGCCGAGCTCGGCTTCGTCATGCCGAGCGTGCGCATCCTCGACAACGTCCAGCTCGACGCCAACGCCTACGTCATCCGCGTCAAGGAGATCGAGGCCGGGCGCGGCGTGGTTTTCCCCGACCAGTTCATGGCGATCGACCCGATGGGCGGGCAGGTGCAGCTGCCGGGCCAGCACATGCTCGAGCCGACCTTCGGGCTGCCCGCCACCTGGGTCGACGCCGGCCTGCGCGACCAGGCGCAGCTCAAGGGCTACACGGTGGTGGACGCCGCGACCGTGCTCTCGACCCACCTCACCGAGGTGATCAAGGCCAACATGGCCGAACTCCTCTCCCACATCGAGGTGCAGAAGCTCCTGCGCGACCTGCCCAAGGAGCACGCCGACCTCGTCAAGGAGATGGTGCCCTCGCAGATCACCGCGACGGGCATCCAGCGCGTGCTCCAGCTGCTGCTCGCCGAGCGGGTCTCGATCCGCGATCTCGGCACGATCCTCGAGGGAATCTCGGAGGTGGTGGGCGCCACCCGCGCGCCGCGCGAGATCGTCGAGCACGTCCGCCAGCGCCTCGCCCGCCAGGTCTGCGCACAGTACACCGGCCCGAACGGCACGCTGCCGATCGTCACGCTCTCGCCCGCCTGGGAGGCGGCCTTCCTCGAATCGATCGTCGGCCAGGGCGAGGACCGGCAGCTCGCGATGCAGCCCTCCAAGCTCGGCGAGTTCGTCAACGCGGTGCGCGACCGCTTCGAGGACGCCGCGCGCCAGGGCGAGATGCCGGTGCTCGTCACCTCCGCCCAGGCGCGGCCCTTCGTGCGCTCCATCATCGAGCGTTTCCGCCGCGAGACGCCGGTGATCAGCCAGGCGGAGATCCACACGAGGGCGCGGCTGCGGACGGTGGGGAGCGTGTGAGGGGCGCGGGTGCGTTGATCGGCACGGACCGTTCTGCTTAAGTCCGTGGACGGAGGTCTCACATGGCCGTCAACGCAGATCTCGGACCGCAGATCGAAGCCATCGTCGCGGAGCTCGTCAGGACCGGTCGATTCCGGTCCGAGGTGGACGTGCTGCGCGAGGGAGTGCGTCTCGTCCAGGAACGCGAGGCGCGTCTGGCCGCCCTCGACGCCGCCATCGAGCAGGGGGTCGCCAGCGTGCGCGCCGGTCGGACCAAGCCGGTCGACGCGGTTTTCGATCGCCTCGAGGCCAAGTATCGCGCGAAAGCGACTGCGAAGCGCTGATGCTGGTGCGGATTTCCGATGACGCGGAAGCCGATCTGGAGAGCATTGCTGATTTCCTGGCCGAGACGGACCCGGTCCGTGCGCTGGATGCCGTCGTGAGGCTGCGAGCCGCCTGCTCCGCCCTAGGCCGCTTTCCTCGCCGCTATCCCCTCGTTCCCCGGTACATCCACCTCGGCGTCAGGCGGCGCATCAGCGGAAAGTACCTGATTTTCTATACCGTCGGCGACGGGAGCGTCGACATACTACGCATCGTTCACGGTGCGACGGATTACGAGGCGACGCTGTTTCCAGGCTGGTGAGTTGATCGACACCTCCTACCCCGCCAGCACCTCCTCCACGGGCCGCCTGAGCGAGCGCGGCATCGCCGGGGCGAAGCCGACCCGCAGCACCAGGTTCGGGCGACGCTCGCCCAGCCCGAGCAGGCCGCGCAGCGCCGCGCGCTGCTCGGGCACCTCGACGCACTGGTTGACGAAGGCGAGCCTCGCGCCGGCGGCCGTGGCGGCGAGCGCCACGCGGCTGTAGGCGCGCCCGGCCGCCGCCCAGCCGGCGGGATCGTTCGTCGGCGCGACGAGGACGAGGAGGCCCGCCGAAGAGCGGATCTGCCGGGCGACCTTGTCGTTCTCGGGTCCGGCGCGGAAGACGAGGTCGAACATCCGCCGCCCGAGCCAGGGCGGCAGCGTCGGGCTGCCGGCCGCGGCGGCGTAGAGGCCGTCGTTGTCGCGTGCCGCCTGCGCCGCGTCGAACCGCAGCCAGGACTTCAGCTCGGCGACGAAGGCGCGGTCGCCCATCTGCGCGGCGTTGCCGGCGAGCACGAGGGCGAGCACCTCATCCACGCGAGGGCCGCGCGGAAGCCACAGGAGATCGACGCCGACCCGCGCCGCCTCCGCCGTCATCCGCTCCACGACCGGCGCGGGAAGTGGGCGGCCGTCGTAGAGGCCGCGGGTCGATTGCCGCTGCGGGATCGCGGCGAAGAGGTCCGCCTCCTCCGCCGGGCGCGCGCCGCCGGGCGCGAGATCGACGGCGATCGCCTCCTCGCCGCCCTCCGTGGCGAAGCGAACCTCGGCCGAGAGCCCCCGGGCGCGGGCCGCGATCGCCAGCGTCTCCGCCGCGCAGCCGAGACTCGCCCAGAGGTGGTGGTCGTCCGGGTCGACGACGGGCGTACGCCGTTCGAGATCCGGCAGGATGTCGACGCCCTCGGCGCGGGAGCGGAAGCGCCAGGGCTGGGTGTTGTGCCCGCTCGCCGCGAGCGTCGCGAAGCGCAGGAGATCGCGGGTGCCGGCGGGGTCCGGCAGGGGTGCCGTCATCCGCGACAGGCGCTCGGCATAGGCGGACCGCTTGCCCCTGCGGCGACCGAGCGAGAAAGCCATGCGCCGTCTCCTGCCTCGGGGCGTGATGCCGCGTGCGGCCTCACACCGCCCGCGAATGCCGCGTCGCCGCCGGCACCCAGTATCCGTCGAGCCGGGCGGCGACGTTGCGGACATGGAAGCGCGCGTGCGGCGGGACGCGCACGCGCCGATCGTCGATGGTGCACAGCCCATCGGCCGCGAGCGGCTCGAGGCGGGCGATGTCGGCGTCGAACGTGTCCTGCGAAAAACCCCGCTCGGCGGCGAGCCGGCCGAGATCGACGTCGAACGCGCTCATCAGCGCGTAGATCCCGGCGCGCCGCAGCGCGTCCTCTTCGCTCACGGGCACGCCGCGCACGACCGGGATGCGCCCCTCGTCGATCGCCTGCGCCCACCTGCCGAGATGCGGCTCGTTCTGGGCGTAGCCCATGGGCAGCGCGCCGATGGCGGAGGCGCCCAGGCCGATCAGCGTCTCGGCGGTGTCGGTCGTGTAGCCCTGGAAGTTGCGCTCGAGCGTGCCGTCGCGCGCGGCGACGCCGAGCGGGTCGTCGGGCCGCGCGTAGTGGTCGAAGCCGACCTCGACCCACCCCGCCTGCGCGAAGGCCTCCGCGGCGGCCTGCGCCTGCGCGAGGCGCTCGGCGGCGCCGGGCAGGAGCGTGGCGTCGATCGCCGCCTGGTGCTTGGCGAACCAGGGCACGTGCGCGTAGCCGAATACCGCGGCCCGGTCCGGCTCCAGCGCCAGCACGGCGGCGATGCTGGCGCGCACGTGCGCGACGGTCTGCGTCGGCAGGCCGTACATCAGGTCGACGTTGATGCGCATGATCCCGTGGGTCCGCAGCAGCGCCACGGCGGCAGCCACCTGTTCGGTGGGCTGTTCACGATGGACGAGGCGCTGGATCTGCGGGTCGACGTCCTGCACGCCGAGCGAGACGCGGTTGACGCCGGCCCCGGCGAGGGCCGCCGCCATCTCCTCGGTGAGGGTCCGCGGATCGATCTCCACCGCGATCTCGGCGTCGGGCGCGAAGGGGAAGGCGTCCTTCAGCCGGCCGATCACGGCGGCGAAGTCCGCCGGCGCCAGGATCGTGGGCGTGCCGCCGCCGAAATGCAGGTGCGCCACCGGCCCCTTGCGCGGCATCGCCGCCGCGACGCGTTCCGCTTCCGCCTCCAGCCGGCGGGCGTAGCGGGCGATGCGCGCGTCGTCGTTGAGCACGCTGGTGTGGCACCCGCAATACCAGCACAGCGCCCGGCAATACGGCACGTGGACGTAGAGCGACAGCGGCGTCGCCCCGTCGAGATCCGCGAGCCAGCGCCGATAGAGCGCCTCGTCGACGCCGGGCCCGAACTGGGCCGCCGTCGGGTAGCTCGTGTACCGCGGCACGGTCTCGAGCGCGTAGGCGGCCGGGATCGCGGCGGGGGAGGGTGGGGCGGAGCGGGGGAGGGTGGTCGTGCGCATGGATGCGAGTGAAGCGCGGCTCGGGCGGCGCGTCGTTGATCTGGCGCAAGAGGCCCGCGCTGCGGGCGTCGCCCCGGGGTGGACATCTCCGGCTGCGCCGCTACCCTCCCCGGCGAAGGAGAAGCCCATGGATGCCCCCACCCGGACGCCCGTGCCGGCGCTCGATCGCGCCGCCACGGACCGCCTCGTCGCCTGGCTTTCGGAGGAACTGCAGACCCATCGCCCCGCCTTCGAGACCGCGCGCGTCGTCGCCGCGCGGCTCGGCGCGCGGCGGGCGGGGGACGTCTGCGAGGTGATCTTCTGGGCGCCGGAGCTGCTCGAGCGCCGGGTGCCGGAGGGCGACGTGTTCGTCGAGGTGCTCGATCCCGAGGAGGAGCTCGTCCTCGCCCGCGCGCGCCAGTCCATGGCGTTCCGGCGCACGCGCGTTCCGATCGTGCGCATCGAGAACTACTGTGTCGCCGCGATCGAGGGCATGCGCCCGGGCTCGCGCGAGCGCGTGGGCAGCTTCTACTCCCTCGTCTGGCGCGACGCGGAGAACACCTGGTCGCGCGTGCTGGATCCGCTCGCCGCCTCGCTGCCCTTCGGCGTGTTCGCGCCCGCGGAGTACTACGACGTCGAGGCGATGCTCGCCGCGCGCACGGACGCCGCATACTGGGCCGCGCTGCCCGAGGGCGATCCCGTCAAGCTCGGGCCGGCGGCGAACATCCTCCAGATCCACGCCCCCACCGCCACCGCGTCGATGACGCTCGCGGGGCTGACGAAGCACATCGAGACGCTGGGCGAGCGCGTGCGCCACGACGTGCCGCTCGCCCCCGCGGACCGCATCTTCCTCGGCTACGAGGCGATCCAGCTGCTGCCGGTCGAGCCGACCACCGTCTACGAGGCCGGTCCCGCCTTCTGGGCGGAGGAGGAGGGGCCCGACGGCGACACCGACGAGCGCGTCGTCGTCGACCTGCGGCGCCCCGACACCACGAACTGGGGTTACGACATCGTGATCTCGGGCATGGCGGCGGTGAACCCGGCGCTGCTCGAGACGGGGCGGCCGGACGAGCTCGTCGACCTCGCCTGCGCCCTGCACAACTTCCCGGGCCGGCCGAAGAAGCTCATCATCGACGTGGTGTTCGGCCATTCCGACAACCAGGGGCTGGACGTCCTGAGCCATCACTGGTTCGCCGGCCCGAACATGTACGGCCAGAACGTCAACTATCGCAACCCGATGGTGCGCGCCATGCTGCTCGAGATGCAGCGGCGCAAGGTGGCCTACGGCGCGGACGCGGTGCGCGTCGACGGCGCTCAGGACTTCAAGTGGTGGGACGCCGACGCGCAGGTGCTTCGCCACGACGACGACTTCCTCCAGGAGATGGCGGACATCGTCCAGGAGGTCGGCGGCCGGCGCTACCGCCCGTGGTTCATCTTCGAGGACGGCCGGCCCTGGCCGGAGGAGGACTGGGAACTGTCCTCCACCTACCGTGCTGTGATCGAGAGCCAGCGCGACGACGACGTGTTCCAGTGGGGGCCGCTGACCTTCGCCCACAACACGCCGTTCCTGTACACGTTCTGGCTGACGAAGTTCTGGCGCATCGAGGAGATCCTGCAGCACGGGCAGAACTGGATCTCGGGCTGCGCCAACCACGACACGCTCCGCCGCGGCACGCAGATCAACCCAAAGCTGAACATCAACACCCGGCTCGGCGACACCCGGATGGAGATCCTCGACAAGGCCTACGACCATCCCGCCGCGCAGATGCTCACCTACGCCGCCTTCCCGGGCGTGCCGATGGACTTCCTCAACGCCATGGCGCGCGCCTCCTGGGGCTTCATCCGCAACCAGGACGATCGCTGGGGCGTGAAGATCGTGGCCGAGGAGGCGATCTCGCTCGGCTGGCAGGTGGACGACTACACCTACTCGATGCCGGGCTCCTTCACCCGGCTCAAGGAGCTCGGCTTCGGCGATCGCGAGGGGCTGGCGCGCTTCTTCAAGATCCTGGAAGCGCTCGTCGAGGTCACCGATTACGACCTCGACGTCATGGCGAAGCTGCTCGACGCGGTCGACCCGCCGCTGGAGGGTCCCGCGCCGTTCACGGCGCGCGTGCTCAAGCAGGTCGCCCGTGCCTGGATGGACGACATGCACGACTATTGCAACGTGTCGAAGTATCTCGATTCGCTCGGCGAGGCGCACACGGAGTACATGCTGGCCCTGCGCGAGTTCCGGCTCGCGCGGCCGTGGCTGCGCGGCGCGCTCGGGCCGCGGGACCATTTCGACTACCAGGCGCCCACCCGCGGCTCCGTGGCCTTCCGCTCGCTGCGTCACGGGCCGGACGGCGAGCAGGTCTTCGCCATCGCGCATCTGGAAGGCAAGCCGCTCCTCGGGATCGTGCCGACGGAACTCGACATCCCCGGCCTCGCCGGCGGCGGCTGGGAAGTGGCGCTCGCCTCGCCCCCGATCGGCGCGGACTACCGCGGCGGCACCATCGACCTGCACGACGGCATGGCGGTGCTGTACACGCGCCGGCTGTGACCTCCCGCCCCGTCGGGACGGGGATCCGGCGGCACGACGTCCGTGGTGACTTCGGCTGGTGGAGACGCTGTCCTTTCCTGTAGGGGAAGGTGGCGCGAAGCGACGCGTTCCGCGAAGCGGAAAAGCACCGTGTCCGCTGCCGCCGTCGCTCTTCGGCTTCGCCGAACGCGCGTCCCGCGCGCCCCATCCGTCTCGGCTGCGCCGAGACACCTTCCCCTACAGGGAAGGACAGGGTTCGCCGGCGCTCTGCGCCCGCCTCCCGGGGACGGCTCGTCCGGAGCCGGGGGAAGCGCAGGACATGTGTTCATCGGCGAGCCGGGAGGGAGAGGGGAGACGCGGTGCGGCTCGCAGCGCGCGCTCGCGCCGAGCGACCGCCGGCTCAGCCCTCCTCGAGGTCGGTGTCGAGGATCGCCATCTGGAACTGGTACGACCGGTCCTCGTCCTCGTCGTCGAGGAAGAGCACGCCGATGAACTCGTCGCCGATGTAGACCTCGGCGGAATCGTCCTTCTTCGGGCGGGCGCGCACCGTGATCGCGTGGTTGGCGAAGGTGCGGCGCAGGTAGCTCTCGACTTTGGCCAGCTCGGATTTCGTCACGCGGGAACCTCGTCTCGTTTCATGGCGGTCGTCGCCCCGGCATGACACGGCGGGCGCCGCCGGGCAACCCGGCGGCTCACTCGGGCGAGAGGCTCTGCGCCAGGATCTGGTCCATCGTGCGCGAGGGCTCCGCGCAGCCCGCCTCGCCCACGACCTTGGCGGGCACGCCCGCCACGGTGGTGCAGGGCGGCACGTCCTTGAGCACGACGGAGCCCGCCGCCACCCGGGCGCAACGCCCCACCTCGATGTTGCCGAGGATTTTCGCGCCCGCGCCGATCAGCACGCCGCGGCGGATCTTCGGGTGGCGATCCCCGCCCTCCTTGCCGGTGCCGCCGAGCGTCACGTTCTGCAGCAGCGAGACGTCGTCCTCGACGACCGCGGTCATGCCCACGACGAGGCCGGTCGCGTGGTCGAGGAAGATGCCCCGGCCCATCCGGGCGTTGGGGTGGATGTCCGTCTGGAACACCTCGGAAGAGACGCTCTGCAGGTAGAGCGCGAAGTCGACGCGCCCCCGCGTCCACAGCCAGTGCGCGAGGCGGTGCGTCTGGATGGCGTGGAAGCCCTTGAAGTAGAGCATCGGCTCGATCAGCCGGGTGCAGGCGGGATCGCGGTCGGCGACCGCCAGTATGTCCGAGCGGAAGGACTGCCCGATGTCGGGGTCCTGCCGCAGCGCCTCGCGGTAGGTCTGCTCGATCAAGGTCGCCGACAGCGCCGGATGCGCGAGCCGCGCCGCGACGCGGTGGATCACGGCGCCCTCGAGCGACGAGTGGTTGAGGATGTTGGTGAGCAGGAAGTTCGTCAGCGACGGCTCCTCCCGCACTACGGCCTCGGCCTCGCGCCGCGCCCGCGCCCAAACCGGGTCGACGGTGCCGACGACGGGATCGATCTCGTTGGTCTTGACGCGCGGCTGGCTCATGCTCTCGCCCTCTAACCGGAGACGTTCCCCAGAGGTAGGAACGCCGCCGCCGGGAGGAACCCCCGGCGGGGAAGATCTTGCCAGAGCGGGAGCGGGGCGTCGAGGCGGGGGTGTGCCGGAGGGCGGGCGGCATCGTCATCCCGGATCGCCTTCGGCGTCCGGGATGACAGTCCCCGCCCCGAACGACCCTCAGTCGTCCTCCTCCTGCTCCTTCACCGACGACACCTGCCGCGAGACGTAGAGCTGCTCGCCCATCAGCTCCATCAGGTCGAACTGCGTCTCGACGAAGTCGATGTGCTCCTCCTCGTCCTTCAGGATCGAGCGGAACAGGTCGAAGGTGCCGAGATCCCCCGCGTCGCGGGCCTCCTTGGCGGCCTTGTCGTAGTACGCGCGCGCCTCGTTCTCCATCTTCAGCTGCGTCTCGAACATGGCGCGGATCGTGTCGTCCTGGCCGATCGGATCGAGGTCGTGCACGTTCGCCGTGCCCTCGAGAAACAGCAGCCGGTCGAGGAAGCGGTGGAAGTGGCCGCGTTCCTCCTCGATCTCCTCGCCCATGCGGTCGGCGAGCTGGTCCACGCCCCAGTCGCGCAGCTTGGCGGCCTGGAGCTCGTAGGTGTTCACCGTGGTCAGCTCCATCGTGATGGCACGCTGGAGGTGCTTCAGGGAAACGTCGGGACCTTTCATGGGGGCGCTCCTTCTCGGGTTCGGTCTCTCGCGAGGAGAACCCGAGCGGCGCGGGGCCGGTTCCGGAGCGTGGCCGGACGCGATGTCGCGTGCGGGCCCGCCCTACGTCAGGCCCCCGTCGACGACGAAGTCCTGGCTGGTGCAGCCGCGCGAGGCGTCGGAGGCGAGGAAGAGGGCCATCTCGGCGACGTCCTCCCCGTCGAGCGCCCGCGGCAGGCATTGCTGCGCGATGATCCGCGCCTCCTCGTCGGGCGAGATCCACAGCCGGCGCTGCTTCTCGGTGAGGATCGCGCCCGGCACGATGGCGTTGACGCGCACCCCGTCGCGTCCCCATTCGCGGGCGAGCTGTCGGGTGAGGCCGCGCACGGCGGATTTCGCGGTGGCGTAGGCGGTGAGGTCGGGCACGCCCAGCCGATACGAGGTCGAGCCCAGGTTGACGATGGAGCCGCCATGGGGCGGCTTCATGTGCCGACGGGCGGCCTTGGCCGCGAAGAACTGGTGCTTGAGGTTCACCGCCATCGCCGCGTCCCATGCGGCCTCGTCGACGGCATCGACCCCGGTGCGGCGGTCGTTGGCGGCGTTGTTGACGAGCACGTCGAGGCGACCGCCGATCGACGCGGCGTGGTCGACCGCCGCCTCGAGCGCGGGGATGTCGGTGACGTCGACGCGCAGGAACGCGACGCGCGCCCCCGTTTCGGCGGCGAGGCCCTCGGCCAGAGCGCGGCCGCGGGGCGCGTCGACGTCCACGAAGACGGTGGTCGCGCGCTGCCGCGCGAAGGCCGCGACGATGTCGGCGCCGATGCCCGTGGCGCCGCCCGAGACGAACACCGTCTTCTCCGCGAGGTCCGGGTAGCGGGCGAGGATGGCCATGGCGGCGGGCTCCGGGGCGGGGCGGCGGCGAGGACCGAGACGCTAGACGCGGGCGCCGCGATCGTCAAAGCTCCGGCCGAACGCGCCCATTCCGGAGGTCCCCCATGCGCACGCTCGAGGCCCGTCTCCTCGTCGAGACGGGCGCCTTCCTCGCCGAAGGCATCCAGTGGAACGCCGAGCAGGGACGGCTGTGGTGGACCGACATACACGGCCAGCTGCTGCTCTCCTGCGATGCCGAGGGCGGCGACCTGCGCAGCCTCGCTCTGCCCGAGCGGCTGACCGCTTTCGCCTTCGGCGAGAGCGGCCTCGTCCTCGCCGCCTTCGCGAGCGGGCTCTTCGTGCTCGATCCCGACAGCGGCGCGCGCCGGCGGCTCACCACGTTCGAGCCCGGCCTGCCGCAGACCCGCCTCAACGACGGGCGCTGCGATCCGTCCGGGGCCTTCGTGGTGGGCGGCATGGACGAGGTGGAACTCCAGCCCGTCTCCAGCGTGCTGCGCTTCGATGGCACGAGCGAGACCACGCTCGTCACCGGCATCGCCATCACCAACGCCATCGCCTTTCCCGAGGGCGGCGCCGCGATGTATCTCGCCGACAGCCCGACGCGCACGATCTGGCGCTATGCGCGCGACCAGGGCACCGGCGCCCTCGGCGAGCGGCAAGTCTTCGTGCAGGTGCCCGAGGGCGAGGGCGTCCCGGACGGCGCCTGCATCGACGCCGCCGGCGCGCTCTGGAACGCGCGCTTCGACGGCGGGCGTGTCGAGCGCCTCCTGCCCGACGGCGCGCCCGACATCCGGGTGAGCCTCCCCGTCTCGCAGGTGACCTGCTGCTGCTTCGGCGGGGAGAACCTCGACCGGCTCTACATCACCACGGCCCGCGAGGGCATGACGCCCGAGGCCTATTCCTGCGAGCCGCTCGCGGGTGGGATCTTCGTGTGCGACCTCGCGGGGGAGGCCATCCGCGGCCTGCCGGAGCGGCGATTCGCGGGGGCGTTGTCGCTGGAGGGGTGAGCGCCTGTCATCCGGCTGTCATCACACCGCGGGACACGGCGCGATCAACCGACGGGCGACACGGGAGAGACGATGGGCGGGCTCGATCTGCACGGGGTGACGAAGACGTTCGGTGCCACCCGGGCGGTGGACGACGTGAGCCTCGTCGTGGAGCCGGGCGCGTTCCTGGCGCTGCTCGGCCCGTCCGGCTGCGGCAAGACCACGCTCCTGCGCCTCGTCGCCGGCCTGGAGCGGCCGAGTGCGGGGCGCATCGCCATCGCCGGCCGAGTCGTCGCCGACGGCGGGCGTTTCGTCGAGGCCGAGGAGCGCGGGCTCGGCATGGTGTTCCAGTCCTACGCGCTGTGGCCCCACATGTCGGTCGCCGACAACGTGGCCTTCGGGCTGAAGGTGCGCCGGCTGCCCGCGGAGAAGCGCCGCCGGCGGGTCGCCGACGCCCTCGCCATGGTGGGCCTTTCCGATCTCGCCGACCGCAAGCCGGCCCAGCTCTCCGGCGGCCAGCGCCAGCGCGTCGCGCTCGCGCGCTGCCTCGCGCTCGAGCCGCCGCTCGTCCTCCTCGACGAGCCGCTCGCCAACCTCGACGCGCACCTGCGCGAGACCATGCAGCGCGAGTTCCGGCGGCTGCACGGGGAGACCGGCGCGACCTTCGTCATCGTCACCCACGACCAGGCCGAGGCGATGGCGCTCGCGGACACCATCGCCGTCATGCACGAGGGCCGCCTGCAGCAGGTCGCGACCCCGCACGACCTCTACGCCGCGCCGGCGACGGAGATGGTGGCGCGCTTCATCGGGCGCGGCGCGCTCGTGCCGGTCGCGATCCTGGAGTCCGCCCGCGAGGGCCGGCTGACCGTCTCGCTCGCCGGCCGCACGCTCCCCGCCCGGGGCACCGCGACGGCGCCGGGGCCGGGCCGCCTCGTCCTGCGCGCGGAGACGCTCGCCCTGAGCGACGCCGCCGACGCCGTGCCGGCCCGCGTCGTCGACGCGGTCTATCGCGGCGGCTTCCACACGCTGGAGATCGCCATCGACGGCATCGAGGGCGTGCTCGTCCAGGTCCAGTCCCGCGAGGCGCCGGAGCCCGGGACGCCGGTGGGGCTCGCGATCGCGGACGCGTGGGCGCTGCCGGCATGAGCGTCCGGGTCACGGCGATCTCCGGCTTCGGAGCGAAGGGGCCGGCCTGCTTCCTCGTCGAGATCGCCGGGGTGCGGCTGCTGCTCGATTGCGGCGAGGGGCCGGATCGCGGCCTGAGGCCCGACCTCGCCGGCATCGGGCCGATCGACGCCGTGCTCGTGAGCCACGGGCATGCCGATCACGTCGGCGCCCTGGAGCTCGTCGCGCCCGACGTCCCGCTCCACGCGACGAGGACCGTGATCGCGCTCGCCGGCCACCCGGCGCTCGCCCGCGCCCGCGACCTGCCGCTCGCGGGCGAGACGACGATCGCCGGCGTGCGCGTCGAGACGGGGCGGGCGAGCCATGCGCCGGGAGGGGTCTGGATGCGCCTCGGCGGCCCCGACGGTGTGCTCTACACCGGCGATTTCACCGCCGAGAGCCGGGCCTGGCGGCTCGACCCGATGCCCCCCGCCCGCATCGTGATCGCGGACGCCGCCTACGGCACCTGGGACCGGCCCCTCGCGGAAGCGGCGGCGCCGATCCTCGCGCGCGCCCGAGACGGCGTGCCGCTGCTGCTGCCGTGCCCCGCCGACGGCAGGGGCCTCGACATCGCGCTGGCGATCGGTGAAGGGGCGCGCGTGCGGCTGTGCCCGGCGCATCGGCGCGTGGCGGAGGTGGCGCTGGCGCAGGGTCTCCTGGCGGACGCCGGCTCGGCCGGCGCCGTCGTCCGCCTGCTCGATGCGCAGGCGACGCTCGCCGAGGGGAGCGCGCCGGACGGCGTGATGATCGCCGCCGGCCCCAACGCCGAGAGCGGGGTCGCGGGGGCGCTCTTCGCGCGAGCGGATCGCGCCGGAGCGCAGGCGATGGAGACGATCTTCACGGGTCACGTGGCGCGGGGCACGCCCGCGGCCGAAGCGGTGGCGCGCGGCCGCGCGCGCTTCCTGCGCTGGAACGTGCATCCGCGGCTCGCGGACCTGCGCGCGCTCTGCGTGGCCACGCGCCCGGAGCTGCTGATGCCCGCCTTCCTTCCGGCCGAGGCGGTGCCCGCCCTCGCGCGGGCGCTCGAAGGCGCGTCGCCCGGCCTGCGAATCGCCGACGGGGCGCGCATCGCCTTCGACCGAGCCTAGCCTTCCTCCCGCGCCGCAACCGCCGTGCCCGGCACGATCCGGTCGCTGGCGTGCAGGATCACGGTCTCGCCGGGCGCGAGGCCCGAAAGCACCTGGGCCGCGCGCATCGTGCGCTCGCCCAGCGTGACCGGGCGCACCCGCGCGACGCCGTCCTCCACCACGAACACGGCCCAGTCGCCTCCCTCGCGGAAGAGCGCGCCCAGCGGCACCTGGAGGACGCCGTCCTCCTGCCAGACGACGATGCGCGCCACCACGCGGTAGCGATGCCCGAGCTTGCCCTGCGCCGCCGCGGGATCGAGGAGCGCGAGCACGACGCGTACGCGTTGCTCCTGGATGCCCAGCGCCGAGACCTCGGTGAAGGCGGTGGGCTCGACCCGCACGACCCGCGCCTCGAGCGTCGGCTCGCCGCCCCAGTCGTCGATGATCGCGGGTGCGCCGGGCGCGACCCGCACCGCATCGCGGGACAGGAGGTCGACGACGACCTCGAGCCGGTCCGGATCGCCGACCTCGACGAGGGGCGTGCCGGGCTGGACCACCTGCTCGCTCTCGACGAGAACGGAGAGCACCCGCCCGCTCACCGGCGCGCGGACCTGGATGCAGCAGGTTGCGGAGGCGTCGCTCTCGCCGCCGGGCTGGATCAGGTTCGCCCGCGCGCTCTCGAGCTCGCGAACCCGCACCTCCCGCGTCGCCTCCGCGGAGGCGAGCGCGCTTTCGGCCGAGCGCACGGCGAGGCGGACCCGGTCGAGCTCGCGCGCGGAGATCGCCTCGCGGCGCGACAGCTCCTCGGCGCGGGCGAGATCGCTCTCTGCGAACTCCAGCTCGGCCGCCGCCTGGCTCACCTGCGCCTGCGCCAGCGACACCGCGGAGGCCGCGGCCTCCACGGCCGCCTCGGCGACGCGCTGTGAGCGCACGTCGAGGAAGGCGGGCGCCATCGGCTCGATCACGGCGAGGATGGTCTCACCCGCGACGACGACGTCGCCGACGCGCCGCGGCGAGCGCTGCAGCGTGCCGCCGGTGGGTGCGGAGACGGTGTAGACGTCCTCGATGCGCGCGATGCCCTCGTCCTCCACGTGCACCGCCATCGGCCCGGCGGCGATCACGGCGAGGTCTGCGGGGATCGGCCGGGGCCACAGGGCCCAGGCGCCGGCGACGGCGAGCGCGAGGAGTACGATCGCGACGAGGAGGCGCTTCATCCGGTCATTCTCGGGTCTTGAGGACGGCGATGAGGTCGAGCCGATCGATGCGCCGGCGCACGATCAGCCCGGAGGCGAGGGCGGCGCCCACGACGACGAGGCTCGCGTAGGCGAAGACCTCCCGGTTCACGACGAGGGGCACGCGGTAGAGCTCGCTCTCGAAGCCCGCGGCCATGGCGACCGCGAACCCCCAGCCGATCAGCCAGCCGAGCGGCTGGGCGAGCAGCACCAGGATGGCGAGCTCGGAGAGCAGGATCCAGGAGATCTCGGCCCTGGTGAAGCCGAGCACGCGCAGCGAGGCGAGTTCGCGGCCCTGCTCGGAGAGCGAGATGCGGGCGAAGTTGTAGACGACGCCGAAGGCGATGATCGCGGCGAGCCCCGCGTAGATCGACACCATCATCAGCAGGTTCTGCGCCAGCGTCTCGCGGAATTTGGCGAGCGAGACGCGCTGGAGCGCGACGAAGCTCGCGGCCGGGATGGCCTTGAGCTCCGCGAACAGATCCTCGCGCCGGCTTTCGTCGAGGGAGAGGTGGACGCCCGAGACGAGCGCGCCCTCGCGCATCAGGCGGTTGACGGTGCCGATGTCGGCGTAGGCCATCAGGCCGAGATAGCCCTCGACCACCATGGCGACGGGCATCTCGACCGTGCGCCGGTCCCCGGCCATCAGCTCGACCTCGACCACGTCCCCGGTCTCGACGCGCAGGATTGCGGCGAGCTGGTCGGAGAGGGCGAGCCCGGTCTCGGGCATGCGCACGGGGGCGAGGTCGCTGCCCAGCACGCGGCTGAGATCGGCATCCTCCGGCTTGCCGGTGATGGCGACCCGCCGCTCGACGTTGGCGGCGCGGATCTTGACGGGCACGGAGCGGTAGGGCTCCGCCGTCATGACCCCCGGCAGCCGGGCGATCTCCTGGACGGCGGAGGCCTCGCGCTCGCCGACGAAGGTGATCGTCGCGTCCTGCCGGTCGGAGCGGTGGAACTGCACGTCGATCATGAACTCGATCGAGCCGAAGGACCAGAACGAGCCCACCAGGATCGCGGTCGCGAGCGAGATGCCGACGAGCCCGCCGAGCGAGCGGCCGGGATAGCGCACGAGGTGGCGCATCGTCATGACGCCCGACTGCGGCATGCGCAGCGCCGCGTGCAGGCGATCGAGCAGCGTGCGCCGGTAGCGCGCCGGCGCCGGCGGCGTCATCGCCACTGCCGGCGCGAGCCGCACCACGCGGGTCACCGCGTCGAGCGCGCCGACGATCGCGGCCGCGAGCGTGACGCCGACCGCCACCAGGTAGACGGACGGGCTCATCTGGAAGATCAGGAAGGGGAAGTGGAAGAAGTCGCCGTACATCCGCGTCAGCCCCGTGCCGAGCCACGTCCCGGCCGCGGAGCCGAGCGCCGCGCCGATCAACGCGACGGCGGCGACGAACTTCAGGTAGTGCATCCCCACGGCGAGATTGGAGTAGCCGAGCGCCTTGAGGAGCCCGATCTGCTCGCGCTCGAGCGTGATCAGCCGCGCCAGCGTCATGTTGACGAGGAAGGCCGCCACCACGAGGAAGATCGGCGGCAGGATGCGGCTCATCGCCTCGAGCTGGGTCAGCTCCGCGTCGAGGAAGGCGTGGGAGAGCTGGTCCTTGCGCCCGTGCGCGCCCTCGCCGCCGTAGGGGGCGAGGATGCGGTCGATCTCCTCGATCACGGCGCTCTCGGAGGCGCCGCGCAGGAGCCGCACGCGCAGGTCGGAGAAGGCGCCCTCGAGGTCGTAGGCGGCGGCGAGCGCGGCGCGGGACATCCACACGACGCCGAAGCGTCGGTCGTCCGGCATCAGGTCCCAGGGCCCGAGCGCGTAGACGAACTCGGGCGAGAGCGCCGTGCCGACGATGACGAGCTCGCGCTTCACGCCGTTGAGGATCGCCTGGAAGGTCGAGCCGATCTCGTAGCCGTGCGCCTGGGCGAAGGGCTCGGACACGACGACCTCCCGCGTCGCCCCCGGCAGCGGCGTGCGGCCCGAGCGCAGGGTGATCAGGTCGAGGGTCTGCTCGCCCAGGTCCGGCAGCGAGACGAAGATCGCCGAGGCCGGCTCGGGGATGTCCGGCAGGTCGAGGAGCGCGATCTTGCCCACCCGGGTCTCCACCGCGAAGACGCCGTCGATCTCGGATATGCGCGCCGCGATGCGCTCGGGGGCCCGGGTGACGCCGGCGAAGACGTCGGAGAAGCGGTTGCGCTCGTAGTAGGCGGCGCGGGTCTCCGAGAGCGAGGCGTGGGCGCCCACACCCAGGATCAGCGTCGCGACCCCCGCCGCCATCACGAGCGCGATGGCGAGCGCCTGCGGCCACAGCCGCACGAGATCGCGCAGGAGCTTGCGGTCGAGGGCGCTCATCGAGGTTCGCTCCCGCTCACCAGCTGATCTCCTCCGGCCGCAGCCGCGCGGCGTTCGTCTCCACCGCCTGGATGCGCCCGTCGGCGAAGCGCACGATGCGGTGGGCGATCGCCGCGATGCCGGCGTTGTGGGTGATCACCAGCGTCGTCGCGCCGAAGGATTCGTTCACGCGGGTGAGTGCGTCGAGCACCTTCACCCCGGTCTTCGAATCGAGCGCGCCGGTGGGCTCGTCGCAGAGCAGCACCTCGGGGCGCTTGGCGATGGCGCGGGCGATGGCGACGCGCTGCTGCTCGCCGCCGGAGAGCTGGGCGGGGAAGTGGTCCATCCGGTCGCCGAGCCCGACGATGTCGAGCGCCTCCTCCGGGCGCATCGGGGCGCGGGCGATTTCGGTGACCAGCCGCACGTTCTCGCGCGCCGAGAGGCTCGGCACGAGGTTGTAGAACTGGAAGACGAAGCCGACGTGGTCGCGCCGGTAGGCGGTGAGTGCCGCGTCGCTGGAGCGGGCGAGATCCCGGTCCTGGAACCAGGCTTCGCCGGAGGTCGGCCGGTCGAGGCCGCCGACGATGTTGAGGAAGGTCGACTTGCCCGAGCCCGACGGGCCCAGCAGCACCACGAACTCGCCGGCCCGCGCCTCGAAATCGACCCCGCGCAGGGCGTGTACCTCGACCTCGCCGGTGCGGTACACCTTGGCGAGGGCGCGTGTGCGAAAGACGAGCGGGGGATCGGTCTCGACGTTCATGAATGGCGAGAAATACCGCTTTACGGGCTCTCGCAATGATCCTGATCAATGCGAGAGGCGCTTCTCGCGCGTTTCTCGCGCTTTTCTCCCGAAATCACAGTTTCGCCGTTTTCGCGCCCCGAGCGCGCCCCGATGGGCTGCGACCAATGATCATGCCTCGCTGGTTCGTGGTTTCGGTCTACCGGACACGTCAGCCCCCCAGCCCCCCGGTTCATCGGGGTCACGAACGCAAACAGTCAGAGGCGGGCCGTCCTTCGGGACGGCCCAATTTTTTCGTCCCCACGCCTTCGGGCTCCCGCCGCGCCGCGATCACTCCCCCTCGCCGCGGCCGTCGCGCTTCTCGAGCCGCAGCGCCTTGCGCCGGAGCGCGTCCATCAGCCGACGGCGCTCGAACATCGCGACGACGACGAGCGAGACGGCGAGTGGGATGAGGAGGTAGAGCACCCGGAACAGCACGAGCGCGGCGATCAGCTCGGCGTCCGGCACGTCCGGCATCGCGGAGACGAAGACGAGCTCGAACACGCCGAGCCCGCCGGGCGCGTGCGAGATCAGCGCCGCCGAGAACGAGGCCAGGAACACGGCGAGCACGACGAAGAAGCCGGGATTGGCCTCCCAAGGCAGCAGGAAGTAGACGATCGCCCCCGTGAAGAGCAGGTCGAGCGTCGAGGCGGCGAGCTGGCGCAGCGTCACCGCCGGGCGCGGGTACTCGAGCCGAAAGGCGCGGACCCGCAGCGGCGGCAGGCCCAGCAGCGAGCCGATCAGGTAGAGCGCCACGAGCGCGACGAGCACGGCGCCGACGGCCCGCGCCAGCGCCTCGATCTCCATGAAGCGCGGCAGCACGCCCGTGAGGCGCGCGAGCACGTGGGGCTCGAAGATCAGGACGAGGCCCGTCAGCAGCACGACGCCGAGCAGGAAGGTGAAGGTGCACAGCCCCACCAGCACGGCGATCTGGCTCGCGGTGAGCCCGCGCGAGGAATAGGCGCGGTAGCGCACCATCGCCCCCGAGAGCACGGAGGCGCCGATGTTGTGCGGGAGAGCGTAGGTGGTGAAGGAGGCCAGCGTGATGAACGTCCATGAGATGTGCGTCACGCCCAGATGCAGCAGCGCGATCCGGTCGTACCAGGCGAGCGCGGCGTAGCCCGCGATGGTGGCCGCCGCCGCGGCGGCGAGCTGCCAGGTCGCGATCGCGGCCATCGCGGCCAGAACGTCCTGAGCCGAGATCGACCGCAGCTCCTGGGCCAGAAGCCAGAACGAGAAGGCCACCGCGACGAGACCGACGACCGGCCAGACGTAGTCGAGCACGCGCTTCATCGGGAGCGCGCCCCCGCGCGGCGGGTCGCCCTCACAGCCCCTCGGCCTCGAGCCAGTCGACGAGGCGCCGGCCGAGAGTGTCCGCGCAGACGTCGAGCATGGGGAAGTGGCCCGACGGATCGAGCGTCTCGTGGCGGGCGGCGTGGTAGAAGGCCGTGCGCAGGGTGCAGGCGCGCCAGACGAGCCGGTCCTGCGCCGCGCCGACGACGAGGGTCGGCAGGCGGGTGAGGAAGGCCGAGAGAATGGGTCCCGGCACGTTGGCGGCACCGAGTGCGCGAGGCGCCTCGGGCGTCATCATCGCCGCGTATCGCCGCGCGCGGGCGGGCGGCAGGCCCTCCGAGAACAGGAGCGTGCGCGCCTCGCCGGCGATCGCGCCCGCCAGGGCCTCCGCTCGCGGCGCGGCCGCGCCGAGGAAGGCGTCGAGCCAGACGACCGGCTCGGTCAGCGCCGTGCGCAGGTTGACCGTGGCGAGCCCCTCGGGCGGCAGCGAGCAGACGAGGGCGAGCCCGCGCATCTGCGCGCGCCCGATCAGCCGCTGCGCGAGCAGCCCGCCGAGCGAGTGCGCCACGACGACCGGCGCCTGCGGCATGCGCTCCAGCGCGAACCGCACGTCGGCGAGGTAGTCCTCGAGCGTGGTCTCGCGCAGCCGGTCGCGCCCCTCCGAGCCGCCGTGGCCGCGCAGCGAGAGCGCGAGCGAGGCGCGCCCGCGCCGGGCGAGGAAGGGGCCGAGGTGCTCCGCCCACATCCAAGCACCGCCGAAGGCGCCGTGGATCAGGAGGAGCGGCGCGCCCACGCGCGGTCGGTCCGGTGCGGTCTCGACGAACTCCAGCGCCGGCCCGTCGGGCCGCGGCACGACGCGCGTCTGCACGGTGTAGCCGCCCTGCGGGCCGCCACGATCGGTGGGTGAGGCTTGGCTCGGCATGGCGCGTCGACCCTCCGCGGGTCCAGTGCGGTGCTGCGCTGCACGGGAGATAGCGTGTCGGCGTGGCGAAGTCATCAGGATCCGGACGCCCGATCGGCGCGATCACGCGAGGCCCGCGAGGGCCGCCATCAGCGGTCCCGCGAGCCAGAACACGCCGTGCGTGAAGGCGTGGGCGAGGATCGCGTGCTCGAGCGCATGGCGCCAGTAGAGCCAGCCGTAGAACGTGCCGAGCAGCGCGTTGATCGCGATCGTGCGCACGACGAGGACGAGGTTCGGCTCGACCGAGGCGGCGAGCGCCGGCAGGTGCGCCGCGCCGAAGACGAGCGCGACGACGACGATCACCCCCCACATCACTGCGGCGTCCCGCGGTGCCGCACGCCCGCGCGTGACGCGCAGCACGGCCCAGGCGAGCCCCGTCATCAGGCCGTAGCGCAGCATCAGCTCCTCGGTGACGCCCCCATAGAGCAGCGCCGACAGGCGCGGGACGAGCGCCAGGTCCGGCCCGGGCAGCCCCGCGAAGGCGTCCGGCGCCGCGATCCGGAACAGCACGTCGAGGACGAGCGCGACGAGGGCGAGCGCGGTCGTGAGCGCGAGCGTGCCGGCCACGTTCGGGAAGGCGACGAGCGGCGGCGGCTCGCCCCGCAGCCGCGCCGTGAGCCAGGAGCGTAGCCCCACCTTCTCCGACGCCGCGACGCCGATCGCGACGGCGACCGCCAGCAGCACCGCCGGCTGCGCCACGAGCAGCGCGAGCAGCACTGTGTCCGAGACCTGCGGCGCGCCCTCGACGGTACGGAGGGCGTCGAGCCCGATCCGCGCGGCCATGGCGAGGATGCCGAGGAAGCCGAGGGCGAACCAGGCGAGGAAGGGCAGAGCGAAGCGCATCGAGACGGACCCGGGTGGGGGAGGGGGACGAGGGCGGGCGGATCATGCGCCGAGCGAATTCGCCCGGCCCTCGGCAACGGCGACGATGTCGGCTCGGTTCGCGAGCTCCTCGAAGAGGGCCCGGTCGGCGCCGGTGAGCCAGACCTGGCCGCCGAGGCGCAGCAACGCATCGTAGAGGGCCGCGCGTCGGCGCGGGTCGAGGTGGGCGGCGACCTCGTCGAGGAGGACGAGGGGCGCGATGCCCGTCATCGTCGCGACGAGGCGCGCGTGCGCCAGCACGAGACCGACGAGGAGCGCCTTCTGCTCGCCGGTGGAGGCGAGGCCCGCGGGAATGTCCTTGGGCCCGTGGCGCACGGCGAGGTCGCTCGCCTGCGGCCCGACCAGCGTGCGCCCCGCCGCCCGGTCGCGGCCGCGGCCCTCGCGCAGGAGCGCGCGGTAGCGGTCCTCCGCATCGACCGCGGGGAGCGTGGCGACGAGATCGTCGATCTCGCCCTCGAGCCCGAGCCGGGCGAAGGGAAAGGGCGAGGCGGGGTCGTGCGTTTCGGCGACGAGGCCGTCGAGCCGCCCCACGGTCTCGCGCCGCGCCGCCGCCACCGCGACGCCGAGCTCGGCCGCCTCGCGCTCGACGGCATCGAGCCAGCGCCGCTCCCCGTTCTCCTCGAGCAGCCGGTTGCGGGTGCGCAATGCCCGCTCCAGCGCCGAGACCCGCGCGCCGTGCTCGGCGTCGACCGCGAGCACCAGCCGGTCGAGGAAGCGGCGCCGGTCGCCCGCCGGGCCGCGGAAGAGTGCGTCGAGATCCGGCGTCAGCCAGACGAGCCGCACGTGCTCGCCGAATGCGGCGGGCGAGGAGGCGGGCGCGCCGTCGATCCGGCAGACGCGCGCGCGCGCCTCGCCGGCGCCGGTCGTGGCGGTGCCGAGCCGATGCGTGCCCCATGCGCTCTCGATCGTCAGCGACGCCGAGAACCCCGGGGTGCCGTGCCGCGCCATGGCGGCGAACTCCGCCCGGCGCAGGCCGCGGCCGGGCGCGAACAGCGAGATCGCCTCGATCAGGTTGGTCTTGCCCGCGCCGTTCTCGCCCACGAGCGCCACGACCGACGATCGCGGCGCCAGGTCGAGCGTCGCCCAGGAACGGAAATCCTGCAGGAGGAGCCGCGCCACGCGCGGGCCGGCTCCCGTCTCGTCGGTCATGCTCGTCTCGCTCCCGCGCCGCCCGCGCCGGGAAGCGGGGGCCTCGCCCTCACACGCGCATCGGCATCAGAACGTAGAGCGCCGGCGCGCCTTCCTTGTCCTGGATCAGCGTCGGCGAGCCGGGATCGGCGAGCTTGAACAGCGCCGTGTCGCCGTCGAGCTGGCTCGTGATGTCGAGGAGGTAGCGGGCGTTGAAGCCGATGTCGAGCGGGCTCGCTTCGTACTCGACCTCCACCTCCTCGGTGGCGGACCCCGAGTCGGGGTTGTTGACGGACAGCGTCACCCGCCCGTCGGCGATGGCGAGCTTCACCGCGCGCCCGCGCTCGGACGAGATGGTGGAGACGCGGTCCACCGCCTTGGCGAACTGCTCGCGGTCGACGACGAGGGACTTGTCGTTGCCCGACGGGATGACGCGCTGATAGTCCGGGAAGGTGCCGTCGATCAGCTTCGAGGTGAGCACCACCGAATCGAACGTCACGCGGATCTTGGCCGGCGACAGCTCGACGCGGATGAGCTCGCCGCCCTCCTCGACCAGCTTGAGGATCTCGGCGACCGCCTTGCGCGGCACGATCACGCCGGGCATGCCCGCCGCGCCCTCGGGCGCGGGCATCTGGGCGCGCGCGAGGCGGTGCCCGTCGGTGGCGACCGCGCGCAGCACGCTCTCGCCCTCGCTCTCGATCGTGTGGAAGTAGATGCCGTTGAGGTAGTAACGCGTCTCCTCGGTGGAGATCGCGAACTGCGTCTTCTCCACGAGCTTGCGCAGGTCGCCCGGCTTGACCGCGAAGGCGACGCTCATCTCGCCGGCGGCGAGATCGGGGAAGTCGGTCTCCGGCAGCGTCTGGAGCGTGAACTTCGAGCGGCCCGAGCGCAGCACCATCTGCCCCGCCTCGCCGGTCGCCTCCAGCGAGACCTGCGCGCCGTCGGGCAGCTTGCGCACGATGTCGTAGATCACGTGCGCCGGCACCGTGGTGGCGCCCGGTTGCGTGACGTCGGCGCGGATCGTCTCGGTCACCTCGATGTCGAGGTCCGTCGCCTTGAGGCCGAGACCCTCGCCGTCGGCGCGCACGAGCACGTTCGACAGGATCGGGATCGTCGAGCGCCGCTCGACGACGCGATGGACGTGACCCAGCGCCTTCAGCAGGGAGGCGCGCTCGACGGTGACCTTCATGGCGAAACCCGATTGTCGGCAATGGCCCACGCGCCGCCGACGGCGGCGCGGGCGCGGAAAGCAGGGAGGGCAGATTGGCGAAGCCGTCGCGTTAACGCAAGCGCCGCGATGGCGCGATGCACAGGCGCGACAGGACGAGCCGCGCCGCCTGGGACGAGCGATCGGGAACTCCCCTCTTCCGTCCGGCCCCCTGTCCTTCCCCTACAGGGAAGGACGACGGTTCTACCACGCGCCGCAGGATCCATGCTTCGGCGCGATGAGCCGCAGATGGTTGAATCGACCACCTCATCCGGGAGAGGGGAGACCGGCTGCGGCCTTCATGGGTGTCGAGATCCGTCAACCTTCCAGAATCGCCAGAAGCCCCCGCGCCCCGGCCAGCAGGAAGGCGGCGTCCGACGCCGTCGCCACGAGGTCGAAGCCCTTCGCCTTGAACCCCACGGCACGCGCGGCGTCGTAGGCGTAGATCCCGATGCGCTTGCCGGCGGCGCGGGTGCGCGCCAGCGCGTGGTCGAGCGCCGCGTCGACGGCCGCCGACGCGGGGGCGACGCCCGCGCCGTCCGAGAGTGCGACCGAGAGGTCGGCGGGACCCATGAAGACGCCGTCGAGCCCCTCCACCGCCAGGATCTCGTCGATCGCGTCGAGCGCGGCGCGGGTCTCGATCATGGCGAAGGCGAGCGTCTCCGCATTGGCGCGGGCGAAGTAGCCCGGCGTGTCGAGCCCGGTCAGCGCGAGCGCCGTCGAAGGTCCCCAGGAGCGGCTGCCGACGGGTGGATACTTCGTGTGCGCGACGAGGGCGCGGGCGTCGGCGACCGAGCCGATCATCGGCGCGATGATTCCCGCCGCGCCGGCGTCGAGCAGGCGCGAGGCGGTGGCGAAGCCGCCGACGGGCACGCGCACCAGCGTGGGCATGCCGCGCGCCGCGACGAGCGGGATCGTGCGCGCCGCGTCGGCGAACTCCACGAGCCCGTGCTGCATGTCGAGCGTGATCGCCTCGAACGCCTCCTGCGCCAGCAATTGCGCGATCACCGGCTCGGGCAGGGCGCACCAGGCGGAGACGACGGGGGTGCCCGCGCGCAGGCGCTCGGCAAGGCGGAACGGGGCGGGTGGGCTGTCGGGCACGGGGACGCTCCTGCGGCGAGAGGTCGCGAAACCTATCCCGCCTCGCACACGAAAAGGAAGCCGTGCACATGTGTCGCCCGTATGCGCCTGGACGCGCGCGCCCTCGCGAAGCTTTGACTTGCGCGGGCGCGGTTCCGGTCCGACCGTGCCGCACCCTCGAGAGGAGACGCCTCATGCTGATCAAGCGACCCCGCGGCTGGGAGTTGCCGGAGAGCGCCGCGACGCCGGAGCGGGTCTGGCTGAGCCGGCGCAGCCTGATGCTGGGCGGCGCCGGGCTGATCGGGGCGGCGACGCTGCCGGGCCTCGCCCGCGCGCAGGCCGCCGACCCGACCGCCGATCTCTACCCCGCCCCGCGCAACGAATCCTTCGTGCTCGACCGGCCCGTGACGGATGAATCGATCGCCGCGAACTACAACAATTTCTACGAGTTCGGCTCCTCCAAGCGCGTCGCCGCGGCGGCGCAGGCGCTGCGGACGCGCCCCTGGACGGTCGTGATCGACGGGCTCGTCGAGGAGGAGCGCACGCTCGATTTCGACGACCTGATCCGCACGATGACGCTCGAGGAGCGGCTCTATCGCCTGCGCTGCGTCGAGACCTGGGCGATGGCGGTGCCGTGGACGGGCTTCCCGCTCGCCGACCTCGTCGCCATGGCGCGTCCGCTCTCCTCGGCGCGCTATCTGCGCTTCGAGACCTTCCTCGACCCCGAGGTGGCGCGCGGGCAGCGCCAGACGTGGTACAGCTGGCCCTACGTCGAGGGCGTCACCATGGCGGAGGCCACGAACGAGCTCGCCTTCCTGGTGACGGGCGTCTACGGCAAGCCGCTGGCGAACCAGTTCGGCGCCCCCTTGCGCCTGGCGCTGCCGTGGAAGTACGGCTTCAAGTCGATCAAGTCGATCGTGCGGATCAGTTTCACCGCCGAGCGGCCGGTGTCGTTCTGGGAGCGGCAGGGGCCGACGGAATACGGCTTCTGGGCCAACGTGAACCCCGAGGTGCCCCATCCGCGCTGGAGCCAGGCGCGCGAGCGCATGCTCGGCACCGACGAGGAATTCCCGACGCAGCTGTTCAACGGCTACGGCGAGTGGGTGGCGGGGCTCTACGCGGCGATGGAGGACGAGCCGCTCTTCATGTGAGGACGGCGCGCGGCCTAGGCGACGCGCAGAAAAAAGGCCGCTTCCGACATGCGGAAGCGGCCGTGAAGTTTGTCGAGCTTCGACTGGGAGTGTCGAAACCCTCCAGAGGGGAACGGCCGAAATGGAACACCGCCGGGAGGACTAGCGGCTCCATCGCCTTCAGCCACTGCCGATATGGAGGGCACGGTGCCTTTTTGCAATGCACACCGATGAGACACACCCTTGCATCCGTTGCATGTCTCCCGCGGCGGATGGGCGCAATCCGCTCGCAACGTGCATTGCTCCCCGGCTCTTGGTTGTCGAAGCGTAGGGTACGCACGTTCCACGGGGGTCAGTAGGCCCAGCGCTGAGCCTTCGAGACGAGGAAGTCGCGGAACACCTGCACGCGCGCGACCTGGCGCATCTCCTCGGCGTAGACGAGGTACGAGTCGAGCGAGGGCATCTCGACGTCGCGCAGGATCTGCTCGAGGCCGTTGTTCTGGTCGGCGACGTAGTCCGGCAGCACTGCGATGCCGGCACCGCTCTCCACGGCGGTCTTCAGCCCGGATATGTTGTTGATCACGCAGTGATAGGGTCTCGGGTTGCGCACGTCTCGCCCGGCGGTGGAGAGCCAGTGCACCGCGAGCAGGTACGAGGGCTGGTCGCCGCCGAAGGCGAGGAGGCGGTGCGAATCGAGATCCGCCAGCGTCTTGGGCTCGCCGAACTGCTTGATGTAGCTCGTCGAGGCGTAGATGTGGAAGTGCACCGTGAAGAGCCGCCGTTGGATCAGGTCCGGCTGGGTGGGCTGGCGCAGGCGGATCGCGACGTCCGCCTCGCGCATGGCGAGATCGAGCTCCTCGTTCGACAGGATGAGCTCCACGCGGATGTCGGGGTAGAGGTCGAAGAACTCGGGCAGGCGCTGCGTCAGCCACAGCGAGCCGAGCCCGACCGTCGTCGTCACCTTGAGATCGCCCGAAGGGCGCTCGGCGGTGTCGGTGAGGCGTGCGCGCGTGGTCTCGAGGCGCATCTTCATGTCGCGTGCGGCGCGGAAGAGCAGGTCGCCCTGCTCGGTCAGCAGGAGCCCGCGCGCGTGCCGGTGGAAGAGCGGCGCCCGCAGGTCGCGCTCGAGCGCGCTGATCTGGCGGCTCACCGCGGACTGGCTCAGCCCGAGATCCTCCCCGGCCCGCGTGAACGATCCCGCCTCCGCGACGGTGAAGAAGATCCTGATCTTGTCCCAGTCCAACGCCACGCCCTCCGGCGGCCGCCGCCGGCCGTCGGCGCGGGGAACACGGCTGCCCAGTTCGGCGCCATTGTCACGATTCGGAAGCGCCGCCGCAAGGGGAGGCTTGCGCGGGGTGCATGGGAAGGGTTGCCGAGCGGTGTAGACGCCCGGCGAGAGTCTCAGATCGCCGCCGCCGGGTCGCGCGTCTCGCCGTCCTCCGCGGGCACGTCCGCCTCGTGGCGCCGCCTGCCCCGCAGGCCGTCGCGGCGCAGGCGGCGGCCGCCGTCGAGGAGGGCGTCCGCCAGCGCGCGCACGGGGGCGAGCATGCGCTCGGCGTCGCCCATGCGCTCCATCGTGCGCTCGCCGCGCTTCAGCTCGCGGTCGAGGCGGGCCATGGTGCGGGCGAGGTCGGCGCCGTCGTCGTCGTACCAGGTCTCCATCACGTTGGCGAAGACGAGCACCGCGCCCTGGATGCGTACGGGCCCGAGCGAATCCTCCGTCGGGATGCCCGCCGCCACCAGCATGAAGCGCTGGGAGTTGAGCGCCACGCGGTTGAGCGCGGCGAGCGTCAGCGGGTCGCGGCGCACCGCGAAATTGATGCGCCTGAGCGCCGTCTTGTAGGGCGTCAGCGCATCGATCCGGCGCATGTAGACGTCGAACAGCCGCTCGCGCGCGGGCTCGTCCGCGAGTTCGTCGGTCGTGCCGTCCAGCACCTCGATGTCGATCCGGCGGGCGAAGGCGGCGAGCACCGCGCCCTTGGAGGGGAAAGCCTCGCGGAAGCGCGCGAGCGTGATGCCCGCGGTCTCGACGATGTCGCCGATCTCGATGTCGTCCCAGGGGCGCTCTGCGGCGAGCGCCATCAGGGCGTCGATGATCGCCTCGCGGTCGGGCTTGTTCGCGGCGTCGGGCATCTCGTCCTCCTCGGGCTCGTTGCGCAAGATAACGCACGAGCCGCCGCATGGAAGCGTCGGGACGCCGCAGAACACGCTGGAGGGAGCTCACGGCCCGCGATCGATGCGGATGGTCTTCGTGCGCGCGGTCTCACCGCGCACGATCGCGAGCGCCGAGCGCGGCAGGCCGAGCGCCTCGGCGAGGAGCGCGATCACGGCGGCGTTGGCCTTGCCGTCCTCCGGCGCCGCGGTGACGGCGACGCGCAGCGCGAGGCCCCCGTCGGTGTCCCGCTCGGCCGTGATCCGGGCCGCGGACGCCTTGGGCGTGACGCGCACGACGAGCGTGTTCCCGACCTCCTCCGCCCAGGGTGCGCGGCGCCTCGCCATCTCGAGCCTCCGTGCGGCGCAGGCGGTCGACCACGCCTCAAGCCCGCGCGGTGGTCGTCGCCCCCGTCTTCCCCCGCACCGCGACGTAGATCGCCGGGATGACGAGCACCGTCAACAGCGTGGACGAGATCAGCCCGAACAGGAGCGAGATCGCGAGGCCCTGGAAGATCGGGTCGAACAGGATCACGCCCGCGCCGATCATCGCCGCCACCGCGGTGAGCAGGATCGGCTTGAAGCGCACCGCGCCGGCCTCGATCAGCACGTCGACGAGCGTCCGCTCGCCGGGGTCGGCGTGGCGGATGAAGTCGATGAGCAGGATCGAGTTGCGCACGATGATGCCGGCGAGCGCGATGAAGCCGATCATCGAGGTGGCCGAGAACGGCGCGCCGAACAGCCAGTGCCCGAACACGATGCCGATCAGCGTCAACGGCACGGGTGTCAGCACCACGAGCGGCGCCTTGAACGAGCCGAACTGCGCGACGACGAGGATGTAGATCGCGAGAAGCGCCACCGCGAAGGCAGCGCCCATGTCCCGGAACGTGACGTACGTCACCTCCCACTCCCCGTCCCAGAGCAGGACGGGAGCGCTGTCGTCCAGCGGTTGGCCGGCATAGGCGACGGTGGGCTTCGGGAGATCGCCCCAGTCCATGGCGTCGAGCCGGTCCTGGACCGCCAGCATGCCGTAGAGCGGGGCCTCGAAGGCGCCGGCGAGTTCGGCCGTCACCATTTCGGCGGGGCGGCCGTTGCGGCGGAAGATCGGGAATGAGGCGCGCTCGTTCACGATCGCGACCACGTCGCCGAGCTCGACCACGCCCCGGTCGCCCGGCAGCAGGTTCGTCGGGATCGGCGTCGTCAGCGAGGCCTCCCCCACCTGCCGCTCGGCCTCGGGCCGCGCCAGCACGATCGGGATCGGCGCGCGGCCTTCGCCGCGATGCGAGTAGCCGACGACCTGCCGGCCGAAGAGCGCGCCGATCGTGTCGAAGACGTCGCGCTGCTCCACGCCGTGGAACTCGAGCGCGTCGTCGACGAGGGCGAGGCGCACGCGCTCCGGCGGCACGCCGAACGAATCGTCGACGTCGACGACGAAGGGCACCGCCTCGAAGGCTTCGCGCACCCGCGCCGCCACCGCGCGCCGGGTTTCGGCGTCCGGGCCGTAGATCTCCGCCAGCAGCGTCGCCAGCACCGGCGGCCCCGGGGGCGGCTCGACGACCTTGACCGTCGTGCCCGCGGGGACCGCGACGGCGGCGAGCCGCTCGCGGATCTCGAGCGCGATCGCGTGGCTGGCGCGGTCGCGGTGCTCCTTCGGGCCGAGGTTGACCTGGATGTCTCCCATCTGCGGCTCGGCGCGGACATAGGTGTGCCGCACGAGACCGTTGAAGTCGAAGGGCGCGGCGGTCCCGGCATGGGTCTGCATGCCGACGATCTCGTCCATGCCGGCGAGCGCCCGGGCGAGCGTGGAGAGGACGCGGTTCGTCTCCTCGACGCTCGCGCCCTCGGGCAGGTCGACGACGACGGACAGGGTCGACTTGTCGTCGAAGGGGAGCAGCTTCACCGTGACGTCGCGGGTGTAGAACGGCGCGAGCGAGACGACGGTGGCGACGCCGACGAGCGCGAGGAACAGGATCGCCCGGGCGCGGCTCGCCAGCAGCGGCCGGGCGACCGCGGCGTAGCCGCGCCCCAAGGCACCGCCATGGTGGGAGGCGCCGTGTTCCGGCGCGTCGTGGCCGCCGTCATGCGCGCGGCCGAGCTTCACCATCAGCCAGGGCGTGACCATCACCGCGACGAAGAACGAGAAGATCATCGCCGCCGAGGCCACCGCCGGGATCGGGCTCATGTAGGGGCCCATCAGCCCGGAGACGAAGAGCATCGGCAGCAGCGCCGCCACCACGGTCAGCGTCGCCACGATGGTGGGGTTGCCCACCTCCGCCACGGCGTCGATCGCGGCCTTCGCCTTGCCGCGGCCGTCGCGCATGCCCCAATGCCGGGCGATGTTCTCGATGACGACGATGGCGTCGTCGACGAGGATGCCGATGGCGAAGATCAGCGCGAACAGGCTCACGCGGTTGAGCGTGTACCCCATCAGGTTCGCCGCGAAGAGCGTGAGCAGGATCGTCACCGGAATGACGATCGCCACGACCAGCGCCTCGCGCACGCCGATCGCGAGGCCCACGAGCAGGATGATCGAGACCGTGGCGAGCCCGAGGTGGAAGAGCAGCTCGTTCGCCTTCTCGTTCGCCGTCTCGCCGTAGTCGCGGGTGACGCGCACGGCCACGCCCTCGGGGATCAGCGTGCCCCGGAGGCTCTCGACGCGCGCGATCACGGCATGGGCGATGTCGACCGCGTTGGCGCCGGGGCGCTTGGCGACGGCGAGGGACACCGCCGGCGCGGCCGCGATCTCCCCCGCCCCGTCGCGGGCGAGGTCGAAGACCCGTGTCTGCGTGGCATCGAACGCGTAGCCGATGTCGGCGACGTCGCGGACGTAGACCGGCCGGCCGTCACGGGTGGTGACGAGCAGGTCGCCGATCTCGGCTGGGCTCGACAGCGTCTCGCCGGCGACGAGCGCGAGTTGATCGCCGTCGACGCGCACGCGGCCGACGGGGAAGGCGCGGTTCGCGCCCTCGAGCTCGGCCGTGAGCTGCTGGAGCGTGACGCCCATCGCGGCCAGCCGCGCGGGATCGGGCGCGACACGGATCTCGACCGGCCGCTCGCCGACGAGGTAGGTGAGCCCGACGTCCTCGATCTTGGAGACCTCGACACGCACCTCGCGCCCGATGCGCGTGAGGTCGCTCGCCGTGACGCGGTCGGCGGCCTCCGGCTCGGGCGTCAGCGTCAGTACCACGATCGCCACGTCGTCGATGCCGCGCCCGACGATGAGCGGCTCGGGGATGCCGACGGGAATGCGGTCCATGTTGGCGCGCACCTTCTCGTGCACGCGCAGGATCGCGTCGTCGGCATCGGTGCCGACCGCGAAGCGGGCGGTGACCATGGCGCCGTCGTCCACGGTCTGGGAATAGACGTGCTCGACGCCGTCGATCGACTTGACGATCGTCTCGAGCGGCTCGGTGACGAGCTTCACCGCGTCCTCCGCGCGCAGGCCCGCGGCCTGGAGGTGGATGTCCACCATGGGCACGGAGATCTGCGGCTCCTCCTCGCGCGGCAGCGTGACCAGCGCGACGAGGCCGAGCGCCAGCGAGGCGAGCAGAAGGAGCGGCGTCAGCGGCGAGCCGATGAACGCGCGGGTGAGGCCGCCCGCGATGCCGAGCGTCTGGGGCTTGGTACTCATTGCGCGACCTCGTCGCCGGCGCGCAGGCCGGACACGATCTCGACGGCGCCGCCGGGGAGGCGCTCGCCGAGGAGAACGACGACCTCGCGCGGTCCGCCCGGGCTGGCGAGTGTCACGAAATCGATGCCGCCGCGGGTCTCGACGGCATCCGACGGGACGGCGAGCGTCTCGCGTGTGGCGACGGGGACCTCCACCAGCATGCGCGCGCCGACGAAGAAGCCGCCGATGTCCGCGACCTCCACGTCCGCCTGCACGCGGCCGTTCTCGATCTGCGGGTAGACCTTGGCGATGACGCCCCGCCGGGCTCCGTCGTCAGACGCGATGGAGACGCCGGCGCCCTCCTCGAGCAGGTCCGCGTGGCGCTCGGGCAGCGAGAGCCGCAGGAAGAGCCCGCCGCCGGCGATAATCACGACCGTCTCGCCGGGCATGACGACGGAGCCCGGCGTCGCGTGCGCCGCGACGACGCGGCCGGCGATCGGCGCCACGACCGCGCCTTCCGCCGCCTGCTGGTCGAGGACCGCCCGGTCGGCCTCGGCGGCGGCGATCCCGCTCTCGACGACGCGGACCTGCGTGCGAAGCTGGTCGACGCGCTGCGGCGTGGAGACGCCGCGCGAGACCAGCTCGTCGGCCCGCCCGAGCTCGGTGCGGGCGTTGTCGAACTCCGCCTGGAGCGCGCGCAGCCGCGCCTCGAGCGCGTCGCGCTGGAGCGCGATCTTCTCGTCGACGACGCGGCCGATCCGTTGGCCGGCCGCGACGACGTCGCCCTCCTCGACGTCGCGCGCGACGAGGGTGCCGCCGATCCGCGCCCGCGCCGGCGCACGCTGGCGCGCCTCGACCGTGCCGTAGACCGCCTTGGTCTCGACGATGGTGACCGGGGCGAGCGGCGCGGCGAGGGCTCCGCCCGTCGCTTCGGCGAGCGCCACGACGAAGGCTACGGCGAGCGCCGCCGCGGGCGGCGACGGGAGGAAGGGACGGTGCATGGCGGGCCTCGACTCTCAATAAGTTAGATAGTTCTAATATAAAACATCGGCTCGCCGTTCAAGTGCCGCAGGGTCCGTGTGAATGCGAAGCCGCTTGCCCGGCCCGGGGCGGTCGGCTATGCAGAGTGAGTTAGTAGACCGAATTTCAATCCGGGGGATGATCGGCGCCTCGGCGCCGTGCGGCACGACCGAGCGGAAGCCCAGGGCGGTCCATCGCCCCGCGTGCGGAGACGGGCTCCCACGCCCAGGTTCTTCTCGAAAGACTCGGGCGAGAGCCTCGCTCGATCGTACGGAGGACCAGCGAATGTCGTGGCTTCTGCCGCGCGTGCGCGCGTCCATCAGCTGGCAGGTGGTGCGGAAGGCGAGATGGACGCTCGCCTTCCGCCTGGCCATAGGCAGGTAACGAAAGGAGGGGGGAGGGGAGACCCTCCCTCCTCACTCCGTCCTCGAGATAGCATATCCGTCGGCTGCCGCAACATCGCCCCGCCGGCACGTCCCCTTGCGCGACGTGCATTCGCGCGACCTTTCGCCCGTCGCGCGGCTCCGCTAATCTCGGCGGCTCGCGCACGTTCCGGGAGCCCCTCCGCGCATGGTCGACATCGCCACCCGCGTCTACAATCACACCTGGAAGATCGATCCGATCGTCCGGTCCGTGCTCGACACCGACTTCTACAAGCTCCTGATGGCGCAGACGATCTTCCGTCGGCATCGGGACGTGCGGGTCACCTTCGGCATCCAGAACCGCACCACGTCGGTGCGCATCGCGGACCTGGTCGACGAGGGCGAGCTGCGTGAGCAGCTCGATCACGTGCGCTCGCTCTCGCTCACGCGCGGGGAATCCACCTGGCTGCGCGGCAACACGTTCTACGGCGTGCGGCAGATGTTCTCGCCGGACTTCATCGCCTGGCTCGAGGGCTTCCGTTTCCCGGACTACCATCTCGAGAAGCACGACGGGCAGTACGTGCTGACCTTCGAGGGACCGTGGATCGAGACCACGATGTGGGAGATCCCGGCGCTGGCCATCCTCAACGAGCTGCGCTCGAAGGGGGTGACGCGCTCGAAGGGCAAGTTCGAGCTCCAGGTGCTCTACGCCCGCGCGATGACGCGGGTGTGGGAGAAGATCCAGGCGTTGAAGCAGCTGCCGAACCTCTCGGTCGCCGATTTCGGCACGCGCCGGCGCCACGGCTTCCTGTGGCAGGACTGGTGCGTGCAGGCGATGACCGAAGGGCTGGGCCCCTCCTTCTCGGGCACCTCGAACTGCCTCATCGCCCTGCGGCGCGAGGTCGAGGCGGTAGGCACGAACGCCCACGAGCTGCCGATGGTCTACACCGCGCTCGCCGCCGAGGACGACGAGGCGGCGATGGCGCGCGCGCCCTACGACGTCCTCGCCGACTGGATGCAGGACTACGGCGGCAACCTGCGCATCATCCTGCCCGACACCTACGGCACGACGCAGTTCCTGGCGAACGCCCCCGACTGGGTTGCGTCCTGGACCGGCATCCGCATCGACTCGAAGGAGCCGATCGAGGGCGGGGAGGAGGCGATCCGCTGGTGGGAGGCGCGCGGCCAGAACCCGCGCGAGAAGCTCGCCATCTTCTCCGACGGGCTCGACATCGAGCCGATCATCCGCATCCACCGGCGCTTCAACGGCCGCATGCGCCTGGGCTTCGGCTGGGGGACGCTCTTGACGAACGACTTCCGCGGCTTCGTCGCCGACGATCGGCTGGACCCGATCTCGATCGTCTGCAAGGTCGTGTCGGTGAACGGGCACCCGGCGGTGAAGCTCTCGGACAACCCGACGAAGGCGATCGGCCCGCCCGAGGAGGTCGAGCGCTACAGGCGCGTGTTCCACACCGAGCGGCAGGTGGCGCAGCCGGTGCTCGTGTAGGCACGGCTGCCGCTCAGCGCAGGCCCGCGAGCCGCGCGAGCAGGCCCTGGAGCGTCGCGAGCAGCGCGGCGAGTTCCGCCTCCAGGGCGGCGAGTTCGCCCGCGGCGGCCGCCCCGGCGTTCGCGGCGCTCGGCATGCGCGCGACCGCCGCACCGACCCAGCCGAGCTTCTGCATCGCGTCGGTGAGCCGCGCCAGCATCATCGCGAGCCGCGCCGAAGACCCCCGCACGTCGGCCTCGCGGGCGATCACCGCGAGCTCCCCGGAGATCTGTGCGAGCACGCTCGCCAGATGGCGGGCGGTGGCCAGCTCGATCCCAGAGATCGTCGCGAGCAGCGCCGTGATCCGCGCGATCGTCGTGCGCGCGTCGGCGATGGCGCGCGCCGTGTGCGTGATCTGCGCGCCCACCAGCGCCGCCGAGAACCCGTGGGACGCCGCCGGTTCGGTCGCTGCGGGTTCGGGAGGGCGTACCGTCTCCAACGTCTGCATGGTCTCGCTCCCTCCTGCGGGCAGGAAACAATATCGGATTATGCTGTATGCGTAGAGATGATGCAAACGACATGAGCCGAGGCTTGCGGCCCGTCCCGCGCGCCGCCGCCGCGACACTCGCGGCGCCGCGCCGCACCATTGCCTTGAACCGAGCGCCACCTCGTTGCGTAGACGCCTATCGAGTGCGCAGGGAGCCAACGGGCATGGACGTCCTGGTCGGACGAATGGGAGAAGACGAGCCGGAATCGGCCGCGAGGAGGTCTGCGGGCGACCCGCTGCCGCGGACGCTGGCGGCGCTCGCCGGCGGCCTCGTGGTGCTCGTCGGGCTCGGCGCCGCGGTCGCGACGATCGCCGCGCCGTCCGCCCTCGCCGTGGCGACCGCGCTCGGGCTCTACGCCGCCATCGCCGTCGTGGTGGCGGCGCGGGTGCGCCCCTACCATCCTCATGCACTATTCGGCGCGGCGAACGGCGTCACCCTCGTGCGGGCGGCGATCAACTGCCTGCTCGCCGGCATGCTCGTCGATGTCGAGCGCCTCACGGCGCCGGGGACGCCGCTCGGCCTCGTCGTCCTGGCCCTGGCCCTCGGGTCGCTGGCGCTCGACGGGTTCGACGGCTTCTTCGCCCGGCGCCTGCGGCTCGAATCGCGCTTCGGTGCGCGCTTCGACGTCGAGGTCGACGGGCTCCTGCTGACGCTGCTCTCGGTCGCCGCCTGGCGCCTCGACAAGGCGGGCGCCTGGGTGCTGCTGATCGGGGCGACCTACTACCTCTTCCTCGCGGCCCGGCGCATGCTGCCCTGGCTCGAGGGGCCGCTCGCACCCTCGTTCCGGCGCAAGGCCGTTTGCGTGCTCCAGGGCGCGATCCTCATCGCGCTGATGCTGCCCGGAGTCCAGCCGCCCGCGAGCGAGGCGATCGCGGCGGTGGCCCTCGTGGCGCTGGCCTGGTCCTTCGGCGTGGACATCCGCGACCTCTGGCGCGTGCACCGCCTCAGCGACGCCGGCGCAGCCCGAGGAGAGCGAGGCCCGGCAGGCTCCCCGCGAGGCTCGTCAGGCCATACAGGATCGCGACCGCGAGGGCGTGGGACGCATTGACGCCCGCCAGCGGGAGCAGAGCCGCCGCCGCGCCCTCGCGAACGCCCCAGCCGCCGATCGAGACGGGGATGAGCATGGCGGCGAGCACCAGCGGCGCGAGCGCGATCCAGGCCAGCGCCGGGAGCGCGATGCCGAGCGCCGCGCCGGCCAGGGCGAAGACGCACACGTAGCTCGCCACGATCGACAGCGACAGCAGGAGCTGCGGCAGCCAGATGCCGCGCGCCCAGAACACGCGGGCGATGTCCGGCCCGAGGTCGGCGAGGGCCTCCCGGATACCCCTCGGCCCGATCCGGCTCGCGGCGACGATCGCGAGGGCGATCGCCGCGGCCACCGCGAACGGGATCGCGATCAGGAGGCCGATCCCGTCCGGCGTGGCGCGCGAGAGAGCGAACGGCGCGAGCGCGAGGCCCGTCGCCGCCACCGCGAAGAACACGACCTGGCCCGCCGCGCGCTCGAGCACCACCGAGCGCACCACCGGGCGCCAGCGCGGCGATCCGTCGGCGGCGCGGTCGCGGTTGCGCACGGCGCGGATGGCGTCGCCGGCGACGCCGCCGGGCAGGACCTGGTTGAGGAAGCTCGCGACGTAGTACTCGCGCACGGCGGTCCCCATCGTCAGCGGCACGCCGAGCCGCCCGGCGGTGATGCGCCAGCGCACCCCCGAGAGCACGATCTGCGCCTGGACCAGCACGAGGCCCAGCACGAGCGGCCCCGGCGTGGCGCGCCCGAGCGCGGCCAGCGTCTCGCGCCCGTCGACGAGCCGGAACACGAGCACCATCAGCGCGACGAGGGCGAGCGCCCGCAGGCCGACCCGCACGCGCCTGTCACGCAGGAGGCCCCCGACGCGTCCCCCGAGAGCCGAGCCGCCTTCCTCGTGGACAGGCGCCGGCTCGCGCGGCGGATGGGTCGTCGGGTGATCGGCCATGGGAAAGTTCGTCTCGTCGGGGCGGGGTGGAAAGGAGATACGGCCGATCGTCGTTGAATGATGTGTTTCATCGTGCTAGCGAAATGAAACACATCGATCGGGAGCCGGCGGAGCCGGATCGTCGCGCATGATCTCTTCTTCCTCGACACGCGTCCTGCACCGGACGCTCTCGCATACCTATCCCGTCGCCGTCTCGGGGGAAGGGATCACCATCCGCGACCGCGAGGGGCGCGGCTACATCGACGCCAGCGGCGGCGCGGCGGTCTCCTGCCTCGGCCACGGCCATCCGGAGGTCGGGGCCGCGATGAAGCGCCAGATCGACGCGCTCTCCTACGCCCACACCAGCTTCTTCACCACCGAGGTGGCCGAGGCGCTCGCCGCCCGGCTGGTCGCCGACGCGCCCGAAGGCCTCTCCCACACGTACTTCGTTTCCGGCGGATCGGAGGCGATGGAGGCGGCGCTGAAGATGGCGCGGCAATATTTCGTCGAGACCGGCGAGCCGCAGCGGCGCGTCTTCGTCGCGCGGCGCCAGTCCTACCACGGCAACACGCTGGGCGCGCTCGCGGTCGGCGGCAACGCATGGCGCCGCGCCCAGTTCGCGCCGCTGCTGGTGGAGGCCCACCACGTCTCCCCCACCTACGCCTATCGCGACCGGCGCGCGGACGAGACCCTCGAGGCCTACGGCGCGCGCCTCGCCGACGAGCTCGAGGAGACGCTCCTGCGGATCGGCCCGCAGAGCGTCATCGGCTTCGTCGCCGAGACGGTGGGCGGGGCGACCGCGGGCGCGCTGGAGCCGCCGCCGGGCTACTTCGCGCGGGTGCGCGAGATCTGCGATCGGCACGGCGTGCTGCTGATCCTCGACGAGGTGATGTGCGGCATGGGCCGCACGGGGACGCTGCACGCCTGCGCGCAGGAGGGCGTCGCCCCCGACCTGATGGCGATCGCCAAGGGCATGGGCGGCGGCTATGCACCGATCGGCGCGACGCTCGTCTCCGAGCGGATCGTGCGCGCCTTCGAGGCGGGCTCGGGCCTGTTCCAGCACGGCCACACCTATCTCGGCCACGCCGTCGCCTGCGCCGCCGCGCTGGCGGTGCAGACCATCATCGCGCGCGACGGGCTCCTCGCCAACGTCCGCGCCATGGGTGCCGCGCTGCGCGAGGACCTCGTGGCCCGCTTCGGCGCGCACCCGCACGTCGGCGACATCCGCGGGCGCGGCCTGTTCCAGGCGATCGAGCTGGTGGCCGACCGCGGCACGAAGGAGCCCTTCGACCCCGCCCGCAAGCTCCACGCCCGCATCAAGCGCGAGGCGATGGCGCGGGGGCTGATGGTCTACCCGATGGGCGGCACGATCGACGGCCGGCGCGGCGACCACGTGCTCCTGGCACCGCCCTACATCGTGACCCGCCCCGACGTGACGGAGATCGTCGACCGGCTCGGCGCGGCGGTGGACGCTGCGCTTCCTTCCCCGTAGGGGAAGGTGGATCGCGCGCAGCGCGAGACGGATGGGGCGCGCGAAGCGCGTTCGGCGAAGCCGAAACAACCCGGCGCGCAGCGGACACGGTGCTCTTCCGCTTCGCGGAACGCGTCGCTTTCGCGCCGCGCCCCATCCGTCACCGGCTTCGCCGGCGACACCTTCCCCTACAGGGAAGGAGATCGCCGGCATCGGCCCCTTCGCTCGCCGTCCTGGCGACACGCGTGCCGGCGCCTGTCCTTCCCTGTAGGGGAAGGTGGATCGGCGCCGAAGGCGACGAGACGGATGGGGCGCGCGAAGCGCGTTCGGCGCAGCCGAAACACGACGGTGCCCGCGGACACGTCGGCTTCCGCTTCGCGGAACGCGTCGCTCGCGCGCCGCGCCCCATCCGTCACCGGCTTCGCCGGCGACACCTTCCCCTACAGGGAAGGACGGGATTCGGTGAGGCGGGCGAAGATCGTGTCCATGACGACGTCGAGGTCGCGGTCGACCTGGTGGTTCCAGAAGCGGGCGACGCGGAAGCCGCGCTCGGCCAGCCGGGCGTCGCGCACCGCGTCCCGGGCGGCGTGCGCGTCGAGCCCGTGCTGCCCGCCGTCCACCTCGACGACGAGGCGCGCCTTCAGGCAGGCGAAGTCGACGACGTACGGCCCGATGGGCACCTGCCGCCGGAAGCCGAACCCCGCCGGCCGCAGGCGCCGCAGCCGGACCCAAAGCGCCGCCTCCTGCCGCGTCAGGCGCTTGCGCAGCGCGCGTGCGACCTCGATGGGGACGGTCGTGCCGGGGCGCTTGTGGTAGCCGCGGATCATCGTGGGGCATCCGTTTCGAACGAACCACGAACATGCTGGACGATCCCGGGCCGTCTCGGCATCCGCAAGACTGCGGGTGTACGAAATTTCATCCCCGGATGGTGCAGCCGATCTCCTTCCCTGTAGGGGAAGGTGGCGCCGCGCGAGAGCGCGGTGACGGATGGGGCGCGCCGGCAGGCGGGTTCCGCGCAGCGGAACCCTGGCGCCGGCCCCGCCCTGCGCCCGCCGATTTCGGCTGCGCCGAACACGCGTCCCGCGCGCCCCATCCGTCTCGCCGCTCCGCGACGATCCACCTTCCCCTACAGGGAAGGAAAGGTGCGGGGCTCGGTGAGGCGGGCGTAGATCGTGTCCATGACGGAGGCGAGCTCGCGGTCGACCTGATGGTTCCAGAAGCGGGCGACGAGAAAACCCCGCTCCGCCAGCCGGGCGTCCCGCACGCCGTCCCTGGCGAGGTGCGCGTCGAACCCGTGCTGCGCGCCGTCCACCTCGACGACGAGGCGCGCCTTCAGGCAGGCGAAGTCGACCACGTAGGGGCCGATGGGCGCCTGCCGGCGAAAGGTGAAGCCCGCCGGGCGCAGGCGGCGCAGCGCGACCCAGAGCTTCGCCTCCTGCGGCGTCATGCGCTTGCGCAGCGCGCGGGGGACCTCCGTGGGGACGGACGTGCGGGGGCGCTTGTGGTAGCCGCTGATCATCGTGTGACATCCGTTCCGAACGAAGCGGGAACAGACTGCACGATCTCGAGCCGCCCCTGCATCCGGAAGACTGCGGGTGTATGAAGATACATGCCCGAGTAGAACGCTTTCCTTCCCTGTAGGGGAAGGTGGCTCGGCGAAGCCGAAACGGATGGGGCACGCCGTCAGGCGTGTTCCGCGAAGCGGAAACCCCGCGCCGCATCTCGACCGGCCCCGCCCTTCCCCGCCCGATTTCGGCTCCGCCGAACACGCCTCCGGCGTGCCCCATCCGTCTCGCCGCTCCGCGGCGATCCAGCTTGCCCTACAGGGAAGGAGAGGGCCGCGGCGCGGGGCGGCGGTCGGCACCGCAAAGAGAATCGCTCTCGGCGAAGTCGACGGGAACTGGTTCGGACCTACCGGCCTTGACAGCGGCAAGACACAAACTTAAGTTGCTAAAGTGGCAAACGCTATGCGGGCTGGGGCAGCTGATGTCGTTTTTTACACAAGAACAAATGGGATCGTTATCGATCGAGAGAATGGTCTTTCATGTCGTAGGACCGCACCTAACTGCTCCAATCTTGCTTGAGGAACTGAATCCTCCTGTTCATACAAATTTCTTCCTTGAGCGAGTGAAAAGTGCTGTTGAATCCAGTCGTTTTCTTTTTCAAGATCATTCCGATTTTCTTGAGCAAATGCGAATTATCGAAAATGACGACAGTCAATTCTCTGCTGTAAGCCGAACTTTGGCAGGGAGATTTCAAAGCCAACACGAGAAGAAGAGTACAAAAGATGGTGTGTTTCTCCTTTTCCAGCTTTTTGACGGCGCTGAGTACACGTTTGCAGTTATCAAGTATGATCACGACCAGGTTATTGGCTATGAGATCGAGGACGACGAAGGGAAAAAGCGAGCGATTTTGCGTGAGTTGCGGGATACATTTGTAAAGAAGAAGGAAGCGATGCAGAAGACGGCTCTGATTCGGCTGTCAGAGAATGCTGGGGTCGTGCATGCGAGAGATCGCGGGAAGAAGGATGGTGGAATCGCGGATTACTTTCGTGATTTCCTCGGAGTTCGTCGCGAATACACAGAGTCCGAGTTGACAAAGAGATTGGACGCTGCGGCGCGTGAGACTTATGCGAAACATCGGGAGAGCCTGCCTAATGATGTAAAAAAAGACTTTGGGCGCCGGGTCTACAACCATTTGGCGGGTGGTGGCAGCTTCAACGATGAAGATCTACCGGCGTTTTTAAATGATGTTTTTTCGGCTGCGGCGGTTTCAGACGAGCTAGTAGAGACTTTCAAGGGAGCCTTGAAGAGGAACAAGATCGACGGCGAAACTTTTCAGTTTGATACACGCGAAGTTCCTGAGCCAACGCATCGGAAAATTGTAACTAGGGAGGGAATCAAAATCACCTACGATAGACGGTATGAGGACCGCGTAACAGAAATCGAAAGAGACGGTGAGATCATTTTCGAGATACGAACAGCTGGCCTAGCTTACGATGACCGCGTCGCTGAAAAAGATTCTGGCCGCTAGCCGCTGCCTGTCTGCCACGACAGACGTACCGCTCATCGAAGATGAGAGTCGTCTTGACGTGGTAGGCTCGCTTGGTAATCCCAAGGCCCGCAGCCTCTGGGGCGAGATCGCTCGCTCCGAGAGAGAATGGGTTCCGTTCTGTGCGGTCAAGTTTTATTATCAAATTGATAACGACGAGATTGACATACACGACGTAGCTGCCGAGACGATCGAGTCTGAAATCCTAGTTCAGATATCGAAAAAGAGTGCAGAAAAATCTTGTTTCTTTACGGCTGATGGGTTCATAAAGCACTTGGATCGAAGCCGAATCCTGCAATTTTGTAATTATCAAGTTGTCGAATGTGCCAGTGGTTTTAGAACATTAGCCTTTTCTGTCCAAGAATGGGCTGAAGAAGCGACGGCGGAGACGCGCGGAGCGGAAAACTTGACCGAGCCTCTAATCGACGCCCGTCGGTTAGTAAAGGATCTTTCCACGGGAAGCCTTGTGCCCGACGACTGTCGCAAGTGGCTCCTTGTGAATCAACCCGGCGAAATTTGCGCTACGTTCCAGCGTTGGCGATTGTTTGCACAACGCGCATTGCTCTGTTCTCTCGCAACTGAGGTCAACGGGGATTCCGCGACGGTTGAGCTCACGTTTCAGGGGCCAGTTAAGAGGACATTAAGCTTTTCGTCTACCGCCGACGAAATCGCGATCGACGCATTCTACCAGCTAACCGAATGTGCTCGCTGGGTGCTACTCCCGGAGCGCGAGCGCGAGCTTCGACACACGCTGCTCGCCAACGAATTCGCCAGACACGGTATTGGTTCTAGAACATATGGAGAACTTATCAGCGAGCATGCGCGTTCGGTACTTGAGGCTGCCCGTCTTAGCTACCGTGCGCACGTCCTTGGTCAGAGCAAGGAGACGCTCAAGTCGATCTCCGACCTTCGCAAGGCCGTAGCAGACGAGATTGGAAAGGTAGCAGAGCAAACACGAGCCTTATCCGTGACTCTGTGGGCAGATTTCACAGTTGCACTTGCAGTGATAGCACTTCGCTATTTTGCTTTCGCTCGTACAGATCTGCCAATTCCTCAAAGTGCGCGTCTGTTTATAGGTCTTGTTGGCGTCTACCTAATCACTCATGTCGCAATAAGAATTTGGAGTAATTGGCAGAATTTTCTCGCATTGGACGAAACAATACGTATATGGCACTCTCGTATATATTCGTTCCTCACTCAAAGTGAATTCGAGGATTTGGTGAAAAACCCAATCGATCGAACGAAAGAAACCTATAGTGTAACGGCTGTCTATGTTGGACTAATGTACGTAATCCTTTCCGTCTTTGTGCTTGCATTTGCGCTGGCTTAGCTCACCCTCTCTTCCCCTTCCGCCCCCTGTACTTCGGCGCCTGCCCCGGCCGCCCCTCCATGCTCCGCCCCGCCGGGCGCACATACGCCCCCGCCCCCAGCGGCGTCTCGCGATAAGACCCCGGCCCCATCTCCCCCGGCACCGGCTTCGCCACGCGCGATCCGCCGCGCGAACCCGAAGGCCGCCCCCCGCGCGCGTCCCCGGCGCCGTACTTCCCAGCCCCCGCCTCGATGTCGCCCTGCCGGGCCATCGGGTCGTCGCCGATCATCAGCTCCGTCTCCTGCAGCCGCTTGAGCTCGTCCCTCAGCCGGGCGGCCTCCTCGAACTCCAGGTTGGCGGCGGCCTCGCGCATGCGCTTCTCCAGGTCTGCCGTGATGGACTTGAGGTTGTGCCCCACGGTGCGGCCGGCGTCCGCCAGGCCGACGTCCACCCGCACGTGGTCGCGCTCGTAGACGCTCTCCAGGATGTCGCCGATGGCGCGCTTGACGCTCTCGGGCGTGATCCCGTGCTCGGCATTGTAGGCGAGCTGCTTCTCGCGGCGGCGCTCGGTCTCGGCCATGGCGCGTTCCATGGAGCCGGTGATCCGGTCCGCGTAGAGCAGGCAGCGGCCGTCGACGTTGCGGGCGGCGCGGCCGATGGTCTGGATCAGCGAGGTCTCGGAGCGCAGAAAACCCTCCTTGTCGGCGTCGAGGATGGCCACCAGCGCGCATTCGGGGATGTCGAGGCCCTCGCGCAGCAGGTTGATGCCCACCAGCACGTCGAAGGCGCCCAGCCGCAGGTCGCGGATGATCTCGATGCGCTCCAGCGTGTCGATGTCGGAGTGCATGTAGCGCACCCGCACCCCGTTCTCGTGCAGGTACTCGGTGAGGTCCTCCGCCATCCGCTTGGTCAGCACCGTGGCGAGCGTCCGGTAGCCGCGGCGCGCCATGTCCTTGACCTCGCCGAGCAGGTCGTCGACCTGGGTCTTGGCCGGGCGCACCTCCACCACCGGGTCGATCAGCCCGGTGGGGCGGATGACCTGCTCGACGAAGACGCCGCCGGTGCGCTCCATCTCCCAGCCGCCGGGCGTGGCGGAGACGTGCACCGATTGCGGGCGCATGGCGTCCCACTCCTCGAAGCGCATCGGCCGGTTGTCCATGCAGGACGGCAGGCGGAAGCCGTACTCGGCCAGCGTCGCCTTGCGACGGAAGTCGCCGCGGTACATGCCGCCGATCTGCGGGATGGTGACGTGGCTCTCGTCGGTGAAGACCAGCGCGTTGTCCGGCAGATACTCGAACAGGGTCGGCGGCGGCTCGCCGGGGCGGCGCCCGGTGAGGTAGCGCGAGTAGTTCTCGATGCCGTTGCAGGCGCCGGTGGCCTCGATCATCTCCAGGTCGAACTGGGTGCGCTGCTCGAGCCGCTGCGCCTCCAGCAGGCGACCCATCCTGTTGAGCTCGTCGAGCCGCTGCTTCAGCTCGGTCTTGATGCCCTTGATCGCCTGCTGCAGCGTGGGCCGCGGCGTGACGTAGTGGGAGTTGGCGTAGATCTTCACCGCCTCGAGGTCGGCGGTCTTGTGGCCGGTGAGCGGGTCGAATTCCTGGATGGTCTCGACCTCGTCCCCGAAGAGCCCGATGCGCCAGCCGCGGTCTTCCAGGTGAGCCGGGAAGAGCTCGATCACGTCGCCGCGGACGCGGAACGTGCCGCGGGTGAAGTCCGACTGGATGCGCTTGTATTGCAGCGCCACGAGATCGGCGATCAGCTGGCGCTGCTCGATGCGCTCGCCCGCCTTCACGCTGAAGGACATGGCGGTGTAGGTCTCCACCGAGCCGATGCCGTAGATGCACGAGACGGAGGCGACGATGATGACGTCGTCGCGCTCGAGCAAAGCACGCGTGGCCGAGTGGCGCATGCGGTCGATCTGCTCGTTGATGGAGCTCTCCTTCTCGATGAACGTGTCCGAGCGCGGGACGTAGGCCTCCGGCTGGTAATAGTCGTAGTAGGAGACGAAGTATTCCACCGCGTTGTCGGGGAAGAAGGACTTGAACTCGCCGTAGAGCTGCGCCGCCAGCGTCTTGTTCGGCGCCAGGATCAGCGCCGGGCGCTGCGTCTCCTCGATCACCTTGGCCATGGTGAAGGTCTTGCCCGAGCCGGTGACGCCGAGCAGCACCTGGTCGCGCTCCTGCGCCCGCACGCCCGCGACCAGCTCCCTGATCGCGGCGGGCTGGTCGCCGGCCGGCTCGAAGTCCGACTTCATCACGAAGGGGCGGCCGCCCTCGGACTTCTCCGGCCGGGCGGGGCGGTGCGGGGTCCACAGCTCGCCGTTCTTGAACAGCGGGTTGCCGGAGGTGAGCAGATCCTCGAGCGCCTGCACGGTGGCGGAGACGCCGCCGACCATGTCCTCCGGCGGGGGCATTTCGGAGGGCTTTTTCGGCCGCTTCCGCGGCGGCCCGTCGGGGCGCTCCGCGAGATCGCGCGCGGCGGGCGAGGCGACGCCGGGGTCGAGCTCGCCGACGAAGCCGGTCTCGAACCCGCGCTGGGGCGCTTCGGCGAAGCCCGAGAGTCCGGAAGAGCCGGCCGAATCACCGCTCTTCTTCTTCGAGAGCGCCGGGTTCAGCAGCTCCGCCAGATGCTCGTCGAGCGGCTTCAGCTCGGGTTTCTGCGCCCTCGGCCGCGCGCCCTTGCGCGCGGGCGCGCCGGTATCGGAAGTCGGAGCGTTGGGGGAGGATTTCGGGGATCGCGCCATGGCCGCAATATGGGCGGAGTCGCCGCGATGGGAAAGGGTCCGCTCAGAACGGCAGGGCCGCGAGCCAGCTCGCCGGCACGAAGGCCTCGAACGCCGCGCCGAGGCCGAGCGCCAGGCCCGCGATCAGGCCGATCGCGATCAGGCCCACCGTCACGCCCGCGCCGACGAAGGCGCCGTCGCGCTCGATCATGCCGAAGCCCATCAGCACGATGGCGATCGCCGGCGGCGTGTTGCCGACGATCGGGATCGGCAGCGCCATGATGGCGGCCAGCACGAGAATCAGCACCCCGAGCGGACGGCGGGCGCGCAGGCGGGTGAAGGAGACGGCGCGCGGGCGCGACCAGCGCTCGATGCGCCGCAGCTTCGGCACCGTCCAGGCGACGACCCGCCTCATGAAGGCCGTCTGGATGGTCCGGCGCCGGAGCCTGTGCGGCAGGCGCAGCGTGCGCCGTAGGAGCACGAACTGGACCGCGACGGACGCGATCAGCAGGCCCGCGACGGTGGAGAAGCCCGGCGGCGTCGGGATCAGCATCGGCGCCGCGAACAGGATCAGCAGGATCCCGAATGCCCGCGCCCGCAGCCGCGCGACGATCTCGCCGAGCGTGATCGTCTCGTCCATCTCGTGCGCGACGAGCCGCTCGAGGATCTCCGAGGTGCGCTGCACGGGACCGGCCGGGGGTGCGAGTTCGGGCCCCCTCACATAGGGGGGCACCCGCCCGCGCGCCAGCGGCTCAGTGCAGCGTGACGATGCCGTCCACCGCCTTGAACTCCGCCGGGCGGATCAGCCCCTGGTGCGCCACCGTGACCGAGTGGAGCGGGCCGTCCAGCTCGCGGCGCCAGAAGGCGAGGAAGTCGTTGAGCTCCGGAAAGGTCGGAGCGCGGTCCCAGTCCTGCCAGACGTAGGTCTGGAGGATGCCGGGGTGGTCCGGCAGCCGGTAGAGAATCCGGGCGGTGGTCAGGCCGTAGCCTTCGAGCTGCTTCGCGAACGCGGTCGACGCCATGCCGGGGGCCTCCATGCGTGTGACGACGATCGCCGGCCCCGCACAGGTGGCACTCCCGACGCGGACGCCGGCTCGTTCATGATGCCACAGCGGGAAGCGGGCGCAAGCCCGAGAAAGGAGATTCATGCATGATATCAAGGTGTTGGCAGCATGTCGGTCGGGCTGCTGCCACGCTCGGGCCGTAGGCTGCTGGCAGTCGGCCGCAGCGAGTGCCAAAATTTTCGTCGCCCCCTCTTGAAGCGCGGCCATGGCCGGATTACCTCCGCGCTCGGGCGGGTGCGGCGCGTCATCCGCGCGCACCCGCCGCGTGAGGATCATGACGATCTCGCATCATTCGGAGACTGAGAAGCCATGAAGTTCCGTCCCCTGCACGACCGGGTGGTCGTTCGCCGCATCGAGGCCGATACCAAGACGGCCGGCGGCATCATCATCCCCGACACCGCCAAGGAGAAGCCCCAGCAGGGCGAGGTGGTGGCGGTCGGCCCGGGCGCCCGCGACGAGAAGGGCGAGGTGGTCGCGCTCGAGGTGAAGGCCGGCGACCGCGTGCTCTTCGGCAAGTGGTCGGGCACCGAGGTGCGCATCGACGGCGAGGACCTCCTGATCATGAAGGAGTCCGACATCATGGGCGTGCTCGACGCCGCCGAGGCGGCGAAGAAGGCCGCCTGATCCCCCCGAACATCAACGTCATGTCTCTTTCGGAGTGACGACAATGGCTGCCAAGGACGTCAAGTTTTCCGCCGACGCGCGCGAGAAGATGCTGCGCGGCGTCGACATCCTCGCCGATGCGGTGAAGGTCACGCTCGGCCCGAAGGGCCGCAACGTCGTGATCGAGAAGTCGTTCGGCGCGCCCCGAATCACCAAGGACGGCATCACCGTCGCCAAGGAGATCGAGCTTTCCGACAAGTTCGAGAACATGGGCGCCCAGATGGTGCGCGAAGTCGCGTCGAAGACGAACGACCTCGCCGGCGACGGCACGACGACGGCGACCGTGCTCGCCCAGGCCATCGTGAAGGAGGGCGCCAAGGCGGTGGCCGCCGGCATGAACCCGATGGACCTCAAGCGCGGCATCGACATGGCCGTCGAGGCGATCGTGGCGGACCTGAAGAAGAACGCCCGCAAGATCGCCAACAACGACGAAATCGCCCAGGTCGGCACGATCTCGGCAAACGGCGACGCCGAGATCGGTCGCTTCCTCGCCGAGGCCATGGCGAAGGTCGGCAACGAGGGCGTCATCACGGTGGAGGAGGCCAAGAGCCTCGAGACCGAGCTCGACATCGTCGAGGGCATGCAGTTCGACCGCGGCTATCTCTCGCCCTACTTCGTGACCAACGCCGAGAAGATGCGCGTCGAGCTCGAGGACGCCTACGTCCTCATCCACGAGAAGAAGCTCTCGAACCTCCAGGAACTGCTGCCCGTGCTCGAGGCGGTGGTGCAGTCGGGCAAGCCGCTCGTCATCATCGCCGAGGACGTCGAGGGCGAGGCGCTCGCCACGCTCGTCGTCAACAAGCTGCGCGGCGGCCTCAAGATCGCGGCGGTGAAGGCGCCCGGCTTCGGCGATCGCCGCAAGGCCATGCTGCAGGACATCGCGATCCTCACCGGCGGCACGGCGATCAGCGAGGACCTGGGCATCAAGCTCGACAAGGTCACGCTGAACATGCTCGGCCGCGCCAAGAAGGTCGTGATCGAGAAGGAGAACACCACGATCGTCGACGGCGCCGGCTCCAAGGCCGAGATCGAGGCGCGCGTCGCCCAGATCAAGGCGCAGATCGAGGAGACCACCTCCGACTACGATCGCGAGAAGCTCCAGGAGCGCCTCGCCAAGCTCGCGGGCGGCGTGGCGGTGATCCGCGTGGGCGGCGCCACCGAGGTCGAGGTGAAGGAGCGCAAGGATCGCGTCGACGACGCGATGCACGCCACCAAGGCCGCGGTCGAGGAGGGCATCCTGCCGGGCGGCGGCGTGGCGCTGCTGCGCGCGGTCGAGGCGCTGGCCGGCCTCGCGCCCGCCAACGACGACCAGAAGACCGGCATCGAGATCGTGCGCCGCGCGATCCAGGCGCCGGCGCGCCAGATCGCGCTCAACGCGGGCGAGGACGGCTCGGTGATCGTCGGCAAGGTGCTCGAGAACGGCGACTACGGCTTCGGCTTCAACGCGCAGACGAGCCAGTACGGCGACATGTTCTCCTTCGGCGTGATCGACCCGGCGAAGGTCGTGCGCACGGCGCTGCAGGACGCCGCCTCCGTGGCGGGCCTCCTCGTCACCACCGAGGCGATGATCGCCGAGAAGCCCAAGAAGGCCGCCCCGGCTCCCGCCGGCGCGCCGGACATGGACTTCTGAGGTCGACGACGCATCGATGGTGCGTGGAATCGAGAAGGGGCCGTCCGCGGGAGCGAACGGCCGCTTCTTCCATGTTCCGTCGGCGGATCGGTCGTCAGGCGGCGTTGCCGCCGCCACTGCGGCGGGCCATGAACTGGTCGAACTCGGCGCGGTCCTTGGCCTGGCGCAGCTCCTCGAGGAACGACATGAACGCGTCGCGTTCCTCCTCGAGGCGCTTGAGGGTCTCGGCGCGATAGCTGTCGAAGGCGGCGTTGCCCGTCGCACCCGACACGGCGTGCCGGTTCTTCCGGCCCCAGGCCTTGCATGCCATCCGCTTGCTCCCGATCATGTAGAGAAGAAGGCCCAAGCCGATGGGCCAGAAGACGATGAACCCCGCCACGATGGCGGCGATCCAGGCGCCTTTTCCGCGTTCGTCGAGCCAGTCGCGACAGCGGACGATCCAGTCCGTCGCCGCGCTCATGCTCATGGTCGTGGTCTGCATGGCGATCCTCTTGATGTGAATGTTATTCACATTCACATAGATGGGCCACCAGTCCCGAACTGTCAAGCCGATGGTGGCGATTTCTCCGAGCCTCCCGTTCGCGCGTTCAGGGGATGAGACCGAGGCCGCGCAGGTAGATGGCGGTGCCGCTCTCCAGCATCTCCTCGGCGGAGTAGGGCGCGCGTGCGCCCGGGCGGCCGCGTCCGAACAGTTCGACGACGCCGTGGCTGAAGGCCCAGATGTGGTTCGCGACCATGCCCGCCGGCGGGCGCTTAGCCGCGGGCAGATGCGCGGAGAGCCGCTCGGCCGACAGCCGCAGGACCGCCATCGCCCGGTCCGCCATTCGGTTCAGCTGCGCGTTGGCGGAGATCGCCACGCCCGATTCGAACATGGCGATGTAGTAGCCCGGGTTCGAGCGGGCGAAGTCGAGATAGGCGTTCCCCGCCGCCGTGAAGGCTTTGAGCGGCGCGTTCTCGCCGCCCTCGGTGGCGCTCTCCAACCGCTCCGCGAAGAGCGTGAAGCCCTGGAGCGCCACCGCCTCGATCAGCTCCTCGCGCCCGGCGAAATGCCGGTAGGGCGCCGCGGGGCTCACCCCCGCCGCGCGCGCCGCCTCCGCCATGGTGAAGCCGAGCGGACCCTTCTCCTCGATCAGCACCCGCGCGGCCTCGACCAGCGCCTCGCGCAGGTTGCCGTGGTGGTAGGTCTTGCGCCGCACCGCCTCGGGCGGCTCGCTCGGATCGGTGTCCATCGCATCGAGGTAGAGCCTGCCGGTCTCCCCGGCAAGCACGGCCTCCGGCACCCCGCCGTGCTGCGGCGCGAGAGCCTCTCGACCGGCCGTCATCGGCGTGATACGGACCCACGCCAACTCAGGGCCGCGGGCGCGTGACGCGCCGCGCTGCCGTTCCCGCCGCGAGGGAGTTGGATCCATGGCCCGATTGATCGAAGACCGACTGACCGAGGGCCTGACCTTCGACGACGTCCTGCTGCGCCCCGCCCATTCCGAGGTGCTGCCCTCGCAGGTGGACGTGCGCACCCGGCTCACCAGCCGGATCCGCCTCAACCTGCCGATCGTCGCCTCGGCGATGGACACGGTCACCGAGGGCCGGATGGCGATCGCCATGGCCCAGATGGGCGGTATCGGCGTCATCCACCGTAACCTCGAGCCCGACGAGCAGGCCAAGCAGGTGCGCCTCGTCAAGAAGTACGAGTCGGGCATGGTGATGGACCCGATCACCATCCACCCCGACGAGACGCTGGCCGACGCGCTCGAGCTGATGAAGCGCAACCACATCTCCGGCATTCCGGTGGTGGAGCGCGGGCCCTCCGGCCGCAAGGGCAAGCTCGTCGGCATCCTCACGAACCGGGACGTGCGATTCGCCGACCGCATGGACCAGCCGGTCTCCGAGCTGATGACCAAGGACCGGCTGATCACGGTCCGCGAGGACGTCTCCCAGGACGAGGCGCGTCGCCTGCTGCACCAGTTCCGCATCGAGAAGCTGCTCGTCGTCGACGACCATTACCGCTGCACCGGGCTGATCACGGTCAAGGACATCGAGAAGCAGGTCGCCTTCCCCGACGCCGCCAAGGACGCGCAGGGGCGGCTCCTCTGCGCGGCGGCGACGACCACGGGCGACGCCGGGTTCGAGCGCTCCGAGCGCCTGGTCGAGGCGGGCTGCGACGTCATCGTGGTCGACACCGCCCACGGTCACTCGGCGGGCGTGCTCGCCTCCGTGTCGCGGGTGAAGACGCTCTCCAACCACGTACAGGTCGTCGCCGGCAACGTGGCGACCTACGACGGCGCGCGCGCGCTGATCGACGCGGGCGCGGACGCGGTGAAGGTCGGCATCGGGCCGGGTTCGATCTGCACGACCCGCATCGTCGCGGGCGTCGGCGTGCCCCAGCTCACCGCGGTGATGGACGCGGTGCGCGCCGCCGAGAGCACGGGCACGCCGGTGATCGCCGACGGCGGCATCAAGTTCTCCGGGGACGTCGCCAAGGCGCTGGCGGCGGGCGCGTCGACGGTGATGGTCGGCTCGCTGCTGGCGGGTACCGAGGAGGCGCCGGGCGAGGTGTTCCTCTACCAGGGCCGCTCCTACAAGGCCTATCGCGGCATGGGCTCGGTCGGCGCCATGGCGCGGGGCTCGGCGGACCGCTACTTCCAGCAGGACATCAAGGACCAGATGAAGCTCGTGCCGGAAGGCGTCGAGGGGCAGGTGCCCTACAAGGGGCCGGTCTACGCCGTCGTGCACCAGCTCGCCGGCGGCCTGCGCGCGGCCATGGGCTACACGGGTGCGCGCACGCTGGACGACTTCGCCGCGCGCGCCGAGTTCGTGCGCATCACCAACGCCGGCCTTCGCGAGAGCCACGTTCACGACGTGTCCATCACCCGCGAGAGCCCGAACTATCCCTCGCGCACATGAGCGAGGGCGCCGTCTCGGCGGGGGTGCTCCTCGTCCCGGTTCTCGTCCTCGTCGCCATGACCTTCGCCCTGCTCCTGTGGAGCGGCCGGATGCGGTTTTCCGCCGTCGGGCGCGGCGAGGTGAAGATGCGCGACATCGCCCTGCGCGAGCCGAACTGGCCCGAGCGCATCACGCAGATCGGCAATTGCTACCAGAACCAGCTGGAGCTGCCGGTGCTGTTCTACGTCCTCGTCGCGTTCGTGCTGGTCACGGGGGAGGGGACCCGCGTCGACCTGGTGTTCGCCTGGGCCTTCGTCGCGGCGCGGATCGCCCACGCGGCGGTGTTCGTGACCTCGAACGACGTGAGGAAGCGCGGGCCGATCTTCGTCGTGGGGCTGGGGGTGCTGGCGCTCCACTGGGCGTGGTTCGCGGCGGGCCTGTACGCATTCTGATTGGCGCGGCGCTTGCGATCGGAGGCGGCGTCGCTCACGGTCGTCGGACCCGGGAGGATCGGGAAACGGCTCGAAACAAAGGCCGGGGCTCATCGGCGAGAGGTGCGCATCGCGCCGGGCGCCACCGTCGAAGGTTTCCGCCATGCGCTACGCGCTCGTGTTTCTCGTCCTCGCCCTCGGCGCTTGCGCCGCGCAGGAGGGCCCCGCCGTGAGCCATGTCTGCGTCACGGCGCCTTCGGGCCTGGTGGAATGTTCGGAGCGTCCCTGAGCCTCCGCAGCCTGCGCCCGTGGCCGAACAGCGCGAGACCGATCGCGCCCACCACGACCACGAAGGCCAGCATTTCTCCATGGAACCGGGGCAGTACACGGTTGCAGCCCATCGTGTTGAAGGCGCAGCCGTAGAGATCCAGCATCCACGCCCCGCCGATGCCGAGCACGATCACCGCGACACCGGCCAGTTGAAAAGCCACGCTCTTCATGGGCTACCGTCTCTCGAAGGCGAGATGGCCGACGCCGAGGTCCAGCTCGATCCGCCCGGGCTGGCCGTCGTCCCAGCTTTCGACGAGGACGTCGACGCCGGGCGAGGTCAGGCGCAGGCCCTGCGGATCGTCGGGCAGGGACCACGTCTGGTCGCTGTCGCGGAAGGGGAGGGGCTGGTCGAACAGGCCCGCGCCGCCCGGCAGAAACACCGCGATGCCCCGACGGGGCCCGGTGCCCGCGATGAAATCGAGCTCCACCCAGTGCAGCGCGGGGCGACCCAGGATGTCCAGTTCGAAACCGATCTCCAGCAGGAGCGCGTCATGCCGGCGGAACAGGCTGTCGAGCCGGACGCGGCGGGGGCTGCGCGTGACGGGGGCGGTCAGGGCGAAGCGGCCGTCGGCGCCGGTGACCAGCACGCGCCCGGCCGCGGGGGCGCGGGGGGTGGGGTCACTGCCCAGGACGACACGCAGGCTGCGCCCCGCCAGCGGCTGGCCGGCGCCGTCGTGCAGGAGACCGGTGAGATGCAGGGTCTCCTCGGCGGTGCCCGTGCCGGGAAGCACGAGGACGAGCAACGCCACGGCGGCGAGGCGGCGCAGCAGGGCCATGAGAGCTTCGGCGTTCGGCATCGCGGGCCCCCAACCGTCGGGAACCCGAGCGTGGCAGCGCGCCCGTTGGAAAGCAAGCGTCGCGCGTGAGGAGAGGGACGCGACCGGAACGGCATCGCCTGCGACCCGGAGTGGAGCGAAGGCCGGGATACGACAGAACGCCGGCGGCCTATTCGCAGGTGCGTGTCCAGACGCTGGCGCCGTGGTCCCAGCACAGGCCGGCGGCTTCCTTGAGTTCGTAGATCACGTCCAGCGACTGGCTGGGTGTTCCGGGGTCGCAGGTCAACCGCGCCACCGGCACGTCGCCTCGCAGGACATCGACGCCGCCCGTGCGGCCCTCGGTCGCCTCGGGGTCGCGCTCGACGCTCGTCCAGACCTCGTACACGTAGCCCTCGTTCGGAAAAGCGACGGTCTCCCACATGCTCCGGCCGACCCCGGGCCAGGGGGTGAAGTCCACGGTGGTCAGCGGCTGCGACAGCACGAGTTCGGGCTTTCCCGGCGGGCCGAAGCCGTAGACGAGCGCTCCGTCGGAGTGGCAGAGGCGCAGCGTCCTGCCCTCGATGCTGCAGGAAAAGACCTCCTCCCCGCCCGGACAGGCGGCTGCGGCGGGCAGAGGGAGCAGAGCGAGAACGAGGACGAGCGGGCGCATCGGGCTCTCCTGTCGCGAGCCCACTCTCCCGAGAGGCCCGCGTCCTACCTGGCGTGTCGCCGCGCGAGCCGCGCGGGCGCGTGCCGTTCCGGCGATCGGCGGCGCCTCGGGGAGAACTCCGCCTCACCGCGGCCGACGCCACGCGCGTCAGGGCGCCAGAACCTCCAGCGGGTCGTTCGGGCCCCCACCGATGCCGCGATCCGCTCCGAAGCAGATGCAGCTGCCGTCGGCCAGGTCGTCGCAGCCCGTCCCACCCATGAAGCCGCACAGACGGCAGCAATCCGTGGTCGGCGGCGGAGGCGGGGGAACCGGGGGCTTCGGCTTCTTCTTCTTGCGCGCGGCGCGGACGTAGTCCTCGTTCTTGGAGAGGGCGAACAGGACCTCGCCGGTCTTCTCCGACACGACGAACACGGTCTGGAACGGTGACGCGTCAACGGCCTTCAACCCCTCCGCGATCGTCCGCGACGACGCGATGCCGAGCACGGAGAACGCCTTCGACCGCTTGCGGCCGCGGTCGGACAGGCCGATCTTCAGCTCGCGGAACTCGTCGCAGACGATGTGGTGGTACTGATGAGCCTTGTGCTTCTCCAGTGCCTTCATCTCGGCGTCGGTCATGATGGAGCCCCCCTCGAACGTCGTCGCCGGTTCGGCACCCCCGCAGGAGGATCCCGGGGCCGTACTGTCCGCCGGCTGCAGGCGACAATCAAGTATTTTGTCTCTGAAGCCGGCGCGCGCACGTCTCGGGTGTGCCCGATCGGCCGTGTCCCGTCCGTGCGCAGTGCGGTCCGCGCCGGCTCGAAACGCGCAGACGGCCTGAGAGACGACCCGGGAGACGAGCGCGCCGAGACCGATCGACGACGTTCGACGTGGCGGCCGGCGGTCGCCCAGAGCCTCACCGCCCCGTCTCCACCACGTTCCCCAGATGGTCGAGCCGCCCCAGCGGTCCCGGCCGCCATTCGTGCACGGCGAGCAGTTCGAGGACGACCTCGCCGGCCGCGTCGAACTGCACGGGACCCAGCGCCGTGTCGACGGGTGCCTCGCGCAGGCGTGCGGCGATCGCTTCGCCGTCCGACGGGCCGACGGCGTTCGCCGCGGCGGCGATCGCCTCGACGGCGGCGTAGGCGCGCAGCGCCATCGGGTGGAGCGTCTCGATCACGTCCTCCTGCGCCAGGATCGGCACGACGCTCGCCGGCGCGGCCGTGGGACCGGACGCCTCCGCCTCCCCCGCGGCTCCCGCGGCGGTCGCCTCTGCGAGGATCGCTCCCGCGATCGTCGTCGCGGCCGGGTTGTCCGCGGTGTCGGCGGAGGCGGTCATCAGCGTGCCCCCGGCGATCGCCGGGTCGAGTTCGGCGAAGACGGGGGCGACGATGGCGTCGGTCGCCACCAGCACCGCCCGCGAGCCCGCCGCACGCAGGTCACGCAGCAGGATCGCGGCCTCCGGCGCGAGGCCGCCGAAATAGACGAAGCCCGGCTCGGCCGCGGCGACGCGCCCGGCGAGGCCGCGATAGTTCGGCTCGGCGGCGTCGAGCCCCTCGTAGAAGACGTCGACGATCCCGGCCGCGTCGAGCGCGGCGCGGGCGATGTCCGCGACGCCCTTCCCGAAGCCGGACTTGTCGTGCACGATCGCGACGCGCGCATTCGGGTCGCGCGCGGCGATGTGGCGGGCGGCGAGCCGCCCTTGCGCCGAATCGGAGGGCGCGAGGCGCAGCACGTTCCAGGCCGCGCCGTCTGTGAGCCGGGGCTCGCCGACGGCGGGCGTGATCATCGGCACGCCGGCCTGCGCGTAGATCGGCGCGGCCTCCAGCGAGGGGCCGGCGGTGACGTGGCCGATCACGGCGACGAGGTCGGGCACCTCGGCGACGAGCGCGCCCGCCACGGTGCGGGCGCGGGCGGGATCGCCGACGTCGTCGCGTACCAGGATCTCCACGGGCTCGCCGCGAATCCCGCCGCGGGCGTTGATCGCCTCCGCGGCGCGGCCGGCGCCCGTCGCGAGCATCGCGCCGAAGGCGGCGAGCGGGCCGGTCTGGGGGCCGACGACCGCGATCGGCGCCTGCGCGAGCGCCGCCGCGGGCGCGACGAGCGCCGCGAGCAGGGAGGCGGCGAGGGCGGCGAGGGCCGGCTGCTGGAGCGTCATCGCGATTGGTTCCCTTCCGCTGGGCATTTCCTCGTCGAGAATGCCGTCTCATTGACCGAGATCAAGGCCCGATGGGGCCCGTTCCAGGAATGGTGCCGCCAAGGCCCGGACCAGATCGTCCGGGCGCGTATCAGTCACGGCAGCATCTCGAGGGGATTTCCATGGCCTCCATCGGCGCATCGCCGGTCGCTCCGGGCAAGAGGATGACGCTCGGCGAAGGGGGGAGCGCGCTCGCGTTCGCGGCGCTCGCGCTCCTCTCCATCGTCGTCGCCGCCAAAGCCTGGGAAGCGGCCTACGCCTTCCACGCCTACCTGTTCGCGGCGGGCTCCGTCGCGGCGGTGTTCGCGATCATGAACCGCTACAACGATCGCCCCGCGACGCTGCCGCCGCAGGAGATCGACGGCAAGCCCAACTACAACATGGGTCCCGTCAAGTTCGCCACCGTGGCGGCGATGGTCTGGGGCATCGCCGGATTCACGGTCGGCGTGCTGATCGCCTTCCAGCTGGCGTACCCGGCGCTGAACTTCGACGTCGCCTGGCTGAACTTCGGCCGCATGCGCCCGCTCCACACCTCGGCCGTGATCTTCGCCTTCGGCGGAAACGTGCTGCTGGCGACCTCGCTCTACGTCGTGCAGCGCACGAGCCGCGCGCGGCTCGCCGGCGACATCACGCCGTGGTTCGTCGTTGTGGGCTACAACTTCTTCATCCTGATCGCCGGCACGGGCTACCTCCTCGGCATCACCCAGTCGAAGGAATACGCCGAGCCCGAGTGGTACGCCGACCTGTTCCTCACGGTCGTGTGGGTCGCCTACCTGCTGATGTTCATGCTCACGCTGCGCAAGCGCAAGGAGCCGCACATCTACGTGGCGAACTGGTTCTACCTCGCCTTCATCGTCACGATCGCCATCCTGCATCTGGGCAACAACGCCGTGATCCCGGTGTCGCTGTTCTCGGCGAAGTCCTACCAGGTCTGGTCGGGCGTGCAGGACGCGATGGTGCAATGGTGGTACGGCCACAACGCGGTCGGCTTCTTCCTCACCGCGGGCTTCCTGGCGATCATGTACTACTTCGTGCCCAAGCGGGCCGAGCGGCCGGTGTATTCCTACCGGCTGTCGATCATCCACTTCTGGGCGCTGATCTTCCTCTACATCTGGGCCGGCCCGCACCATCTCCACTACACGGCGCTTCCGGACTGGACGCAGACGCTCGGCATGGTGTTCTCGATCATGCTGTGGATGCCCTCCTGGGGTGGCATGATCAACGGCCTGATGACGCTCTCGGGCGCCTGGGACAAGCTGCGGACCGACCCGGTGCTGCGCCTGATGGTCGTCTCCATCGCCTTCTACGGCATGTCGACCTTCGAAGGCCCGATGATGTCGATCAAGGTCGTGAACTCGCTCTCGCACTACACCGACTGGACGGTGGGCCACGTGCACTCGGGCGCGCTCGGCTGGGTGGCCTACATCTCCTTCGGCGCGATCTACTGCCTCGTGCCCTGGCTGTGGAACCGCGAGCGGCTCTACTCGCTGAAGCTGGTCAACTGGCACTTCTGGATCTCGACGCTGGGCATCGTGCTGTACATCTCCTCCATGTGGGTCGCCGGCATCATGCAGGGCCTGATGTGGCGGGCGTACACCGCGCTGGGCTTCCTCGAGTACTCGTTCATCGAGACCTCCGAGGCGATGCACCCCTACTACGTCATCCGCGGCCTGGGCGGGGTCCTGTTCCTCGCGGGCGCACTCATCATGGTCTACAACCTGGTCATGACCGTTCGCGCGGTGAAGCCGGTCGTCGAGGCCGAGCCGAAGTCGCCGCTCGTCGCGGCCGAGTAAGGGGAGGGGCGGAACATGTCTCTCTGGAACAAGCACGCAGTCTTCGAGAAGAATTCGGTCGTCCTGGTGGCCGGCATCATCGGCGTCGTCGCGATCGGCGGCATCGTCGAGATCGCGCCGCTCTTCTATCTCAAGAACACGATCGAGGAGGTGGAGGGCATGCGGCCCTACAGCCCCCTCGAGCTCGCCGGACGCAACATCTACATCCGCGAGGGCTGCTACAACTGCCACAGCCAGATGGTGCGTCCGCTGCGCGACGAAGTCGAGCGCTACGGCCACTACTCGCTCGCTGCCGAGTCGATGTACGACAAGCCCTTCCAATGGGGCTCGAAGCGCACGGGGCCCGACCTCGCGCGCGTCGGCGGCAAGTACTCGGACGCCTGGCACGTGGCGCACCTCGTCGACCCGCGCTCGGTCGTGCCGGCCTCGATCATGCCGGGCTATCCCTTCCTGTTCGAGACGCCGCTCGCGTTCGAGACGATCGGCACCGACCTCGCCGTTCAAGCGGCGATGGGCGTGCCCTACACGCGAGAGATGATCGAGAACGCCCGCACGGACGTGATCATCCAGGCCACCATGGACGATCCCGACCAGGCGGGCCTGCTCGAGCGATACCCGAAGGCGCAGGCGCGCTCGTTCTCGGGCCGCTCCGACGGGGTCATCACCGAGGGCGACGCGCTCGTCGCCTACCTGCAGACGCTGGGCACGCTGGTCGACTTCTCGACCTACGACGGCCAGGCGAACGTGCGCTGAGGAGGCCGCCATGGAGACCTATTCGCTTCTCGCCTCCTTCGCGCAGACCGGCGGGCTCCTGATCTTCATCTTCGGGTTCCTGCTCGTCATCGCCTACGCGCTCATGCCGTCCAACCGCTCGACCTTCGACAAGGCCGCGCGGACGCCGATCGAAGAGGATTGAGGTCATGGCCCAGAACAAGCAGAACATCGACAAGGTGACTGGGGTCTCGACCACGGGCCACGAGTGGGACGGCATCACCGAGCTCAACAATCCGCTGCCGCGGTGGTGGCTGTACATCTTCTACGCGACGATCGCCTGGTCGTTCCTCTACGTGCTGCTCTATCCCGCGATTCCGCTCGTCAACTCGGCCACGGGCGGCATCCTCGGCTGGAATTCGCGATCTGCGGTGGTGGGCGACCTCGAGCGGCTGGACGCCTCCCGCGGCGGCGACATCGCGGCGCTCCGCGACGTCGAACTCGCCTCGATCGAGGAGAACCCGCAGCTCCTCGCCTTCGCCCAGGCCTACGGGCGCGCCGCCTTCGGCGACAATTGCTCGGCCTGCCACGGCGCGGGCGGCGGCGGGGCGGTCGGCTTCCCCAACCTCGTCGACGACGATTGGCTGTGGGGCGGCACGCTGGAGGCGATCCAGCACACCATCACCTACGGCATCCGCTCGACGCCGATGGACACCCGCTTCGGCGACATGCCCGCCTTCGTGCGCGACGGCTGGTTCGGTCGCGAGGACGCGCTCGTGCTGACCGACTACGTCCGCCACATCGCGGGCCTCGAGACACCCGCGGGCTTCGACCCCGCCGCGGGCGCCGAGCTCTTCGCCGTCAATTGCGCCGCCTGCCACGGCGAGGCGGGCGAGGGCATCCAGGACATGGGCGCGCCCAACCTCACCGACGGCATCTGGCTCTACGGCTCGGACCGCGACGTGATCCTCGAGGGTCTCGTCAACGGTCGTGCCGGGATGATGCCGCACTTCGGCGAGCGCCTCGACGAGGCGACCGTGAAGGCGCTGGCGGTGTACGTGCACACGCTGGGCGGGGGCGAGTGAGCCGCGGCTGGTCGGCCGGATGACGACGACGAAAACGGCGGGCCCTTCGGGACCCGCCGTTTTCGTCTCGACCCTCCTCACTCCTGCACCGGCACGAGCCATCCGTCACCCGGCCCGCCGCCCGCGTCCCCGTCTGCTTCGCCCGCCTCCGCGAGCGCCTCGACGCTGACGCTCTCGGGCTCGGCGCGGTCCTCGCGCAGGCGCGGCGCGCGGGGCTGCCAGCCCTTCAGGTGCTGGCCCACGCGCTCGTAGAAGCTCGGCACGGCGGCCTCGAGCTCCGAGATGAACTTGTTGCGCTGGGCGAAGCGGGCGGCGAGGTCGCGCACCAGCAGGATCTCCATCGAGACGAGTTCGGGCGCATCGCGCCCGCCGGCGATCTCCTCCGGCTCCGCCCGCGCCTGCGTCAGCGGCGCCTGCCGGGAGGGCGCGCGGCCGACGTAGTGCAGCCGCACGTGCAGCCCGTCCGGCTCGCTCGCCTCGAGCTGTTTGAGCACCCAGCCGAGCCGCGCGCGGTTGCTCCGGCGATCCTCCGGCGCGCGCACCCGCATCGAGACGACGATGGCGCGCGCCCGCAGGTCGGCGCGAATTTCGATCGGCGCGGCCGCGTCGGGCACGCGCAGCCCGGCCGCGAGGCAATGCTCCTGGGACAGCCGCTCGGCGTCCGCCTTCAGCCGCGCCTCCGCGTCGGCGCGCTGCGTGCGCGGCACGACGGGCTCGACCTCGGCCGTCAGCTGGCGGCTGAGGATGAGGGAGAGATCGCGCACCTCCTGGTGCCAGGCGCCGACGGTCTCGCGGACGGCCTCCGCGCCCGCCGACATCGGCGCGCCCGCCTGCGCCTTCGCACAGAGATCGGGCCAGGACGCCGGCATCCGGTCGAAGCCCTTCACGCCCGTGCTCGGATGCGCGAGGAAGCGTACCAGCTCCGCGAGGATGAAGGCCTGGTCGGTGTCCGCCACGTCCTCGCCGTCGATCAGGAGCGTCGCCTGGGTCAGCACGTTCATCCAAGACCAGTGGTACAGGTCGACCTTCTTGCGCGCCGCCGCGGGCAGGGCGACGGGATGATGCGACGGCAGGGCCGCGAACTCGTTGGAGAGAGTCACCACGGCGTCGATGCCGTAGCGCCGCGCGACCTCGCAGTAGAGTTCGACCTGCGCCGGCGCGAGATCGGCGGCGCCGACCTTGGCCTCGACGAGCGCGGTCCAGCGCCGGGAGCCCACCTCCAGCACGAGCAGCCCGTCCGGCCGCGCGGCCTTCTCGCCGCGGCCCATCGGGAAGCTCAGCTCCGTATAGGCCGCGATCCGCGCCCGGCTGCCCACGCGCTGGCCCAGGCTCGCCATCATGACGCGCCCGAACTCGTGCACGCTGGCGAGGCAGGCGAGGAGGATCGAGGTGGCGCGGCCCTCCTTCGACGTCTCCGCCAGAACCGGGAACAGCCGTGCGCGATGGCTCTCCTTCAGTACGCTCTCCAGATCACCCATCCCTCTCGCCCCTTCCGCGTGCGTCGCCCCGTGCGGTCCGTCCAGATTGCAGAACCTTCCGATGGCGATCAACCCCATCCGTCGCGAGGGAGAGACGCCGCCTTGCGCGCCGGCGGTTCGTGCACCATTTCTCACGACGAGACAGGCGCGCCCCGACCGGCGCGCGGCCCCTCGTCCGCCCGGGAGCGAGCGCTCCGGGGCGTTTGACCTCGCGCGGCCGCGGGTTTAAAGCCAGAGCGCAATTTCGGCACCGCCGCCCGCGGGGCGTGGCGGTGGGTTTCGCTGATCAGAGGATGACCGTATGGCGAAAGAGGAGCTGATTACCTTCGAGGGCGTCGTGACCGAGGTTCTCCCCGATGCGAAGTTCCGGGTCGAGCTCGAGAACGGCCACGAGGTGATCGCCTACACCGCCGGCAAGATGCGCAAGTTCCGCATCAAGACCATCGCCGGGGACCGCGTCACCGTCGAGATGTCGCCCTACGATCTCGACAAGGGACGTCTCGTGTTCCGGCACAAGGACGACCGCGGGCCCGTCGGCCCCCGCCCGGGCGGCTCGCGCCCCGGCGGCCCACGCCGGCGGTGACGCCGGCGCTCCGGGGATGCTGGCCCGGGGGCCCGGGACGGGGTATCATCGCCGGGATGCGCGAGGAGGTCGGGATGGACGACGTGACCACTCTGACGGTCGAACTCGATCCGGAGCTGCGCGACGCCTTTCTCGGCGCGGCAGCGATCGACGACGTGCCCCCGGACGAGGTCCTGCGCGCGCTGGTCCGCGGCTACGTCGAGGAGAAGCGCGGCGAGCGCGAGCCCCCGACGCCCGAGTACGAGGCGTTCCTGCGGCGCAAGGTCGAGATCGCGATGGCGTCCTACCGGGCGGGAGACGTTATCTCCAACGAGGATGTCGAGGCCGAGTTCGCCGAGCGACGGCGCGGGCTCGGCGTCGATCGTACGTGATCGTCCGCTGGACACCCGAAGCGGTCCAGGATCGACGCGATATTCTGAGCTACGTCTCGAGAGACAACCCGAGAGCGGCCACACGGCTCGACAAAAGTTCTCCCATGCCGCCTCACAATTGGTCGATCTTCCCTTGCTGGGGCACGCCGGCCACACCCCGGGGACAGGCGAGCCGTTCCCGCATCCGAGCTACCGCCTCGCCTACGAGGTCGACGGGCGGGTCGTCTCGATCCTGGCGCTCGTCCACGCGGCACGCGAGTGGCCGCCGGCTCGGCAGGCGCGCGACGACGAGCCGCGAGACTGATTTCGAGGGTTATTCGCGGGCACGAAATCGACCCGGGCACGAGAAAGGGCGCCTGGCCTCGCGGCCGGCGCCCTTCTCGCGTCTCATGGATGGCGGGCGCGCCGCAAGGCGGCCCCGCATCGGCTCACGCCACGGCGAGCTTGTCCGCCGAGGACTTGCCGGTGCGGCGGTCGGCGACGACCTCGTAGGACACCTTCTGGCCCTCGTCGAGGCCGCGCAGGCCCGCGCGCTCCACGGCGGAGATGTGCACGAACACGTCGCCACCGCCCTCGTCGGGCTGGATGAAGCCGTAGCCCTTGGTCGCGTTGAACCACTTCACGGTACCGGTCTGCATGGCGATCTCCTGTCGAGGCATGCGTGGGTTGTCGGACACGCGCGAACGCGCGCCCACGAATATCGATGTCTCGGAGAAGGTCGTCAGCCACGCACCGGAACTCTCTTCGAGGTGGCGCGCATCCTGGCCAAGTCGTCCGGCCTAAAACTCGATGATCTTCAGATACACCGGGATCGTGTCGATTCCAAGGTCGCGCGGGGCGAAACGGAGGCGGCGCAGTGAAAAAACACCGGCCCGGCCGCGCGGGCCGGGCCGGCGGACGCCCGCGTTCAGCCGGCGGCCATCGCCTTCTTCAGATTCTCGTCGACCTTGTCGAGGAAGCCCGTCGTCGTCAGCCAGCGCTGGTCGGGGCCGACGAGGAGGGCGAGGTCCTTCGTCATGTGGCCGGCCTCGACGGTGTCGATGCAGACCTTCTCCAGCGTGTCCGCGAAACGGTCGAGTTCGGCGTTGCCGTCGAGCTTGGCGCGGTGCTTGAGGCCGCGAGTCCAGGCGAAGATCGAGGCGATGGAGTTCGTCGAGGTCTCCTTGCCCTTCTGGTGCTCGCGGTAGTGGCGCGTCACCGTGCCGTGGGCGGCCTCGGCCTCCACCGTCTTGCCGTCGGGCGTCATCAGCACCGACGTCATCAGGCCGAGCGAGCCGAAGCCCTGGGCCACCGTGTCGGACTGCACGTCGCCGTCGTAGTTCTTGCAGGCCCAGACGTAGCCGCCCGACCACTTGAGCGCCGAGGCGACCATGTCGTCGATCAGGCGATGCTCGTAGGTGATCCCGGCCGCCTTGAACGCGTCCGCGAACTCGTTCTCGTAGACCTCCTGGAACAGGTCCTTGAAGCGGCCGTCATAGGCCTTGAGGATGGTGTTCTTGGTCGACAGGTAGACCGGGTACTTGCGGTTCAGCCCGTAGTTCAGCGAGGCGCGGGCGAAGTCGCGGATCGACTCGTCGAGATTGTACATCGCCATCGCGACGCCGGCGCCCGGGAACTGGAACACCTCCTTCTCGATGACGGTGCCGTCCTCGCCCTCGAACTTGATGGTCATGCGGCCCTTGCCGGGGATCTTGAAGTCGGTGGCGCGGTACTGGTCGCCGAAGGCGTGGCGGCCGACGATGATCGGCTGCGTCCAGCCCGGCACGAGGCGCGGCACGTTCTTGGCGATGATCGGCTCGCGGAAGATCACGCCGCCGAGGATGTTGCGGATCGTGCCGTTGGGCGAGCGCCACATCTGCTTGAGGCCGAACTCCTCGACGCGCTGCTCGTCCGGCGTGATGGTGGCGCACTTCACGCCCACGCCGTGCTTCTTGATGGCGTGGGCCGCGTCGATCGTCACCTGGTCGTCGGTGGCGTCGCGGTGCTCGACGCCGAGGTCGTAGTACTCGAGGTCGATGTCGAGATAGGGGTGGATCAGCTTGTCCTTGATGTAGGCCCAGATGATCCGGGTCATCTCGTCGCCGTCGAGCTCCACCACGGGGTTCGCGACCTTGATCTTCGCCATCGTTCGACCTCTTAGGCTCTCGCGTTCGGGACGCTGCGCGCCCCCCTTCCGGGCCGCGTCTTAGCCCGCCTTCGGCGACGGGGGAAGCCCGGCTTTCGCCGGAGTGGGGGGCGTCGAGCCTACCCCCGCCCCCGCAGCACCAGCACGTCGCGCCGCACCTCGTAGGAGTCCAGCCGGTCGAGGAAGCTCATGCCGAGCAGGTTGCCCGGCAGGGCGTCGGGCCGCGCGACGAGCGCGCGCACGTCGGTCTCGACGATGTCCCCCACCGCGAGCGTGTCGAGCACGATCGGCGCCGCCAGGGTGCGGCCGTTGGCGGTGAGCACGGGGACGCGGTAGGCGAGGTCGTCCGCGCCGTAGCCGAGCCGCGCGGCGGCGTCCGCCGTGAGCACGACGACATTCGCGCCGGTGTCGAAGATGAAGTCGAGCGGCGTCTCGTTGGCGGCGCCACGCACGACGAAGGCGCCGTCGAAGCCGCGGCGCACGCTGACCTCGCCCGGCGCGACGGTCACCGCCGCGCCCGGGCGCAGCTCCGCCATGACCCGCAGCGCGACCGATTCGAGCTCGACGCGGTGGGTGTAGAGCACGATCAGGCCGATGAAGATCACCACCCACGAGACGAGGTGGCCGACGAAGGCCGCGAAGCGTCCGCGATAGCGCGAGAACAGCGAGCCGGAGATGAAGAGCACCAGCGCGGTCAGCGCGGTCAGCCGCGCGAACTCCTCCGGCGGCAGCCCCAGGATCGCGCGCTCGCCGTGCGTCCAGACCAGGGCGGCGAGCCCGAAGGCGAGGAGCGCGAGGCCGATCGCCCCGGGCATCAGCCGGCCTCGCCCCGGGCCCCGACCTCGTCCCCCGCGACGTCCTCGCCCAGGAATGCGCGGCGCATGCGCCGCTCGAGCCCGGCCATGATCGTCAGTCGCTCGTCCTCGGGCATCCGCCCCCAGGTCGCGATCTCGGCGCGGGTACGCCCGCAGCCTTCGCACAGGCCGGTCTCCTCGTCGATGAGGCAGACCTTGATGCAGGGGGAGGAGATGGTGCTCATGCCTCCATATCTCGTCAGCGCGCGAGCGCGATCAAGAGGGCGAGCGCGGCGGCGATCTCCGCGACCTGCTGGGCGGCGCCGGCGACGTCCCCGGTCTGGCCGCCGATCTTCGCCACCGACCAGCGGGTGATCGCCCATCCGGCGAGCGCGGTGGCGAGGCAGGCGCCGAGCATGCCGGCGAGCGGGAGGCCTCCGGCGAGGGCGAGGGCGAGGGCGAGGGCCGCCGCGATCGCCCCCGCCTGCGCGAGGGTCGCCCGGGGCAGCCGCCCGACGGAGGCGGAGGCGCCGTCGGCGCGGGCGGGGTCGGCCAGCGCGAGCGGCACCAGCGTCGCGGTGCGCGAGAGCGTCGACAGCGCGCACAGCGCCGTCGCGGCGCCGAGCACGCCCGCGCCCTCGACGAGCGCCGCGAGCGCGCCGACGCGCAGGATCAGCGACAGCGCCAGCGCCGTCGCGCCGAAGGCGCCGACGCGGCTGTCCTTCATGATCTCGAGCCGCCGCGCGCGGGTGGTGGCGCCGGCGAAGGCGTCGGCGACGTCGGCGAGCCCGTCCTCGTGCAGGGCGCCGGTCGTCGCCGCGAGCGCGCCGATGGCGAGCGCCGCGGCGACCAGCGGCGGCAGGCCCGCGAGGCTCGCGCCGGCGAGAACGAGCGCGCCGATGGCGCCCAGGATCGCACCGGCGACGGGCAGCATGCGCGCCATGCGGGCGAAGTCGGGCAGGGCGTGCGGGTCCGCCTCCCAGGGCAGGGCCGGGACGGGCACGCGCGAGTAGAAGCGCAGCGCCCGCGCGACGTCGGTGAGCGGGCCGGTCACCGGCCCCTCGCGTCCCGCCGCCCGATTGTCCGGCGTCCCGTGCATGGTCCTCGCCCGCTCCGTCCGTACCGGTACCCGTGCCCTCGCGCCGCCTTCAAAGATGCGGCCCGCTCCTCTATACGTCGCGGCGCGACTCGTTTCACCCGGCGCGTGCGGCTCTCCCCGTCCTCCGCGCCCGTTTCCCGGGCCACGGAGGCCACCATGACCGACACGTCCGCTCCGAAGGACGGCACGCCCTTCGACGACATCCGCGCGCTCGTCGCCGCCATGCCGGGGCCGGACGAGGCGGCGGTCGCCGCCGTGCGCGCCCGCGACGCGGAGCTGACGAAGCCGGCTGGCTCGCTCGGGCGTCTGGAATGGCTCGCCGAGTGGCTCGCGGCCTGGCAGGGCAAGCCGAAGCCGACCGTGGCGCGCCCGCTCGTCGCCGTCTTCGCCGGCGCCCACGGCGTCACCGCCCGCGGCGTCTCGGCCTTCCCGGACGCGGTGAACCGGCAGATGCTGGAGAACTTCGCCGCCGGCGGGGCGGCGATCAACCAGATCTGCGCCGCCTACGGCATCGGCTTCAAGGTCTTCGACCTCGCGATCGACATCCCGACGAAGGACTTCACGGTCGAGCCGGCGATGGGCGAGAAGGACGCGGTGGCCACCATGGCCTTCGGCATGGAGGCGATCGCCGGCGGCACGGACCTGCTCGGCATCGGCGAGATGGGCATCGGCAACACGACGGCGGCTGCCGCGATCTACTGCGCGCTGTGGGGCGGCGAGCCCGCGCACTGGGTCGGCCGCGGCACGGGCGTCGACGACGCGGGTCTCGCGCGCAAGGTCTCCGCGATCGAGGACGCGCTCGCGCTGCACGGCGCGGCGCTCGCCGATCCGCTCGAGGTGCTGCGCCGGCTCGGCGGGCGCGAGATCTGCGCCATGGCCGGCGCCATCCTCGCGGCGCGCGCCGAGCGCGTCCCGGTCGTCGTCGACGGCTACGTCGCCACCGCCGCCGCCGCCGTGCTCCACGCGCTCGATCCGCGCACGCTCGAGCACTGCGTCGCCGGCCACCTCTCCGCGGAGGGCGCCCACCGCGAGGCGCTCGAGCGCATCGGCAAGACGCCGCTCCTCGCCCTGAACATGCGCCTGGGCGAGGGCTCCGGCGCGGCGCTGGCGATGGGCGTGATCAAGGCGGCCTGCGCCTGCCACGTCGACATGGCGACCTTCGACCAGGCGAACGTCTCGAAGAAGCAGGGCTGAAGGGGGACGTTCCGCGCCGGGTCGATCCGTTCCGCGTCGAGCCGGCGGACACCGCCCCCGCGCGCGGCAAGCATCGCTAAACCATCGTCGCGCACGCACGCTTAACCTGAACGCGTGTTGACGCTTTCGGATTAAGACTCCTCCAAGCCGAATCGATCAGGGTCATCGTACGAACCAACACACCGGTCACGACCACGAAGACCGGGGAGGCGTCGAACATGATCGATCAAGCTTTGCGCGAATTCGCCGATAATCTCTGCGAGAGGGGTATGATGACCATCGAGGACGTGGCGTGCCTGCGCGCCATCGCTCTCGAGGACGGCATCTCCACGCGGGAGGAGGCGGACGTCCTCATCGCGCTCGACCGCACCGTGAAACGGGCGGACGAGGCGGCCGCTCGAGCCTGGTCGGAGCTGTTCGCATCCCTGCTCGTCGACTTCGTCGTGTGGGGCGCGCGCCCCACCGGCGTCGTCGATCCCGGGCTCGCCCGCTGGCTCGTCACCTCGGTGAACGCCTGCGGCGGCCCCAGCGACAACGCCCGGCGCGCCATCGCGCAGATCGTGCGCGAGGCCCATCGGGTCGACGAGACGCTGCTCGTCTTCGTCATGCGCGGCGGCGTCATGCGCATGCGCGACGTCCTCGACGCGCCGGAGGTGCCCAAGCGCCTGAAGGACGCCGCGCGCAAGGCCGAGCGCGCGGCCTGAGGCACGCATCGCCGTCTCAGTCGAAAGAGGCGTGGACGAGACCGGGCGCGGGTCGCTAGAACCTCGAGGCGTCTCACCGACGACCAGCGAGGCCCGCGTTCATGTTCGACAAGATCCTCATCGCCAATCGGGGCGAGATCGCCTGCCGCGTGATCAAGACCGCGCGCAAGATGGGCATCGCCACGGTCGCCGTCTTCTCCGACGCCGATCGCGACGCGGTGCACGTCGACATGGCGGACGAGGCGGTGCACATCGGGCCCGCAGCCGCCTCCGAGAGCTACCTCGTCATCGACAAGATCGTCGAGGCCTGCAAGCGCACCGGCGCGCAGGCGGTGCATCCGGGCTACGGCTTCCTGTCCGAGCGCGAGGCCTTCCCGAAGGCGCTCGCCGCGGCGGGGATCGTGTTCATCGGCCCCAATCCCGGCGCCATCGCCGCGATGGGCGACAAGATCGAATCGAAGAAGGCGGCCGCAGCCGCGCAGGTCTCGACGGTGCCGGGCTACCTCGGCGTGATCGAGAGCCCCGAGCACGCGGTCGCCATCGCCGAGGAGATCGGCTTTCCCGTGATGCTCAAGGCGTCGGCCGGCGGCGGCGGCAAGGGCATGCGGATCGCCTGGTCGAAGGACGAGGTGGCCGAGGGCTTCGCGCGGGCGCGCTCGGAGGCGGCGAGTTCCTTCGGCGACGACCGCGTCTTCGTCGAGAAGTTCATCACCCAGCCGCGCCACATCGAGATCCAGGTGCTCGGCGACAAGCACGGCAACTGCATCTGGGTGTCCGAGCGCGAATGCTCGATCCAGCGCCGCAACCAGAAGGTCGTCGAGGAGGCGCCCTCGCCCCTGCTCGACCCGCAGACCCGCCGCCTCATGGGCGAGCAGGCGGTCGCGCTCGCGCGTGCGGTGGGCTACGACTCCGCCGGCACGGTCGAGTTCGTGGCGGGGCAGGACAAGTCCTTCTACTTCCTCGAGATGAACACCCGCCTCCAGGTCGAGCACCCGGTCACCGAGATGATCACCGGCATCGACCTCGTCGAGGAGATGATCCGCGTCGCCGCCGGCGAGCGGCTGCGCTACCGCCAGGACGACATCCGCCTCGACGGCTGGTCGATCGAGAGCCGCATCTACGCCGAGGACCCGACGCGCGGCTTCCTGCCCTCGACGGGTCGGCTGACCATCTACCGCCCGCCGGCGGAGGGCAGCGCGGACGGCGTCACCGTACGCAACGACACCGGCGTCGAGGAAGGCGGCGAGATCTCGATCTGGTACGATCCGATGATCGCCAAGCTCGTCACCCACGCGCCGACCCGCGAGGCGGCGATCGACGCGCAGTCGCGGGCCCTCGACGCATTCGCCATCGACGGCATCCGCCACAACATCCCCTTCCTCACCGCGATCATGCAGAATCCGCGCTGGCGCGAGGGGGCGCTGTCGACGGCCTTCATCGCCGAGGAATTCCCCGACGGCTTCCAGGCGCCGGAGCCCGCGGGCGTGGTCGCGACCCGCATGGCCGCCGTGGCCGCCTGGATCGACTACCTCGAGGCCAAGCGCAAGCGCACGATCTCCGGCCAGATGCTCGGGCGCGCGCTCCACGTCTCGCGCGAGCGCGTCGTGATGCTGGAGAAGCAGCGCTTCGACGTCACGGTGGACGAGCGGCCCGACGGTGTCGTGCTGATCGGTTTCTCGGACGGCGGCGCCGTGCCGGTGGCGAGCGACTGGCGGCCTGGCGAGCCGGTCTGGGGGGGCACCGTCGCGGACGTCGTGATCGCGGTGCAGGTTCGCCCGATCGTCAACGGCGTCTTCCTGCAGCACCAGGGCGCCTCGGCGAAGGCCAAGGCGTTCACGGCGGCGGAGGCGCGCTTCGTCGAGCTGATGCCCGAGAAGGTGCCGGCGGACACGTCCAAGCAGCTGCTGTGCCCGATGCCGGGCCTCGTCAAGGCGCTGATGGCCGGGGTCGGCCAGGAGGTGAAGGCCGGCGAGCCGCTCGCCATCGTCGAGGCCATGAAGATGGAGAACGTGCTGCGCGCCGAGCGCGACGGCACGGTGAAGGCGATCCACGCCGAGGAGGGCGACAGCCTCGCCGTCGACTCCGTGATCCTCGAGTTCGCCTGACCGCGCCCGGGACCGAGATGCCGCTCTACTTCGCCTACGGATCCAACATGGACCGCGCCCAGATGGCCGTGCGCTGCCCCGCCTCGCGGCCGGTCGGCCCCGCGCGGCTGATGCGCCATCGCATCGTCATCATGCGCGAGGGCTGGGCGAGCGTCGCGCGCGCCCAGGGGGGCGCGGTCTGGGGCGTCCTTTGGGACCTCGCGCTGCGCGACGTCCCGGCGCTCGATCGCTGGGAGAGCCTCCACACCGGCCTCTACGCGAAGCTCGTCCAGCCGGTGCTGACGCAGAGGGGCGCGCGCCGCGCCATCGTCTACGTGGGGCGCGCGAGCGAGGGCGGCACGCCCCAGCCGGGCTACCTCGAATCGGTCGTCGCCGCCGCGGAGCACGCCGGCCTGCCGCCGAGCTGGATCTCGACGCTGCGCGCGCTGCATCCGGACGCGGCGCAGAGGCGCAATTCGTGACGGGGATGCCGCCGAGCGGCGTTCCCGGGGGAACGAAGTCGCCTTTCTGTAACCAATGCCCTTCCGTGAAGGCGCGGCTTCGCGCATACTTCGGAAAAACACGGATGCGGGACCCGGGATGACCGAGAACGACCGACGCGGCGCCCTCTATGCGCCGACCTTCATCGCGGTGGCTCCGAACGGGGGCCGGCGCACGAAGGCGGACCATCCGGCCCTTCCGTTGACAGCCGGCGAGTGCGCCGCCGTCGCGCGGGCGGCGCAGAGCGTCGGCGCCGCCATGATCCACCTCCACGTACGCGACCGCGAGGGCCGCCACAGCCTCGACCCCGGCCTCTACCGCGAGGCGATCGCCGCCGTGCGCGACGCCGCCGGGCCGCGGATGGTGGTTCAGATCACGACGGAGTCGATCGGCCGGTACGCGCCGGACGAGCAGGTCGCGGTGGTCAAGGCGGTGAAGCCGGAGGCCGTCTCCATGGCGTTGCGCGAGATCGCGCCCGCCGAATCGGACGCCAAGCGCCTCTCCGACCTGCTCGCCTTCTGCGAGGCGGAGCGCATCGCGCCGCAGATCATCGCCTACGACCGAACGGACGCCGACCGGTTGGCCCGCTGGGCGCATGCGCGGGTGATCGATTCGCGACAGGTCTCGGTGCTCTTCGTCGGCGGGCGCTACGACCCGCCGACGCAGGCGCGGCCGACCGACTTCGTCCCGATGGTGGAGAGCTGCGCCGACATCTACCGCGACTTCATGGTCTGCGCCTTCGGCCCGCGGGAAGCCGGCTGCGGCGTGCTCGCGGGCCTGCTCGGCGGCCACGTCCGCTGCGGCTTCGAGAACAACCTCTCGCTCCCCGACGGCTCGCCCGCCGCCGACAACGCCGCCGTGGTGGCGGCCCAGGCGAAGGCGCTCACCGCGGCGGGGCTGACGATCGGGGATGCGATCGCGCTGCGCTCGCTGTGGGGGATCGAGGGGCGCTGAGGGTCGGCGCGCTGGGCGGGGCCTGCGCGAACGCCCGGGCCGGAAGCAGGCACGGGATCAGCGTGGCCCCCGCGGCCAGCACGAAGACGCCCTCGCGCCCGAGCGCCGGGGAGAGCACGCCGCCCAGGAGCGGCCCGATCATCGCGCCGAAGGTGAAGACGAGGAAGGCGATTTGGTGTTACGATCCATCGACGCGAGGGACACGAAACGTCACCACGGTCTCACCATTCTAGCGCTCGGGTCAGCGACGTATCGAAGGCATTTAGATGGCAAGAAGCGACCTACTGGTCTCTCTTGTGCGAGCGGCCGCGGCGGGTGATCGAACGGCGCTTCGGTCGACCACCGAAGCCCTTGCGGCGGACGAGCGTGCAAAAAAACACCACATCCTCGCCGATCGTCTCCAGCGCGCACTCGCTGCTGTTCCGGTGACGCCCCCGACGCTGACCTCCTCTGCCGCGCCGAGCAACTCCTCGGGGCGCGAAGCGATCATCGAGCTGGAGGCTCGGACACGGCTCGATGATCTTCTGCTGCCGTTACCCGCGCAGGAAAGCGGACGTCAACTCGTCGAGGAGCACAGACGCGCGGATGTCCTGAGAGCGCACGGATATGAGCCGCGCCATCGCGTCCTGCTGTCGGGTCCGCCTGGCAATGGGAAGACATCCTATGCAGAAGGTGTAGCCGAGGCGCTCGGACTGCCCTTCTTCGTGGTCCGATATGATGCGTTGATTGGCAGCTACCTCGGAGAGACCAACACGCGCCTGCGTCGCCTGTTCGACTACGTTCGTACACAGCCGAGCGTCCTGTTCTTCGACGAGTTCGACGCGATTGGAAAGGAGCGTGGTGACACACACGAAACCGGCGAAATTAAGCGAGTCGTTTCATTTCTCTTGATGCAGCTTGATCAGCTGCCGAGTTACGTTATTGTCATAGCCGCAACGAATCATGCCGAATTGCTCGACCGTGCAGTTTGGCGGCGATTTCAGCTGCGTCTTTCGTTTCCAGCCCCAGATCGAAGTCAGATTGAAGTTTTCCTAGATCGGCTGATGTCGAACTGGCCGAACACTCCAAAGATTTCGATGAAGGATCTGGCACGACGGCTCGGAGCGGCAAGTTATGCGGAAGTGCTTGAGTTGTGCAGGAATGTGCGCCGGCGAGAAATCCTGGGACTCGGAGAGGTGTCAGTTGATGATGCCCTCGACAAAGAGCTGTTCCTCTGGAAGTCTCGCGCGTCACCAGAGGCAGTATTGAATGGCCAGCGACCCGGACAAACCTCTTCTTCGACTGACGCCTCGCGCCGAACAAGACCGGCCGGTCGGAAGACAGGCGAACATACCTCGTCCTGAACCGTTCCCGGTTGATCGTCAGACGGGTGCCTTTTCGCCCAAGTTCGAGCGCTTGAATGAAGTACTATCTCGCGATCCAAGCGGCCTAGAACTCCGGAGAGATCCGACGGCGCTAGCTCCTGAGCGCCTTCTCGTTTTTGAGGTCCGAGGAACGCTGTCGTCATTTGCCGATGCGGTTCGCCGAGTGGATGGTCTGGAATTGATTGACGAGGAACAGCTTGTCGGCGATGATCTCGATAAAGATCCGGTTGCATACTTGATGGTGCCGGACCACCGCGCTCTCAAGAGCATCCAGGGTTTATGGCGGCAATGGCTCCGAAATGAACTTGGGCGGGGGTACGCACCCTGGCGGAATCTTTTCGCTACTCTTCGTGATATGCGCCCATGGGGGCCAGAAGACCGTGTGCATCAGAACGACGCATCGATCTTGCAACTTGCAGTTGAGGAGCGGGACGATGACGAACTATTCCGTTTGGAGATCGAACTTGTTTACCGAGCATCCAAGCAGAAGGTGATTGAAAGCGAACGAGAATTGACAGGTGTTGTTAGGGCGCTCGGAGGCGATGTACTGTCTCGCTCCCGCATTGAAGATATAGGTTATCACGGACTGTTAGTCGATTTGCCGGTTCATGCTGTCCGGCAGATCGCGTCTCGTGAACCTTCTGCGGTGTCAGCCCTTGATAGCGTGATGTATATTCGCGCGCAGAGTATTGCGAGTGATCTCGAAGTGGGAGATATAAGTGCCAGCTCGGTCGAGACTGTGCCGAGGCCATTGGGAGAGCCGATCCTCGCGTTGCTCGATGGTCCTGCAATTGCCGCGCACGCTCTTCTGTCGAATCATCTTGTTGTCGACGATCAGTTCGATTTGGAGCGGATTACGCCCGTCGGCTCGCGCGTGCACGGCACGGCGATGGCTTCGTTGCTGGTTCATGGAGATCGCAACAAGACCAGCACTGCGTTAGCGCGGCGCATCATTTTGGTCCCTGTGTTGGATGAAACAGGTCACTTTCCTGCCGATCGACTCATAATTGATCTGGTCTATTCGGCCGTCATGCGGATGAAGCAGGGGGCGGATGCTACCGCCGAGGGCGTCGTGATCATCAACCTTTCCCTGGGCAACCCGAGGCGACCATTTCACGGCCAACTCTCACCATGGGCACGGCTAATCGACCGACTGGCTTATCGTTTTGGAATTCTATTCATCGTAAGCGCTGGAAACGTCACAGATGGGTTCAGCCTCGATAGCTTTTCGACACGGACAAGCTTCGAAGACGCCGTTCCCGAGATCCGCGCGAAAGAGACGTTACGTTCGATAGGTAAAATCGTGGCCGAACGCCGGCTCTTCTCGCCTGCGGAGACCGTGAATGGTCTCACCGTAGGTGCGGTCAACGATGATGCCGTTTCCGCAACGGATCGGACGCTAGCGCGAACGGTCGTCGACCCTTACGGCGAACTTCGAATGACCAACCCCTCCTGTACTCTCGGACCCGGTTTTGCGCAGTCCACGAAGCCAGATATCTGCTTACCCGGCGCCAGAGAGCACCTCCTCGTCGTCGGCGGCAGCACGTCCATCGAAGTGCAGCCAGCCAAACCGGGGCGCGCAGCCGGGCTCAGGGTGGCCGCGCCTCCTCGGGACGGTCGGGAAAATTCGGAGGGATTCACCAACGGTACGAGCGCAGCCGCCGCGCTTGCCTCGCGAACCGCTCACCGCATCCATGATGCTCTCGAAGCGACCTATGGCGAGCGCTTTCTGGGCATTCCGCCGGCACAAAGGGCGGTGCTTTTGAAGGCGCTTGTTGCACACAGCGCAAGATGGCCGAACGAGGCTGCTGCACTAATTCGCGAGATCATCGGGCCGTCCGACGCGAAACAGCACGTTCGACAAAAGGACAATATTAGGCGGTTCTTCGGCTTCGGAATAGTCGATCAGGATGAAGCCGTGGCGTGCGCCGCTGACAGAGCAACGTTCTGGGCTGTCGGCCGCCTCGCAGCGAACAGAGTGGCGGCGATCGAGGTTCCGGTTCCAGCAGCTATCGGCGGCCGATCACAACCGCACGCGATGGCGGCAACACTTGCTTGGTTTACGCCAACCGCACCCGGGCGGAAGAGCTACCGATCCGTACGGTTAAAGCTCTTAGACCCTGATGGACTGGAGGCGCTGAGGGTGAAGTCACATGGCGATCAGCCCGACACCAACCAAGCGCGCCGCGGAACACTGATCCACCGGAGCTGGCGCGGTGACCGGGCACCCGTTGTCGGGCCGGATATGACTATCTCGCTCACTGCTCAGCGCGACCCTGATCAAGGCGCCGACATCGATGACCCAATCGATTTCGGCATCGCCGTGACGCTGTCGATGCCGGGAGTTGTTGAGCTTTACGACGAGGTCCGACAAAGGCTCGGCATCCCGCTTCCAGCATGATCGGCGCAATGCGCCCACCCCCCTCAAGCCTCCGGCCGGCGGTACACCCACACCCGTGCCGGCGGCAGGTTCAGCCAGATGCGCTGGGAGGGGGTCGCCGTGTACTCGCTCGGGTGCTTGGGGATCGGCGGCACCACGGCGTAGGTGAATTGGATGAAGGGCGCGCCCGGACGCGACAGGTCGTGCGCGGCGCGCAGGAGGGCGAGGCGCTGCTCGACGGGTTTGGTGAACAGCGGCAGCGAGGAGATCGTCGCCACCGCCGGCTCGGCGAGGAGCTCGCTCACGGTGGTGCGGATGTCGTAGGCGTCGCCCTGGATCACCGTCGCGCGCGGGAAGCGGTGGCGCAGCAGACGGCAGAAGTCCGGATTGAACTCGACGAGGACGAGCCGCTCCTGCTCGATGCCGCGGTCGACGAGCGCATCGGTCACGGGACCCGTGCCGGGCCCGAGCTCGATCACGGGGCCGGGGGCGTGGGCGTCGACGTAGGCGGCCATGGTGCGGGCGAGCAGCTTGCCCGAGGGGGTGACGGCGCCGGTGACGAGGGGCCGCTCGATCCAGGAGCGCAGGAACCGGGCCTCGTCGTCGAGATCGACCGGGACCTTCTTCTGCGTTTGCCGATGGGAGCTTGGCAGCACGCCTGATTCCTTTCCTGGCGGCGGCCCGAACGCGCGGGCGAGCCGTATAGACCAACCGTACCGACGCGCGTCAAGCCCGTCCGGTTCCGCCGAAGAACTCGCGAACCCTGTTCAGGAAGCCATGGCTCTCGGGATGCGTGTCCCGCGAGCATTCCGCCTCGAACTCCTGGAGGAGCTCCTTCTGCCTTTTCGTGAGATTCTGTGGCGTCTCGATGACGACCTGGATGTGGAGGTCGCCCACGTCGCGCGAACGCAGCACCGGCATGCCCTTGCCGCGCAGGCGGAACTGCTTGCCCGTCTGCGTCCCGGCGGGGACCGTCACGCGCGCGTCCGAGCCGTCGATCGTCGGCACCGTGACCTCGCCCCCGAGCGCCGCCTTGACCATCGGGATCGGCACGCGGGCGAACAGGTCGGCCCCGTCGCGCTGGAAGAAGGAGTGCGGAGCGATCGACAGGAATATGTACAGGTCGCCCGCAGGGCCGCCGCGCAGGCCGGCCTCGCCCTCGCCGGCGAGGCGGATGCGGGTGCCTTCCTCGACGCCCGCCGGGATGTTGACCGACAGCGTGCGCTCGCGGGTGACGCGGCCGGCGCCCTGGCAGATCTCGCAGGGGTCGTCGATCACCTCGCCGCGGCCCATGCAGGTGGGGCAGGTGCGCTCGATCGTGAAGAACCCCTGCGTCGCGCGCACGCGGCCGTAGCCGTTGCAGGTGCCGCAGGTCTTGGGCTTCGAGCCGGGCTTGGCGCCGGAGCCGCCGCAGGCCTCGCAGGCGATGGCGGTGGGGATCTTCAGGTCCTCGGTGCGGCCCTTGAAGGCGTCCTCGAGCGTGATCTCGAGGTTGTAGCGCAGGTCCGCCCCGCGCTCGCGACCCGCGCCGCCGGCACCGCCGCGCGCGCCACGGCGTGGTCCGCCTTCGCCGAAGAAGTTCTCGAAGATGTCCGACATGAAGTCGGAGAAGTCCGGCCCGAAGCCGGGACCGCCGGCCGGGCCGCCGCCCGCGCCTTGAAAGGCACCGTGGCCGAAGCGGTCGTAGGCCGCGCGCTTCTGCGGGTCGGAGAGGACCTGGTAGGCCTCGTTGAGCTCCTTGAACTTGAGCTCGGCCTCGGCGTTGCCGGGATTACGATCCGGGTGCCATTGCATGGCGAGCTTTCGGAAGGCGCTCTTGAGCACCTTCTCGTCCGCCGTCTTCTCGACGCCTAGGATCTCGTAATAGTCGCGCTTCGCCATCGGGGCTTCGTGCCTTCGGTGGGGACCGTGGGAGCGGTCGTCGGGTGCCCGGAGCCGGGATCCGGGCCGGTCGTCGATCGGTGTGTCTCGCTCGCGCGCGTCCCGTTCGTCGGGACACGCGGACGCCGCGCCCGCGGAGCGTTCCCGCTCCGACGGACGCGGCGCCGTCTCGTCAGCGCGTCGTCGTCACGCGCGCTTCTTCTTGTCCTCGTCGTCGACCTCCTGGAAGTCGGCGTCGATGACGTCCTCGTCGCTCTTCTGCTCGGCCCCGCCCTCGCCGGAGGCGCCGGCGTCGCCCCCCTCGGCCTGGGCCTTGTACATGGCCTCGCCGAGCTTCATCGAGGCCTGCATCAGGTCGTTGGTGCGCGACTTGATCGTCTCGACCTCCTCGCCGCCCAGCGCCTCGCGCAGCGCGTCGATCGCGGTCTGGATGCCCTGGCGGTCGTCCTCCGAGACCTTGTCGCCGTAATCCTTGAGCGACTTCTCGGTGGAGTGGACGAGCGCCTCGCCGTGGTTCCTGGCCTCGACGAGCTCGCGGCGCTTCTTGTCCTCGGCGGCGTGCGCCTCGGCGTCCTTGACCATCTTCTCGATGTCGGCGTCCGACAGCCCGCCCGAGGCCTGGATGCGGATCGCCTGCTCCTTGCCGGTCGCCTTGTCCTTGGCCTGGACGTTGACGATGCCGTTGGCGTCGATGTCGAAGGCGACCTCGATTTGCGGCACGCCGCGCGGCGCGGGCGGGATGCCGACGAGGTCGAACTGCCCGAGCAGCTTGTTGTCCGCCGCCATCTCGCGCTCGCCCTGGAAGACCCGGATCGTCACGGCGTTCTGGTTGTCCTCGGCCGTGGAGAAGACCTGCGCCTTCTTGGTCGGGATCGTGGTGTTGCGGTCGATCAGGCGCGTGAACACGCCGCCGAGCGTCTCGATGCCGAGCGACAGCGGGGTCACGTCGAGGAGCAGCACGTCCTTGACGTCGCCCTGGAGCACGCCGGCCTGGACCGCGGCGCCGATGGCGACGACCTCGTCGGGGTTGACGCCCTTGTGCGGCTCCTTGCCGAAGAAGGACTTCACCGTCTCCTGCACCTTGGGCATGCGGGTCATGCCGCCCACGAGCACGACCTCGTCGATCTGCCCGGCGTTGAGGCCCGCGTCCTTGAGCGCCTTCTTGCAGGGCTCGACGGTGCGCTGGATCAGGTCGTCGACGAGGCTCTCGAACTTGGCGCGCGAGAGCTTGAGCGCGAGGTGCTTCGGTCCCGACGCGTCGGCGGTGATGTAGGGCAGGTTGATCTCGGTCTGCGTCGTGGACGAGAGCTCGATCTTCGCCTTCTCGGCCGCCTCCTTGAGGCGCTGGAGCGCGAGCTTGTCCTTGGTCAGGTCGATGCCCTGCTCCTTCTTGAACTCCGCCGCGAGGTACTCGACCACGCGCATGTCGAAGTCCTCGCCGCCGAGGAAGGTGTCGCCGTTGGTCGACTTCACCTCGAACACGCCGTCGCCGATCTCGAGGATCGAGATGTCGAACGTACCGCCGCCGAGATCGTAGACCGCGATCGTGCCGGTCTGCTTCTTGTCGAGGCCGTAGGCGAGCGCGGCCGCCGTCGGCTCGTTGATGATGCGCAGCACCTCGAGTCCGGCGATCTTGCCGGCGTCCTTCGTCGCCTGACGCTGGGCGTCGTTGAAGTAGGCGGGGACGGTGATCACGGCCTGGGTGACCGGCTGCCCGAGATAGCTCTCGGCGGTCTCCTTCATCTTCTGCAGCGTGAAGGCGGAGATCTGCGAGGGCGAATACTGCTTGCCGTCCGACTCGACCCAGGCGTCGCCGTTGCCGCCGCGAACGATCTTGTAGGGGACGAGCTCCTGGTCCTTCTTCGTCGTCGGATCGTCGAAGGTGCGCCCGATCAGGCGCTTGATCGCGAAGAAGGTGCGCTCCGGATTGGTGACGGCCTGGCGCTTGGCCGGCTGGCCGACGAGGCGCTCGCCCTCGTCGGTGAACGCGACGATCGAGGGCGTGGTGCGCGCGCCCTCCGCGTTCTCGACGACCTTGGGCGTCGTGCCCTCCATCACCGCGACGCAGGAGTTCGTCGTGCCCAGATCGATACCGATGACCTTACCCATGGCGGGATCCCTCACTTTCAAGCAGACCGCCGAGCCCCGAGGCGACTCGGCCCATGGCTGACTTAACGTGCCTAGCAGGTTGCTTTCGCTTGCGATGTCGAGCCGTCCGCCCCCCAGGCATTCGGCCCCTCCGTGAACGCGGCTGATATAGGCGTGCCCAAATCACGCCGCAAGGCGGGACATGGGCGGGCGGGCGCGGCGGTTCAAGGGTGCTGGTGGTTTCGACGTCGTTCGTGCACGTCGTTATCGGACCGGCGATGGACACACGAACCCGCGTCGCCTAGGGTCGCGCCATCGCAACCGTCCGGGTGCCGGTACTTGCCTTCCAGAGCCCTCCGCGTCCTCGCGTTCCAGCTGCTCGTCGGCCCGATGGCGCTCTGCGCGGCGGCGCCCGCCGGGGCGCAGCCGCTGGAGCTGCCGGGCGCGCAGTTCTCGCAGCCGCCGGCGTCCGTGCCGCAGCCGGCGGCCCCGACCGTCCCGAGCCTGCCCACCGTCCCCGACCTGTCGATCGTCCCGGCCCCGGCCGCGCCGACGGGCGTCGCCGGCGATCGGGTGCCGTCGGCCCCGCCGCCGCCGGCGGCGGACGTCACCGAGCTGACGCTCCACCGCGACGCCCGCGAGGGCGCCCTCGACATCGCCCGAGCGGCGCAGGGCCTCGCCGCGACGCTGACGTTGGAGGGCCGCGGCGTCTCCGATCCGCAGGAGGCCTGCGCGGTCACCATCGCCGAGGGCGAGGGCGGCGTCGCGCTCTCCCCCCTGGCGCCGCTCGGGCGCTACGCCCGCTACCGCCTCGCGGCCTCCGCCTGCCCTGTCGTGGTGACGCTCTTCGCGGACGCCGCGCTCCTGTGGCACGAGGGCCTCTGCACGTTCGAGGCGGCCGATTGCCGGGTCGATCCCGCCGGCGTCTGGGGGCCGCGGCCGGACGCGCTGCCGACGGACCCCGCCCGGCTCGAGCGCGACCTCGTGGAGGCCGACGAGGCCGTGCGGGCCGCCTACCGCACGCTCGCCGAGCGCAGCGCGGGTGACGCGCTGCGCGCCGTGCTCGCGGAGCAGGCGGGCTTCTCCGCCGAGCGCGTCACGGCCTGCGCCCGCTACGAGGGCGAGGAGCGCCAGGGCCTGTGCGCGGCGCGCTGGACGCAGGCCCGTGCGGCGGGGCTACAGGAGCGCCTCGGCGCGACGCCGGCGCCCGCGCCTCGGGCCGACGCGCCTGCGGCCGCGCCGGCGGGGCCGGCGCCGCTGTCGATCCTGCCCACCGACAACTGAGCGACGGCGTCAGCCGCGCCGCGCCTTCTCCCAGCGCTTCACCGCCCGCTCGCGCCGCAGGCGCGTCAGGCGGCGCAGCCAGAAGATCCCGTCGAGCTGGTCGATCTCGTGCTGCAGGCAGGCGGCGCGGAAGCCCCCCGCCGTTTCCTCGCGGGCCGTGCCGTCGAGGCCGACGTATGCGACGCGAACGGATGCGGGGCGCTCCACCTCGTCGGTGATGCCGGGCATCGACACCGAACCCTCGGTGTAGCGCGCCGTCTCGGGCGAGGCCCACGCCACCCGCGGATCGCAGTAGACCGCGGGCGACGCGTCGCCGGGCAGCTCGAGCACGACGACGCGCAGCATGGCGCCGACATGCGGGCCGGTGATGCCGACGCCCGGGGCGGCGCGCATCGTCTCGAGGAGGTCGTCGGCGAGCGCGCGGGTCTCGGCGTCGGGCGTGCCGACGGGTGCGGCGGGCGTCGCGAGCAGCGGATCGGGCCAGCGCAGGATCGCGCGTACCGGCATCAGCCCGCCTCGGAGGGCGTGCGGTCGAGCAGGCGGTCGATCGCCTGCTGGGCGGCCTCGACCTCGGCCTCGTCGGGCAGCTCGCGGCCGCCGGAATTGAGGAAGGCGCTCGCCCGGGCGATCAGGCGCCTCAGCGCCGGGCCGGTCACGTCTGCGACGTGGGCGGCGTCCTGCGGCTCGCAGGGCGGGCGCAGCGCACGGATGGCGGTCGTCGCGAGCCGGTCCATGGCGCGGGTGAGGGTCTCGAACGCCTCCCGACGGTCCTCGGGGAGCGCCTCGTAGGCCGCCCGCGCGGCGGGCGCGCGGCGCAGGTGCGAGGCGGCGAAGTAGGCGGGGTAGTCCACCGGCCGCCAGGCGGCGAGATCGTCGAACGCGCCTTCGTCCTCGGCCGCCAGCTCGACGAGCATGAGGACCTCGCTGAAGTGATTGAGATAGTCGTTCGAGAGACCGCCCGCCGTCGCGTCGGCGCCCTCGGGCGCCGGCGCCGCTCGCGTCTCGTCGATCGGGCCGTGCATGGATGGTGCGCCGTCGGGATCGGGAAGGAGACGCATCCTCGCGCACGCGACCGAATAAAGTATTACCTTCGTTCCCGACACGGGCTCCCGGACCCCGGTTCCCGCGACCACGAGGTGCGACATGTGCGGCCGGTTCATCATCACCTCGACGCCGGAGGTTTTTCGCGACGGGTTCGGCTATGCGCAGACGCCGAACTTCCCCGCGCGCTACAACGTCGCGCCGACCCAGCCCGTGCCCATCGTCGTGCACGAGAACGGCGCGCCGCAGTTCCGGCTGGTGCGCTGGGGCTTCCTGCCCTCCTGGACGAAGGACCCGAAGGACTTCCCCCTCGTCATCAACGCCCGCGCGGAGACGCTGCTCGAGAAGCCGACCTTCAAGGCGGCGATGAAGCGTCGGCGCTGCGTCTTCCTCGCCGACGGCTTCTACGAGTGGCGCCGCGAGGGCCGCGTCAAGGCGCCCTACCTCGTCCGCATGGCATCCGGCGGGCCGATGCCGATGGCCGGCCTCTGGGAGACCTACAGCGATCCGAGCGGGGGCGAGATCGACACCGCCGCCATCGTCACCACCGACGCCAACGGCACGCTCTCGGCGATCCACCACCGCATGCCGGTGATCCTCTCGCGCGAGGACGTGCCGCGCTGGCTCGACGCGACCGGCACGAGCGACGTCGAGGCCCGAGCCCTCGCGCGCCCCTGCCCGGACCCGTGGATCGCCATGGTCCCGGTCTCGCCGCGGGTGAACAAGGTGGCGAACGACGACGCGCGGAACATCGTGCCGCTCGACGGGGAAGCCCCGGCCCCGGAGGAGCCCCGCGCGGCGCGCGGGCGTGCGACGCGGAACACGGACGAGGACGGGCAGGGGCGGTTGCTGTAGGGGTCGAGGAAGCTCGGGATGGCAACGAGCGTCCTCTTGATTGACAAGTTGTCGAAGCGTCGGTAGGCATACTCAGAAGGGCGGCGGATCGCCACGTATCCCCAAGCCCGGCGGAAACACCTCCCGGCTGCGTGCATTCAGCTGCCGGGCGACTGACGAGGATGGCGATGGTCACTCGGTTTCTGCACCGCGGCCCCGAGCAGCCGACGTCCGAAAGCCCTGCCGAGCGCGACGCACGTATCCAGCGCGAGCGCGAGCTGATCGAAGAGGCGCGGCGGGAGATCGCTGACGGTCTCGCGATCGAGGGCGAGGACGCCCGCGAGCTCCTCCGGGCGTTGAGAGAGGGGCGTCCTGTCTCCATCCCGGACACCTCTTCGCCGCGGCTGCGCTGACGACTGATGCCGGCACGACTGTCGCTCGCGCCCGCGGCGGCGCGCGATCTCGATTCCATTCGCGGATGGCGAACGCAGCCTGGTGCAGGGCGGGCAGCGGCGGAGGTGCTCTTCCAGGTACTCGACGCCGTCGACGACATTGCTCTCGCACCGGTCCGGTGGGCTCCGAGCAGGAACCATCAGGGCATGCGGGTGCGCTACGTGCGGGGACACGCGATCATCTACGAAGTCGAGCCGGACCTGCCAGGCACGCCGATCGAGAATATGGACGTGCTCTTCCTGCGCGTCTTCCAGCCGGGCCAGAACCGCACCGACCTGTGATGCCTCGGCAGCGCCGCGGTCCCCGCCACTTTCCTCCCGCGCCCGGCCGTCCTATACCCCCATGGCACGCGGGAGGAGAGCGGGATGAGCGACATGCGGCTCGCGGTGGTCGGCGCGTCCGGGCGGATGGGCCGGACACTGGTGCGGACGATCGCCGAGACGCCGGGCTGCGTCCTCTCCGGCGCCTTCGAGCGCCCGGGGGCGGACGGGGTCGGCGCGGACGCCGGCGTGCTCGCCGGGCTGCCGCCGCTCGGCGTCGCCGTCGGCGACGATCCCGAGCGCGCGCTCGAGGGCGCCGAAGCGGTGATCGACTTCACCGCCCCCGCCGCCACGACGGCGCTCGCCGGCCTGTGCGCCGCGCGCGGGATCGCGCACGTCGTCGGCACCACGGGCCTCTCCGCCGACGATCTTTCCGCCCTGCGCGAGGCCGCGCGGCGCTGCTGCGTCGTCCAGTCCGGCAACATGTCGCTCGGCGTGAACCTGCTCGCGAGCCTGGTGCGGCGGGCCGCGCGCGCGCTCGGGCCGGAGTTCGACGTCGAGATCGTCGAGATGCACCATCGCCACAAGGTCGACGCCCCCTCCGGCACCGCGCTGCTGCTGGGCTCGGCCGCGGCGGAGGGCCGCGGCGTGTCGCTCGACGAGAAGGCCGTGCGCAGCCGCGACGGGCACGTCGGCCCCCGGCGCGAGGGCGACATCGGTTTCGCCACCCTCCGCGGCGGCTCCGTCGTCGGCGAGCATGCAGTGATCCTCGCAGGGTCCGGCGAGCGCATCGAGCTGCGCCACGTCGCCGAGGACCGCGGCCTGTTCGCCCGCGGCGCGGTGCAGGCGGCGCTATGGGCGCGGGGACGCACGCCCGGCTTCCATTCCATGGCCGACGTGCTCGGCCTCGATTGACGACGTCCCCCTCACATCCCCTCACGAACGAGAAGGACCAGTCCCCCATGGAGCGTCTCCTCGTGCTCGCCCGCCACGGGCAGAGCGACTGGAACAAGAAGAACCTCTTCACCGGCTGGAAGGACCCCGACCTCACCGAGCTCGGCGTCGAGGAGGCCGAGCTCGGCGGGCGGCGGCTGAAGGAGCGCGGCTACGCGTTCGACGTCGCCTTCACCTCCGCGCTGTCGCGCGCGCAGCGCACCTGCGCGATCATGCTCGGCGAACTCGGCCAGCCGGGCCTCGAGACCATCGCCGACGCCGCCATCAACGAGCGCGACTACGGCGACCTCGCGGGCCTGAACAAGGACGACGCCCGCGCCAGGTGGGGCGAGGAGCAGGTCTTCCTGTGGCGGCGCTCCTACGACGTCCAGCCGCCGGGCGGGGAGAGCCTCAAGGACACGGTCGCGCGCGTGCTGCCCTACTACATCCGCGAGATCCTCCCCCGCGTGATGCGTGGGCAGAGGGTGCTCGTCGCAGCCCACGGCAATTCCCTGCGCGCGCTGATGATGGTGCTCGACGGGATGACGACGGAGGAGGTCTCCAAGCTCGAGCTGCCCACGGGCATCCCCTTCGTCTACCGCCTCGGGGAGGACACGCGCGTCGTCTCCAAGGAGACGATCGACACGTGAGCGCCCCGCGGCTCGCGCTGGCGCCGGGGCTGCTCCACGTCCCCGGCTACCTCGATCGGGACGCGCAGGCGCGCCTGCGCGACGCCGTGCGCGCCGTGGTGCGCGCCGCGCCGCTGTTCACGCCGCGCATGCCGCGCACGGGAAAGCCCTTCTCCGTGCGCATGACGAACTGCGGCGACCTCGGCTGGGTGTCCGACGAGGCGGGCTATCGCTACCAGCCGTTCCATCCGGCGACCGGCGCGCCCTGGCCGGCGATGCCCGACATCGTCCGCGAGGCCTGGGAGGCGCTCGCCGGCCATCCCCATCCGCCGCAGGCCTGCCTGATCAACTGGTACGAGCCGAGCGCGCGCATGGGCCTGCACCAGGATCGCGACGAGGCCGATCTCGAGGCGCCGGTGGTCTCGCTCTCGCTCGGCGACACGGCGGTGTTCCGGTTCGGCGGCACCGAGCGCAAGGCGCCCACGCGCTCGATCCGGCTGGCGTCGGGCGACGCGGTCGTGATCGGCGGCGCCTCGCGGCTCGCCTTCCACGGCGTCGACCGCATCCTGCCCGGCACCGCGACGCTGCTCGACGCGCCCGGGCGCATCAACCTCACCCTGCGCCGCGTGACCCCGCCCGGCCGCCCCGACGCCCCGATCGGAGGACCCCCATGACAGCACGCCCCCGCCGCATTCGCCGCGGCCTGCGCTCCGCCACCGCCGCCGTTCTCGCGCTCGCGACGCTCGCGAGCGGACCGGCCCTCTCCCAGCAGGGCGAGGCGTCCGCGGCGGCGCCGTCCGACACGCGTCCCGTGGACCGGCTCACCTTCCTCCCCGGAGCCTCGATCGGCGTCGCGCCGCTCCCGGGCATGCGGCCTTCGACGCGCTTCCTCGGTTTCGAGAACCCGCAGGACGGCACCTTCATCGCGCTCGTCACCGCGCCCCCCGAGGAGTGGGACGCGATCTCGCGGCGCTACGCGCTCGAGAACCTGCCTCCACAGGGCTACTCCGATCCGCAGCGCCAGGAGATCACGATCGAAGGCGCGTCCGAGGCGTTCCTGGTCTCGGGCGAGCAGCGGCTCCAGCAGAGCCTCTCGGTCGACAAGTGGGTCGTCGCGGCGCGCACGCCCGAGCAGGTCGCCCTCGTGATCGCCCAGCGGGTCCCGCTCCAGCCGGCCTACACCCGCCAGGCGATCGAGGCGGCGCTCGCGACGATCACGCTGCGCGCGCCGCCCGGGCTCGACGAGCAGATCGCCGCGCTCCCCTTCGCCATCGGGGATCGCGCGGGCTTCCGTCCGGTGCGCGTGACGGGCGGCAACTCCATCCTCCTCACCGAAGGCGAGAACAACGTCGTGGAGGCCGCGAACCAGCCGATCGTGATCGTCGCCGCCTCGCAGGAGATGTCGCCGCCGGAGGATCGCCGCGACGATTTCGCACGCCGCGCCGTCTTGGGCCTCGCCGGCCTCTCGGACGTGCGGATCGAGCGCTCGCAGGGCTTTCGCCAGGACAATTCCGATTGGCACGAGATCCAGGCGACGGCCACCGAGCGCTCCGGCGTGCCGGTCGTCGTGCAGCAGACCCTGCGCTTCACCGACGGGGGCTTCATCCGCGTGCTGGGCGTGGCGAAGGACGCCGAGCGCGAGACCTGGACGCCACGCTTCCGCGCCCTCGCCGATTCCCTGGCGCCGCGCTGAGGCGCCGTCGCTACTCGATCCGCGCCGCATCGGGCCGCTCGACGGCGCGGGTAACCTGCAGCCGAAGCATGATCACCGACGCGCCGAGCGCCCAGACCGCACCGATCGTCCAGCCGGCGAGGACGTCGGTCGGCCAGTGGACGCCGAGGTAGACCCGGCTCGCCCCGACGAGGAGCGTCAGAAGCACGGCCACCGTGACGAGGTAGATCCGCAGCCGCCGCCGCGTCAGCACCCGCGAGACCAGCGCCGACAGCGTCAGGTAGACCGTCGCCGACATCATCGAGTGCCCCGAGGGAAAACTCGCCGTGTAGACGATGCTGCCGTGGGGCACGAGGTCGGGCCGCGGCCGGTCGAAGCCGGACTTGAGCAGCGTCGAGAGCAGGATGCCCCCGCCGATCGCCAGCGCGACCGCGAGCGCGGCGCGCGGCAGCTTCGCCACGAGCAGGAACACGACGGCGATCGCGGTCAGGAGCGTCAGCACGCCGGTTCCGCCGAGCGCGGTGAAGTCGCGCATCATCTCCTCGAACCAGCCGGGGCCGATCGGGTCGGAGAGGTCGCCGGGCACGCGCAGAGCGACGAGGATCGCCTCGTCGATCGCATGCGTCTCGCCCTCCAGCACCTCGTCGGCCAGCGCGATGAAGCCCCACACGCCCCCGGCGAGGAGTGCGAGGACCAGGAGCGTCGCGCGGTTCTCGAGGACGGTGGCGAGGAGGAGGCGGCCATGCTTCATCGCCGTCGCAACGCGAAGCCCCCGCCGATCGATCCCGTCGCCGCTCATCGCCTCAGCCGCGGTAGGGCGGCTTGTCCCAGCCGCTGGGCGAGAGGGTGAAGATCTCGCAGCCCGTCTCGGTCACGCCGACCGTGTGCTCGAATTGTGCCGAGAGCGAGCGGTCCCGGGTCACCGCGGTCCAGCCGTCGCCCAGCACCTTCACGTGGGGGCGGCCGAGGTTGATCATGGGCTCGATCGTGAAGAGCATGCCGGGCTCGAGCGGCACGTCGTAGGCGGGCTCGACGAAGTGCAGGATCGTCGGCGCGTCGTGGAAGACGCGGCCGAGCCCGTGGCCGCAGAAGTCGCGCACGACCGAGCAGCGCTCGCCCTCGGCATAGGCCTGGATCGCCGCGCCGATGGCGTTCGTCGTGGCGCCGGGCTTCACCGCGGCGATGCCGCGCATCAGCGCTTCCCAGGTGATCTCGCACAGCCGCTCGGCCCTGCGTGGAACCGCGCCGACGTAGAACATCCGGCTCGAATCGCCGTGCCAGCCGTCGACGATGAGGGTGATGTCGATGTTGACGATGTCGCCGTCGCGCAGCGGCTTGTCGTTGGGGATGCCGTGGCAGACCACGTGGTTGATCGAGGTGCAGATCGCCTTCGGATAGCCGCGGTAGAACAGCGGCGCCGGATAGGCGCCGTGGTCCATGGCGAACTCGAAGGCGAGCTTGTCGAGCGCGTCGGTGGTGACGCCCGGCGCGACGTGCTCGACCATCAGATCGAGCGCCTTGGCCGTGAGCTGCCCGGCGCGGCGCATCGCCTCGAAGGCCTCCGGCCCGTGGATCGGCGGCGTCTTGCCGCCGGCGCGGCGTTCGATCTCGTCGGTCTCGTCGAGGGTCATCGCATCCTGTTCCTGTCGGGGGAGACCATAAGCCCCGCGGCCGCCCCGCGCAAAGGGCGGCGTGCCGTCACGCTTGCCCCGTCGCGCCGGGGATGGCAGGAAGGCGCGCCTCCGGTGCGCCGCCCCCGCTCGCGCCATCCGCCCGGCGGCAGACGAGGTCGAGATCCGTGACGAACGAGCCCGCGCCCTACGGCGCCCATTCCCCCGACGGCCTGGTGCGCTGGCTCATCGAGCGGACCCGCGCGGCCGGCGACGGCTGGCTGTCGAAGCGCGTCTCCTTCCTCCTGCGGCGTCTCGCCGTCAAGCGGCTGGCGGGACGTCCCGTCGACATCGAGACGCTGGGGGCGAAGTTCCGGCTCTGGCCCTACAACAATGTCTGCGAGAAGCGAATCCTGTTCACGCCGCAGTATTTCGACGGGCTGGAGCGGGAGATCCTGGCCGCGCGCATCGGGCCGGGGTTCACGTTCATCGACATCGGCGCGAACATCGGCGCCTACGCGCTCTTCGTCGCCGCCCGCGCCGGGCGGGACGCGCGCATCCTGTGCGTCGAGCCGCAGCCCGACGTGTTCGACCGGCTCGTCTACAACGTGCGCCTCAATCCCTTCGCCACGGTCAAGGCGATCGACTGCGCCGTGGCGGACAAGGCGGGCGAACTCACGCTCTTCCTCGAGCCGTCGAACTCCGGCGAGACCTCGATGAAGATCGTCGGCTCCGGCGGCGCGAGCGCCATCCGCGTGCCGGCGACGACACTGCTCGACCTCGTGCGGCGCGAGGGCTTCGAGCGCGTCGACGCGATCAAGCTCGACGTCGAGGGCGCCGAGGACGTGATCCTCGAGCCCTTCCTGCGCGAGGCGCCCCGCGACCTCTGGCCGAGCCTGATGATCGTCGAGGACGGCTCCGGCCGCTGGCAGGTCGACCTCGCCCGCATCGTCCAGGACGCGGGCTACCGCATCGTGGCGAAGACGAAGCTGAACTTCGTCTTCGAACGCGTCGGCTCCCCGTAGGAGCGGGCCGCCGCGCCCGTCCGGCCCGGGGCCGCGCGACGGAGCACCGCGGGAGGATCACGCAGCCGCCTTCCCCTCCGCGATCTTCACCAGGTTGCGCAGGATCGACTTCGTCACCTTCAGCCGTCGGTCGACCTCCTCGACGTCGCGGGAGAAGACGATCTTCATGTCCGGGCGCACCTTCGCCGCCGGGCCCTGCTCGGCGACATAGGCCACGAGCCCCTGCGGGTTCGCGAAGGAGTTGTCGCGGAAGGCGACGACGATGCCCTTCGCTCCCGCATCGATCTTCTCGATGTTGGCGCGCCGGCAGAGCAGCTTGATCGCCATCACCTCGAGCAATTGGTCCACCTCCGGCGGGCGCGCGCCGAAGCGGTCGACGAGCTCGGCGCCGAAGGCCTCGATGTCCTCCAGGACGTCGAGGGAGGCGAGCCGGCGGTAGAGGTTGAGGCGCACCTGCAGGTCGGCGATGTAGCTCTCCGGGATCATCACCGGCGCGCCCAGCGCGATGTTGGGCGACCACTGGTCCTCGACCGGCTCGTCCGCGCCCTCCTTGAGCTGGGCGACGGCGTCCTCCAGCATCTGCTGGTAGAGCTCGTAGCCCACTTCCTTGATGTGGCCGGACTGCTCGTCGCCCAGGAGGTTGCCCGCGCCGCGGATGTCGAGGTCGTGCGAGGCGAGCTGGAAGCCCGCGCCCAGCGTCTCCAGCGATTGCAGCACCTTGAGCCGACGCTCGGCCTGCACCGTGAGCGTGCGGTTCGCCGGCACGGTGAAGAGCGCGTAGGCGCGGGTCTTGGCGCGCCCGACGCGCCCGCGCAGCTGGTAGAGCTGGGCGAGCCCGAACATGTCGGCGCGGTGGACGATCAGCGTGTTGGCGGTGGGGATGTCGAGGCCCGATTCGACGATCGTGGTCGAGAGCAGGATGTCGAACTTGCCCTCGTAGAACGCCGTCATCACGTCCTCGAGCTGGGTCGCCGCCATCTGGCCGTGGGCGACCGCGACCTTCGCCTCCGGCATCTCGCGGTCGAGGAACTCCTTCACCTCGGCGATGTCCTCGATGCGCGGCACGACGTAGAAGGACTGCCCGCCGCGGTAGCGCTCGCGCAGCAGAGCCTCGCGCACCAGCAGCGGGTCGAAGGGCGTCACGAAGGTGCGCACGGCGAGGCGATCCACGGGGGGCGTCGCGATGATCGAGAGCTCGCGCACGCCCGTCAGAGCCAGCTGGAGCGTGCGCGGGATCGGCGTCGCCGACAAGGTCAGCATGTGCACCTCGGCGCGCAGCTCCTTCAGGCGCTCCTTGTGGACGACGCCGAAATGCTGCTCCTCGTCCACGACGACGAGGCCGAGATCGCGGAAGCTCACCGTCTTCCCGAGCAGCGCGTGGGTGCCGACCACGATGTCCATCGTGCCGTCGGCGAGGCCCTCCTTCACCCGCTTCGTCTCCGCCGTGCCGACGAAGCGCGAGGCGTGGCCGACCTGGACGGGCAGGCCCTTGAAGCGCTCGGAGAAGGTCTTGAAGTGCTGGCGCGCGAGCAGCGTGGTGGGTGCCACGACGGCCACCTGTTTGCCCGCCATGGCGCAGGCGAAGGCGGCGCGCAGCGCCACCTCCGTCTTGCCGAAGCCGACGTCGCCGCACACGAGCCGGTCCATCGGGCGGCCCGAGGCCATGTCGGTCAGCACCGCGTCGATGGCGGCGAGCTGGTCCTCGGTCTCCTCGAAGGGGAAGCGTGCGGCGAACTCGTCGTAGAGCCCCTCCGCGGGGGCGAGCTTCGGGGCCTCCTTGAGGATGCGGGCGGCCGCGATCTGGATGAGCTGCCCCGCCATCTCGCGGATGCGCTTCTTCATCTTGGCCTTGCGGGCCTGCCAGGCGCCGCCGCCGAGCTTGTCGAGCTGGACCTCGGTGTCCTCCGACCCGTAGCGGGTCAGGAGCTCGATGTTCTCCACGGGCAGGAACAGCCGGTCGCCGCCGGCATAGTGCAGCTCCAGGCAGTCGTGCGGCGCGCCCGCGGCCTCGATGGTCTTCAGCCCCACGAAGCGGCCGATGCCGTGGTCGGCATGGACCACGACATCGCCCATGGTGAGCGCGGAGACCTCCGAGAGCACGTCCTGCGGGCGCTTGGACCGCCGGCGCGGGCGCACCAGGCGGTCGCCCAGGATGTCCTGCTCGCCGATGACGGCGAGCCCGTCCGTCTCGAAGCCCGCCTCGATGCCGAGGACGGCGAGCGCCACCTCGTCGCGGGCGAGCTCCATCGTCTCGGCGAGGCGCCGCACCGGCTTCGTGCGGCCGATGCCGTGGTCGGCCACGACATGGCCGAGGCGCTCGCGCGAGCCCTCCGACCAGGCGGCGAGCACGACGATCTTGCCGGCCTGCTGGAGCGCGCGCACGTGCGCGGCGGCGGCCTCGAACACGTTCGTGCCCTCCGCCTCCCGCTCGGCGGTGAAGGCGCGCCCGCGCCGGGCGCCGCAATCGACGACGAGCCGGGTGTCGGTCGGCGGCAGCGCGAAGGGCGTGACACGCACGGTCGACCCGCCCTCGAGCCGCGCGGCCCATTCGGCGGGCGAGAGGTAGAGCGCGTCCGCGGCGAGCGGGTTGTAGGGCGCGACGCCGGGCTGGCGCTCGTGCGCCTGCTGCCGGCGCGCGTCGTGATAATCGCGGATCGTGGCGAGCCGCTCGGCGGCGGCGTCCTCGGCCTGGTGGTCGAGCACGATCGGCGCGCCCTCGACATAGGCGAACAGCGTGTCGAGCCGCTCGTAGAACAGCGGCATCCAGTGCTCGAGCCCGGCATAGCGCCGCCCTTCCGAGATCGCCTCGTAGAGCAGGTCGTCGCGCCCGGGCGCGCCGAACGCCGCCGCGTAGCCCTGGCGGAAGCGCTTGATGGAGGCCGAGGTGAGCTGCACCTCGGACATCGGCACGAAGTCGAGGCCGCGCATCGTCGTCGTGGTGCGCTGCGTCTCCGGGTCGAAGGCGCGGATCGACTCGAGTGAGTCCCCGAAGAAGTCGAGCCGCACCGGTGCCGCGAGGCCCGGCGCCCACAGGTCGATGATGCCCCCGCGCACGGCGTACTCGCCGGTCTCCTGCACCGTGCCGGTGCGCAGGAAGCCGTTGACCTCGAGCCATTGCACGATGGAGTCCATGGCGATGACGTTGCCGGGCTGGGCCGAGAACGTGTCCGCCAGGATGCGCGCCTTGGGCACGGTGCGCTGGAGGAGCGCGTTCACCGTCGTCGAGAGGATGCGCGGCCGCTCGGGGCTCGACTTCGTGCGCGCGAGCCGCGCCAGCGTCGTCATGCGCTGGGCGGAGACGGCGCCGGCGGGCGAGACGCGGTCGTAGGGCTGGCAATCCCAGGCGGGGAAGGAGAGCACCTCGAGGCGCGGCGCCACGAAGGCCAGCGCCCGCTCCAGCGCCTGCGCCCGCTGCCCGTCCCGCGCCACGTGGACGAGGATGGCCGAGCGCTCCGCCTTCTCCTTGAGCCCCAGCGCCAACGCGCCGAGCGCCATGGCGTCGAATCCGTCGGGCGCGCTCGCGAGCGTGAGGCTCTCCCCCGCGGCGACGAGTTCGACCGCGCGCTTGGGCAGGAGGGACAGGGACGCGCGGGGCGCGGGCGCTTTTGCCATGGGTCTCGGGTGTCGTAGCGGTGCGAGAACGCCCGCGCGCCCGCCGCGGGTTCCGGCGGGCGCCCGGGGGAGGAGAGGGCCGGGATCAGGCGTGGATCGGCGCGCCGTGGGTGTGGAAGTCCTTCAGCCGCCGGAACAGCGGCGTGTCGTAGTTCGCCGGCGTCTCGTCCTCGCCGGTGATCCAGCGGAACAGGTCGCGGTCGGGCACCTCGATCAGCGCCTCGAACGTGTCGAGCTCGGCCTCGGTGAAGCCCCCGATCTCGGCGTCGGCGAAGCGGCCCATGATCAGGTCCATCTCGCGGATGCCGCGATGCCAGGAGCGGAACAGGATCTTGCGCCTCCGCGGATCGAGGTCGGCGCTCGTGCGCATGGTGCCGGTCATGGGGGCGCTCCGGAGGTTCGGGTGGTCCGGGGCGGTATATAGCCGGTGGGGCGGGGATTGGAAGCGCGGTGGGGGTGGGGCAGGGCGATCGGGTGAAAGAACCACGGAGGTTCGTTCAGCGTGCGCGGGAGCGCGCGCGTCCTCGAAACGCCGATCGAGCCGTCTCACGCCGCGGCGTTCCACGCCGCGCGACGAGCACCTGTGGTTCCGGATCCCGGACTTGGCTATCGCAATCCGGGATGACAGCCCCCTCAGAACGCCTTGAACGTGATCACCGTCTTCGTATCGTCGATCTCGGGGATCGTCTGCACCTTCTGCGCCACGAAGTGGCCGATGTCGAGGTCGCGGTCGATGTGGAATTTGGCGATGATGTCGTAGTCGCCGGCGGTGGAGTAGATCTCGGACGCGATCTCGCGGTCGGCCAGCTCGCGGGCGACGTCGTAGGTCTTGCCGAGCTTGCACTTGATCTCGACGAAGAAGGTCTGCACGGCGCGGGCTCCCGGGGCTGTCGGACGACACGCCCTTGGTACGGCGGAGCGCGCGCCCGCGCAAGGCCGGACGATCCCCCGCCCGCCCGCGACGCCTCAGCGCGGCGCGCCGAGCGGCCCTCGCTCCGTCAGCAGCATGCCCGTGTAGCGCCGCTCCAGGTGGCGGGCGCGCCAGGAGAGGAGCGCCTCGGCCATGCGCAGGCGGATTCCGGCGCAGGCGGGGTCGTCGGCGCGGTCGATGGTCTCGTGCGGGTCCCCCGCGAGGTCGAACAGGAGCGGCGGCAGGCCGGCGAAGTGGACGTACTTCCAGTCCCGCTCCCGGCGCACGGCGAGCGAGCAGGCGTCGCGGTCGAGGCCCATCGGAGGCTCGGGCTCCTCGAGCGTGCGGAAGTCGTATTCCCAATGCACGGCGTCGCGCCATCCCTCGGGCGTCTCGCCCGCGAGGAAGGGGGTGAGCGCCCGCCCGTCGGCGCCGGGCAGCGCTTCGCCCAGGGCCTCGGCGATCGTCGGCATCACGTCGACGGCTTCGGTGAAGGCCTCGACGCGGCGGCCGTGCCCGGCGGGCCGGCGCGGGTCGCGCACGACGAGCGGCACGTGGAAGGCCGCATCGAAGAAGCCGAACTTGCCGAAGGCGTGGTGGTCGCCCAGCATCTCGCCGTGGTCGGCGGTGAAGACGATCAGCGTGCGCTCGTAGCGCCCGCGCCGCTTCAGGTCGGCGACGATCCGCCCGATCGCGGCGTCGACCTCCGCGACGAGGCCCCAGTAGGTCGCGCGCAGCACGCGGCGCTCGCGCTCGCCCCAGTCCGAGATCGGACCGCGCGCGCCGGCGACGAGGCTGCCCTTGCCGATGCGCGGCAGGTGCCACGCGAGGAAGGGGTGCAGCGCCGCCTCCGCCTGCGCGCTCTCGCGCCCGACGAAGGGCCCGCCTTCCGCCGGATCGTGCATCGAGGCATAGGGCTCGGGCGCGATCAGCGGCGGATGCGGACGCAGGAAGCTCACGTGGGCGAAGTACGGCGCCTCGCGTGGGATCTCGTCGAGCCAGCGCAGGTAGGCGTCCGCGACGAAGGCGGTCTCGGCCTCATCGGCCGCATAGACCGTCGGCGCGCCGGTCGGCGGGTCGGTGCGCCCGTCGCGGGGCAGGTGGACCGTGCGGATGTCGGCCGCCTGGGCGTAGCCCTTGGCGATGAGCGCCGCGCGCCAGGCGCCGGCGTCCTCCGGCATCGCGAGGCGCGGGAAGAAGCCGGGGAGGACGCCCTCGTAGCTGTGCAGCCGCGGGTCGGCGGGGGCGAGGCCCGCCGGGTCCTCCGCCTGGTCGGTGTAGCCGAACAGGGTGGGGCGGTAGCCATGGCGCAGCGCCAGCCTGGCGATCGTGTCGTGATGCGCCGCGAGCGGCGCGCCGTTGGCCACGACGCGGTTGCGCATCTGGTAGAGGCCCGTGTAGAGCGCCGCGCGCGCCGGCCCGCAGGGCGCGGCCTGCCCCCAATGTGCGAGGAACGCCGTCCCCTCCGCCGCGAGCGCGTCGAGGTGCGGCGTGCGCACGTGCGGATGGCCGGCATGGCCGAGGCAGTCGCCGCGCAGCTGGTCTGCGGTGATCAGGAGGACGTCGAGATCGGGCGCGGCGGAGGAGGAGGGGGCGAGCGTCATGCGGGGTTCCTGAGGCGCGACCGTGACGGACCGATGACGCGGGCTCAGGTCCCTCGGCCGTAGAGCCGCCCCTTCTCCGTCACGGCGATGGTGACGATCGCGACGAGACCCAGCAAGAGCCACGCGGCGAACAGCGGCACGACGGTCCCGTCGAAGGCGCGGCCCACCGCGCCGCCGATGATCGCCGCGAGCAGCGTCGTCACCGAGCCGAACACCGAGGAGGCCGTCCCCGCCATGTGCCCCATCGGCTCCATGGCGAGCGCGTTGAAGTTGGCGAAGATCAGCCCCACCAGCAGCATCGCGCCCGCGAGCAGCACGAGGAGCGGCCAGAGGGTCAGCAGGTCCGCGAGCGCGAGCGCGAGCGCGGTCGCCGCGATCAGCGCGAACAGCGTCACGCCGGCGTGCGAGAGCCGCCGCGCGCCCATGCGGCCCACGAGCCGCGCGTTGACGAGCGAGGAGACCGCCATGCCGCCCGCCATCACCGCGAAGGCGACGGGGAAGAGCGGCCCGAGCCCGTAGAGGTCGGCGAGGATCTGCTCGGCGCTGACGATGAAGCTGAACATCGCCCCGAACATCGTCCCCGCCGCGATGGCGTAGCCCAGCGTCTGGCGCGTGGTGAAGACCTCGCGGAACGCGGCCGCCAGCGCGCGCGGGCCGATGCCGCGGCGCCGCTCCGGCGCGAGCGTCTCGGGCAGGCGCAGGCCCGTCCACAGCATCATCGCGACGCCGTAGACGGCGAGCAGCACGAAGATCGCCCGCCAGGGCGCGACGAGCAGGATCGCCTGGCCGATGGAGGGCGCCACCACGGGAACCGCCATGAAGATCGTCATGGCGAGCGAGAGCACGCTCGCCATCCGCCGCCCGCCGTAGCAGTCGCGCACGATCGAGGCGGTGACGACCCGCGGTGCCGCCGAGGCGAGGCCCTGGACGACGCGTCCCACGATCAGCGCCGCGAAGGTCGGCGCGAAGGCGCACAGGATCGCCGCCGCGACGTAGAACACGAGCCCCGCGAGCAGCACCGGCCGGCGGCCGAAGCGATCGGACACCGAGCCCACCAGCAGCTGCCCCACCCCGAAGCCGGCGAGGTAGGCCGGCAGGATCGCCTGGCGCTCGTTCGGGTCGGCGACGGCGAGCGCCGCGCCGATGTCCTGGATCGCCGGCAACATGATGTCGATCGCGAGCGCGTTGAGCGCCATCAGCGCGGCCACCATCGCGACGAACTCGCGGAACGTCATCGGCGCGTGGCGGTGGGACTCGTCGACGGGCGGCGCGGGGGCGGCGGCGCGCGCGTCGAGGGGGCGCGGGTCGTTCATCGGGAGATCCTCGGGGTCCGCGTTGTGCGCCCGATCCCACGCCGGGGCAACCGGCGGGCACGCATGGCAGCCATCCCGCGCAAAGCCACGAGGATCAGGGGACGAAGAGCTCGACGACGAGCATGATCACGATGAAGAACACGAGCGCCTTCACCACCGCGACGACCCGCTCGCCCAGCGAGCGGCGCAGCCCCGTCGGCAGACCCCTGGGCGCCTTCGGCGTCAGGTCGATGACGAAGCGCCGCGCGAAGGCGAAGCGCCCGGTGCGCTCGGGGACGTCGTGGGCGGGCTGGAACAGCGCGACGTCGCGGTGGCGCAGCGGCACGACGAGGATCATGCCCGCCGCGAAGCCGCCGACGTGCGCCCACCACGCGACCATCGAGGCGGTATCGCCCGACAGCGCCATGGCGAGGTTGAGCGCGATGAGGAAGCCCACGAAGATCCCCGCCGGCAGCGCCACGGGGACGCGGTAGCCGACGAGCACGAAGATCTTCGCGCTCGGGTGCAGGAGGAGGTAGGCCCCCATCACCCCCGACACCGCGCCGCTGGCGCCGACCACGGGCAGGTCCGGGTTGCCGGTCAGGGCCGCCTCCGCGAGCCCGCCCGCCGCACCGGCGAGGAGGAAGAAGAGCGCGTAGCGCCAGTGGCCGAGCGCGTCCTCGACGTTGTCGCCGAACACCCACAGCGTGATCATGTTGCCCGCGAGGTGCAGGAACCCCGCGTGCAGGAACGTGTAGGTGACGAGCGTCGCCCACCCCGGCACGCCCGTCGCACCCGGCGCCGCCACCCCGACGCCGCCGGCATCGCCGACGAGCTGCGCCGGCAGCAGCGCGTACTCGATCGCGGTCTCCGGGACGAGGAAGAAGGCGACGACGCAGATCGCGATCAGCGCATGGTTCACATGGGCGCCGCGGATGTGCCGCAGCGGATTGTCGTCGCCGATGGCGAGCATGGGGGAGGAGCTCCGGAGGGCGGGCGTGACGCTGCGGAGCTTGGCGGACGACGCGGCGGAAGGGAAGGGGGGCGGCGATCGGCGGACGCGTCGCCGCGGGACCCCGCCCCTGATCCGCTTCGCGGATCGTCCCCGCCCCGAGGGGGCGGGAGCGTCTCCGCCCCGCCACGCCCGTCTCGTCAGCCCAGCGCCTGCGCGAGGTCGGCGATCAGGTCCTCCGGATCCTCGATCCCGATCGACAGGCGCACCACGTCCGGGCCGGCGCCGGCGGCGATGCGCTCGGCGTCGGTGAGCTGGCGGTGGGTCGTCGAGGCCGGGTGGATGATCAGCGAGCGGGTGTCGCCGATGTTGGCGAGGTGCGAGAACAGCTCGAGCTTCGAGACCAGCGCCACGCCCGCGTCGAAGCCGCCCTTCAGGCCGAAGGTGAAGACCGCGCCCGCGCCCTTGGGGCAATAGCGCTCGGCGAGCGCGTTGTAGGGGTTGCCCGGCAGTCCCGGGTAGGACACCCACTCCACGGCCGGGTGCTCGGAGAGGAAGCGCGCCACGACGAGCGCGTTGTCGCAATGGCGCTGCATGCGCAGCGGCAGCGTCTCGATGCCCTGCAGGATCATGAATGCGTTGAAGGGGGAGAGCGCCGGGCCGAGGTCGCGCAGGCCGAGCACGCGCGTCGCGATCGCGAAGGCGAAGTTGCCGAAGGTCTCGCCGAGCACCATGCCGCCGTATTCCGGGCGCGGCTTGGAGAGCATCGGGTAGCGCTCGTCGCCCGCCCAGTCGAACGTGCCGCCGTCGACGAGCACGCCGGCGATGGAGGTGCCGTGACCGCCCAGGAACTTCGTCGCGGAGTGGATGACGATGTCCGCCCCGTGCTCGATCGGCCGGCACAGGTACGGCGAGGCCATGGTGTTGTCGACGATGAGCGGCAGCCTGTGGCGCTTGGCGATGGCCGAGATGCCGGCGATGTCGACGATCACGCCGCCGGGATTGGCGATCGATTCGATGAAGATCGCCTTGGTGCGCTCGTTGATCGCCGCCTCGAAGGTGGAGAGATCCTCCGTGTCGGCCCAGCGCACCGTCCAGCCGAAGTTCTTGTAGGAATGGTTGAACTGGTTGATCGAGCCGCCGTAGAGCTTCTTGGCCGCCACGAACTCGTCGCCCGGCTGCATCAGCGCGTGCATGGTCAGGAACTCGGCCGCATGGCCCGAGGCCACGGCGAGAGCCGCGGTGCCGCCCTCGAGCGCGGCGACGCGCTCCTCGAGCACGGCGCAGGTCGGGTTGCCGATGCGCGAGTAGATGTTGCCGAAGGCCTGCAGGCCGAAGAGCGAGGCGGCGTGGTCGACGTCGTCGAAGACGAACGACGTCGTCTGGTAGATCGGCGTCGCACGCGCCCCGGTCGTCGGGTCCGGCGTCGCGCCGGCGTGGATGGCGAGCGTGCTGAACCCTGGGGTGCGTTCGGTCATGGGCGCGTCCTCTGTAGGCGTCTTGACGAAAGAACGATCGTTCTTTTAAGAGAACGCGACCGGGCCGTCAACGGCCCGTCCGCTGTCGCAAATCGTGCGGCGAGGCGTTGTGCACCCGAGGCTCCGTGGAGTCGGGACCGCGCGCGAGGACATATTCGGTTTGCCGAACGCGAGCGTCTCGGACGACCGTGGCCGTCCCGGCGCGACCTTCCTTGAATGCGGCCGGGAAAGGGTGCAATACCGTCGCGCCGCTCACCGGCCGGCCCGCGGGCCGGCGCCGAGGAGGGATCGGGTCGATGAGGGAACCGTTGCGGGTCGGTATCGCGGGGCTGGGCACCGTGGGCGCGAGCGTCGCGCGGCTCATGGCGCGCAACGCCGAGGGCCTCGCCTTGCGGGCGGGGCGGCCGATGATTCTCGGCGCGGTCTGCGCCCGGGACCGGTCGCGCGACCGCGGCGTCGATCTCTCCCGCGCCACCTGGCACGCGGATCCGCTGGCGCTGGCGCGCGACCCGAACGTCGACTGCGTCGTCGAGCTGATCGGCGGCGACGAGGGACCGGCGCGCGCCCTCGTCGAGGCGGCGCTCGGGGCCGGCAAGCACGTCGTCACCGCCAACAAGGCGCTGCTCGCCAAGCACGGGATGGCGCTCGCGCGCCTCGCCGAGGAGCGCGGCGTCGCGCTCGCCTTCGAGGCCTCGGCCGCCGGCGGCGTGCCGGTGGTCAAGGCCCTGCGCGAGGCGCTCGCCGGCAATCGCGTCTCGCGCGTGTCGGGCATCCTCAACGGAACCTGCAACTACATCCTCTCGCGCATGGAGGCCGAGGGGCTCTCCTTCGCCGCGTGTCTCGCCGACGCCCAGCGCCTCGGCTACGCGGAGGCCGACCCGACCTTCGACGTCGAGGGTTTCGACACGGCCCACAAGCTGGCGATCCTCACGGCGCTCGCCTTCGGCGTCGCGCTCGACCCGGACGCGATCTACGTCGAGGGCATCTCCAAGATCACGCCGCTCGACCTGCGCATGGCGGCCGAGCTCGGCTACCGCATCAAGCTGCTCGGCGTCGCCGAGCGCACGCCGACCGGGATCGAGCAGCGCGTCCATCCCACCATGGTGCCGCGCACCTCCTCGCTGGCGCAGGTGATGGGCGTCACGAACGCCGTCACCATCGACGCCGACGCGGTGGGCGAGCTCAGCCTCATCGGCCCCGGCGCCGGTGGCGACGCCACGGCGTCCGCAGTGATCGCGGACATCTGCGACGTCGCCGCCGACGTCGTGCGCCCGGCCTTCGGCATCCCGGCGGACCGCCTCGCCGCGCCGGAGCGCGCGCCGATGCAGCGCCACGAGGGCGGCTACTACATCCGCCTGTCGGTCTTCGACCGGCCGGGATCGGCGGCGGGGATCGCGACGCGCATGGCCCAGGCCGACATCTCGCTCGAGAGCATCATCCAGCACCGCGCCCGTACCGCCGACGTCGACCCGACGGGGCGCTCGGGCGCGCCGGTGCCGGTGGTGCTCATCACCTACGCCACCACCGAGGCCGCGATCCGCGAGGCGCTCGCGCGCATCGACGCGGACGGCCACGTGGCCGAGCCGCCGCAGGTGATCCGGATCGAGCGCGAGTGAGCGCCGTTGTCGTCATGGCCGGGCGCCCGACGCGCGCCACGTGGCCGTAAAGGAGGTCCGGTACATGAAGCCGCCGTCACACATCGTCCCGAACGTGTTCATCGAGCGCATCCTGACGCTGGAGCTCGTGCGCGTCACCGAGCGTGCCGCCGTCTCCGCGGCGCGCCTGCGCGGGCGCGGCGACGAGAAGGCCGCGGACCAGGCGGCGGTGGACGCCATGCGCCGCGAGCTCAACCGTCTCGGCATCGACGGCACCGTCGTCATCGGCGAGGGCGAGCGCGACAAGGCGCCGATGCTGTTCATCGGAGAGCGCGTGGGCAACGGCAAGGGCCCGAAGGTCGACATCGCGGTCGACCCGCTCGAGGGTACGACGCTGTGCGCCAAGGACATGCCGGGCTCGATCGCCGTGATGGCGATGGCGGAGGGTGGCACGCTGCTCGCCGCGCCCGACGTCTACATGCAGAAGATCGCGGTGGGGCCGGGCTATCCCACGGGCGTCGTCGACCTCGACGCGTCGGCGACCGACAACATCCACGCGCTCGCCAAGGCCAAGGGCGTCGCGCCTTCCGAGATCACCACGCTGATCCTCGACCGGCCGCGCCACCACGACCTGATCGCCGAGGTGCGCGCCACCGGGGCCGCCGTGCGGCTGATTTCCGACGGCGACATCGCCGGCGTGATCTACACGACCGACCCGGCGAAGACCGGCATCGACCTCTATCTCGGCATCGGCGCGGCGCCCGAGGGCGTGATCGCGGCCGGCGCGCTGCGCTGCATCGGCGGCCAGATGCAGGGGCGCCTCATCCTCGACACCGAGGAGAAGCGCGAGCGCGCCCTCGGTATGGGCGTGAAGGATCCCAACAAGAAGTACGACGTGACCGAGCTCGCCTCCGGCGACGTCATCGTCGCCGCCACCGGCGTGACCGACTCGGCGCTGACCATGGGCGTGAAGTTCGGCCCGGACGTGATCGAGACCGAGACGGTGGTGTACCGCTCCGCCACCGGGACCGTGCGCAAGATCTCCGCCGAGCACCGGGAATGGGCCAAGTTCCATCTGGATTGAGGGTGTGCGACCGTGACGCCTCCTCCGCCGATCGGATCTCGCAGGAGTGGCGTTGCAGTGACTGCTCGAGGGCTGCGGCATCCTCGTCCTTCCCCGTAGGGGAAGGTGTCACCGGCGGAGCCGGTGACGGATGGGGCGCGGCGCGCGAGCGGCGCGTTCCGCGAAGCGGAAGCCGACGTGTCAGCGGCCACCGTCGCATTTCGGCTTCGCCGAACGCGCGTCCCGCGCGCCCCATCCGTCTCGGCTGCGCGGAGACACCTTGCCCTAGGGGAAGGAGGACGGGTGCATCGGCACACGGGGGCGCCGCAGCCTGTTGACGCCCCGCACCGCCGGGGCTTAAGCCTCGGCGCCCGTTCCCACAGCTTGGAAGCCGCCCACGATGATCGACCCGGACGCGCTGCGCTCCGCCAACGCCTGGCCCTTCGAGGAGGCGCGCAAGCTCGTCGCGCGCCTGGAGCGTACGGGCAAGAAAGAGGTCGTCTTCGAGACGGGCTACGGCCCGTCGGGCCTGCCGCACATCGGCACGTTCGGCGAGGTGGCGCGCACGACCATGGTGCGCAACGCCTTCCGCGCGCTCACGAACGACGCGATCCCGACGCGCCTCGTCGCCTTCTCGGACGACATGGACGGCCTGCGCAAGGTGCCGGACAACCTGCCCAACCCCGAGCTCCTGCGCGGCGCGCTCGGCCTGCCGCTGACGAAGGTGCCCGACCCGTTCGGAACCCACGAGAGCTTCGGCCACCACAACAACGCGCGCCTGCGCGCCTTCCTCGACGCGTTCGGCTTCGACTACACTTTCCTGTCCTCGACGGAGTGCTACCGCTCGGGGCGCTTCGACGACACGCTGCGGCTCGTGCTGGAGCGCTACGAGGCGGTGCTCGCCATCATGCTGCCGACGCTGGGCGAGGAGCGGCGGGCGACCTACTCGCCCTTCCTGCCGATCCACCCGAAGACCGGCGTGGTGATGCAGGTGCCGACGCAGGAGCGCGACCTCGCCGCCGGCACCATCGTCTGGAGCGATCCCGACACGGGCGAGCGCTTCGAGACGCCGGTGACGGGCGGCCACGCCAAGCTGCAGTGGAAGCCCGACTGGGCGATGCGCTGGGTGGCGCTCGGCGTCGACTACGAGATGGCCGGCAAGGACCTGATCGATTCCGTCAAGGTCTCGGGCGCGATCGCCCGCGCGCTCGGCGCCGACCCGCCGGAGGGCTTCAACTACGAGCTCTTCCTCGACCAGAACGGCCAGAAGATCTCCAAGTCCAAGGGCAACGGGCTGACCATCGACGAGTGGCTGACCTACGGCACGCCCGAGAGCCTGTCGCTCTACATGTACAACCGCCCGCGCGAGGCGAAGCGGCTGTTCTTCGACGTCATCCCCAAGCACGTCGACGAGTATCTCGGATTTCTCGAGCGCTACCAGCGCCAGGACGACAAGAACCGGCTCGGCAACCCCGTCTGGCACATCCACGGCGGCGCGCCGCCGGAGCCCGAGACGGTGCAGAGCGAGGGCGGCAACGCGGCGGCGGCGCAGATCACCTTCGGCATGCTGCTCAACCTCGTCGCGGTGGCGAACGCGGAGGAGCCGGGGCTGCTCTGGGCCTTCATCCGCCGCTACGCGCCGACCGCCTCGCCGCGGACGCACCCGCGGCTCGACGCGCTCGTCGGCCTCGCGGTGCGCTACTACCGCGACTTCGTGCGCCCGGCCAAGACCTACCGCGCCCCGACGCCCGAGGAGCGCGCCGCGCTCGAGGACCTCGACCGGGCGCTCGCGCCGATGGCGGGCTCGACGGACGCCGCCGCGCTCCAGGACGTGGTCTACGAGGTCGGCCGCACGCATTTCCCCGACACGTCCGGCAAGTCGAAGAGCCCGGACGGGCGCCCGGGCGTCTCGCAGACCTGGTTCGCCACCCTCTACCAGGTGCTGCTGGGCGAGGAGCGCGGGCCGCGCTTCGGGTCGTTCGTGGCGCTCTACGGGGTGGCCGAGACGCGGGCGCTGATCGAGAAGGCGCTCTCGGGTGCGCTGGAGCGCGAACACGCGGCGTTCCTCGACGGCCGGCGAGGCTGATCGCCGCGCGCGTCACCAGAAATCCGGCATTCGCGCTGGCGGCGGCATCGGTGCGCGGCTCGCGTCGGTGAGCCCGACGTCGCGGGCGAGGCGCTGGGGCATCTCCGCGAGGGTCGCGCGGTCTCGTGCCCGCCGCCGCGCGGCTCCCATCAGCGCGGCGAGCCGCGCGAGCAGGCGCACCGGGCTCAGCGCGCGAATGCGCGCACGCACGGGGCCGCCGTCCCCGGTGCCCGCCGTTCTGTAAGCTGCATCCGTTTTCGCGATCATGGTCCAGGCTCCGGCTTCCGGTGATGCCGAGCCCGATCGATGCCGCTATGCTGGGCCGGTTGCGAGTCAGCGTTTCTCGCACGCCGTAAGCAGGGCTTTCAGATGAACTGGTCCGACCTGCCGCCCCTGTCGATGCTGCGCGCTTTCGAGGCGGCGGCCCGCCACCGCGGCTTTTCGGCCGCAGGCCGCGAGCTCAACGTGACCCATTCCGCGATCGCCCAGCAGGTGCGTGGGCTGGAGGAGCGTCTCGGCGTGGCGCTGATGCGGCGCGAGGGCAGGGGGCTCGCGCTCACGCCCGACGGCGCGCGCCTCGCGGGCACGCTGCGCGAGGCGCTCGACCTGATGCGCGAGGGCGTCGGCGCGCTCGTCGCCGGCGCGGCGGAGCGGCCGGTGCAGGTGACGACGACGACCGGCTTCGCGGCGGGCTTCCTCGCGCCCCGCCTCGGCGCGTTTCGCTACGAGCACCCCGAGATCGAGCTGATGATCAACCCGAGCGCGAAGACCATCGACCTCGCCCGCTCGGATTTCGACCTCGCGGTGCGCTACGGCGACGGCGGCTGGGAGGGCGTCGAGTCCGAGCCGCTGCTGGAGTCGGCCAAGGTCGTCGTCGCCGCGCCCGCGCTCATCGAGGCCGGCGCGGTCCGCGAGCCGCGGGATCTGCTGCGCTACCCTTGGATCCAGGAGCTGGGGCTCGGCGAATGGCAGGCCTGGCTCGCGGCGCAGGGCATCGCCATCGGCCAGAAGCGCGACATCCACCACCTGCCCGGCCACATGGCCATCGCCGCCCTGCGCGACGGGCAGGGCATCGGCCTCACGGCGCGCATGCTGGTGGAGGCGGATCTCGCCGCGGGGCGGCTCGTCGTGCTGTTCGACGACGTCTCGGTGACGCGCGAGGCCGGCTACTGGCTGGTGCGCCGCCCGGGCCGCCTGCGCCCGAGCGCCGCCGCCTTCGCGGACTGGCTGCGGCGGGAGGCGCATGCGCAGGCGGCGAAGACCAGCGGGGAGCGGAACACGGGCGGGGGGCAGTCGTAGGCCTGCGCCCGGACGCAGGCCCGATACCACGCGCCGCGGATCACTCCTCCTCCTCGTCCTCCGGCCCCTTCAGGTTCTTGAGCTTGGCGAAGACCGTGTCGGCCTCCGCGCGCTCCTCCACCTCGCGGCGGCGCTGGGCGCCGTAGCCGCCGTACTCCTCCTCCTCCGGGGGCTGGTAGCCCGGATCGGTGGAGACGTCCGCCGGCAGCAGCGTCTGGCCGCCCTCGCCGACGGGCGCGGGCGGGCGATCCTTGGCGGCGCGCTGGACCTCGAGATCGAGGTCGATCTGCGAGCACAGGCCCAGCGTGACCGGGTCGAGCGGCGAGAGCGAGGCGGAGTTCCAGTGGGTGCGCTCGCGGATCTGCTGGATCGTCGTCTTGGTGGTCCCGACGAGGCGCATGATCTGCGCGTCCTTCAGCTCCGGATGGTTGCGCAGGAGCCAGAGGATGGCATTGGGCCGGTCCTGGCGACGCGAGACCGGCGTGTAGCGCGGGCCGCGCTTGGCCTTGATCTCGGGCAGGCGCACCTTCGGCGGCGCGATCTTGAGCCGGTATTCCGGGTGCTTCTGCGCCTTCTCGATCTCCTCGTGCGTCAGCTGGCCGCTCGTGATCGGGTTGGCGCCCTTGATGCCCGCCGCCACCTCGCCGTCGGCGATGCCCTTCACCTCGAGCGGGTGGAGCTTGCAGAAGTCGGCGATCTGATCGAACGTCAGCGACGTGTTCTCGACGAGCCAGACGGCAGTCGCCTTCGGCATCAAGGGAACGGCAGCGGACACGGGACTTCCTCCTGGAAACGAGCGCGGGACCGCGGATCTCCCGCGATGCGCCGGCGCGCGGCAAACCTTCTCCGTGCTCCGACCCGGCCTGCGGCCGGAGCGACGACGTACCCGATTGTGAGGGGACGGGGAGAATATAGGCGCTTCGCGCGCGGGGCGCAACGAGGATGGCGGGTGCGGACGCGGGCGCGGATCTCGGCGGCGGTCACGACAGGTCGGGCGGCAGATTCCTTCCGCCGTACAAGACGCGCAGCACGACGACGTCACCGCCATCCACCGTGAACACAACGCTTACACGACGCTCGAACCCGATGACGCGCATTTTCGGCCGATGCTTGGAGCGGCGTGTGCCCCGCTCGGGAAAGTCGACGAGACCCTGCAGGAAACGCTCGACGCGCGATACGTAACCGCTCGCGACCTCGTACCCCGCCCGCTGCTCGAGCCCACGCAGCAAAGAATCGAGGTCGCGACGGGCAGTCGCGGCAAGGATGAGCCTGCGCGTCATCGGCCGCCGCTGTTGCGATCGGCCCTGGCAGCGATCCTTGCCCGTAGCTCCGCGAAGACCTGATCCGCTGGAAAGAGTTCCTCCTCACCAGCGAGAACGCGATCATACACTGCGCCCGCTTCGCGTTCGATCCAATCCTCGTCCCAAATGTCGGGGACCAAGACGGACTCGAGACCTTGACGAAGTGCTTCGCTCTCGGAGCTGATCTCGCCGGCAGCGACCCTCTCGCGCAATTCGCGGACGAGTTCTGCCGGCAGGTCTACGATCACACGCTCGGTCGCACTCATGCTCATCCCTCCTTGCAGCGCTGACGGTAACACATGGTGCACGCGACGCATATGCAGTTTCTGCTATATGGTCAGCACGATCTTCCCCACATGCGCGCTCGAATCCATCCGCGCGTGCGCCGCGCGCACCTCCGCCAGCGCGAACGTCGAATCGATCACCGGCCGGCAGCGGCCCTGGGCGATGAGCGGCACGACCTCGCGGGCGAGCGCGGCGGCGATCTCGGCCTTCTGGGCGACCGTGCGCGGGCGCAGGGTCGAGCCGGTGTGGGTGAGGCGCTTCATCATCAGGCGGCGGAAGTCGACCTCGACCTTGGGGCTCTTCAGGAAGGCGATCTGCACGATCCGGCCGTCCACTGCGGCCGCCTCGTAGTTGCGCGGGATGTAGTCGCCCCCCACCATGTCGAGGATGAGGTCGGCGCCGCGCCCGTCGGTGAAGGCCTTCACAGCGGCGACGAAGTCCTCCTCGCGGTAGTTCACCGCGCGGTCGGCGCCGAGGTCGAGGCAGCGCGCGCATTTCTCGTCCGAGCCGGCGGTGACGATCACCCGCGCGCCGAAGGCCTTGGCGAGCTGGATCGCGGTCGTGCCGATGCCCGACGAGCCGCCGTGGACGAGGAGCGTCTCGCCCGCGGCGAGGCGACCGCGGTCGAAGACGTTCGTCCAGACCGTGAAATACGTCTCGGGGATCGCGCCGGCCTCCACCATGGAGAGGCCTGTCGGCACCGCGAGCGTGTTGTCCTCGTGGGCGAGGCAGTATTCCGCATAGCCGCCGCCCGGCACCAGCGCCATCACCGCATCGCCCTCGCGCCAGCGCTGCGCGCCCGCGCCGCGGGCGACGACGGTGCCGGCGATCTCGAGCCCGAGCACGTCCGGCGCGCCCGGGGGAGGGGGGTAGTTCCCCTCGCGCTGGATCACGTCCGGCCGATTGATGCCCGCCGCAGCGACCCGCACCAGGATCTCCCCGGGACCCGGCTCCGGCACGGGGCGATCCACGAAGGTCAGCACCTCCGGCCCGCCGCCGCCCTGCGCGATCACGGCGCGCATGGTTCGCGGGATGGTGTCGCTCTTCGTCTCGGCCACGGCTCGGCTCCCTCGTCGTCCGCCTCGTCGGGGCGAGGTGACACGCGCCCGCGCGGATTGGCAAGCCGTGCGATCGCCGCCGCGGGATTGGCCATCTGGGATGCGCCGCGTTATCATGAAGCCTCGACGTTCGGCGCGGAGGAGACGGACATGTCCATCGATCCCTTCGGCGAGGAGCTGCCCCGGCCCCGCCCCGACACGCACCTGATCGGGCAGGACCTCGCGCACCTCTCGATCGAGGAGCTCGACGAGCGTATCGCCGCGATGGAGACCGAGATCGGACGCCTGCGCGAGGCGAAGGCGAAGAAGCAGGTGTCGCGCACGGCCGCGGACGCGTTCTTCAAGCCGGCGACCTGAGCCGGGCCGGGCGCGCAGCGCCCGCGTGCATCGGCGCATGTGCCGAAATCGGTCAGGTCGCTCGCGTTTCTCGCCGCGCGTTAACCGGTCGTTAAGCTTCCTGCTTCATGAATATGGGCATCCAGTCCTTCTGGATGCGAGTGGCTCCTGTCCACTCTGTTTGACGCCTCCCTGTTGACGACTTCAGAGCCGCCTCACGGCGGCTCTTTTTTGTGCGCGCCGCTCCGCCGCCGCCCCGCGGGCTGTGGACATGCCGTCGCGGTGCCGTTCTGCCCCCGTTAACGTTAACCACATCCTAACGGGGCGCGCGGGCGCGTTCGGCGCTAGCCTTGCTCCGACGACTCGGGAAAGCCGCGCGCCGTATCGCGCCGGCACAATTCGAGACAAATTTTCGTCAGGAGGCGGCACATGAACGCGGACTTCACATTCCGGGACACCCGCGATCCCGTCGATTTCGGGCGGACCTTCGTGCACTCCGACGCGTTCCGCGCGCTGTTCCGGGACGGGATGGCGCTCGTGGAGGAGACGGCCGCCTATCTCGACGGGCAGGGGCGCGAGGAATCGCGCACCCTGCCGCGCCAGGCGGCGCTCACCTACGCCAGTGAGAGCATGCGGCTGACCACCCGCCTGATGCAGATCGCCTCGTGGCTCCTCGTCCAGCGCGCCGTCGCCGAGGGCGAGATCACGGCGGAGGAAGCGCTCAAGGAGAAGACCCGCGTGCGCCTCACCCGCCAGGAGAGCGCGAGCCCGGTCTTCGACGCCGCCGCGTTGCCGGAGCGGCTCAAGGAGCTGATCGGCACGAGCGTGCGCCTGCATGCCCGCATCGTCCATCTCGACGGCGTCATGTCCGAGGCGATCGCCGCGCCGAAGCCGGCTGCCGACAGCCCCGTCGCCATGCAGCAATGGCTGATCCGCTCGGCCTTCGGCGGCGGCTGAGGCGCGACGGCCGGGCTGCGGCGAAAGGCAGCGGAGGACGCGCGACGAAGTTCGGGTTAACCTCTCCTTCACCAAAACGAAGAGGGAGCGGTCGTCATGCGTGCATCCATCACCGTCAAGGCTTCTGCCGCCGGCGCGCTCGCGCTCGGCCTCCTCGCCGGCGGCCCCGCCGCCGCGCAGTGCATGTGGAATTCGGCCGAGCGCGACCGGACCATCGCGTCGACCGTCGACGCGCCGGTCCTGCGCACCGAGGAGGGCCGCGTCGTGCTCGCGCCGCGCACCCCCGCGCCGCGCGAGATCGTCGTCACCCGCGGCGTGCCGACGGTGACCGGCATCCGCCCGGCGCCGGTCGAGCCGCCGGCGATCTACGTGATCGAGGCGGCCGGGACCGTCCTCGTCGACCCCTCCTGACGCGCATCCGCCTCACAGCCGCCGCGTCAGCGCGTAGAGCGCGATCGCGGCGGCGTTCGAGACGTTGAGGCTCTTGATCGCGCCGGCCATGTCGAGCCGCGCGACCACGTCGCACAGCGAGCGCGTGCGCGCCCTCAGGCCCCTGCCCTCCGCGCCCAGCACGAGCAGGGCCGGCCGGCGCGCGGGCAGGCTCTCGAAGGTCGCATCGCCCTCCGAGTCGAGGCCGATGCGCAGGAAGCCGCGCGCGCCGAGCCGGTCGAGCGCGTCGCCGAGGTTCTTCACGACGACGAAGGGCACGTGCTCGAGCCCGCCCGATGCCGATTTCGCCAGGACGCCCGTCGCCGCCGGCGAATGCCGCGCCGTCGTCAGGATCGCCGTGACGCCGAAGGCGGCGGCCGTGCGCACGATGGCGCCGACGTTGTGCGGGTCCGTGATCTGGTCGAGGGCGAGCACCAGCGCGTCGTCGGGGAGCGTGTCGAGGTCGTAGCCCTCGAGCGGCTCGGCCTCGGCGTAGAGCCCCTGATGCACGGCGTCGGGGGCGACGAGCGCGTCGATCTCGGAGGGGCGCACGATCCGAGGGCTCGCGGCGACGCCCGGCAGCTCCTCGGCGAGCCGCCGCGCGGCGTTCTCCGTGGCGAGCAGGCGGTGGATCGTCCGCTTGCCGTTGCGCAGCGCCTCGGCGACGGGATGCCAGCCGTAGAGCACGACGGCGTCGTCGAGCTCGGGACGCGCCGGACGCGCGCGGGGGCCGCGGGAGCGCGCCCGTGCGCCGGCGCCGATGCGGCCGTTCGCGGCACGCGCGTGCGGCGGCTTGCCGGGGGGCTTACGGGGCGGCTTGCGATCGTCTGGCACGGCGGCGGCTCCGGTCGGGTCGTCGCCAGGGCATGCGCGCCGGGCGCGCCCGGGTCAAGGCCGCGGGGCGCGCAGAGCGTCGCCGAATGGGGCGTGCGCGCGCGATTTCGCCGTTGACACGCCTCGCCCGGGTCACCATAAGAGCCCCCACGCCACGGCCGAGGCGTCGGGCGCGGCCCGGCGCGCCGAGAGATCGGCAGCCGGAGCGAGACGGGGGAATGTCCCGAGCGGCAAAGGGGGCGGACTGTAAATCCGCTGGCTTACGCCTTCGTAGGTTCGAGTCCTACTTCCCCCACCATCGCCACGGCGCTATGATCCGAGCAGCCGGGCGGGTGTAGCTCAATGGTAGAGCAACAGCCTTCCAAGCTGATGACGAGGGTTCGATTCCCTTCACCCGCTCCAGCACTCCCAAGCCTCGCGCAACAACGGTTCCGGGCTCCCGCGAGGGGGCTCTGCGCGGTTTGCGCGGGCCGGGATACGACGTGCGAGACTACCGGGACAGCGCGCCGGCGAAGCGCGTTCGCGACTCGCCTTTCGTCGAACTCGCGGCTTTTCGTGCCGCGCGCCACCGGCGAGAACCATCGGCGAGGCCACGTTCAGAGGGGCCGCCGCATTTCTCGAGATCATCGCGTGCAGCCCTCTGCCGCCCTCTGCCGCCCTCTGCCGCCCTCTGCCGCCGTCGCACGAGGCACCCGGATGCCGAGTGATGTAGCGAATGCGCTATGCGGCTTCATGGCTCATGCGTATTGTCCTTTCGCCTCGATCGTGTTTTCGTGCGACGATTGTCGCGCGACTGGCCGGAGCCGGAATCGGTCCCGCGGGTGTTCGGGGGCGGAAATGACGACAGACGAAATTACGACAGACGAGATTACGACAGACGAGATCGCGACCGGGAAAATCGACGAGTACCGTCTCGAGCAGCTCAAGTCGCTCTCGAGCGACGTGCGGCTTCAGATCATGGATTGGTTGAGGGAGCCGTCGGTGCACTTCTCCGATCAGGTCACCGGAGATCCCGACGAGATGGGCGTTTGCGTGTCGCTCGTCGCGAAGAAGCTCGGGTTCAGCCAACCGACGACGAGCCGCCACCTACAGTTGCTCCTGCGCGCCGGTTTGGTGAAGGTCAACCGCTATCACTCCTGGTCCTTCTACTATCGGGACGAAGCCGAGATCGCGCGTTTCAGGCGGTGGATCTCGACGATCTGATCCCGTCGCCCTCGCCCGCCCGGCGCGCCGGTCCGACCCGCTAGGAGGAGCGGCGACAGGCGCTCCTCCTCGCGAAAACGCGGCCCTCGAAGAGGGTGAGCGCGACGAGCGCCATCCAGATCACGCCGAAGCAGACATAGGTCGCCACCGCTGCGACCTGGCCGTAATAGGCGTAGGACACGAGAAGCTGCGTCGTCGGGAGCACGAACTGCAGCGCGCCCATGTCGAAGGCGCCGAGCGTGCGCGCCGCGAACGCGAACATCACCAGCGGCGCGACGGAGACGAGCCCTGCCGCCGCCAGCCAGGGGAACGCGAGAACCTGGGACGCCGCCGGGGCGTGAGGGCCGAAGTCGACCCATGCGGACGCCAGCACGAGCAGGATCGACAAGGTCGTGGTCTCGACGAAGAGCCCCTCGATGGGCGACAGGGGCGTGCGCTTCTTCAGCAGCGTGTAGGCGCCCCAGGTCGCCCCGATGGTCCAGTAGACCCAGTGCTCCAGGTCCCCCGACGCCGTCACGAGGGTGACGAGGGCGAGCAGGATGACCGCGATGCAGGCGAGCCGTGGCGAGGATCGCGACTCGGAGAGGAAGAGCAGTCCCACGATCATCACGAAGACCGGGGCGAGGAGATAGCCGAGGCCGCTTTCGAGCACGGAGCCTCGCAGCGACGCCCAGATGAAGGCGCCCCAGTTGATCGCCACCAGGATCGCCGCGGCCACGTGGAGGGCCACGACGCGTCCCGTCATGCGCCGGAGCGCATCGCTCCCTCGCGAGGCGAGCCAGCCGACGAGCAGGCCGAGCAGGACCAGCGAGAAGGCGATCCGGTAGATGACGAGAGCGACGGGAGAGAGGCCGACGAACAGGTGCCAGTAGATCGACGAGGCGCACAGGATGAAGTTCGCGAGGAAGGCCATCCCGAAGGGGAGGAGATTGCGCTCCGTCATCTCAGACCCGCCGGTTCCGACCGGCCACGATCTCGCGGGAGTCGAGATGCGTCCGGCCGCCGGTCACCGAGCCGTCGAAGCGCGATAGACCGAAACAGGCGAGGTGATCGGGGATGCGGCCGCTCGCCGCCGCTTCCACGAGCCCCGCGCCCAGAGCCGGCGCGAACCCGAAGCCGTGGCCCGAGAGCCCGCCCGCGACGAACTCGTTCGGCCCGGTCCAGTCGAGGACGTCGTTCTCGTCCGTCGAGTTGGTGAAGTAGCAGCCTTTGCTGCGGATGTGGGTCAGCCGCGTACAGGTCGTCGCGCTCAGCGCCTCTCGCATATCGTCCACGAAATCCCGAGGGCTGCCGTCCTGCGCATGGCCCGGCTCGAGCGGCAGGACAGGGAAGCTGTGCCAGCCGACCTTGATCTCCCGATCTCTGGTACGCGACCCGTGGAGCACCGACTCGTCCCGGCCCGGCAGCAGGAAGACCTCGTCGAAGAGGCGCCAAGGCCCAGGAAGTAGCGGTGCGTCGCCTCGAAGACCGGCCGGCCCATGTGCGCGAGGCCGATATAGGCGCACGAAGTGTTCGATCGTTCGTCGTGCATGCCCACCTCCGATGCTAAAAAAGCTAATGCGCTAAACTATGATACTTTGCAATAGTTGTGTTCGACGCCGGTTCGACGTAGGCTGTCGTGGATCGCCGCCGCGCCTCGCCGGTCGGCTCGGTCCATACCGGCGGCCCCGGCCGCGGTGATCCTGGCCGGGTCGGGCCGGCCTCGCGGCCGCGGCCGCCGTGTCCGGCGCCGGACGCCTCCAGCGACGGTCCACCCGTCTGTTGTGCCATCTCCAAAGAGCCGGCGTTCCTCGTACGCATCCGAGAGTTGGTCGAAATCGCTTGACAGGCTGCATAATATATTGTCGTTTAGCTATATCGCTCATGAGCGTATCACATATATGCGGAGGACTTGGCCATGCCCGAGGCGTCCCCAGCCGGCGGCATCTGCCTCACCGACCGGATCGAGCGGTTCGCCGCGGACGATCCCGATCTCGTCGCCATTCGCGGTGTGGATCGCATAACATATTCTGAGTTGTGTATGGACGTGCGCCGTCTGTCCGCTGCGATGTCCGAAGCTCTGTCCGGGACCCCGGGCTCGGCGCGGCCGCGCCGCGTCGCGTTGCTGATGCCCCGCGGCGCGCGGATCTGCGCGGCCATCGTCGCCGCTCAGCGGATCGGGGCGGACTACGTGCCACTCGACCCGTCCTACCCTCGCGCGCGGCTCGCCCAGATGCTGCAGGGCTCGCAGGCGAGCGTGCTCGTCGGGACCGGGCCGGAGCTGGGCGCGTTCGGCGACATGCCGGACCATGTTCGCCCGCTGAATCTCGAGGCGCTTCCCGCCGACCTCCCCGCCCTCCCCGACGCCCAGCCCGCGCCCCGGCCCGGCGGCTACGTGATGTTCACCTCGGGCTCGACGGGTGCGCCGAAAGGCGTCCTGCAGACCGCCGCGGCGCTCGAGAACCTGGTCCTGTGGCAGGACGGACTCGGCCGCTGCGCCCGCGGCGACGTGACCGCGCAGTTCGCACCCCTGAGCTTCGACGTCTCGTTCCAGGAGATCGCGGCAACCCTGTGCTTCGGCGGCACGCTCGTGATCGTATCGGAGAGCGCGCGGCGCGACCCGCTCGAGCTGATCGCCCGTCTCGACGACCTGCGGGTCCGCCGCCTCTTCCTGCCCTTCATCGCGCTCCGGCAACTCGCCCACGCCAGCCTCCACAGGCCTAGCGCGCTGACGGCTCTGCGGGAGGTGCACACCGCAGGCGAGCAACTCGTGATCGGGGACGAGATCCGCACCATGTTCGCGCGGCTGCCGGAATGCCGCCTCTTCAACCAGTACGGGCCGACCGAGACGCATGTCGTGTCCTGCCACCGGCTGCCGGACGACCCGGCGGAGTGGGAGGCGCTTCCGCCGATCGGCACGGCGCTGCCGCGGGTGGGGCTCCACGTGCTCGGCGCGGACGGCGCACCTGCGCCGGACGGCGAGGAGGGCGAGCTCTTCGTGTCGGGGATCGCTCTGGCGGACGGATACGTGGGCCGGCCCGACCTGACGCGCGAGCGCTTCCCGGTCCTGTCGCCCGGCGGCGTCGAGACCCGCTGCTACCGAACCGGCGACATCGTCCGCAAGGACGCGGACGGCATGCTGCGCTACGTCGGGCGCGCCGACTCGCAGGTGAAGATCGACGGCTATCGCGTCGAACTCGCCGAGGTCGAGTCGGTTCTGAACGACTGCCGGGGCGTCACCGGCGCGGTGGTCCTCTACGACGCCGCCGGCGGCGCCGGTGGCGGGATCGTCGCCGCGATCACCCTCGATGTGAGCGCGGGCGACGCCTCCCCCGGCGCGGTGCTCGCCCGTGTCCGCGCCACCCTGCCGGCCTTCATGGTGCCGTCTCGCATCGAGCCGCTGAAAACTCTGCCGCTCACGCCCAGCGGGAAGGTGGATCGCAAGGCGGTGGAGCGAATCCTGCTCGAGCCGCGCGCCGCGGAGCCGGAGCCGACGGGCCGGCTCGATCACGACGTCCTGATGTTGTGGCGCCACCTGCTCGGGCGTCGGGACCTGCGCCCTCAGGACAACGTCTTCGATCACGGGGCGAAGTCGATCGACGTGATCCAGTTCCAGTTCAAGGCGCTCTCGCGGCTCGCGAGGACGGTGCCGGCCGCGCTCGTCTACGAGCACCCCCGCGCCGGCGACCTCGCACGCGCGCTCGATCCGACCCATGCGGATCGTCGGGTCGTGGCGGTCGCGCCGCCGCCGCACGTGGCGCGCACCGGCATGGCGCGCAGCAACATCGCCCGCATCCGTGCCCGCCGCGCGAGCGGCGCCTGAAAGGCGCGGCCTTCGCTCGATCGAAACGAGAAGGACTCGACATGAACCAGCACGTACCCGTCGCAGGCTGCCAGCCTGCCTCCGGAGACGAGACCGGGCTCGAGATCGCGATCGTCGGCATGGCCGGGCGCTTTCCCGGTGCAGACACCCTCGACGCGTTCTGGAGGAACATCGAAGCCGGACGCGAGAGCGTTCGGCCCCTCACGGACCTCGAGCTCGCCGAATGCGGCCGCGACGCTGCTGCGGGTCTGCACGAGAACTTCGTGCCGGCCGCCGCGCGGCTCGAGGGGATGGACCGCTTCGACGCCGATTTCTTCGACATCACGGCTCGCGAAGCGCGGCTGATGGATCCGCAGCAGCGTCTGTTCCTCGAATGCGCCTGGGAGGCGCTGGAGGACGCGGGCTACGCCGGGCGCCTCGTCGAGACGCCGACCGGCGTCGTGGCCGGCGCCGGCCCGAACATGTACTTCGCCAACAACGTGGTGACGGATCACGACTTCCGCGCCGAGGGGCTGCTCGACTCGATGGGCGGCTTCCAGGCGATGCTGGGCAACGACAAGGACTACCTGCCCACCCGCGCGGCGTTCAAGCTCGGTCTCCACGGTCCCGCGCTCAACGTGCAGACCGCCTGCTCGACGTCGCTGGTGGCCCTGCACCTCGCCTGCCGGATGCTGCAGACCGGCGAATGTGACCTCGCGCTCACCGGCGCGGCGTCGCTCGTCGTTCCAGATGGCGGCTACTTCCACCAGGACGCCATGATCCTGTCTCCCGACGGCCACTGCCGGCCGTTCGCCGCGGATGCCAACGGCACGGTCTTCGGCAGCGGCGTCGGCGTGCTGGCGTTGCGCCGGCTGGACGATGCGTGGCGCAGCGGCGACCGGATCCTGGCCGTGATCAAGGGCTCGGCGATCAACAACGACGGCGCGCAGAAGGCGAGCTTCTCGGCGCCCAGCGTTCGGGGCCAGGCCGCCGTCATCCGCAAGGCGCTCGCCGAAGCCGCGGTGCCGCTTGAGAGCATCGGCCTCATCGAGGCCCACGGCACCGGCACGAAGCTCGGCGATCCGATCGAGATCGAGGCGCTGCGCCAGGCCTTCGCCGGCCGCGACGGCGCCGCGCCGCCGATCGCGATCGGCTCGCTGAAGGCCAATGTCGGCCATCTCATCGCGGCTGCCGGCGTCGCCGGGGTGATCAAGAGCGTGCTGGCCATGCGTCATCGCACGCTGCCGCCCGCGATCAACGTCTCGCGGGTCAATCCCGAGATCGACTTCACGACGACGCCCTTCTCGCTCGACCCCCGGGCACGGCCATGGGACGGCCATCTGCCCCGGCGCGCCTGCGTTTCCTCCTTCGGGATCGGCGGGACCAACGCGCATGTCGTCCTGGAGGAAGCGCCGGGCGCCCCCACGGCGCGGCTCGACGCCGGCGCGGCGCCGCGCCGGCATACGATGACCCTCTCGGCGCGCTCGCCCGCCGCGCTCGACGCCATGATCGAGGCAACGTCACGGGTCGGCTCGCCGGCTCCGAGATGGCGACCCCGGACTACTGGGTCGACCACGTCCGCCGGCCGGTCCTGTTCCATGCCGGCCTCGAGGCGGCGGTCGAGCTGGGCGGCGACGTCTTCCTCGAGATCGGCCCGCATCCCGTGCTCGCGGGGATGGGCCGGGCCGCGCTCCAGGAGAAGGTCGCGTCTTCCGCTTGGGTCGCCAGCGCCAGGCGGCATACGTCGCGGCGAACGCGGCGATGAACAGGATCGTCGAGGCGCGCGCGGCCGAGGGCCTTCCCGCGCTCGCGGTCGCGTGGGGTCCCTGGAGCGAAGCCGGCATGGCCGCCGCCCTCGGTGACGACCTGAAGGCGCGCCTGCGCGCGCTTTGTTCGAGGACGAAGACACGAGACGGAGAACCAGACATGGCAAGACGCATCACGGCAGCCCTCTCGATTCTCGCCGCGAGCATCGTGGCTCCCGCTGCGAGCGCGCAGGAGGTCGTGCGCATCTACGACGGCGGCTGGGAAAACATCCAGATCAACGCCGCCATCGCGTCCTACGTCCTCGAGAACGCGCTGGACATCCGGACCGAGATCGTTCCGTCCGACGTCCCGGACATGCAGGAGCAGATGGCCGCGGGCACGATGCATCTCAACATGGAGATGTGGCGCTCGCTGATGAATCCCTGGGTCACGGCGCGCCTCGAGGAGGGCGAGATCCTCGATCTCGGCCCGACCTACGAGAAGGCGGTGCAGGCCTTCTTCGTGCCGACCTACGTGGTCGAGGGTGACGCCGCGCGCAATATCGAGCCGCTCGCCCCCGAGCTCCGGCGGGTCGACCAGCTCGGCGAGCTGGCGTCCGCCTTCGCGCTCGGCGAGGGTGGAGGCGAGTGGCTGAACTGTATCGAAGGCTGGGCCTGCCGCGAGCCCAATCGCGTCAAGATGGTGACCTACGGTGCCAGCGGGCATTTCGACGTCGTAGAGCCGGCGTCCGAGGCCGAGCTCAATGCCGAGATCTCGCGGCGCTACGCGAACGGCGAGCCGTTCGTCACCTACGACTGGGATCCGAGCCCGCTGCTCGGTCGGCTCGACATGACGCAGCTCGAGGAGCCCGCCTACACGCCGGCGTGCCAGGCCGCGATCGATGCCGCCGTCGAGGAATGGGAGCCGGGGCGCGGCGCCGTGCAGGCCTGTGCCTACGAGACCGTGCCGATCTCCAAGTTCGTCACGGACGAGTTCGCGCAGGCTCACCCGCGCGCTGTGGAGGTTCTGCGGCGCATGACCGTCGGCACCGAAACGGTGCGCCGGCTCGCAGGCTACATGGTCGAGAACGACCTCTCGCCGCGAGCCACCGCGCTGCACTTCTTCCAGACCCGGCCGGACCTGTGGACGTCTTGGCTCGACGATGCCGAAGTCGCGTCAATGAAGAACAGCCTCACGCCAGCAGACTGAGAGAGCCCGCAGCGAGGGAGGGGTGAACGCGCAGACGATCGGCGCCACCCCCCGGCCGCCGCGGATGCAACCCGAAAACGAGTGCTGCGCCTCGCCCGCCTGCGTGCCGAGGCGACGGCCTCGTGCGCACCCGATCTCGAGAACGCGAAGGATTGGCGATGGAGATCTCGCTCGTCTGTGGCCTCATCGGCATGTTCGGCTGGGGTATCGCCGATTTCATCCAGGCGCACGGTATTCGCTCGATCGGCACGCCGCAGGCGATGATGATTCGCAACCTGATGACCCTGATCCTGAGCCTCGCGGTCGGCGCGGTGCTGCTCGCGACCGGGGACGTCTTCTGGCCGATGGGCAACGTCGCCCTGATCTTCCTGAGCTCGGCGGTCTACGTCGTCGGCTACACCTTCTACATGCGCGGGATCGAGTTCGGGCGTCTGTCGATCGTCGAGCCCATCTCGTCCTCCTACGCGTTGATCACGCTTTTCCTCATGACGACGCTAGCCGACGAGATCGTCACCGAGGTCCAGGTCCTCGGCATATTCGTCACCGTCTTCGGAATCGTGTTCGTCGCGGGCGATCCGAGGAAGATCGTCTCCAGCGGGGATAGGACGAGCATCGTCAACGGCGGCATCGCGCTGGCCCTCTTCGGCGTCGCGTTCGCCGCCCTCGGCGCCGGGTCGCGGGGCCTGGGAGGCGTGGACGCCTTCCTGCTCTCCGCGTTCTCGCAGTCGATCCTCTTCCTGACGATGTCCTTGATGATCGGTGCCCGCTTCCGGCAGGTGCGCAAGGCGCCGTCGGGCATGCTTCGGATCTTCCTGTATCATTCCGTCATCCTGAACATCGCCTGGGTCGGATACATCTACGGCGCGGCCTACGGCAACATCTCGATCGTCACGGCGGTCAGCTCCGCCTTCGGCGGCGTCGGTGCGCTGCTCGGCATTCTGCTGTTCCGGGAGCGCCTCAGGCTCTCGCAGTACTTCGGCATCGCGATGATCGTCGCCGGCGTCGTCGTCGTCAGCGGATGAAACAGCTCTCCAGCACGAGGACCGATGATGACCAAGGAACATCGAGCGGGGACCGAGCTTCGCGACCTCCGGCAGGCGACGCCGCGCGATCGGGAGGCCTATTTCGATCGCTGGGCGTCGACCTACGACGACGACCTCGTCGCGAGGGGGTATCGCGCCCCCTGGATCGCGGCGGACGCGCTGGCCCAGCTCCTTTGCGATCGGGATCGCCCGATCCTGGACGCGGGCTGCGGCACGGGGCTCGTCGGCGAGCGCTTGAGCCGGCGAGGCTTCACGGCTCTCGTCGGGCTCGACGTGTCGCTCGACTCGCTCGCCGTCGCACAGCAGAAGGCCTGCTACGAGAGGCTGATACGCGGCGACCTCGATCGGCGCCTGGATTTCGACGATGGCGCCTTCGCGGCCGTCGTCTGCGTCGGGACACTCACGTACGTCACCGATCTCGAGGCACTGCTGCGCGAGTTCTGCCGGCTCGTGTGCGCCGACGGCTACGTCTCCTTCACCCACCGGACGGATCTCTATCACGACGGCTTCATCGCCCTCGTCGCGCGCCTCGAGGCGGAGGGGCTGTGGACCCGGATCTCGCATTCCGACCCGCAGCCCTACGTGCCCGAGCACGATTCCTTCGCCGAGGAGATCGGTATCCATTACGACGTCTATCGGGTTGGTTGAGCCGGTGCGGCCGGCGGCTTCTACGCGCCCGTGGTCGGCATCGTCTCTTTCGGGATTGGACAGCGATACAACGGCCGTTGCCGTTGCGGGGGCAACGCTCCGCCGCAACGCGTATCCGAAATTCACGAAGAACCACATGTTCTTGGTAAGCGATCCGTCACGGTGGTGACGGGCGAAACGAGACCAGCCTCAGCGTTCCCGCTGACGACGAGAATTCGATTCCCTTCACCCGCTTCGGCGGCGTGCGCTCCCAGCCTCGCCGACACGCGACGGGCCGCTTGCCCCCTCGGCCGCCTCCTGTAGTCTCGCTCCCAGGGGCGAGGCCGGCACGATGGTGAGCGCATGTCCGACGCAGGTGAAGTGACGGCCTCCGGCGAGCCGCCGGTTCGGCACGAGGACAGGGGCTCCAAGGGCCGCTACGTCGTCGTTCTCGACGGCCACGAGGCCGAGATGACCTACACGCGCGCCGGTGAGAGTCTCGTCATCATCGACCACACCGGGGTCCCCGACGCCTTGCGCGGCCGCGGGCTCGGCCTCGTCCTCGTGCGGCGCGCGGTCGAGGACGCTCGGGCGGCCGGCAGGCGGATCATCCCGCTGTGCCCGTTCGCCAAGGCGACCATCGAGCGGCATCCGGAATTCTGGGACGTGGTCGGGCGGTGACGTCGGTCATGGCTCGTCGGGGGTGATCATGGACGAACGCTGGCCGCCGCTCCCTCACGAAGCCTGGGGCGAGACCTGCACGGCGCTGCACCTCTGGTGCCAGGTGCTCGGCAAGTATCGTCTCGCGCATGCGCCTTGGGTCAATCACTCCTGGCATGCGACCCTCTACGTCACGCCCCGAGGCCTCACGACCGGAGCGGTGCCGGATCCGGCGGGTGCGATCGCATTGACGCTCGACCTGCACGATCATCTCCTCATCGCGGAGCGAGCGGGCGGCGGGCGCGAGACGATGCCGCTCGGGCCCACCAGCGTCGCGGCGTTCCTGGCCCGAACCGGCGAGATGGTGGCCGCCCTGGGCGGCCGATTTGCGATCCACGGGCGTCCGAACGAGATCCCGGACGCGGTGCCCTTCGCCGACGATCACGCGCAGCGGCCGTACGATGCCCGGGCGGTGGAGCGCTTCCACAGGGCGCTCGTGTCGATCGAGGGCGTCTTCCAGCTCTTCCGCACGGGCTTCCTCGGCAAGGTCTCGCCCGTCCATCTGTTCTGGGGCTCGTTCGATCTCGCCGTGACCCGCTTCTCCGGCCGGCGCGCGCCCGCGCATCCCGGCGGCATTCCCAACCTGCCGGACTCCGTCACGCGGGAGGCCTACAGCCACGAGGTCTGCTCCGCGGGCTTCTGGCCGGGCGGCAACGGCATGGACGCGGCGTTCTACGCCTACGCCTACCCGACGCCCGAGGGCTTCGCGCGCGCGGCGGTCGTGCCGGACGGAGCGACCTGGAACGCGACGCTCGGCGAGTTCGTCCTGCCCTACGAGGCGGTACGCGGCGCAGACGACCCGCATGCCGCACTTCTCGCCTTCCTCGACAGCACGTACGTCGCTGCCGCGCGGATCGGCGGCTGGGATCGCACGGCATTGGAGTGCGCGCGCGGGGTGCCGCGCGTTCCCCGTGCGGTCCCCGCCTGAAGCCGGGACGCCCCGACGCCCCTCGCGTCACTGCGGGATCAGCACTCCCGTGTAGACCACCGGCCCCGTCGGCGCGCCCGTGGGCGAGCCGCCGGGCGGCTCGACGCTCACCGCGAGGGTGGCGCCGGGGGTGGCGCGGGCGACGGCCGGCTCCAGGCGGATGTCGGCGGCGTCGCGCACGAGGCCCAGCGAGCGCGGGTCGTCGTCGGCGGCGACAAGCCAGAGCTCGAGCGCCCGGTCGGGCGGCGCCTCGGCTGCGGGGGCTCGCACGCGCACGAGGCCCTGCGCCACGTCGACCTGGACGATGAGCGCGGGCAACCCCCCGCCGCGGTCGACGACCGCGACGTAGCGCTCACCCTCGGGCGGCGGCGGCAGGAACGCGCCGGGGAACAGGATCGCGAGCGCCACCAGCGCCGCCGCCAGCGCCCCGAGCGAGCCCGCCGCGACGCGCCAGCGCCCGAGCGCGCGGCGCAGCCGCCGGACCTCGTCGAGGGAGACGACGTCGGCGGGGGAGGCCGTCGAGGCGGTCGCCGCGGGCGTCTCGTCCAGCCGCGCCTCGATGCGCGCGAGCAGGTCCGGCGGCGGCGCCACCGGCGCCACGGCGTCGGCGAGCGGCGCGAGCCGCTCCTGCCAGGCCGCGACCGCGGCGGCGAGCGTCGGCTCGCGGGCGAGGCGCGCCTCGAAGGCCGCGCGCTCCCCGCCGTCGAGCGTGCCCAGCGCGTACTCGCCGGCGAGCGCGTCGTCGTCGTCCCCTTCGTACATGTCCGTCCCGGCGCTCATGACGACAGGCACCCCCGGAGCGCGGCGAGGCCGCGGTGCAGCCAGGTCTTGATCGTGTTGACGTTCTTGCCCGTTCGGGCGGCGAGCTCCTCGCGAGACCAACCTTCGCAGTAAGCGAGGAGAATGCAATGCCTCTGCGTCTCCTCCAGCCGGTCGAGGCAGCGCGTCAGCGCGTCGCGATCGGCGAAGCTCGCGGCGGCGTCGAACGGGTCGGGGATCGCGGCGAAGGGGTCCTCGCCGTCCTCGCCGGGATCGAGCAGGACCTCGCGGCGGACGCGCACGGCGTCGATCGCGCGGTTGCGCGCGATGGTGATCATCCAGGTCATCGGCCGCGCCTTTTCCGCCGCATAGGACGAGGCGCCGCGCCAGATGCCGAGGAAGACCTCCTGCAGCACCTCCTCGGCCATGCCCCGATCCTTGACGATACGGAGCACCACGCCGAAGAGTTTCGCGCTGGTTCGCGCGTAGAGCCGCGCATAGGCACCGCGATCGGCGCGCGCGACCGCCGCGAGGAGAGCCTCCAACGGCTCGTCCACGGGCTCCTGCGGATCGGGGGGATGACGCACGCGGACCTCGTCGCTCGACGCAAGGCGCCTAGAGATAGCGCATCGCGCGCCAAAGTCACGCGCTCGGCGGGCGTCGCGCACGCGCGGGAGGCGGGCGTGGACGAGGGTCAGGAGAGCGCTGCGCGGCGTTGCGCGAGATGCGCGCGCACGGCGGCGTCGCCCGTCAGGGCCAGCGCCGCATCGTAGGCGGCGCGCGCGTCGTCGGCGCGACCCGCGGCGGCGAGGAGATGAGCGCGGCAGGCGTGAAAGGGCTGATAGGCCTCGACCCGCGCCGGCGGCAGCGTGGCGAGGAGCGCGAGCCCGGCGTCGGGACCCCTGGCCTCCCCGTGCGCCGCCGCGCGCGCGACGGCGACCCCGACAGCCGACGTCTGGCCCGACAGGTGATCGTAGAGCGTGCACAGGGCGCGCGCCTCGCGCCGGCCCGTCATGCGCGATTGGGCGTGCACCGCCTGGATCGCGGCCTCGGTCTGGAATCGCCCCGGCCGGCGCAGGCGGGCGGCGCGCGTGAGCGCATCCTCCGCCTCGACGATCGCCGCGCGCGACCACAGCCGGGGGTCCTGCTCGGAGAGCGGGACGTAGGCCCCGCGCGCATTGCGCCGCGCGGGTGCACGCGCGTCGACGTGGAGCATGAGCGCGAGGAGCCCGAGCGGCTCGGGCTCGTGCGGCAGGAGCGACGAAAGCAGGCGCGCGAGATGGATCGCCTCGCCGGCGAGCCCGTCGCCCGCCGCGTGGCCGGCGATTCCGGGCGTCTCGTCGTAGGCCGTGCCGAAGGCCGCGTAGACGGCGGCGAGGACGGCTTCGAGCCGCGCGGGCAGTTCCGCGGGCTCCGGCGTCTCGAAGGGAATGCCCGCGTCGCGGATCTTGCCCTTGGCGCGCACGAGCCGCTGGGCCATCGCGGTCGGTGCGACGAGGAAGGCCTGCGCGATGCGCGCCGCATCCAGGCCCAGCACCGTCTGGAGCATCAGCGGCGTACGGATGCCCTCGTCGATCGCGGGATGCGCGCACACGAAGAGGAGCGCGAGCCGCGCGTCGGGGATCGTCCCCACGTCGCGCTCGCGGACCTCCTCGGCGAGGATCGCGAGCGTCGCCGCCGCGTCCCCGCGCACGGCGGCGTGGCGCGCCGCGTGCCCGAGCCCGCGGCGCGCGACGGTGAGCAGCCAAGCCTCCGGGCGATCCGGGATGCCCCGTAGGGGCCAGGTCTCGAGCGCCGCGGCGAAGGCGTCGGAGAGGGCGTCCTGCGCCGCGGCGATGTCTCGGCTGCGGCCCGCGAGAATCGCGACGAGCCGGCCGTAGGACGTGCGCGCGGCGGCCTCCGCGGCCCGGCGCACGTCGGCGCTCATGCGGGGGGCGCCATCGGAGGGAGCACGGGGCGGACCTCGACGCTGCCCGCTGATGCCGCGGGAGCGCGCGCCGCCCAGTCGATCGCGGCGTCGAGCGTCGGCACGTCGACGACGAGGTAGCCGCCGAGCTGCTCCTTCGTGTCCGCGTAGGGGCCGTCCTGGACCTCGCGGCGGCCGTCGCGCAGGCGCACCGTCGTCGCCGTGTGCGGCGGCTGCAGGCCGTCGCCCTTCACCACGACGCCGGCCTCGTTGATTGCGGCGATGTAGGCGCCCCACGCGCCCCAGTACGCGCTGGAGCGCTCCGGGTCGGTGCGGGCCGAGAGGAACTCTTCCTCCTCGCGAAAGACGAGCATGTACTGCATGGGTCCGGTCTCCTGTCGAAGCTTCTCACGGCGCGCGGCGGCGCGCCAGGGCCGGCGCACGGCGGCGCGCCAGGGCCGGCGCACCGCGGTGCGCTCGACCGGATGAGCCGCGGGCTCGTGAGCGATCGACATGGGCCGCATAGAAATATTCCGAGAGCCTCGCGGCGGGCGTGAAACCTCGGCCGTCGACGCTCCGTAGCTGGCCTCGATCCCGATGCGGATCGCCACGTCACAGGGAGCCAGCCATGAAGACCACGCTTCGACGCCTCGCCCGCCACCTCGTTCTCGGCGCCGCGGTCTGCGTACCCCTCGCGCTCGGCGCCGGGCTCGCCTCCGCCCAGGCGGTCAAGACCGTCGGCGGCGCGCCGATGCTGCCCTCGCGCACCATCGTCGAGAACGCCGTGAACTCCGCCGACCACACGACTCTCGTCGCCGCCGTCCAGGCCGCGGGGCTCGTCGACACGCTCTCGGGACCCGGCCCGTTCACGGTCTTCGCGCCGACGAACCGCGCCTTCTCCCGACTGCCGGCGGGTACGGTCGACACGCTCCTCGAGCCGGCGAACAGGGGCCAGCTCACGGACGTGCTGACCTTCCACGTCGTGCCGGGCACCTATACGGCGTCCGAGCTCCTGGCGCTCGCCCAGCGCGAGGGCGGGCAGGCGGAGCTGCGCACGGTCGAGGGCGGGACGCTCGCCGTGCTGCTCGACCGCAACGGCAACGGCCCCTACATCGCCGACAACCAGGGCAACACCGCGCGCGTGCCGATCTCGGACGTGATGCAGTCGAACGGCGTCATCCACGTCATCGACAAGGTCCTGCTGCCGTGAGGCCGGCGGCGCCGGGCGGGGCCTCGGGCCGCGCCCGGCGCGCTCAGAAATGCTCGCGCCGGATCACGGACACGTCCGACACCGTGACGACGCCGATCTGGCGCGAGAGGAGCTTGTAGACGGGCTCGAGCACGTCCGGCACGCGGCTCTCGTCGAGGACGCAGATGACGAGCACCATCTGGCCGGCGTCGGAGACGAGCCCGGCGCGGCGCCAGGAGCCCTCGCGGCCGCGCCCGGCGAGCGCCGGGACCACGGTGTAGCCGGTCACCGCCAGGCGATCGAGCAGGTCGAGCAGGCGGTTCATGATCGGCGCCTCGACGATGATGTCCAGGCGCTTCTTGGCGTGGGTCTCGAGCCGCGGCCTGGGGGCTGCGGGCGCGGGCGTCTCGTCGTTGGTCATGACAGCGCCTCCGCGAGCGCGATGTAGAGCGGGATGCCGAGCGTCAGGTTGAAGGGAAAGGTCACGCCGAGCGAGAGCGTGAGGTAGATCGCCGGGCGTGCCTCGGGGAGCGCGAGGCGCATCGCGGCGGGAACGGCGATGTAGGACGCCGACGCCGAGAGCGTGATCAGCAGCGCCGTCCCGCCGGCGGAGAGCCCGAGCGGCAGGGAGACGAGCGCGGCCAGCGTCGCGCCGACGAGGGGCATGTAGAGCCCGAAGGCGAGCACCGGCCCCTTCAGCTCGCGCCAGCCCGAGCGCAGGCCGCGCCCGGCGACGAGGCCCATGTCGAGCAGGAACAGGCACAGGACGCCCTGGAAGGGCGCGACCAGGAAGGGCGAGACGACCTCGAGACCGCGATCCCCCGTGGCCCAGCCGATCGCGAAGGCGCCGGCCAGCAGAACGATCGAGCCGTTGAGCAGGATCTCGCGGATCAGCGCGCCCTGCGGCTCGGCGTCCTCCGAGTCGGCGCCGCGCCCGGCCCCCTTGCGCACGCGCTGGGCGAGCCACAGGGCGGTGAGGATGGCGGGAGCCTCCATCACGGCGGCGACGGCGACGAGATAGCCCTCCGCCACGAGACCGGAGAGGCGCACCGATTCCGAGGCGGCGACGAAGGTGACGATGGAGATCGAGCCGTAGTGCGCCGCCACCGCCGCGGCGTCGAGCGCCGGCAGCTTCGTGGTGCGCCGCAGGATCTGGAAGGCGATCCAGGGAATGGAGAAGCTGAGCAGCGCACCGGCGATCACGGCGCCGACGAGCCGCGCATCGACGCCGTGCCCGGCGACGCTCGCCCCGCCCTTGAAGCCGATCGCCATCATCAGGTAGAGCGCGAGCGCCTTGGCCACCGCCTCCGGCACCGCGAGATCCGAGCGCGCGAGCGCCGCCGCGAGCCCGAGCGCGAAGAACAGGACGATGGGCGAGGTGAGATTGGCGAGGACGAGATCCAGCACGCGCGTGACACCCGGGGGCTCGAGGCGGGAGCCCGGTCGTAGCGGAGGACGGCGCGCCTGAGAAGGGCGCCTCGGGGTGGCGGCGGGCCGAACCGCCACGGCGCGAAGGAAGATGCCCCACCCCCCGCTTGAATGCAGCGCAAAAATCGTCACCCTGTCCTCGTGGAAACCGCGGGGAGAAGCCTCATGGCTGTCGGGCACGGCGTCGCGATCGGTGCGGCCGAGCGGGCGGAGGAGAAGGACAAGCCGCTGTGGGAGGACATCCGCCTTCTCGGCCGCATCCTCGGCGACACGGTGCGCGCGCAGGAGGGCGAGGCGACCTTCGACCTCGTCGAGCGCATCCGCCAGACGAGCCTGCGCTTCCACCGCGACGAGGACGTCGCCGCCCGCGGCGAGCTGCAGACCATCCTCGACGCGCTCTCGCGCGACTCGAGCCTGCAGATCATCCGCGCCTTCTCGTACTTCTCCCATCTCGCCAACCTGGCCGAGGACCAGCACCGCCAGCGGCGCTCGCGGGCGCACGCGAAAGCGCGCTCCGAGCCGCGCGAGGGGACGCTCGCGCGCACCATCGCCCTGTGCAAGGCGGCCGGCATCGCCCGGGGCGACCTCGAGGCCTTCTTCCAGGGCGCGGAAATCTCGCCGGTGCTCACCGCACATCCCACCGAGGTGCGCCGCAAGTCGACGATCGACCGCGAGATGGAGGTCGCGCGCCTGCTCAAGGCCCGCGACACGGGCCTGCTCACCCCCGAGGAACTCGCCGAGAACGAGGAGGCGATGCGTCGCAACGTGCTCGCGCTGTGGCAGACCTCCATCCTGCGCGGCGTGCGCCTGCGGGTCGTCGACGAGGTGATCAACGCGCTCTCCTACTACGACGACACGTTCCTGCCCGCCCTGCCGCGCCTCTACGCGGCGCTGGAGGACGCGCTCGGCGCGGAGGGGCTCGGCGGGGCGGAGCTGCCGCCCTTCCTGCGGATGGGCTCCTGGATCGGCGGCGACCGCGACGGCAATCCCTTCGTCACCGCCGACGTGCTGCGCGAGGCGTTGCACCTGCACAGCCGCAAGGCGCTCGCGCATCATCTCGCCGAGATCGAGGCGCTCTCGGCCGAGCTGCCGCTCGACGAGCGGCTGGTGGGCGTCTCCGACGAGGTGCGCGCGCTCGCCGACGCCTCTCCCGAGCGCTCCGTCTTCCGCCGGGCCGAGCCCTACCGCCGCGCGCTCGCGCACGTCCATGCGCGTCTGTGCGCCACCGCGGCCGCGCTCGGCCACGCCGACCTGTGCCGCGAGGCCTCCGCCGAGGGAATCGAGGCGTACGCGACGGTCGATGCGCTGGCGCAGGACCTCGACGCCATCCAGCGATCCCTCGTCGCCAACGGCTCGGGGGCGCTGGCGCGGGGCCGACTGCGGCTGCTGCGCCGGGCGGTGTCGGTGTTCGGCTTCCACCTCGCCACGATCGACCTGCGCCAGAACTCCGATGTCCACGAGCGCACGATCGCCGAGCTGCTCGCGGTGGCGACGCCGGGCGTCGACTACCTCGCGCTGCCGGAGGAAGCCCGCATCGCGCGGCTCGTCGAGGAGCTGCGGACGCCGCGCCCGCTGTTCTCGCCCCACGTCGCCTATTCGGACGAGACCGCCGGCGAGCTCGCCATCGTGCGCGAGGCGGCGGCCGCGCGCCGTCGCTACGGGCCTGCGGCGCTGCGCCACTACGTGATCTCCAAGGCCGACTCGGTCTCGGACGTGCTCGAGGTCGCTGTCCTCCTCAAGGAGGCCGGGCTCCTGCGCCCGCTCGAGGGCACGCTCGACGTCGACATCGTGCCGCTGTTCGAGACGATCGGCGACCTCCAGGCCTCGGCGCGGATCATGGCGGAGCTGTTCTCCGTCTTCGAGTACCGCGCGCTGCTGGAGACGCGCGGCAAGACCCAGGAGGTCATGCTCGGCTACTCGGACTCGAACAAGGACGGCGGCTTCCTCACCTCGAACTGGGAGCTCTACAAGGCCGAGATCGCGCTCGTGCGCGTCTTCCGCGAGACCGGCGTGCGGCTGCGGCTCTTCCACGGGCGCGGCGGGACGGTGGGCCGCGGCGGCGGGCCCTCCTACCAGGCGATCCTCGCCCAGCCCGGCGGCGCCGTGCAGGGCTCGATCCGCATCACCGAGCAGGGCGAGGTGATCGCGGCGAAATACGCCACCCCCGAGCTCGGCAGGCGCAACCTCGAGATCATCGCCGCCGCCACGATGGAGGCGAGCCTGCTGCACGGCGACGATCCGGCGCCGCGCGACGCCTATCTCAAGGTGATGGAGGACCTCTCCGCCCGCGCCTTCCAGGCCTACCGCGCGCTCGTCTACGAGACGCCCGGATTCGAGGACTATTTCTGGGAATCGACCGTCATCGGCGAGATCGCCAACCTCAACATCGGCTCGCGCCCCGCCTCGCGGAAGAAGTCGCGCTCGATCGAGGACCTGCGTGCCATCCCCTGGGTGTTCGGCTGGTCGCAGTCGCGGCTGATGCTGCCGGGCTGGTACGGCTTCGGCACGGCGGTGGAGGGCTTCCTCGCCGAGGATCCCGGCCGCATCGAGATGCTGCGGGAGATGCACCGCGACTGGCCGTTCTTCCAGGCGCTGCTCTCGAACATGGACATGGTGCTGGCGAAGTCGAACATCGCCATCGCCTCGCGCTACGCGGGCCTCGTCTCCGACCGGGCGCTGGCCGAGCGCATCTTCCCGCGCCTGCGGGAGGAATGGACCCGCTCGATCGAGACGCTGCTTTCGATCTCCGGACAGGCGACGCTGCTCGAGACGAATCCGCTGCTCGCCCGCTCCATCCGCAACCGATTCCCCTATCTCGACCCGCTCAACCACCTGCAGGTCGAGCTCCTGCGCCGCCACCGCGCCGGCGACGCCGACGCGCGGGTGACGCAGGGCATCCACATGACGATCAACGGCGTCGCCGCCGGCTTGCGCAATTCCGGCTGATCGCGTCTCCTCCGGATGCCGCCGCACGGGCGGCGGCGGAGGGGAGACGCACGGTGCACGACGAGAGGTACGAGAAGGGGCTTTCCAACCGAAAGGCGGTACTCGGCGAGGCGCACGTCGAGCGCTCCCTCGCAGGCGCCGGAGCCTTCGCGGGTCCGTGGCAGGAGTTCGTCACGCGCACCGCCTGGCACGACGTGTGGAACGACGAGACGCTGCCCTGGAAGACGCGCTCCATGATCGTTCTCACGATCACCACCGCGCTCCACCGCGAGGAGGAGTTCAAGCTCCACCTGCGGCCGGCGCTGAAGAACGGGGTCAGCATCGCCGAGCTGCGGGCGCTCCTGATCCAGTGCGCGGTCTATGCCGGCGTGCCGGCGTCGAACGCCGCCTTCCGCTGGGTCCGCGAGGTCCTCGGCGACGAGGCCGACGACCTCGCGGCGCCGGGAGACGGTTGACGACGCAACTAATATCATGCTGACTTGAAGGCGAGGTCGTATGCGCACGAATGATCGTCGTCGCGCGCGCCGCGAAGCCCGGGAAACGGGCCGACAAGAGGGAGAGACCGAGATCATGCCCAGGACTGCCGATTCCCGTCTCGCGCTCGCCGCCGTCGCGGCCGCGCTCGCGTTCTCGACCGCGCCGACGAGCCCGGCCGCCGCGCAGGAGGTGACGCTGCGCGTCCACCACTTCCTGCCCGCCGCCTCGCAGGCGCACCAGAACTGGCTCGTGCCCTGGGCCGAGGCGGTCCAGGCCGATTCGGAGGGCCGCATCGCCGTCGAGATCTTCCCGGCGATGCAGCTCGGCGGGCGCCCGCCGCAGCTCTACGACCAGGCCCGCGACGGCATCGTCGACGTGGTCTGGACGCTCGCGGGCAACACGCCCGGCCGCTTCCCCTCGCTCGAGGCGATGGAGCTGCCCTTCGTCCCGCACGCCACCGGCGCGGTGACGAGCGCCGCCGCGCACGAGTTCTACGAGGCGAACGCCACGGCCGAGCTCGACGACGTCCACGTGCTCGCGGTCTTCGGCCACGGCCACGGCAATTTCTACACCCGTGAGAAGACGATCGTGCGTCCCGAGGACGTCGAGGGCATGACGATCCGCGTGCCCAACCGCGTGATCAACCAGACGCTCGCCAATCTCGGCGCCAACCCGCAGGGCATCCCGGCGCCGGGCGTGCCCGAGGCGCTCTCGCGCGGCGTCGTCCAGGGCGTGGTCTTCCCCTACGAGGTGGTGCCCGCGCTCAAGGTGAACGAGCTCACCGACAAGGTCGGCGCCTTCACCGGCGACCGCTCGCTCTACACGGCGATCTTCCTGTTCGTCATGAACAAGGGTGTCTACGAGGGCATGTCGGACGAGAACAAGGCGGTGATCGACGCCAATTCCGGTCTCGAGCTCGCCCGGCAGACCGGCGCCAAGTGGGACGAGTGGGACCTCGTCGGCAAGGCGGCGATCGAGGAGACCGGCAACGAGATCACGCTGATCGAGGGCGAGGCGCTGGAGGCCTGGAAGGCCGCCGGCGAGGCGGTGATCGAGGCCTGGATCGCGGAGCAGGACGCGGCGGGCCGCGACGGCGCCGCCCTCGTCCAGTCCGCGCGCGACCTCGTCTCCAAGCACGAAGCCGCGGCCAACTGAGGCGACGTACGTGACGACGACGGCGACACGACGGCCGACGGCGGCGCTCGCCGCCGTCGGCGCACTCCTGGAGCGCGTCTGCGGCGCCGTCGCGGTTCTCGGCGGCATCGCGCTGCTCGGCATGATCGTCGTCTCGGTCGTCTCGATCACCGGGCGCTCGATCCTGCCGGGGCTCGCGGGACTCGTCGGCCTCGAGTTCCGGGCCGCCTCCATCCCCGGCGACATCGAGCTCGTGCAGATCGGCACGGGCATCGCCGTGTTCTCGTTCCTGCCGTTCTGCCAGCTCCGGCGCGGCAACGTGCTCGTGGATTTCTTCACCTCGGGTGCGCGGCTCCGCGTGCGCGCGGCGCTCGACCTCGTCGGCAACCTGATCTTCACGGTGCTCGCCGGCGTGATCGCCTGGCGGCTCGTGCTCGGCCTCCAGGACAAGCTCGCCTACAACGACACGACCATGGTGCTGCGCCTGCCGGAGGCGTATCCCTTCGCCTTCGGCGTCGCCTGCGCCTGGCTGCTCGCGATCGTGTGCGCCTACACGGTCTGGCGCTCGGCGGAGGAGATCCGCTCGAACAGGCCGATCGGCCCCCACGACGTCGCCGAGCACTGAGAGAGGCGCCCCTTCCATGTCCAACGTCGCGCTGGGCGTCCTCTCCTTCGGGATCCTGCTCGGGCTCCTCGTCGTGCGCATCCCGATCGGCGTGGCGATGGCGGCGGTGGGCGGCATCGGTTTCGTGTACCTGTCGGGGCTCAACCCCTTCCTCGCCTACCTGAAGCAGACGCCCTGGGAGGTCTTCGCCAACTACTCGCTCTCGGTGATCCCGCTCTTCCTGCTGATGGGGAACTTCGCGGCGCGCTCGGGGCTCTCGGCGAACCTGTACCGGGCGGCGAACGGTTTCCTCGGGCACTACAAGGGCGGGCTCGCGATGTCGTCGGTGGGCGCCTGCGCCGCCTTCGGCACGATCTGCGGCTCCTCGCTCGCGACCGCGGCCACGATGGGCCGCGTGGCCCTGCCCGAGATGCGCAAGTACGGCTACTCGGGCGCGCTCGCCACGGGCTCGATCGCGGCGGGCGGCACGCTCGGCATCCTGATCCCGCCCTCCGTCGTGCTGGTGATCTACGCGATCCTCACCCAGCAGAACATCGCCAAGATGTTCCTCGCCGCCGCCGTGCCGGCGCTGCTGGCCGTGATCGGCTTCATGATCGCCGTGCGCGTCTACCTCGCGCTCTCGCCCGAGTCCGGCCCGCCGTCGCCGGCGATTCCCTGGCGCGAGCGCATCGCGCGGCTCGGGAGCGTGTGGCCCGTCGTCGTGATCTTCCTCGCGGTCTTCGTCGGCATGAACGGCGAGACCCTGTTCGGGCGCGCGCTGTTCACCCCCACCGAGGGGGCGGCGGTGGGCGCCTTCGGCACCTGCCTCGCTGCGCTCACCTACGGGCAGCTGCGCCCGCGCGAGATCGTGGAGGTGCTCAAGGACACCGCGGTCCAGACGGCGATGATCTTCCTCATCCTGCTCGGCGCGGACTTCTACAACGCCTTCCTCGCCCGCACGCAGATGCCCATGGCGGCCGGCGAATGGATCTCCGCGCTCGGGTTGGCGCCGATCGTGGTGCTGATCGTCATCGTCGCGCTCTACCTCGCGCTCGGCGCGATGATGGATTCGCTGTCGATGATCCTGCTCACCATCCCGATCTTCTTCCCCATCGTGATGGCGCTCGATTTCGGGCTGACGCCGGAGGAGACCGCGATCTGGTTCGGGATCATCATCCTGATCGTGGTGGAGCTGGGGCTGATCACCCCGCCCGTCGGGCTCAACGTCTACATCATCAACGGCTTGGCCAAGGACGTCCCGATGTGGGAGACGTTCAAGGGCGCCTCCGTCTTCCTCGCCGCCGAGATCGTGCGCGTGTCGTTGCTGATCGCGTTTCCCGCGCTGACGCTGTGGCTCGTGACGTAGGGGTGAATCGGCACCTGAACAGTCGATGCCGGCGTTCCGCTTCCCTGTAGGGCTGGTCGATTCACACATCTGCGGCACGTCGCGTCGAACGACGAGCCCCGGGAGGCAGGGCGCAGGTCTTCTCCTTCCCTGTAGGGGAAGGTGGCGCGCAGCCGAAGGCTGCGTGACGGATGGGGCGCGGCGCGCGAGCGATGCGTTCCGCGAAGCGGAAGCCGCCGCGTGCGCCATCCGCCGTCGCATGTCGGCTTCGCCGAACGCGCGTGCCGCGCGCCCCATCCGTCTCGTCGCCTTCGGCGCCGATCCACCTTCCCCTACAGGGAAGGACAGAATCGGCCGGCATCCCCGGGCCACCTCCCCGGCACGGGTCATCCAGAGCCGAGAGAGGCCCAGGAGACGTGTGCATAGGCTCGCCCCATAGGGGAAGGATGAGAGACGACGCTCGACCCGTGCACGACCCGCTCCGACCCGCTCCGCCCACGATCAGCCCGCGCCGTCGCCGCTCCCCTTGCGCCCGAGGAACGCCTCCATCCGCGCCTTCGCCTCGCCGTCCGTCTGGACGTAGGCGGCCGCCAGCGACTCCGTGTAGAGCCCCGCCGACTGGGGCATATCGGCGATCTCCTCGAGGGCGCCGATGATCATCTGGTTGGAGAGCGGCGCGTTCGTCGCGATCTCGGCGGCGAGCGCCAGCGCCTCGGCGAGGCTCTCGCCCGGGGCGCTGAGGCGGTGGACGAGGCCGATGCGCAGGGCCTCCTCGGCCTCCACCTCGCGCCCGGTGAGCATCATCTCCGCGAGCCGGCTCGCGCCGACGAGGCGCCCGACCCGCACGGACGCGCCCCCGCCGACGAAGATGCCGCGGCGCGCCTCGGGCAGGCTGAAGCGGGCGGCGGGATCGCATATGCGCACGTGCGCCACCGCCGCGAGCTCGAGCCCCGCGCCGATCACCGAGCCCTGGAGCGCGGCGACGACGGGCAGGCGCCCGGCGCGCACCGCCTGCGTCGCGCGGTGCCACAGCCGCGAGACGCCCATCACGTCCTCGGGTGCGCGCTCGCGGTGCTCGGCGAGATCGAGCCCCGCGCTGAAATGGTCGCCCTCGGCGGCCAGGACCGCCGCGCGCCACGCCGCCGGAGGGTCCGCGAAGAGCGCGCCGATCCGGTGGATCATCTCGGTGCAGATGGCGTTGCGCTTGGCCGGCCGCGACAGCGTCACCACCCCGACGACACCCTGCGCCGCGATCCCGATCTCGGGGCTTCGAGAGCCCGTCATGCGCTTCCCCCTTCGCTACACGAGCTGTGAAGTAACGTGCCGGAGACCGCCGCTGTCAACGCGGTCTCGATTGGGCGCACGGCCAACGTGCCATTGGCCGTTGACGCATGCGCGGCGCTGCGCGAAATTTCAACATCCATGTAAGTAAGCCCGATCGCGACCGGCACCGGAGACGTCGCATGGCCCAACCCACCCCGGCCATCCCCCATGGCGGGTACTGGTCCAGCCCTTTCGTGAAGTGGCAGGGCGCTCTGGCCGGGCACCACGCGCTGCGGCTCGCCGCCCACACCGCCCGCGCGGTGCTCGCCGCGCGGGGCGTCCCGCTCGAGGCGATCGACCACGGCGTGCTCGGCACCACGGTGCCGCAGCGCGGTGCCTTCTACGGGCTGCCCTGGCTGATGGGGATGATCGGCGCCGAGCGCGTCGCCGGCCCCACGTTGGCGCAGGCCTGCGCCACGGGGGTGCGCATCCTCGCGTCGGCCTCCGACGAGATCGCGGCGGGTCGCGCGACCTGCGCGCTGGCGATCGCCGCGGACCGTGTCTCCAACGGCCCGCATCTCCTCTATCCCGATCCGCGCGGCCCCGGCGGCGCGGGCGCGCACGAGCACTGGGTGCTCGACAATTTCGAGCGCGACCCCTTCGCCGGCTGCGCCATGGTCGATACCGCCGAGAACGTGGCGCGGCGCCTCGGGGCGACGCGGGAGGAGCAGCACGAGGTCGTCCTCGTGCGGGCCGAGCAGTACGCCCAGGCGCTCGCCGACGATCGCGCCTTCCAGCGCCGCTTCATGCCGCTGCCCTTCGCCGTGCCGGACGGCCGCTTCGAGGGCGTCGCCGAGACGCTGGAGGGGGATGCGGGCATCTACCCGACGAGCGCGGAGAAGCTCGCGCGGCTCGCTCCCGTGCGCGAGGGCGGGACGGTGACGCTCGGCGCCCAGACGCATCCCGCCGACGGCAACGCCGGCATGATCGTCACGACGCCCGAACGGGCGCGGGACCTCTCGCGCCGCCCGGAGATCGCCATCACGCCTCTCGCCTTCGGCCAGGCGCGCGAGGAGCGCGGCTTCATGCCGGCCGCTCCGATCGCCGCCGCGCGGCGGGCGCTGGAGCGGGCGGGCCTTCGGATCGAGCAGGTGGATGCGATCAAGTCTCACAACCCGTTCGCGATAAACGATCTCGCCTTCGCCCGCGCTTTCGGCATAGACTGGCGTCGCATGAACGCGTTCGGCTCCTCGCTGATCTACGGCCATCCCCAGGCGCCCACGGCGCTGCGGGGCGTGATCGAGCTGATCGAGGAGCTCGTCGAGCGGGGAGGGGGCATGGGCCTGTTCCAGGGATGTGCCGCGGGCGACAGCGCGATGGCGGTCGTCCTGCGCGTGGAGGACCGCCGGGCATGACGCTGCCGCGGATCCACCCGACCGTCGTGCACATGCTCGCCGACGCGGCGGCGGTGGCGCCGGGGCGCGAGGCGCTGGCCTGCGGCGACGAGCGGGTCTCCTACGCCGCCTATGCCGGCGCCGCCGAAGGCTTCGCGCGCGAGCTGCGGGATGCGGGCGTCGAAGGCGAGCGCGTGGCGATCCTGATGCCGAACAGCGTCGATTTTCCCGTGGCGCTGATGGCCGCCTTCGCCGCCGGCGCGCAGGCGACGCCGCTCAACCCCGCCTACACGGTCCACGAGCTGCGCCCGGTGCTCGCCGACGCCGCGCCGCGCCTGATCCTCGCCGCGCCCGATGTCGCGGAGCGGATCGCGCCGCTGTGCGCCGAACTCGGCCTGCCGGTGCCGACCCCCGTCGGGCCGGGTGCGCGGCGGCTCCACGTGATCGCGGGCGACCCCGCGCGGCTGCCGTTGCCGGACCCCGACACGCTCGGCCTCCTGCAATACACCGGCGGCACGACGGGCATTCCGAAGGGCGTCGACCTCGTTCACCGCGCTCTCGCGGTCAACGTCTCCCAGCGCGAGGCGATCGTGCCCACGACGCCGGACGCCGAGCGGGCGCTCGTGATCACCCCGCTCTACCACGCCTACGCCATGGCGATGGGGCTGATGCTCGCGCTCTGGGCGCGGGGCACGATGGTTCTCATGCCGCGCTATTCGCCGGAAGCCGCGCTCGCGCTGATCGAGGCGGAGCGCATCACCTTCCTCGCCGGCAGCCCGACGATATACCACGGGCTGCTCGCCGCGCCGCGGGCGGCGCGCACCGACTTCTCGACGCTGTCGCTCTGCTTCTGCGGCGCCTCGGCGCTGCCTGAGGCGACGCTGACGCGGTGGATGGCGCTCACCGGCGCCTCGCTGTGCGAGGGCTACGGGCAGACGGAGGCCGGCCCCGTGCTCGCGGCCAACCCGCGGGCGGGACCGCACGTCGCCGGATCGGTCGGCGTGCCGCTGCCCGAGACCGAGATCGAGATCGTCGACCCGGTGACGGGGGAGGGGCCGCTCGCGCCCGGCGAGCCCGGCGAGATCCGCGCCCGCGGCCCGCAGATCATGCGCGGCTACCGCAATCGCCGCGAGGAGACCGCCGAGGCCCTGCGGGACGGCTGGCTGCACACCGGCGACATCGGCGTGATCCGTCCAGACGGCATCCTCGAGATCCGCGACCGCAAGAAGGACATGGCGATCGTCTCGGGCTTCAACGTCTACCCGCGGGAGATCGAGGAAGCGCTCCTCGCCCATCCCGCGGTGGCGGAGGCCGCGGCCTTCGCCGTGCCGGACGCGCGCAAGGGCGAGGTCATCCACGCCCGGGTCGTGGCATCGGGCACCGACCTCGCCACCCTCGAGGCGCATCTCGCGGAGCGCCTCGCCCGCTACAAGCTGCCGGCCGTGCTCGCGCTCGTGCCGGCGATCCCCAAGACGGCGATCGGCAAGATCGACAAGGCCACGCTGAAGGCCGACGCCACGGCCCGACGCGCCTCGTGACCCCCGGGGCTCGCGCACGGGGCCCCCCGGGACGAGCTCGCCGGTACCAGTCGAGAAACACGGAAAGGGACAAGGGAATGCACCGTCGCTCGCTCCTCCTCGCGGCCACGCTCGCCGCGCTCGCCGCCGCCGCCCCGACCGCCGCGCAGGAGACGACCCTGCGGGTCGGGACCTTCCTCGCGCCGCAGGGCGTCTGGCACGGGCCGATCGCGCACCTGATCGAGACGGTCAACGCCAAGGACGCGGGGCTCACGCTCGAGCTCGTGGCCGATCCGTCCTCGGTCAGCCCCTTCCAGCTCGGCAACGCCGTGCAGGGCGGCGTCGTCGACATGGCCTACATCTCGGGCTCGTTCTACACCTCGCTGGTGCCGGAGGCGGACGCCAACAAGCTGTTCAACATCCCCGTCCAGGAGTTGCGCGAGAACGGCGCCATGGAGCTGATGGACCAGATCCACCGCGAGCGGATGGGCGCCGTCTTCCTCGGCAAGCTCGGCGACGGCATCCAGTACCATCTCTACACGGCCAGACCCCTCGAGGCGCCGGACCTGTCCGGCTGGAACATGCGCGGCACGCCGCTCTACAGGCCCTTCCTCGCCGCGCTCGGCGCCAACGTCGTGCAGATGCAGGGCTCGGAGGTCTACCCGGCCATGGAGGGCGGGGTCATCGACGGGTATCCCTGGCCGCTTTGGGGCATCGGCGACATCGGCCTGCTCGAGGTGACGAAGCATCGCATCGAGCCCGGCTTCTACAACGCCGAGATCAGCGTGCTCGTGAACGAGAACTCCTGGAATCGTCTCACCGACGCGCAGCGCGCGGCGCTCACCGAGGCGATGATCGAGACCGAGGCGTGGTTCATCGACTACCGCGACGAGGTCGACGCGGCGCAGCGCGCGCTCCAGGACGAGGCCGGCATCGAGGCGATCACCTTCTCCGAGGAGGAGAACGCCCGCATGATCCAGATGGCGGACGACGCGGCCTGGGCCGTCGTCATGGAGAACTCGCCGCAATACGGCGAGCGCATCAAGGAACTGACCTACCGCTGACGACGGCACGATCGAGGATGGGGCGAACGGGATGACGGCGCTCAGGCTGCTCGATCGCGGGGTGGGGCTCGTGATCGAGGCGTTCGGCCTCCTCTCGGGCGCCGTCATCGCCTTGATGGCGCTCGCGATCGGCGCCGAGGTGCTGGTGCGGGCGCTCGGGCTGCCGGCCTTCGGCTGGACGCTGGAACTCTCCGAGTACGGCCTCCTCGTCGTCGGCTTCCTCGGCGCTCCGTGGGTGCTGCGCCATTCCGAGCACATCCGCGTCGACGTGGTGTTGCGCTCGGTCCCGCCGCGGACCCGGCACTGGATGCTGCTGCTCGCGAACGGGATCTCGGCGCTCGCCTGCTTCGTGCTGGCCTGGTATGCGGCGATCGCGGCGGCGGAGGCCTATGCGCGCGGCGCGCTCCTGTTCAAGCACCTCGTCGTCCCGCAATGGTGGATCCTCGCGATCCTGCCGGTGGGGGTCGCCCTGCTCGGCTTCGAGTTCACCGCACGGATCGCGCGGCGCCTCGCCGGGCGCCCGCCGCCGCAGGAGGACGAGCTGGGGGAGGCCGTGCTGTGAGCGGGCTCTCCTGGGAGATCGTGCTCGGGCTGATGGGCGGCGGGCTCGTCGCGCTGATGGGGCTCGGCGTGCCGGTCGCCTTCGCCTTCCTGGCGATCAATCTCGTCGGCGCCTGGTTCATCCTGGGCGGCGAGGCGGGGATGAAGCTGCTCGCCATGAACGCGACGGAGGCGGTGGGCTCCTTCGCGCTCGTGCCGATCCCGCTCTTCATCCTGATGGGCGAACTCCTGCTCCACACCGGCCTCGCCACCCGCGCCATCGCCGCGATCGAGAAGCTGATCGCGGGCGTGCCCGGGCGGCTCTCCCTCGTCGCGGTGACGAGCGGGGCGGTCTTCGCCTCGCTCTCCGGCTCGACCATCGCCAACACGGCGGTGCTCGGCCGGGTGCTGCTGCCGGACATGCACCGCATGGGGTACCACCCGATGCTCTCGATCGGGCCGATCCTCGCGGTGGGCGGCATCGCCATGCTGATCCCGCCCTCGGCGCTGGCCGTCCTGTTCGGCTCGCTCGCGGGGATCTCGATCTCCGGGCTGCTGCTCGCGGGCATCGTGCCCGGGCTGATGCTGGCCGCGCTCTACTTCCTCTTCATCGTGACCGCCGTGCGCGTCTCGCCCGGCCTCGCGCCGCCGGACCCGGTCGAGCGGCTGCCGCTGCGTGCGCGGGTGCGGCCGTTCCTGATCTACGTCCTGCCGCTGATGGGCATCGTCGTCGTCGTCGTCGGCTCGATCCTGGCGGGCGTGGCGACGCCCACCGAATCGGCGGCGCTCGGCTCGATCGCGACCCTCGTCGCGGCGGCGGCCTACCGCGCGCTCGACTGGCGCTCCCTGCGCGCGGCGCTGCTGGGGACGGCGCGGACATCGGCGCTGATCCTGATCATCATCTCGGGCTCGATCACCTTCTCGCAGATCCTCTCGTTCTCCGGCGCGAGCCGGCAGCTGATCGGGATCGTCACGGGCATGGGGCTCGAGCCCTTCGTGCTCGTCGCGGCGATGCTGGTGCTCGCGCTCCTGCTCGGCATGCTGATGGACCAGGTCAGCATCATGCTGATCACGCTGCCGTTCTTCATGCCGCTCGTGAACCAGGCGGGCGTCGACCCGATCTGGTTCGGCGTGATGATGCTCGTCGCCCTCGAGATCGGCCTGATCACCCCGCCCTTCGGGCTGCTCCTCTACATCATGCAGTCCGTCGCCCCCAAGGGGATCGGCATGCGCGCGATCCTGGGGGGAATCATGCCCTATCTCGGGCTCGAGCTCGTGGGCCTCGCGCTGCTCTTCGCCTTCCCGGCGATCGCCCTGTGGCTGCCCGGGCTGCTGAGATGACGGGGGCATGCATCTCACGGGCGTGGCGAGACCACCGCCGTTCCACCGTGGCGCGGGCCGCGGCTCCCGGTCTCGCGCTTGGCGGGTGCGCGCGTCGGTTGCCGCCCGGCGTGTCGGCGGCGACGCGGAGGCACCGGTTGCGATCGCCACCGGCGCGCTCTACAAATCCAGGGCCTACACGACGGGATGCGACGACGCGCGGCCACGGGCTCGACCGTGCCGTCGCATGCCCGATTCCGGAGGAATTCGACGGCGTGACGTGGATCGTGCATCACCTCGGCCGGCCCGGGCCGGCGAGTCGGGTCGCGGCGGTACGGAGCCGTGCGGCCGTCGCGGCTCCCGACGCGACGGAGGCCGCTCGATGAGCACCGGGAAGCCCCGCACCACCCGCACGCGTCTCAAGCCGCCGCGGCGCGACGGCGAGCGGCGTACCGCCATCGTCCGGCGTACGACCGAGATCTTCAAGGCCAAGGGCTTCGCCCACACCACGATCGAGGACATCGCCGAGGCCGTGGGCGTCACCCGGGAGGCGATCTACTACTACTTCCGCGACAAGGCGGAGATCCTCATCGAGATCATCAAGCCCGAGAGCGACTATCTCGTCTGGGGACTGGAGCGCATCCTCGCGCAGGACGTCTGCTCCCGCGAGAAGCTCGTCATGGCGGTGGAGAGCCACATGATGCGCTTCAACCCCAACTACCTCGAGATGGCCATCGCCGTGCGCGAGCTCAACGGCACCACGCGCGACCCGCGGATCTCCGCCCTCCGCCAGACCTGGCGGCGCTACACCGCGCTGTGGGTCTCGCTGATCGAGGAGGGCCAGCGCACCGGCACGCTGGAGGCCGACCTCGACCCCAAGCTCGTCGCCTTCGCGGTGCTCGGCATGCTCAACTCGGCTTCCGGCTGGTTCGACCCGTCGCGCGGCTCGAGCGCCGAGCTGACGCGCACCTTCGTGCGGATCGCAGCCACCGGCGTGCTCTCGGACCCCAATCGCGCCCGCCGCGACATGGACGAGGCGCAGGCGCGCACGGAAGCCGACGCCTGACGCGCCGAGCCCTCCCGTGCGCGGGTGCGCGACCGGGGCGTGCGGATCCGCGTGTCCGGCTCCGCGGGCAAGCAAGACCCGCGCCGGACGTCTCCCGATCCGCGCACGTTCCGGAGCCCAAGCGCGGCGATGGTCGCGTGACGGTCCGCGACCTATCCTCATGGTTCGACACGCTGCACGACGCACAGCCGGGGATGGCGCGTGCGTCGCGCGCGAGCGCGACGACCCTGAAGACGAACCTTCGGAGACGACCATGGACGCTGCCGCACTGCGCGCCCTCCAAGCCCCGATCAAGCAGAAGTACCGTGAAGCGCCGCAATCATCGATCGTCACCATGAAGGCGCAGGGAACGCTCGATTCGGAAGCCGTCGCCTGCAAGGTCGAAACGGCCCGCGCCGTCGCCGTCGCCGGCCTGCACAAGGCCGCCGGCGGCACGGGGGCGGACCTGTGCTCGGGCGACATGCTGCTCGAGGCGCTCGTCGCCTGTGCCGGCGTCACGCTCAAGGCGGTGGCGACCGCCCTCGAGATCCCGGTGCGCTCGGGCATCGTGCACGCCGAGGGCGATCTCGACTTCCGCGGCACGCTCGGCGTCGACCGGGAGGCGCCGGTGGGGTTCAAGGCGATCCGCCTGTCCTTCGAGATCGACGCGGACGCGAGCGAGGAGCAGCTCGAGCGCCTGCTCTCGCTGACGGAGCGCTACTGCGTGGTGTTCCAGACCCTCAACGCCAAGCCGGACCTCTCGGCGACCCTCGCGCGCGCCTGATCGCCCGGCGCCGGGGCGCACGGCGCGCGGGCCGGGGGTGGAAACGCCCGGCCCGTCGTGCGAGAAAGCGGCGTTGCGGGAGCGAGGAACCATCATGGCCGAACAGGAACCGAGGCTCGGCGCGGCGATCGTGCCGGTGACGCCGTTCCAGCAGAACTGCTCCGTGCTCTTCGCCCGCGACACGATGCGCGGCGTCGTGGTCGATCCCGGCGGGGACGTGCCGAACATCCTCGAGGCGATCCGCCAGACCGGCGCGACCATCGAGGCGATCCTGATCACACACGGCCACGTCGACCACGTCAGCGGCGTCGAGGACCTGCGCGACGCGCTGAAGGTGCCGGTGATCGGCCCTCACCCGGCGGACGCGATGTTCATGGACGAATCGCTCCCGGCGACCGCGCAGGCCTACGGCCTGCCGCCGGCGCGGCCGGTGCGCGTCGACCGCTGGCTCGACGAGGGCGACACGGTGGACGTCGGCGGGATCGTCTTCGATGTGCTGCACACGCCCGGGCATTCGCCCGGCAGCGTGACCTACGTCTCGAAGGCCGACCGCTTCGCGCTCGTGGGCGACGTCGTCTTCGCCGGCTCGATCGGCCGCACCGACCTGCCCGGCGGCGACCACGAGCAGCTGATCGAGACGATCCGCACGAAGCTCCTGCCGCTGGGCGACGACGTCGCCTTCCTGTGCGGCCACGGGCCGATGTCGACGCTCGGGCGGGAGCGGGAGACGAACCCGTTCCTCGTCTGATGAGCTACGCCGTCACCCTGGAGGACATCCACGCGGCCGCGGCGACGATCGCGCCGCACGTGGTGCGCACGCCGCTCGTCGCCGCGCCGCGGCTCTCCGAGCGGCTCGGCGCGCGGCTGTGGCTCAAGCTCGAGACGATGCAGCCCACCGGCGCCTTCAAGGAGCGCGGCGCGGCGAACCGCCTCGCCGCGCTCGACGCCGACGAGCGCGCCCGCGGCGTCGTCGCGATGTCGGCGGGCAACCACGCGCAGGCGGTGGCCTATCACGCGGCCCGGCTCGGCGTGCCCGCGACCATCGTCATGCCCGAGGGCACCCCGCTGGTGAAGGTCGAGAACACCCGCTCCCACGGTGCGCGGGTGATTCTCTCGGGCGAGACCGTCGCGGAGGCCGAGACCGAGGCGCGGCGGCTCGCCGACGAGGAGAGCCTCGTCTTCGTCCACCCCTACGACGACGCCCGCGTCATCGCCGGGCAGGGCACGATCGCGCTCGAGATGCTCGCGGACGCGCCCGATCTCGAGATGCTCGTCGTGCCGATCGGCGGCGGCGGGCTCGCCGCGGGCATGGCGATCGCGGCGAAGGCGCTGTCTCCCTCCATCCGCATCGTCGGCGTGGAGACGCGGCTCTACCCGTCCTTCCGCAACGCCATACACGGCGAGACGCTGCCGGTGGGCGGCGCGACGCTCGCCGAGGGCATCGCCGTCAAGAGGCCGGGCGGGCTGACGCTGCCCATCGTGCGCGACCTCGTCGACGAGATCGTGCTCGTCGACGAGCCCGAGATCGAGCGCGCGGTGAACCTGTGCGCCACGAGCCAGCGGATCATGGCGGAAGGGGCGGGGGCGGCGGGCATCGCCGCCATTCTGGCGCGTCCCGAGCTGTTCCACGGGCGCGCGGCGGGCGTCGTCATCTGCGGCGGCAACATCGACCCACGCATCCTCGCCTCGGTGATGGTGCGCGAACTCGAGCGCGACGAGCGCATCGTCTCCTTCCGCATCTGGTCGAACGATCACCCGGGCCTGCTCGGCCGCATCGCAACCCGATTGGGGGCGCTGGGCGCCAACATCCTGGAAGTTTCCCACGGGCGTCTCTATCTGGATGTTCCCGCCAAGGGCGTGACGGTCGACGTCACGATCGAGACGCGGGGCGCGGCGCACACCTCCGAGGTGCTCGCCACGTTGGCGCGGGAGGGCTTCGCCCCCACACGCATCGACCCCCGGGGGCTCTCGCACCTCGGGTCCTGAGCACCGACCGCGAGGAGACCGCAGAACCATGAGCACGATCGACCGCCGTACCGACGTTCCCCACCCGGACGTTCCGGCCCCGCGGCCGAGCTACGAGATCCGCATCGCGACGGACGGTGTCCTCGCGCGCCGGCTCTTCGCCTTCTGCCTCGACCTGATCGTGATCGGGGCGCTGGTGATCCTGTTCTCGCTCGCGATCCTGGTGCTCGGCGTGCTGACGCTCGGCCTCGCCTGGCTGCTCTTCGCCGTCCTCGTTCCCGCGGTCGGCCTGCTCTACAGCGCCCTGACCGTCGGCGGGCCGAGCCAGGCGACGATCGGCATGCGGATGATGGGGTTGCGCGTCTCGCGGGTGCAGTCGACGGCGCGCGTCGACGGCATCACGGCGGCGGTGCACGCGCTGCTGTTCTGGCTCGCGACCTCGACCTTCTTCCTGTGGCTCCTCGACGTCGTCGTCGGCGTCGCGCGCGACGACCGCAGGATGGGGCACGATCTCCTCGTCGACGTCATCGTCATCCGTATGGACGCGACGCCCTGAAGCGCCGATACCGTGTTCCAATCGCGTGAACAGCGGCGCGTGCGGCGTCGAAAGCCCTTGTTGGCGCGTGCGGGAATGGTATCGTCGACCAAAGCCGTTCGGGCGCGCTTCGCCGAGGTCAGACCCGCGTGACGAGCCATTCCCGCGAGACGCCGCAGTTCTTCCTGACGGCACCCTCCGCCTGCCCCTACCTTCCGGGGCAGGAGGAGCGCAAGGTCTTCACCCACCTCGTCGGGCGCCGGGCGGGCGAGCTCAACGACATCCTCACCCACGGCGGCTTCCGGCGCTCGCAGACGATCGCCTACCGTCCCGCCTGCGAGACCTGCCGTGCCTGCATCTCCGTGCGCGTGCCGGTGGACACCTTCGAGCCCTCGCGCAACCTGCGCCGGATCGCCCGCTCGAACCGCGACCTCGTCGGCACCGGCGTCGCCAACCAGGCGACGAGCGAGCAGTACTCGCTCTTCCGCCGCTATCTCGACAGCCGCCACGCCGACGGCGGCATGATCGACATGACCGTGCTCGACTACGCCATGATGGTCGAGGACAGCCACATCGAGACGAAGCTCGTCGAGTACCGCCGCCGTGGTCCCGACACCGCGATCAACGGGCGCGGGGAGGGGCCGCTCGTGGCCATGTGCCTCACCGACGTCCTCGCCGACGGTCTCTCGATGGTCTACTCGTTCTACGACCCCGAGATGAGCGCCCGTTCGCTCGGCACCTGGGTGATCCTCGATCACATCGGCCGCGCCAGGGCCATGGGCCTTCCCTACGTCTATCTCGGCTACTGGGTCGAGGGCTCCCGCAAGATGGCCTACAAGGCCCGCTTCATGCCCCAGGAGCGCCTGCTCTCGCAGGGCTGGACGCGGGTGGAGGAGTAGACCCGCTCGTCCGCCGTCCGGCAGATTCTTCCGCCCGGCCGGGCAGAATCTGCCGGATAGCGCCGTTTCTCGACGATCGAATCAAGGCGAACGCAAGACTTCTGCGTTGGCATCACCCTTGCTGGCAGAACGCCGCCCGGGGTCTCGCCTCCCGGGCATCGAGCGAGCGAGGTCGCGCCATGACGCTGATGTCCGCGTTGAGCACTGCCGTTTCCGGCCTGCGTACCACGCAGGCGGGCATCTCGCTCGTCTCCCAGAACGTCGCGAACGCCGATTCCGCGGGCTACACCAAGCGCCGGCTCCAGCCCGTCGAGGCCGTGGCGGGGGATCGCTCCGCCGGCGTGCGGACGGGCGAGATCCAGCGCGTGCTCGATCGCGTCGTGCAGCGTACGCTCTGGCAGGAGACGTCCGGAGCCGGCTACACTGGTCAGCGCGCCATGATGGCGGGAGCGCTGGAGCGGCTCTACGGCCCCCCGGCCTCGGCCAGCGCGCTCGACACGCTGATGAACAAGTTCTCGACCGCCGTCGAGCAGCTCGCCGACGATCCCGCCAACGCCACGACGCGCTCGGGCGTGATCGAGGCGGGCCAGGCGCTCGCAGCGCGCATCGGCTCGATCGCGCAGGGCGTCCAGGCGCTGCGCACGGAGTCGGAGGGGCGGATCGCGTCCATGATCGACGAGGCGAACGGGCTCCTCGCCGGCATCGAGCGGGTCAACCGCACCATCGTCCAGAGCGGCTCCACGGCGCCCCTCGCCGACGAGCGCGACCGGTTGATCGGCGCGCTCGCGGGGATCATGGACCTGCGCGTCCAGCCCTCGGAGAACGGCAGCGTCACCCTCACCACCGGCGCCGGCCAGACCCTTTTCGACGGCGTGCGGGCACTGGAGCTGCGCTTCGACGCCCGCGCGACGCTGACCCCGAACATGCGGGTGGACACGACGCCGCCGTCGGTCGGCGTCGTCACGGTCCTCTCGGGCGCCGGCATGGAGACGAACCTCTTGGCGGCGGGGGGCATCCGCTCCGGCTCGCTGGCGGCGGCGCTCGAGATGCGCGACGAGACGCTGGTGCAGGCCCAGCGCCAGCTCGACGAGCTCGCGGCGGGCCTCTCGCGCGCCGTCTCGGATTCCCCGCTCGGGGTGACGCAGACCGGCGCGACCACGTTCGACCTCACGGCCTTCACCGGCCCCCGGACGATCGACCTCGTGGTCAACGGCCGCTTCGAGCGCGTCAGCGGCACGCAAGCCGAGATCGACACGGCGCTCGGCGCCTTCGGCGGCGGCTTCGACGGGACGACGGTGACCATCCCGGGTGGGAGCGTGATCTCCGCTTCCGGCACGGCGACCGATCCGACGACCGGCACGGGGCCGTTCCCGTTCTTCGCGGACTCGCCCGGCAACACGCCCTTCACGGGTGCGGGCGCAACCGATCCGCTCACGGGCTTCGCGCAGCGCATCCGGGTGAATTCCGACGTCGCGGCCAATCCCGCGCTCCTCGTCAATTCCGCCTTCCAAGGCGACGCGGCGCGCGCCACGGCGATGCGCGACGGGCTCGCGCGCACCCAGACCATCGCCTCGCAGGCGGGGCTGTCGGGCGCGGCGCCCTTCCGCGCCGACATATCGGCCGCGGTGCGGCGCACGATCGAGGTGCAGGGCGCGGCCTCCGCCACGGCGGCGCGGCTCGACGAGGGCCAGCGCGTCGCGCTCGCCGCCGTCGAGGGCCGCTTCGCCGACGTGGCGGGCGTGAACATCGACGAGGAGATGGCGCAGCTCGTCCAGCTCCAGACCGCCTACGGCGCGAACGCGCGCGTGCTCTCGGCGGTGCGGGAGATGATGGACGTGCTGATGCGGATCTGAGGGGAACACGAGAGATGACCAGCATCACCCCGTTCGCCGCCGGCTCCTTCGACACGCGCGAGACCACGCGCATGTTCGTGGAGATGCGCAAGGCCTCGCAGGTCCTCGAGCGCCAGATGGCCACGGGCCGCAAGGCGGAGACCTATTCCGGCTTCGGCTTCGAGCGGCGCACCGCGCTCGACCTGCGCGCGAAGCTCGGCGCCTTCGAGAGCTACGGCGAGACCATCACCAGCGCCAACCTGCGCCTGAAGGTGATGACCGGCGCCGTGCAGAGCCTGGAGAAGATCGCGTCGGACACGCGCTCGGCGGCGGCGGAGCCGCTGTCGGGCATCGTCGACGGTACCGGCCTGCCGCAGGAGCAGGCGCTCGCGCGCAACAACCTCGCCTTCGCGATCGAGATCCTCAACACGGACGTGAACGGTCGCCACGTCTTCGCCGGGCGCTCCAGCGACACGCGGCCCGTCGCTTCCTACCAGCAGATCTTCGCCGACCTGCGCGCGGCGGTCGCCGGGATCGCCGACCCGACGGACCCCAACCAGATCGTCCAGGCGGTCTCCGACTATTTCGACACCACGAACTGGCGCACCCCGGGATCCGAGACCACGACGCCGATGCCGACCACCGCGGATGCGCGGGCGAGCGTGGTCGCGCGCATCGACGAGGAGCAGAGCGTCGCCATCGGCGCGCGGGCGGACGAGCCGGGCTTCCGCAACCTCCTCGTGGCGCTCGGCTCGCTCGCCGCGGCCGACGAGACGCAGCTCTCGCAGGAGGACTTCGCCGCCCTCTCGAGCCGCGTCTCCGACCTGCTCTCGCCCTCGCGGCCCCAGCCGCGCGACATCGCCATGGACCTCGGCCGCGCCCAGGCGACGATCAACGCCACCAAGGAGCGCCAGGACGCGAGCGCCTCGCTGCTGCGCGAGGCGCTCGACGACGTCGAGCTCGTCTCCACCGAGGAGGCGGCGGTCTCGCTCCTCAACCTGCAGACCCGCCTGCAGGCGAGCTTCCAGACGACGGCGATCCTGTCGCGGCTGTCGCTGGTGAACTACCTGTGAGGTAGAATCGGGTCCGCCCAAGGGTCGACGACGACGTTCGTGTCGAGCAGGATCATTCGACGCTGATCGGCTCGGGGGGGCGCCGGTCGCGGATGCTCTCGATCATCTCGACGTCTTCGTCGGTGAGCCCGGCTTCCCGGCTCATGGTCCACAGCGTCGTCCCCAGCCGAAGCCGCCCCTCCGGAAGCGCCGCTTCCTTCAAGATGGCCCGCATCTCGGCTTCCGTGCTGCGCTTGTTGCTCGCGGCGCGGACCTTGAGGGCACGATGCGCCTCGTCGCTGAAGTTGTGAAGCGTGACGACTGCCACAGCACGACTCCCGCGGATGCATCTCAATGATGTCAGAATAGGTCGTCCGATGGTATGCGACAAGCGCGGCCATCGCGCCGAAGCACGGAGCGGCGGCACGGTCTCGCGTCCGGTCCGAGCGACGTCCATGCGGTCGATCAGACCGGCCCGGCATTGCTCTTGCCTCCCCCGGCAGGAATGCCCTATGGGGGCGCCGAGCCGAACCATCTCGCCGGGGGGCCGATGAATTGCCCGTGGTCGACAAGTCCTCCCGCGCCATCGGCGCGGTGCGCCAGTCCTTCGCGCCGTGGAACGATCCGGCGGCGCGTCCGCTCATCCGTTTCGAGGGCGTGACCAAGCGCTTCTCGGACTCGACGGCGGTCGACGACGTCACCCTCGACGTCTACGAGAACGAGTTCTTCTGCCTGCTCGGCCCGTCGGGCTGCGGCAAGTCGACCCTGATGCGCATGCTCGCCGGCTTCGAGGAGCCGAGCGGCGGGCGCATCCTGCTCGGCGGCGAGGATCTGGCCGGCGTGCCGCCCTACGAGCGGCCGGTGAACATGATGTTCCAGTCCTACGCGCTCTTCCCGCACATGAGCGTGGAGAAGAACGTCGCGTTCGGGCTCAAGCAGGAGGGGCTGCCCGGGGACGTCATCGCCGCGCGGGTGGCGGAGATGCTGAAGCTCGTGCAGATGGAGCGCTTTTCCGCGCGCAAGCCGCATCAGCTGTCGGGTGGCCAACGCCAACGCGTGGCGCTCGCCCGCGCGCTCGCCAAGCGCCCGAAGGTGCTCCTCCTCGACGAACCGCTGGCCGCGCTCGACAAGAAGCTGCGGGAGGAGACGCAGTTCGAGCTGATGGACATCCAGATCGAACTCGGCACGACCTTCATCATGGTCACCCACGACCAGGAGGAGGCCATGACCATGGCGGACCGCATCGCCGTCATGGATGCCGGGCGTCTCGTGCAGGTGGCGACGCCGGGCGAGATCTACGAGCAGCCGAAGAACCGCTTCGTCGCGGACTTCGTCGGCGACGTGAACATCCTCGAGGGCACCGTCACCGGGCGCGAGCCCTCCGGCCTGTGGCGCATCGCTGCGCCCGGCGCGCTCGGCCCGCTCGCCGTCGACGACCCCGACGAGCGGCTCGATACCGGCCAGGCGGTGGCGGTCGCCGTGCGCCCGGAGAAGATGACGGTCTCGCGCGAGCGACCGCAGGGCGAGAACGCCCTCGAGGGCGAGGTCTGGGACATCGGCTATCTCGGGGACTGGACGGTCTACCGCATCCGCCTCGACGACGGACGCATCCTGCGCGTGACGCGGGCGAACACGACGCGCTTCGTCGAGCGACCGATCGACCTCGAGGAGCGCGTCCACATCGGCTTCCTGCCGGACGCCGCCGTGATCCTCTCGAGCTGAGGAGGGGCGGGGATGGCACGCGACCAGATCCGCCGCGACGAGATCCGCCGCCGCGACGAGCCGCTCCGGCGGGGTCTCGGCCGCCGGCTCGTGATCGGCGCGCCCTACCTGTGGCTGGGCGCCTTCTTCGCACTGCCGGTGCTGATCGTCTTCAAGATCGCGCTCTCCTACCCCGAGCTGGCGCAGCCGCCCTACGGCCCGACGCTGGACCTCGCGGGCGGTTGGGACGGCTTCGTCTCCTTCCTCGGCGAGCTGTCGTTCGACAACTTCGTCTTCATCACCTCCGACGACCTCTACGTCGCCGCGCTCGGCTCGTCCCTGCGCATCGCCGCGTCCTCGACGCTGATCCTGCTCCTCGTCGGCTACCCCATCGCCTACGCCATGGCGAAGGCCTCGCCGTCACTGCGCGGCATCCTCGTCGCGGCGGTGATCCTGCCGTTCTGGACGAGCTTCCTCATCCGCGTCTACGCCTGGATCGGCATCCTGCGGCCAGAGGGGCTGCTCAACGGCGCCCTCATGGCGATCGGCGTGATCGACCAGCCGTTGCAGATCCTCAACACCGAGATCGCCGTCCACATCGGCATCGTCTACACCTACCTGCCCTTCATGGTGCTCCCGCTCTACGCCACGCTGGAGCGCATGGACGACACGCTGATCGAGGCGGCGCAGGACCTCGGCTCGACGCCGCTGAAGGCCTTCTGGACGATCACCGTGCCGCTGTCCTGGCCGGGCATCGTCGCCGGCGCGCTCCTGTGCTTCATCCCGGCGGTGGGGGAGTTCGTCATCCCCGACCTCCTCGGCGGCTCGGACACGCTGATGATCGGGCGCATCCTGTGGAGCGAGTTCTTCTCGAACCGCGACTGGCCGCTCGCCTCGGCGGTGGCGATCGTGATGCTGGTCGTGCTCGTCGTGCCGATCGTGCTGTTCCGGGAGGCGGAGGCGCGGCGCCTGGAGGAAGGCCGATGAAGGAGAAGAGCCGATGAGGGGCCGCCTGTCCGCCTTCAACGTCGTCTCGCTGACGCTGGGCTTCGCCTTCCTCTACATTCCGATCCTGATCCTGATCCTCTACTCCTTCAACGCCTCGCGGCTCGTGTCGGTGTGGGGCGGGTTCTCGACGCAATGGTACTTCGCGCTCCTCCAGAACCAGCCGCTGATCGACGCCGCCTGGGTGACGGTGCGCGTCGCCTTCGTCACGGCGATCCTCGCCACCGTGCTCGGCACGATGGCGGCGATCTCGCTCACCCGCTACGGCCGCTTCCGCGGACGGGCCCTGTTCACCGGCATGGTCTACGCCCCGATGGTGATGCCCGAGGTGATCACGGGCCTGTCGCTCCTCCTGCTGTTCGTCTCGATAGACCTCGACCGCGGCTTCTGGACGGTGACGCTCGCCCACGTGACCTTCACCATGTGCTTCGTGACGGTGGTGGTGCAGGCCCGCCTCGTCGCCTTCGACCGCTCCCTCGAGGAGGCGGCGATGGACCTCGGCGCGACGCCGTGGCGGACCTTCGTCTCGGTGACGCTGCCGGTCATCGCGCCGGCGGTGCTCGCGGGCTTCCTCCTCGCCTTCACGCTATCGCTCGACGACCTCGTCATCGCGAGCTTCACCTCCGGCCCCGGCGCGACGACGCTGCCGATGCGGATCTACTCGTCGGTGCGGCTGGGCGTGACGCCCGAGATCAACGCCGCCTCGACGATCCTCATCGCGCTCGTGACGATCGGGGTGATCGTCGCGGCGCTGGTGACGAAGCGCTCGGTGATGATGCGCCGGGCGGGGTGAGAAACCTCCACGCAGGGCAGGACTCGGCTTCACCCCCGATTCACCTTTACACGCGGTCATCTAGGTTACGCACCGATTCACCGACAATTTTAGACGAGATTTCACTCGCTCCCGGCAAGCTTCCCTTCAACAACGCAAGTGGAACAGGGGAGCAGGACCATGGCTCGTCTCGATCTCGGTGCCGCCGACATCGCCGCCCTCGTGCCGGATCTCGATGCCGGCGAGGCCTACCTGGAACTCGGACTCATGCATGCGGTCGGCCGCTCGGTGCCGCTCGATCTCGTCGCCGCACACAAGTGGCTCAACATCGCCGTCTCCAAGGGCTGCCGGGCCGCGGTCTCGCGCCGCGCCGAGCTCGCGCAGGAGATGAGCGCCGAAGAGATCGCCGCCGCCCAGCGCGCCGCGCGGATGTTTCTCGCCGCCGCCTGATCGGGCCGCTTGAGGGTGCGGGGCGGCGCGGCTATAAGCCCGCCATCTTCCACGCATCCCGAGAGCGGATACCGACATGGCCACCGAGCGCACCTTCTCGATCATCAAGCCCGACGCGACCAAGCGCAACCTCACCGGCGCCGTGAACGCCGTGATCGAGGAGGCGGGGCTCAGGATCGTCGCGCAGAAGCGCATCCTGATGACCCGCGCCCAGGCGGAGACCTTCTACGCCGTGCATTCCGAGCGTCCGTTCTTCGGCGAGCTCGTCGACTTCATGATCTCCGCCCCCGTCGTGGTGCAGGTTCTCGAGGGCGAGAACGCCATCGCCAAGTACCGCGAAGTGATGGGCGCCACGAACCCGGCCAACGCCGCCGAGGGCACGATCCGCAAGAAGTTCGCCCTGTCGGTGGGCGAGAACAGCGTCCACGGCTCGGACTCCGCCGAGAACGCCCGGATCGAGATCGCGCAGTTCTTCGCCGGCAACGAGATCGTCGGCTGACTGAGGCGATCGTCCGAGCCCGGGCGACGACTGGTCGCTACGCTCATGCCGCGCACGACGCGCTCCCCTCTCCCTCGTGGAGAGGGGCCGGGGGTGTGGGGCGGTCAGGATGGTCGCTGCGGCCGATGCCGTCCCACCCGCGCGCGTTCCCGACCATCCGATTGCCGGCGCCGCGCCGCTGCCTCCCCCATCGGGCCACGAGGGTCGGTCGTCTCGCGGGATCAGTCGCCCGATCGAGGTGCCCTGCATTCGCCCCGGGCAACTCCTGCGCGCCCCCCACCCCCGCCCCTCCCCACGAGGGGGAGGGGAGACCCGCGACGCAGCCGAGACGGCGAAGTCTCTCATCGCGCTGCGGCCACGTGATCACGCCCTCGCGCGGACGCGCGAGGGCGTTCTCGTTTTGACAAGAAGGCCGTCTCGCGCCAAGATCATTCGCACACGAATGACCGCGCCCGGCAGCGCCGCCGGAGCGCGGCGCGAGGAGGGACGGGAGATGTCGCAGCCGCCCGGGCGGGTGTACCCGCGCACGAGCCTCGCCGCCCATCCGCCCAACGACGCGCCGGCCTATGCCTCGACGCGCCTGCGCGCGCCCCGCCGGCCGCTGGTGATCCTGCCGCACACGCTCACGGAGACGACCGGCCCGGTCTACGGCCGGGAGAGCGTCGCGCCCGGCGAGAACGACCTCACCGCCGGGCATGCGGGTGCGCCGATCGGCGAACGCATCGTGGTGACGGGCCGTGTTCTCGACGAGGACGGGCGGCCCGTGCCGCACACGCTGATCGAGATCTGGCAGGCCAATTCCGCCGGGCGCTACGTCCACGTGAACGACCGCCACGACGCGCCGATCGACCCGAACTTCACAGGCGCCGGCCGCGTCGTCACCGACGAGCGCGGCGCCTATGCGTTCACCACGATCAAGCCCGGCGCCTATCCCTGGCGCAATCACCCCAACGCCTGGCGCCCGGCGCACATCCACTTCTCGCTCTTCGGCCCGAGCTTCGTCACGCGGCTCGTGACGCAGATGTACTTCCCCGGCGACCCGCTGCTCGCCCTCGACCCGATCTGGCGGTCCGTTCCCGACCCGGGCGCCCGCGCGCGGCTGGTCTCGTCCTTCGACATCGAGACGACGACGCCCGAATGGGCGCTCGGCTACCGCTTCGACATCGTGCTGCGCGGCCGCGCCGCGACGCCGATGGAGGACCCGCACCATGACTGAGCGCGGGGTCGTGCCACCCGGGATCACCCCCTCCCAGACCGTGGGGCCCTTCTTCGCCTATTGCCTCACGCCCGAGGAATACGACGCGCGCGGCATCGCCGGCCACGCGGTCGCGTCTCCGGACGCCGCGGGTGTCCGGATCCATGTCGAGGGGCGTGTTCTCGACGGCGCGGGCGAGCCGGTGCCCGACGCCATGCTGGAGATCTGGCAGGCGGACGGGGAGGGGCGCTACCCCGGCGATGCCGCCAACGCGGCCTTCCGCGGCTTCGGCCGTGCGCAGACGGACGCCGACGGCCGCTTCGTCTTCGTCACGGTGAAGCCCGGCGCGGTCCCGGCACCGGGCGGGGGAATGCAGGCGCCCCACATCGCGGTGTCCGTCTTCGCGCGCGGGCTCCTGAACCGGCTCGCGACGCGGATCTATTTCGACGACGAGCCGGCCAACGCCGCCGACCCCGTCCTCTCCCTCGTACCGCCCGAGCGGCGCGGCACGCTGATCGCCCGCCGCGCGGCGGATGGCGTCTACGCCTTCGACGTCCGCCTCCAGGGCGACGGCGACGGCGCAGGCGAGACCGTCTTCTTCGAGATCTGAGGAGGCCGCCATGGCCGAGCGACGCGTTCAGGTCGGCATCGTCGGCGCGGGACCCGCGGGCCTGCTGCTGTCCCACCTCCTCCATCTGGCGGGGATCTCCTCCGTCGTGGTCGAGGCGAAGAGTCGCGCGCACATCGAGGGGCGCATCCGCGCGGGGGTGCTCGAGCAGGGCACGGTCGACGTCCTGCGCGACACCGGCATGGGCGCGCGCATGGATCGCGAGGGGCTCCTGCACCACGGCACGATCCTCAAGGTCGCGGGCGAGGCGCGGCGCATCGACTTCCAGGACCTCGTCGGCAAGTCGGTGATGGTCTACGGCCAGCACGAGGTGGTGAAGGACCTCGTCGCCGCCCGGCTGGAGGCCGGCGGCGAGATCGTCTTCGAGGCCTCGCAGGCGCGCATCGACGGCGTCGACGGCGACGCGCCGACGCTCTCCTGGTGCGCGGACGGCGCGCGCCGGACGATCGCTTGCGACTTCGTCGCCGGCTGCGACGGCTTCCACGGGATCTCCCGTTCGGCGCTCCCCGCCGACGTGCTGCGGGTCTACGAGCGGGTCTATCCCTTCGGCTGGCTCGGCATCCTGGCGAGGACGCCGCCGGCCTCGGAGGAGCTGATCTACGCGCACCACGATCGCGGCTTCGCGCTCCTCTCCATGCGCTCGCCCGAGATCAGCCGCCTCTACCTGCAATGCCCGCCCGACGAGGACATCGCCGGGTGGACCGACGCGCGGATCTGGGAGGAGCTCCAGGTCCGCCTCGCCGGGGGCGAAGAGTGGCGGCTCGACGAGGGCGAGATCGTCCAGAAGGGCGTCACCGCCATGCGCAGCTTCGTCGCCGAGCCGATGCGCCACGGCCGGCTGTTCCTGGCGGGCGACGCCGCCCACATCGTGCCGCCGACGGGGGCGAAGGGGATGAATCTCGCGGTGGGCGACGTACGCGTCCTCGCCCGGGCGCTCGAGAGCTACTATTCTCGCGGACGCGAGGAGGCGCTCGCGGCCTATTCGGACACCTGCCTGCGCCGGATCTGGGCCGTGCAGCGCTTCTCCTGGTGGATGACGCAGATGCTCCATACCTTCGACGACGCGTCCCCATTCGACCGCCGCCGGCAGCTGGCGGAGCTCGACTACGTCACCACCTCGCGCGCGGCGATGATCACGCTCGCGGAGAACTACGTCGGCCTGCCGATGGACTGGGGGCCGGCATGACCTTCTCCGCGCTCGATTCCGCGCTGACCGGCCCGCTCTTCGCGAGCGACGCCATGCGCGCGGTCTTCGAGGATCGGGCGCGGATCGCCGACATGCTGGCGGTGGAGGCGGCGCTGGCGCGGGCGCAGGCGCGGCTCGGCCTCGCGACGGAGGGGCTCGCCGACACGATCGCGGCGATCGCGCCCGAGGTCTTCGACCTCGCGGCGATCGGGCGCGAGACGGCGGTCGCCGGCGTGCCCTCGATCCCCTTCCTGAAGGCGCTGCGGGCGCTTCTGCCGGGCGAGCTCGCGGGAGACCTCCACAAGGGCGCGACGACGCAGGACCTGATCGACACCGGCCTCGCCCTGGCGATGCGCCGGGCCTTCGCCCTCGTCGCCGCGGATCTCGACGCGATCCTCGCCGGACTCGCGCGGCTCGCCGAGGCGCATGCCCGCACGCCCTGCGCGGGACGCACCTACGGCCAGCACGCGACGCCGGTGACGTTCGGATTCGAGGCGGCGGTGTGGGCGGCGGGGATCGCTGAGGTCGCGGCCGAGCTGCCGGCGGTGCGCGAGGGCGCCTGCGTCGCCTCCCTCGGCGGCCCGGCGGGGACGCTCCCCGCCTTCGGCGCGCGCGCGCCGGAGGTCGCCGACGCCTTCGCCCGCGAGATCGGCCTCCCCGGCGCGCCGATCGCCGTCCACGCACGCCGGGCGGGCGTCGCGCGGGCGGGGACGTGGCTCGCCCTGCTCCTCGGCGCCCTCGCCAAGATGGCGGGTGACGTCGCGCATCTCGCCTCGACGGAGGTGGGGGAGGTCGCCGAGCCCCACGTGCCGGGCCGCGGCGGCTCCTCGGCCATGCCGCACAAGCGCAACCCGGTCTCCTGCACCGTGATCCTCGCCGCCGCCGGCGCCGCGCGCGGACACGCGACGACGTTGCTCGATTCGATGGTCGCCGCGCACGAGCGGCCGGCGGGCGCCTGGCACGCCGAATGGCATGCGCTGCCGAGCCTCTTCGGCCTCGCGTCGGGCGCGCTCGCAGAGGCACGGCGGCTGGCGGAGGGGCTCGTCGTCGATCCGCGGGCGATGGCGCGCAATCTGGAGGCGACGCGCGGCCTCCTCTTCGCGGACGCCGCCGCCGCGGCACTGGTCCCGATCCTTGGAGGGCAGGCGGCGCATGCACGCGTGGCCGCGGCGGCGGATGCGGTACGCGCCGACGGGGTCTCCCTGCGCGAGGCGCTCGCCGCGCCGGGCGACCTCCCGTCGGACACGCTGGCGCGCGCCTTCGACCACGCGCCCTCCGTCGACGCCGCCGCCGCCTTCGTGCCGCGCGCCCTCGACGCGATCACCACCGCGCGCCGCCGCCTCGCCGGCTGACCGTCGCCCGCCCGGAGCAGGGAGGAGCGGGGCGTCACCCCGGTCGTTGCGAGGACATCTCCAGCTCCTTGCGGCGCTGGAGCCCGAGCTTGCGCTCCCGGTAGATCACGAAGATGCCCGACGCCGTCACCAGCACGGCGCCGGCGATCACCGCCTGCTCGGGCCATTGCCCGAACACGAACCAGCCGAGCAGCGTCGCCCAGATCATCGTCGTGTACTCGAAGGGCGCGACCAGCGACGCGTCCGCCCAGCGATAGCTCTCGGTGAGCAGGATCTGGCCGATGCCCCCGAGGATGCCGATGGCGACGAGCATGCCGAGCTGGGCGAGCGTCGGCGTCACCCACCCGAAGAACACCGTCGACAGGCCGATCAGCGTCGTCACGGCGCTGAAGTAGAACACGATCGCGCCGGTGCGCTCGGTCGCCGTGAGGCGGCGCACCTGGATCGTCGCGCCGGCGGTGCAGAAGGCCGCGCCGATGCCGAAGAGCGCCCCCAGCGACGCGCCCTGCGCCAGCGCCTCGCTGCCGAGCCGCGGCGAGAGCATCACGAGGACGCCCACGAAGCCCACCGCGACCGCGCTCCAGCGGTAGGCCCGCACCGTCTCGTGCAGCAGGAGCGCCGCGAGAACGACGACGATGAGCGGCGCGGCGTAGCCGATCGCCACGGCCTCCGTCAGCGGCAGGTAGGCGAGCGCCGAGAAGCCGAGCACCATGCCGGTCGCGCCGATGATGCTGCGCAGGAAGTGACCCTTGAGATTGTGCGTGCGCACGGCGTTGACCACCGTGTCGGTCAGCGCGAGCCAGACGAGGAGCGGCACCAGCGCGAAGGCGGAGCGGAAGAAGATCAGCTGGCCGGTGGGGAACTGCGCCGAGGCGAGCTTGATCGTCGCCGCCATCAGGGTGAAGGCGAGGGCGGAGAGGATCTTGAGGCTGACGCCGAGGGCGGGCTTCACGGCTTTCGGGTCCGGGGGAGCGGACGTCCATCCTCGCATGCGCGAGGCGGCCGCGAGAAGCGCCGCCGGCGTCGCCGCCGCTGCGCGCTCCACGCATGGAACTCCGGGAAGCGTTTCATTTTTGCAATCCGGACGGGTTTCGAATCCACCGCCGCCGCTTCGAATCTCCCGCTCCGGGCAGGGGAACGCGCCGGCGTCATCAAAGTGCAATGGAGAATCGGTTCTTGTCGCCCAAACATCCGGACCGGAGCTGGAAGAGTGACTGACGACGATCAAGCGATCCGCGTTCGGACGTTGTTCCTCTCGGATTTTCATCTGGGGACGCGGGACTGCCAGGCCGACCTGCTGCTCGGCTTCCTGCGGCGCTACGATGCCGACGTGATCTACCTCGTGGGCGACATCATCGACGGCTGGAAGCTGCGGGGCGGCTGGTTCTGGCCGCAGTCGCACAACGACGTGGTGCAGAAGCTGCTCCGCAAGGTGCGCAAGGGCACCCGGCTCATCTACGTGCCGGGCAACCACGACGAGTTCCTGCGGGACTATATCGGCGCGCATTTCGGCGGCATCGAAGTCTGCGAGCGCGCGCTGCACGAGACTGCCGCGGGCGAGCGGCTGCTCGTCATCCACGGCGACCAGTTCGACGTCGTGGTCAAGCACGCCAAGTGGCTGGCGCACCTGGGCGATTGGGCCTATTCTCTGGCCCTGTTGTCGAACACCTACGTCAACGTGATTCGTCGGCGGCTGGGCCTGACCTACTGGTCGCTCTCGGCCTGGGCCAAGCTCAAGGTGAAGAACGCGGTGAACTTCATCTCCAAGTTCGAGGAGTTCCTGGTGGAGGAGGCCCGCAGCTCCGGCGCGACCGGCGTCGTGTGCGGCCACATCCACCACGCGGCCCAGCGCGAGATCGAGGGCATACGCTATCTCAATTGCGGCGACTGGGTGGAGAGCTGCACCGCGATCGTCGAGCACTACGACGGGCGGCTCGAGCTCGTGCGCTGGGTCGAGGCGATGGCGGCGCTCGCCGCCGAGGAGGGAGCGCCCGCATCGCCGCCCCTGCCCGAGCCCGCGCGCCCCGCACGCCTGGGGCGGCGCGGAGACGGCGGCGCCCCGGCGCCCGCGGCGATGGCGTCGGCGGCCGGCTCGGCATCGGGCTCGCGAGCCGTCGCCTGATGCGCCTCCTCGTCGCGACGGACGCCTGGCGTCCGCAAATCAACGGTGTCGTGCGCTCGATCGAGCAGATGATCGCGCACGCCCCCGCCTTCGACGCCGAGATCGTGCTCCTCACGCCGCTCGATTTCCGCTCCCTGCCGATGCCGACCTACCCGGAGATCCGCCTCGCTCTGGCGCGCCCGCGCGCCGTGGCGCGCAGGATCGCCGCGCTCGCGCCGACGCACATCCACATCGCCACCGAAGGGCCGATCGGCCTCGCCACGCGCCGCATCTGCCTGACGCACGGCTTCGCCTACACGACGAGCTACCACACGCGGTTTCCCGAATACGTCTCCGCCCGCGCGCCGGTGCCGGAGCGCTGGGTCTACCGGGCGATCCGCCGCTTCCACAACGCCGGCAGCGGCATCATGGTGGCGACGGATTCGCTGGAGGCGGAACTCGTCGCGCGAGGGTTCGTCAACGTGCTGCGCTGGGGCCGCGGCGTCGACACGACGCTGTTTCGCCCGCGCGAGACCCGGGTCGTCGACGCGCCCGGCCCGATCTTCCTCTACGTCGGACGCGTCGCGGTGGAGAAGAACCTCGAGGCCTTCCTCGCGCTCGACCTGCCCGGCACCAAGGTCGTCGTCGGCGACGGGCCGGCCCGCGCGGATCTCGAGCGTCGCTACCGAGGCGTGCGCTTCCTCGGTGCGCGCACCGGCGAGGCGCTGGCCGAGGTCTACGCTTCGGCGGACGTCTTCGTCTTCCCGAGCCTCACCGACACCTTCGGCATCGTGCTGCTCGAGGCCCTCGCCTCGGGCCTGCCGATCGCGGCCTACCCGGTGACCGGCCCCCTCGACGTCGTCGGCACCAGCGGCTGCGGCGTGCTCGACCGCGACCTGAGCAAGGCTGCGCTCGCCGCCCTGGAGATCCCCCGCGACCGCTGCCGCGCCTACGGCGAGAGCTTCACCTGGCACGAGAGCGCCCGGCAGTTCTTCGGCAACATCCGCGAGGCCGCGGGGGACGAGCCGGTGGTGGATTTGGCGCGACTCGTCCGCTCGGCCTGACGCGGCGGTTCTTCTCAGCTGAAGCGGGCGAGCTTCTCGCGGGTGCCGAGACCGTCGATCTCGGCGAAGGCCTCGGCGGAGAAGGCCGGGCCCGCCGCCGCGACGGCGCTCTCGTCCTCGTCCGCCTCGTCCGAAACGTCCGACGCATCGAGCGCGAGCTCCGCCGGCTCCGGGTCGGCGGCGAGCGGGTCGGTCACCTCGACCGCGTCCTCGATCTCGAACGCGTCCGCCGCCTCCGATTCGACCTCGGCACTCTCGGCCTGCGCGAACGCCGTCTCCTCGGCCTCGTTCCAGGCCACGTCGTCGGCGACGGGCTCCATGCCGGGCGGGCTCACATCGACCACAGGCTCGAGCACGGTGACGACCTGCCCCTCGACGATGACGTCGTCGATCTCGGTCTGGCCGAGGCCCTGGAAGACGTCGAGCTTCGAGCCGAGGTCCTGGTGGCGTGTCTGCGGGCGATCGTCGTCGGCCGTGCCGGCGTCCGCGTCGTCGAGGCTCGCGCCCCAGATGTCCATCATCGCGTTGATGCGTCCCTCCAGGAACCGCAGCGTTTCGATGATGCGCTTCGTGCGCTGGGCGGTGAGGTCCTGGAAGGAGCAGTGGGTGTAGATGTCGGTGGCGCGCCGGTCGAGCTCGTCGCACAGGTCCTCCCGCGCGCCGTCCTCGCGCAGTGTCCAGGCCGCTTCCTGCACGTGCTCGGCGGCGTCGAGGATGTCGGACGTCGCGCGCTCGGTGGTGCGCACGATGCCGTCGAGCGCCTCGGAGGCGACCTCGAGGTCGGAGGGTGTCCCCTCGCCGGGGCGGATCGCGGCGATCTCGCGCTTCGTCGAGGTGATGGCGCGGGCCATCTCCACGAGGTCGAAGCGCAAGCGGTCCATCCGCTGCGTCTCGCGCTCGGCCGAGACGGCGTTCTCGAGCCGGTCGATGGCCGCGAGCAGCACTGTCGTGTCGGCGTTGCGGTTGCGCCGGGCGTACTCGGCGAGGAACCAGCGGCCGCGCTGGGTCTCCATGACGGCGGATTCGATCGCCCCGTAGTCCGCCTCGCCGATCGGGGCCAGCGCGTTCGAGGAGCCGGGACGCGAGGAGGTGATGCCGGAGGGGCTCGTGCGGGAGGAGCTCATGCAGGAGTGACCTCGAAGGCTCGAATCGTCTGGACCAGCATGCCCGCGGGAGCGCCCCGGCGGCAAGCGCGCGTATGGATCGCCGATCCTGGCGCGACAGGGGTTAGGACGGGGTTACCGCAGGCCGGGGAACCCCGCCCCCGGCGCCGCGCGGTGAACGAACTCTCATCCGAGCCGGTCGAATGGGAGCGAACGCGCACGACCGGGTCGTGCTATCAGGCTCCCCGTCGCCCTCCGCGCCGCCCCGACACGCCGATTCCCGTTCCCCGATTCGAGAATGCCGCGATCCCTCTCAGTCCGCCTCGGCGCGCTCAGCGCCGTCGCCTTCGTCGGCGTCGGCGTGCAGGCGCCGTTCCTGCCGGTGTGGCTCGAGGGGAGGGGGCTCGATGCGACCACGATCGGTCTCGTCGTGGCACTGCCGGTGTGCGTGCGCATGCTGGCGAGCACGCCGCTCGTCGCGACGACGGACCGCGGCGTCTCGCCGAGGACGCTGCTCACGCTCGCGCATCTGGCGCTCGGCGTGGCCTTCGTCTTCCTGCTCGGGGCGCCCGGCGCCTGGGCGATCGCGCTCGTCGTCGCGCTCGCGGCGCTCGCGCAGGCGCCGATCGTGCCGGCGACGGACCTCGTGCTCACCGACGCCGTGCGCGAGAATCCCGGGCTCGACTACGGACGCCTGCGCGTCTTCGGCTCGCTCGCCTTCCTCGCCAGCTCCGTGGCGATGGGCTACCTGCTGGAGATCGCGCCGCTCGACGCGGTGGTCTGGGCCCTGGTGGCAGCCGGCCTCCTCGGCGCGCTCGTCGCCGCGACGGCGACGCCGCCGCTGGCCGTGGAGCGCGAGCCGCCGCCCGCCGGCGCGCGGCGCCCGACGCTGCCGGCCGCGCTCCTCCTGGCGATCGCCGGTGCGGCCTGCGTTCAGGCGAGCCACGCCGGGGTCTACGCCTTCGGCTCGATCCACTGGCGCGCGCTCGGCTTTCCCGGCTCGATCGTCGGCTGGCTCTGGGCGATCGGGGTCGTGACCGAGGTCGCGCTCTTCGTTTTCGCCGGCCGGCTCGTCGGGCGCGGCAGCGGCCTGCCGCTGATCGCGCTCGGCGCCGGCGCGGCGGCGGTGCGCTTCACCGGCCTCGCGCTGGAGCCGGGGCCGCTCGCGACCTTCGCGCTCCAGAGCCTGCACGGCCTCTCCTTCGGTGCGACCCACCTCGGCGCGATGGCCGTCTTGACGGCGCTCGCGCCGCCGGGCGCGCGGGGTCGCGCGCAGGGCCTCTTCGCGGCGGCCCAGGCGGTTGGCATGGCGTCGGCGACGGTGCTCGGCGGCATCGTCTACCAGCATGCCGGCGGGCTCGTGTTCCTGGCGATGGTGCCGCTCCCGCTCGCCGGGCTCGCCTGCCTCGCCCTGGCCCGCAGGGTGCGGCTTAGGGGAATCGTAAGCGGGCCGCGCTAGCCTCGTCGGCGACGACAGGAGTGCCCCAATGCCCGGTTCCATACCCGGTCCCGCGGACGGCTTCGCCACGCTCGAGCGGCTGCCCCTCACGCCCGAGGGCGTGCGCGCCCTGCGCCGGCGCGTCTACGGCGACGACGACGCGATCTCGCTCGTCGAGGGCGAGATGCTGTTCGACCTGGCGCGCACCGTGGGCGAGAGCGGCTGCCGGGAGTGGCGCGACTTCTTCTGCGAGGCGATCGCCGATCTCCTCGTCCACCAGGTCCAGCCCCGCGGCTATCTCGGCGAGGCCGAGGCCGCCTGGCTGATCGCACGGCTGGACGGCCACCCGGTGCTCTCCAGCGAGTTCGCCGCGCTCATCAGGGTGATGGAGCTCTCGCGAAGCGTGCCCGACCGGCTCGCCGCCTTCGCGCTCGGCCTCGTGAAGCAGGTCGTGCTCACCGGCGAGGGCGAGGCGATCACGGGCTTGCGCCACGAGCCGGGACGCGTCACCCACGCGGACGTCGACGCGCTGCGGCGCGTGCTCTTCGTCGCCTCCAGCGAGGGGTTCGGCCACGTGACGCGCGCGGAGGCGAACGTCCTGTTCGACATCGCCGACGCGACGGCAAACGCCGCCAACGACCCGAGCTTCGCGGATCTCTTCGCCCGCGCGATCGGCAACCACCTCCTCGCCGGCCCCGGCCGCCATGCGCCGACGCGGCTCCAGGTGATGCGCCGCGAGGAATGGCTCGACCAGCGCCGCACGCTGGGATCGGGCATCGCCGCCACCTTCAAGACCATGGCGGCCAACGCCTTCGGCGTGCGCACCCGAGACGTCTCGCCGGAGCCGAACCCGCTCGGCGACGGGCTGACGCCGGCGCGGGTCGACGACGAGGAGCTCGCCTGGCTCGTCGCCCGCATCGAGGCCCGACCCGGGCTCAGCGCAGCCGAGCGCGCGCTGCTGCGCTTCCTCGGCCGCGAATGCGACGACCTCGCGCCGTCGCTGCGCGAGCTGGTGGCGCGGGCGGCCTGAGCGGCGCGACTTGCTCCGCGCGCCGCGCCGCTTTATTTCCGAGGCATGACCCCGCAGACCATCCGCTTCTCCGTGGCACCCATGATGGACTGGACGACCCGCGATTGCCGGGCGTTCCATCGCGTGCTGTCGCGGCGCGCACGGCTCTACACCGAGATGGTGACCACCGGCGCGGTGATCCACGGCGACCGGGAGCGGCTGCTCGGCTTCTCGGAGGCGGAGCATCCCGTCGCCGTCCAGCTCGGCGGGTCCGATCCCGCGGAGCTGGCGCGGGCGGCGCGGATCTGCGCGGATCTCGGCTACGACGAGGTGAACCTAAACGTCGGCTGCCCCTCGGACCGGGTGCAGGATGGGCGCTTCGGCGCCTGCCTGATGCGCGAGCCCGCCCTCGTGGCGGATTGCGTCGCGGCGATGAAGGCGGCGGTGGCCGTGCCGGTGACGGTGAAGTGCCGCATCGGCGTCGACGACCAGGACCCGGAGGCCGCGCTCGACACGCTCGCCGACGCTGTCGTCGCCGCCGGCGTCGACGCGCTCGTGGTCCATGCGCGAAAAGCCTGGCTGCAGGGGCTCTCGCCCAAGGAGAACCGGGACGTGCCGCCGCTCGACTACGGCCGGGTGCATCGCCTGAAGGCGCGGCTGCCGGACCTGCCGATCGCGCTGAACGGCGGCCTCGTTTCGCTCGAGGCGTGCCGGGCCGAACTCGGCCATGTCGACGGCGTCATGCTCGGGCGCGCCGCCTATCACGATCCCGAGCTGCTGCTGCGCGTCGACCCGGAGCTTTTCGACGCGCAGGCGCCGGTCGCCGACCCGTTCGAGGCGGTGGCGGCGTTCGAGCCCTACGTCGCCCGGCGGCTCGCCGAGGGCGTACGGCTCTCGTCGATCACCCGCCACATGCTCGGCCTCTTCGCCGGCCGCCCCGGCGCGCGGACCTGGCGGCGCCATCTGGCGATGGAGGCGGTGAAGCCGGGCGCGGGGCTCGAGACCCTGCGCGCCGCGCTGGAGCACGTACGCCGCTCCGACGCCGGCGCCGACGAGACGCGGGAGCACGCGGCGTGAGCGACGCGCCGGCCGATCCCGCCGATCCCGCCGCGATCGTGCGGCGCGTCGAGGCGAGCTTCGCCAAGCAGGCGATCATGGGCACGATCGGGGCCGAACTCCTGCACGTGGAGCCGGGTCTGGTGGAGATCGCGCTCGCGGTGACGCCCGCGGTGTTCCAGCAGCACGGCTTCGTGCACGCCGGCGCCGTGGCGACCATCGCCGACTCGGCCGCCGGCTACGCGGCGCTGACGCGCATGCCGGAGGGGCGCGGCGTGCTCACGGCGGAGTTCAAGATCAACCTGCTGGCCCCGGCCGCCGGCGCGCGGCTCGTGGCGATCGGCACGGTGGTCAAGGCCGGGCGCCTGCTCTCGGTCGCGGAAGCGCGGGTCTTCGCGGAACGGATCGCGGGCGACGACGGCACGCGCAAGCTGTGCGCGCAGCTCACCGCCACCCTCGTCGCGGTGGAGAATCGCCAAGGCGTTGTGGACTGAACCGCGGGCGCTCCCGGCTTGCCGGAGAGGGGGCGAGCTTCTAACCCGAGAGCCGGCTCATCTCGAGCGAACCACGGGCGATCCTCTCCATGTTCATGGGCATTCCCTATGGCGACCTGGCCGTGCTCGCCGCCGGCCTCCTGGCGGCGGGCGCGCTCGCCGGCGTGCTCGCGGGGCTTTTCGGCGTCGGCGGCGGCGCCATCATCGTGCCGATCCTGTTCGAGGCCTTCCGGCTGCTCGGCGTCGACGAGGAGGTGCGCATGCCGCTCGCGGTGGGCACGTCGCTCGCGATCATCATCCCGACCTCGATCCGCTCGTTCCGGGGCCACTGGAAGAAGGGCGCCGTCGACATGGCGCTGCTCAGGTCCTGGGCCGTGCCGGTGGTCGTCGGCGTCCTCGTGGGCTCGGCGGTGGCGCGCTTCGCCGACCCGTGGGTGTTCAAGCTCGTCTTCATCCTGGTGGCGGGACTCAACGCCATCAAGCTCTTGTTCGGCAACGACACCTGGCGGCTGGCGACCGACCTGCCGAAGGGCTGGCTGCTGCGCGCGTACGGCTCCTTCATCGGGCTCGCCTCGGCGCTGATGGGCATCGGCGGCGGGCAGATCTCGAACATGCTGATGACGCTGCACGGGCGCGGCATCCACCAGGCGGTGGCGACCTCGGCGGGGCTGGGGCTCATCATCTCGATCCCCGGCGCGATCGGCTACGTGCTCGCCGGCTGGGGCAGGGAGGGCCTGCCGCCGGACGCGATCGGATTCGTCTCGGTGCTGGGCTTCCTGCTCGTCGTGCCGACGACGCTGCTCACGGCGCAGATCGGCGTGAACCTCGCCCACGCCTGGCCCAAGCGCAAGCTCGAGGTCGCCTTCGGCATCTTCCTCGCGATCGTGTGCCTGCGCTTCGTCGTCTCGATCTTCGAGTAGCGGCGCCTCGGCGGCCGGGCGGTTCGCCCGCCCGTGCGCGCCGGAACGCCGCCCTCAGTCGAGCGCGGCGGCGATCGCGTCGAGTGCCGCCTGCGCCTTCGTGCCGTCCGGGCCGCCGGCCTGGGCCATGTCGCGGCGACCGCCGCCGCCCTTGCCGCCGAGCGCCTCGGAGGCCGCGCGCACCAGCGCCACCGCGTCGTAGCGCTCCGTCAGGTCCTCGGTCACGCCGACGACGACGCCGGCCTTGCCGTCGTCGGAGACACCGACGATGGCGACGATCCCCGACTCGAGCCGGCGCTTGCCCTCGTCGACGAGGCTCTTGAGGTCCTTGGGCGCGACGCCCTCGACCGCGCGGGCCATCAGCTTCACGCCGGCGACCTCGCGCACGTCCGAGGCGCCGTCGCCGGAGCCGCCGCCGCCCATGGCGAGCTTCTTGCGGGCCTCGGCGAGTTCGCGCTCGAGCCGGCGGCGCTCCTCGACCAGAGCGGCCACGCGGCCGGGCACCTCGTCGACGGTCGTCTTGAGCAGGCCCGCGACGCCGTGCAGCGCCTTCGATTCCTCCGCCAGATGCCGGCGCGCGGCCTCGCCGGTGAGCGCCTCGATGCGGCGCACGCCGGCGGCGACCGCGCTCTCGCCGACGATGGAGACCATGCCGATCTCGCCGGTGCGCGCCACGTGCGTGCCGCCGCACAGCTCGACCGAGTATGGCTTGCCGGCGAGCGCGCCCTCGGGGTTCGTGCCCATGGACACGACGCGGACCTCCTCGCCGTACTTCTCGCCGAAGAGGGCGCGGGCGCCCGAGGCGATGGCGTCGTCGACGCTCATCAGCTTGGTCACCACGGGCTCGTTCTGCAGGACGAGGGCGTTGGTCAGCGCCTCTACGCGGCCGAGCTCCTCCTCCGAGATCGGCTTCTGGTGGGAGATGTCGAAGCGCAGGCGATCGGGCGCGACGAGCGAGCCTTTCTGCGCGACGTGGTCGCCGAGCACCTGGCGTAGCGCCTCGTGGAGCAGGTGGGTCGCCGAATGGTGTGCGCGGATCGTCGCGCGCCGCGCGCGGTCGACCACGAACTCCGCCGGATGCCCGACGACGAGGTGCCCGTCCTCCACCGTGACGTGGTGGACCCACAGATCGCCGAGCTTCTTCTCGACGTTCGTCACGCGCGCGCGGAAGCCCGCGCCGGAGACGGTGCCGGTGTCGCCGACCTGGCCGCCGCTCTCGGCGTAGAAGGGCGTCTGGTTGGCGACGAGGAGGCCGGTGTCGCCGACGCCGATCGTGTCGACCCGCGCGCCGTCGCGGACGAGCGCGGCGACGACGCCCTCCGCCTTCTCGGTCTCGTAGCCGAGGAACTCGCTCGCGCCGACCGCCTCGCGGATGGCGTACCAGACGGTCTCGGTGGCGGCCTCGCCGGAGCCGGCCCACGCCGCCCGGGCCATCTCGCGCTGGCGCTGCATGGCCGCGTCGAAGGCGGCCTTGTCGACGCCGATGCCGCGGGCGCGAAGCGCGTCCTGCGTCAGGTCGAGGGGGAAGCCGTAGGTGTCGTAGAGGGTGAAGGCCGTCTCGCCGGAGAGCTCTTCGCCGCGGCCGAGCGTCTTCGTCTCCTCGTCGAGGATCGAGAGCCCGCGCTCCAGCGTCTTGCGGAAGCGCCGCTCCTCGAGCTCGAGGGTCTCGCGGATCAGCGGCTCGGCGCGGCTCAACTCGGGATAAGCCTCGCCCATCTCGCGCACGAGGGTGTGCACGAGGCGATGCATCAGCGGATCGCGGGCGCCGAGGATCTGGGCGTGGCGCATGGCCCGGCGCATGATGCGGCGCAGGACGTAGCCGCGTCCCTCCTTGGCCGGCAGGACGCCGTCGGCGACGAGGAAGGCCGAGGCGCGCAGGTGATCGGCGATCACCCGGTGCGAGGCCTTGTGCGGCCCGTTGGCGTCGACGCCGGTGAGGGTCTCGACCGCGCCGGTGAGCAGGCGCATCGTGTCGATCTCGTAGTTGTCGTGCGTGCCCTGGAGCACCGCCGCGATGCGCTCCAGACCCATGCCGGTGTCGATCGACGGCCGCGGCAGGTTCACGCGCTCCTCCGGCGAGAGCTGCTCGTACTGCATGAACACGAGGTTCCAGATCTCGATGAACCGGTCGCCGTCCTCGTCGGGCGAGCCGGGCGGGCCGCCGGGAATGTGCGCGCCGTGATCGTAGAAGATCTCCGAGCAGGGACCGCAGGGGCCGGTGTCGCCCATCTGCCAGAAGTTGTCGGAGGTCGGGATGCGGATGATCCGGCCGTCGGGGAGCCCGGCGATCTTGCGCCAGAGCGCCGCCGCCTCCTCGTCCTCGGAATAGACCGTGACCAGCAGCTTCTCGGCGGGAAGGTCGTACTCCTTGGTGATCAGGTTCCAGGCGAGCTCGATCGCGCGATCCTTGAAATAGTCGCCGAAGGAGAAGTTGCCGAGCATCTCGAAGAAGGTGTGGTGGCGCGCCGTGTAGCCGACGTTGTCGAGGTCGTTGTGCTTCCCGCCCGCGCGGACGACCTTCTGCGCCGTCGTCGCGGTCGTGTAGGGCCGCTTCTCGACGCCGGTGAAGACGTTCTTGAACTGCACCATGCCGGCGTTGGTGAACATCAGGGTCGGGTCGTTGCGCGGCACGAGCGGGGACGAGGGGACGATCTCGTGCCCGTTCCGCGCGAAGTAGTTCAGGAAGGCCGACCGGATCTGGTTGACGCCGCTCATGGAGACACTCTGCGAAAGGGGAGGCGGTGGGACGCCGCCGAAAAGCGTTGCGCCGTTCTAGAGTTGGGCGTTCGGCTTGTCGAGGGGAAGGGCTCGCGCGGGCGCCCGGCCGGGCGCCCGGCATTGTCCGCCCGCCCCCGAGCGGCTAGTCTGCGGCGAAATCCCCACGGACCGCGGCGTGCGTCGCGCGGGTTTCGACCGCCCGCGCGTACCGCGTGCGGGGTTCGAGCAGAGGCCTCGGGAGGCCCCACGGAATGCGCATCGAGAACGACCCCAAGCTCGACTTCAAGGACGTGCTGATCCGGCCCAAGCGCTCGACGCTGGCCTCGCGGGCCGCCGTCGACATCACGCGCACGCTGCGCTTCATGCATACGGGGCGCACCTGGACGGGCTTCCCCTTGATCGCCGCCAACATGGACGTCACCGGCACGATCGGCATGGCCGCCGCGCTCGCCCGCCACGGCGCCATGGTGGCGCTGCACAAGCATTACCCGGCGGAGATGCTGGTCGACTTCTTCGACGGTCCGGAGGCCGCGAACGCCTTCTACACGCTCGGCACCGCCGAGGCGGACTGGGAGAAGTTCGCCGCCGTCAAGCGCCGGGCGCCGGTGCCTCTCCTGTGCATCGACGTCGCCAACGGCTACACCGAGAAGTTCGTCGAGATCGTCGAGAGGGCCCGCGCGGAGAACCCGGAGGCGGTGATCATGGCCGGCAACGTCGTCACCGGCGACATGACGGAGGCGCTGATCCTGGCGGGGGCCGACATCGTCAAGGTCGGGATCGGGCCGGGCTCGGTGTGCACCACCCGCAAGATGACGGGCGTCGGCTACCCGCAGCTCTCCGCCGTGATCGAATGCGCCGACGCCGCGCACGGACTCAAGGGTCTCGTCTGCGCCGACGGCGGCTGCACCGTGCCGGGCGACGTCGCCAAGGCCTACGGGGCGGGGGCGGACTTCGTCATGCTCGGCGGCATGCTCGCCGGACACGACGAGTGCGAGGGCGAGATCGTGCGCGAGACGGTGGACGGGGTCGCACAGCCGGCCAAGATGATCTTCTACGGCATGTCCTCGGACACCGCGATGAAGAAGTATGCCGGCGGCGTCGCCGCCTACCGCGCCTCCGAGGGCAAGACGGTCGAGGTGCCCTATCGCGGCCCGGTGGACGGCACGATGCAGGAGATCATGGGCGGCGTGCGCTCGATGATGACCTACATCGGCGCGATGTCGCTCAAGGAGGTGCCCAAGCGCACCACCTTCGTGATGGTGGGCGCGCAGCTCAACACGGTGTTCGGGAGCTGAGGGGAGACACGCGCGGGGGCTGGCGCGCGGTCCGGTCGCAGCCGGAACGGATGGGCGTGGCCGTCGGTTGCCGCTAGGCTCATCCTCGATCCGACCCGGAGACGCAACGCCCATGGCAGAGATCGACCCTCCCCGCATCGCGGGTGCCGCGCTGGGGGCGATCGCGCTCGCCGCCGGCGGCTCGGCGCTCCACGCCTGGCTCAACGCCCGGAAGGTCTCGCGCGAGACGCACCCGCCGATCGGGCGCTTCGTCGCCGTGGAGGGCGTGCGTCTCCACTACGTCGACATCGGACCGACCGACGGCGATCCCGGCGACGCGCCCGTGCTGCTGTTCGTGCACGGCAACGGAGCCTGCCTCGAGGACATGCTCGTCTCGGGCCTCGTCGACGCCTGCGCGACCCGCTATCGCTGCATCGTGCTCGACAGGCCGGGCTACGGCCATTCGTCGCGCCCCTCGGGCCGATCGTACGACCCGCGCGACCAGGCTGTGCTCCTGCGCGCCTTCCTCGCGGAGATCGGCGTGACGCGGCCGCTCCTCGTCGGCCATTCCTGGGGTTCGCTCGTGTCGCTCGCCATGGCGCTCGATCATCCCGATGCGGTCGCGGGCGCGGTGCTGATGTCGGGCTTCTACTATCCGCAGGAACGCAGCGACGTGGCGGCGATGGGCCTGCCGGCGACGCCGGTCGTCGGGCCCGCGCTCGTCTGGACGCTCGGCCCGCAGACGATGCGGCGGCTCGCGCCCAGGCTCTACCCGCGCCTGTTCGACCCGCACCCGATTCCGCCGCGCATGCTCGAGAACTACCCCTTCGCCTACGGGGAGCGCCCGGAGCAGATCCGGGCGGCCGCCGCCGAGCTCGCGGTGATGCAATCGGCCGCAGCGGCGCTGATGCCGCGCTACGGCGCGTGCGCGGTGCCGCTGGCGCTCCTCCACGGCGCGGAGGACAAGGTCATCCCCGGCGCGCTCCACACGCGGCGCCTCGCCGCCGAGATCGCGAGCGCACGCGTTGCGCTCCTCCCTGGTCTCGGGCACATGGTCCACTACTTCGCCCGGGACGTCATCCTCGCCGCGATCGACGAGACGATGGCGAGGGCGAGCGGCGCGGCGCACGATCCGGCGCGGGGCCCCGTCCAGGGGGATGCGGCGGAGCGCGGGCTCGTGTGATCCTGCGGGTGCGCCGCAGCGTAGGTGTTGAGGAGACGGCGAACATGCCGCACATTCGAGCGCGCGTTGGTGTCGGGGGTTAGAGCGACGATGAGGAACCCGGAGGGTTTGGCGTCCGATTTCGGGCACGCCGAGAACGCGGCGGCGGAGCTCGCCGATTTGCGCGACGCGTCCGCGGGGATGGAGGAGGCCAAGGGCGCGCGCGTCGCGATCGTCGGCGCCGGCCCCGGCGGACTCGCGGCGGCGCTGCTGCTGGCCAAGCAGGGCGCCCACGTCACGATCTACGAGAAGGACGCGCAGGTCGGCGGCCGGACCAAGACGGTGACGGCGCCCGGCGGCTACAAGTTCGACATCGGGCCGACGTTCTTCCTCTACCCGCGCATCCTCGCCGAGATCTTCGAGGCCTGCGGCGAGAGCCTCGCCGACCACGTGGACCTCGTGCGTCTCGACCCGCAGTACCACGTGGTGTTCGAGGGCGGCGGGGACATCAGGGCGACGCCGGACATCGCCCGCATGGCGGCCGAGATCGCCACGATCGCGCCGGAGGACGCCGAGAACGTCGCGCGCTTCATGCAGGAGAACCGCAAGAAGCTCGCGCTCTTCCGCCCGATCCTGGAGCGGCCGTTCGACAGCCCGCTCGACGTCGTCTCCCCGGCGATGCTCCAGGCGCTGCCGATGATGCGCCCCTTCTCCAGCGTGGACGGCGACCTGAAGCGCTACTTCCAGGATCCGCGGGTGCGGCTCGCCTTCTCGTTCCAGACGAAGTACCTGGGCATGTCGCCGTTCCAGTGCCCGAGCCTGTTCACGATCCTCTCGTTCCTCGAGTACGAGCACGGCGTCTTCCATCCGATCGGCGGCTGCGGCGCCGTCTCGGACGCGATGGCGAAGCTCGCCGAGAAGATGGGCGTGACGATCGCGCTCGACACGCCCGTCGACGAGATCCTCTACGAGGGCGACCGGGCGGTGGGGCTCGTCGTGAACGGCGAGCGCAAGCCGGCGGACGCGGTCGTCGTCAACGGCGACTTCGCCCACGCCGCGCGCCGGCTGATCCCGCAGGCGCACCGCCCGCGCTGGACCGACCGCAAGCTCGAGCGGGCGCGCATATCGTGCTCGACCTTCATGCTCTATCTCGGCATCGAGGGCGATCTGGGCGACCTCGAGCACCACACGATCCTCCTGTCGGACGACTACGCCAACAACATCGAGGAAATCTCGAGCTGCAGGCTGCCGACGAAGCCCTCGTTCTACGTCCAGAACGCCGCGCGCACCGATCCCTCGATGGCGCCGAAGGGCCATTCGAGCCTCTACGTGCTCGTGCCGGTGCCGAACCTGCGCTCGGGCACCGACTGGGCGAGCGAGACGGCGGCGTTCCGGGCCAAGGTCCTGGATCGGCTGAAGGTCCTCGGGCTTCACGACATCGAGCGGCGAATCCGCTACGAGCGGGTGATCACGCCCGCGGGCTGGCAGGACGAGTTCGCCGTCAACGAGGGCGCGACGTTCAACCTCGCGCACGACCTGGGGCAGATGCTTTACTTCCGCCCGCACAACCGATTCGGCAAGGGCGTCTACCTCGTCGGCGGCGGGACGCATCCCGGCTCGGGGCTGCCGGTGATCTACGAAGGGGCGCGCATCACGACGCGGCTCCTGCTCGAGGACCTCGCCGCCGAGCGCGCGCGGCCCGGCCGCTCGCTGTTCCGGCGCACGACCGGCGCGCCCGCCCGCGCCTGACGAGAGAAGGACGCCTCCGTGACGCTCCGCATCGCGCTCCTGTGCGCCGCCCTCCTGGCCGCCGCCCTTCTGGCCGCCGCGCCGACTCATGCCTCCGCCGCCTCGCTCGTCGTGCGGGTCAGCGGGGTCGCGGTCGGTCAGGGACCGGTCTTCGTCGGCCTGTGCGATCGCGCGCTCGATCGCGAGACCTGCCCGATCGGCGAGTTCAAGCGTGCGAGCGGCTCGACGCTCTCCTTCCGCTTCGACGGTGTCAGGCCGGGGCGCTGGGCGGTGGCGGCCTATCAGGACCTGAACCGCAACGGCGTGCTCGACACCCAGCCGATCCTGCTGTGGCAGTTGCCGAGCGAGCCGTACGGCTTCTCCAACGACGTCGGCCGGTTCTCGCCGCCGACGTTCGACGGCGCGGCCTTCGAGCTGCCGGCGTCCGGTGGTACGGTGTCGGTGCGCCTCGCGCGCCTGCCGCTCGACGACGAGGACGCGGTGCAGCAGGCGATCGAGCGACAGAGCCGGTGAGCGCCGCGGGGGCGGCGCGCAGGCGGCGGACGAAGCGGCCCGGGGAACGGCCAGCGAGAGGAGCGTGACGTGAGTGGGTCTTCCAAGAAGGTGGCGGTGATCGGCGGTGGGCTCGGCGGGCTCGCCAGTGCCTGCGTGCTCGCGGCGCGCGGGCACGAGGTGACGCTCTTCGACAAGAATCCCTGGGTCGGCGGCAAGGCGGCGGTGCTGCACGAGGGCGGATTCCGCTTCGACATGGGCCCCACCATCCTCACCGTGCCCCGCGTCCTCCACCGGATCTTCGACGAGGCGAAGCGCGACATCGGGCAGTACATGGATCTCGTGCGCCTCGATCCGCAGTGGCGCTGCTTCTTCGAGGACGGCACGCAGTTCGACCTGTGCGAGAGCGTGCCCCAGATGAAGGCGGACATGAACGCCTTCGCGCCGGGCAAGGGCGCCGGCGAGGGTTACGAGCGCTTCATCGGCATGTCGAAGAACCTGCACGAGATCTCCGAGCGGTTCTTCTTCTGGAAGCCGGTCGAGGATCTGTTCGACACGATCGACATCAAGAAGAACTTCGATCCCGGCACGCTGCGCGACGTGATGGCGCTGCGCATGGGCGCCTCCGTCGCCGGAACGATCCGCTCGCACGTGAAGGACGAGCGCCTCTCGCAGATGCTCGACCACTTCACGCAATACGTGGGCTCGAATCCCTACGGCTCACCGGCGGTGCTGTGCTCGATCGCGCACATGCAGGTCGCCGAGGGCATCTGGTACCCGATGGGCGGCACCCGCGCCGTCGCCGAGGGGCTCGCCAAGCTCGCGACCGACCTCGGTGCGACCCTGCGCCCGTCGACCGACATCGTCGGGCTCGAACTCCAGGGCAAGCGTGTGACGGGCGTCGAGACGGCGGCGGGCGAGACCGAGCGGTTCGAGATGGTCGTGTCCAACATGGATTCGATCCGCACCTATCGCGAGCTCGTCGGCGGCGACATCGGGGCGCGCTACGACAAGAAGGGTTTCGAGCCGGCCTGCTCGGGCGTCGTGCTCTATCTCGGGCTGAACAAGCGCTACGACCACCTCGCGCATCACGATTTCGTCTTCTCCCGGGACCCCGAGGAGGAGTTCCACTGGATCTACGACAAGGGCGAGCCGGCGCCGGACCCGACGGCCTACCTCGCCGCGCCCGCGGCGACCGATCCGACGGTCGCGCCCGAGGGCGGCGAGGCGCTGTACGTGCTCGTCCACACGCCGTACCTGCGCCCGCACCATGATTGGTCGAAGATGTTCGCGCCCTACCGCGAGAAGATCATCGACAAGCTGAAGCGCACCGGCGGCATGCCGGACATCGAGGAGCGCATCGTGGTGGAGCGCCACCTCACGCCGCAGGACATCCACGACCGCTACAAGGTGCTCGACGGCGCGATCTACGGTCTGGCGAGCCACGGCCGCTTCCTCGGCGCCTTCAAGCCGGGCAACCGCTCGCGGGACATCGAGGGGCTCTACCTCGCCGGCGGCGCCGCCCATCCCGGCCCGGGCATGCCGATGGTGATGATGTCCGGCTGGATCGCCGCCGACGCCCTCGACCAGGACGCCCGCGGCGGCGGGCTGGCCAAGGCGTCGTGAGGCCGTGCACGCCGCTCCCGCCCTCGCGGGGCGGGGACGATCCGCGCAGCGGATCCGGGGCGGGGTTCCCCGGCTCGACGCGTGCGGTTTCGGCTTCGCCGAGGCGCGGCTTCGGCGAAGCCTCGCCATATCGCCGGCAGCCCGCATGAGCGCCGACCCCCGCGCCAAGGCCCGCCGGCTCGCGGCGCGTTTGCCGCAGGCGGAGCGGCCCACGACCCTGCGCGATCCGCGCCGGCTCGGCTTCTTCACGGCCTACTTCAGGCGCTACTTCAGGAAGCACATGAACGCGCTCTGGATTCCCCCCTGGGGCATCCCGGGCTTCGCCGGCGAGGCCGCGCCGATCGTGCTCTACACGAACCACCCCGCCTGGTGGGACGCGGCGACCTACATCCTCGCGGCGGACGCGTTCTTTCCCGCGCGCCAGTCCTACGCCCCGATCGACGCGGAGATGCTCACGACCTACGGGTTCATGAAGCGCATCGGCGCGTACGGCATCGACCTCGAGAGCCCCAGGGGCGCGGCGGATTTCCTCGCGGCCTCCGCCGACATCCTGACGCTGGACGACGCGGCGATCTGGCTCGCGGCGCAGGGGCGCTTCATGGACGTGCGCACCCGCCCGATCGGGCTGCGGGCCGGCGTCGCGCGGCTGCCGGAGATCGCGCCGCACGCGCTCTTCGTGCCGCTCGCGATGGAGTACCAGTTCTGGGAGCAGCGCGGCGCAGAGGCCTTCGTCGCCTTCGGCGAGCCCGAGCGCGGGGCGGACCTCCTCGCCCTGGATCGCGAGGCGCGGCGCACCCATCTGGAGGAGCGGCTGACCGGCGTGCTCGACCGCCTGTCGGCGGACGTGGCCGCCCGCGACCCGGCCCGCTTCGAGACCGTCCTCTCCGGCGCCGCCGGCGTGGGTGGCATCTACGGACTGTGGAAGCGCGCGCTCGCGGCGATGAAGGGCGAGCGCTACGAGGCGGCGCACGGGCGCCGGCCCCATTCCGGAGACGACCGATCGTGACGGTGATCGCCATCCTCGCCCTCGCCTTCGCCGCCCTCGGCGCGCTGCTCGCCGCGGTGAACCTCGGCGCCATGCGCACGCCGGCCTTCCGCGAGGCCGGGGAGGGGACGCGCGTGTCCGTGCTGATCCCCGCCCGGGACGAGGAGGAGAACATCGCCGCCTGCGTCGAGAGCGCGCTCGCGAGCGAGGGCGTCGCCGTTGAGGTCGTCGTCATGGACGACGGCTCGACCGATCGCACCGCCGAGATCGTCGCGGCCCTCGCCGCGCGGGACGCGCGCGTGCGGCTCGAGCGCGCGCCGCCGCTCCCCGCCGGCTGGACCGGCAAGGTCCACGCCTGCCAGCGCCTGGCGGACGCGGCGCGCGGGACGCATCTCCTCTTCGTCGACGCGGACGTGCGTCTCGCCCAGCGCGCGGCCGCCTCCCTCGTCGCGCACCAGGAGACGAAGGGCCTCGGCCTCGTCAGCGCCGTGCCGCGCCAGGTGACGAAGACCTGGGGCGAGGGGCTCACCGTGCCGATGATCAACTTCCTGATGCTCGGCTATCTGCCCGTGCCGATGATGCGCACCCGCCCCGATCGCGGCCTCGGCGCGGCCTGCGGGCAGATGATGTTGTTCCCGCGCGAGGCCTACGACGCGATCGGCGGCCACGCGTCGATCCGACATCTCCTGCACGACGGCATCCAGCTCGCCCGGCGCCTGCGCGACCACGGCCGCATGACCGACGTCGTGCTCGGCTCCGAGCTCGCCGTCTGCCGCATGTACGACGGCTTCGGGCCGGCCTGGGCGGGCTTCATCAAGAACGCCCACGAGGGGATGGCGTCGTGGCGCCAGCTGCCGGTCTGGACGGCGCTGCTGGGCTTCGGCCACGTGCTGCCGCCGATCCTCGTCGCGCTCGCACTCGTCGGCATCGGCCCGCTCGTGCCGGCGCTCGGCGCGCTCGTGCTGTCGCTGGGCATGCGCGCGGCGATCACCCGCGCGACCGGCGAGAGCTGGTGGACGGTGCCGCTCCATCCCGCCACCGTCGGGGTGGGCCTCGCCATCCAATGGGCGTCGCTCCTGAAGCTCGGCCGCGGCCGTGCGGGCGGTTGGAAGGGGCGCGTCTATCCGGCACAATGAGCCCATGAGCATCGCCGCCGCGCCCGTTTCGACCAAGACCCACCGCGACGAGAACTTCCCCGTCGCCTCGCGGCTGATCGCGCGCCCCCTGCGCGCGCCGGTGCTCGCCTTCTACCGTTTCGCCCGCGCGGCCGACGACGTCGCCGACGACGGTGCGGCCGCTCCGGAGGCGAAGCTCGCCCGCCTCGCGGCGCTGGAGCGGGCGCTGCGCGCCGGCGACCCGGCGGAGCCCCTGGCGGCGGCGCTGCACGGCGCGGACCGGCGATTCGGCGCGGGGGTCGACGAGGCGCTCGCCCTGCTCGACGCCTTTCGGCAGGACGCGGTGAAGCCCCGCTACGCGGACTGGGCGGAGCTCCTCGGCTATTGCCGACGTTCCGCGGACCCGGTGGGGCGCTTCCTGCTGCGGCTCCACGGGGAGGCCGCATCGGCGCAGGAGCCGGCGGACGCGCTGTGCACGGCGCTGCAGATCCTCAACCACCTCCAGGACCTCGAGAAGGACCGCGCGGCGCTGGACCGCGTCTACCTGCCGGTGCCCTGGATGGAGGAGGCGGGCGGCGAGGAGGCCTTCTTCGCTCCGGCGAACGCGGCCCGCCGCCGCCCGATCCTCGACGCCGCGCTCGACCGCGTGGACGACCTCCTCGCCCGCGCCGCGAGCCTGCCCGAGCGCGTGCGCTCGCGCCGCCTCGCCGCGGAGAGCGCCGTGACGCTCGCGCTGGCGCGCCGGCTCGCGGCGAAGCTGCGCAGGGACGATCCGGTGACGACGCGGGTCGCGCTCGGCAAGCGGGATTTCGCCGCCGCCTTCGCCGGGCTGCCGGGGGCGCTGGCGCGGCGGCGGGCATCGAGCGACCCGCGGGTGGTCAAGGAGATCGTCGCCGTCTCGGGCTCCTCCTTCAAGCTCGGGATGGCCGCGCAGGCGCCGGAGCGGCGGCGCGCCAACTACGCGCTCTACGCCTTCTGCCGCGTCATCGACGACATCGCCGACGGCGCGGCGCCGCTCCCCGAGAAGCGCGCCTTCCTCGACGCCTGGCGCCGGGAGATCGACGCGCTCCCCGCGGCGCCGACGGGGCCGATCGGCCGCGAGCTCGCCCGGGCGATGGTGGCGCACGACCTGCCGCAGGGGGAGTTCCACGCCCTGCTCGACGGCATGGAGAGCGACGGCCGGCCCCGCGTGCGCGTTCCCGACGCCGCCGCCTTCGACCTCTATTGCCGGCGCGTCGCCGGCGCGGTCGGCGTGCTCTCGGTGCGCATCTTCGGCGCGCCCGACGCCCACGACTTCGCCCTGGTCGTCGGGCGCACGCTTCAGGTCGTCAACGTGCTGCGCGACGTCGACGAGGACGCCGCCATCGACCGCGTCTACGTGCCCCTCGATCGCCTGGCGTCGCTCGGCATCGCCGACGGCGAGGCGAGGGCGATGATCGCGCACCCCCGTTTCGCCGAGGCCTGCGATGCGCTCTGCGCGGAGGCGCAGGCGGGCTTCGCCGAGGCGGACCGCATGCTGGCGACGCTCGACCGGCGCGCGCTGAGGCCGGCGATCGTGATGATGGAGGGCTACCGCCACCTCTTCGCCAAGCTCGTCGCCCGCGGCTTCGCGCATCCGCGCGGGCCGCGCATGCGCCTCACCAAGCCCGAGAAGGCGCGCCTGATCCTGCAAGCGATGCGCATGCCGGGCGGGGCGCGATGAGCGCGGGGCGGCGCCTGCACGTCGTCGGCGCCGGCGTGGCCGGGCTCGCGGCGGCGCTCGAAGCCGCGCGGGCGGGATGGGAGGTCCATCTCCACGAGGCCGCGCCGCAGGCGGGCGGACGCTGCCGCACGGTCTCGCACGCGGGCGGCTTCGCGCACGACAACGGCACCCACGCCCTGCTCGGCGCGAACCCGCGGGCGCTCGCGCTCGTCGAGCGGATCGGCGCGCGCGGGCGCTGGATCGAGCCGGAGCCGGCCGGCCTGCCTGTGTGGGACGCCGCCAACGGGCGGATCGCCCGCGTCGGCCTCCACCCGCTCGACTGGCTGCGCCCGGGCCTGCGGCCCGAGGGCCTGGGGCTCGGCGACCTGCCGCGCCTCGCGCGGCTCGCGCTGCCGCTGCCGGACCGGGCGATCGGCGATCTCTTCTCGGGGCGGGCGCTGCTCGAGAGCTTCGTCGAGCCGCTCACGGTCGCCGTGCTCAACACGCCCGTGGAGATGGCCTCCGCCCGCCGGCTGGGGCGGGCGCTGCGGCGCGTCGTCCGGCCGGGCGGCGCGCGGCTCTTCGTCGCCGAGCGCGGGCTCGGGCCGGATCTCGTGGCGCCCGCGCTGGACACGCTCGCCCGCGGCGGCGGGCGCATCGCGCTCGGCTCGCGCCTGCGCGCGCTCGCCGTGCGGGAGGATCGCGTCGTCGGGCTCGTGATGGCGGATCGCACGGTCGCGATCGGTCCAGGCGACGGCGTCGTCCTCGCGCTGCCGCCGGCCGAGATCGCCCGCCTCCTCCCGGCGCTGCCGGTGCCGGACGCCTACGAGCCGATCGTCAACGTGCACTACCGCGTCGCCGGGCCGGCGCGGCCGCGCTTCGTCGGCCTGCGCCATGCGCTGGCGCATTGGGCGCTCGCCCGGGACGACCACGTCTCCGTCACGGTCTCCGCCGCGGGCGGCTCCGTGGGGGACGATCCGCAGGCGCTGGCCGCGCGTATCTGGCGGGAGGTCGCCCCCGCATTGCGCGCGGCGGGCGTCGCCGTCGGCGAGCCGGTGGAGCAGCGCGTGGTCAAGGAGAAGCGGGCGACGATACGCCAGGCCGCCGGCCCCGACGGGCCGCGCCCGCGCGCGCCCTTCGCCAACGTCCGCCTCGCGGGGGACTGGCTCTCACGCCTGCCGGCGACGATCGAGGCCGCCGTGATTTCCGGCGAGGACGCCGCGCGCGATCTCCTGGCCGCGAGCCCGCCGCGCGCCGTCCGCGCGCAGCGGTCGCGCCCCGCGGAGAGCGCGCCATGACGCGTTCCCCGCTCACCGTGCTCCTCGCCGCCCCGCGCGGCTTCTGCGCCGGCGTCGAGCGGGCGATCGGCGCGGTGGAGGCGGCGCGCGCGGCGACGGATCGCCCGGTCTACGTCCGCCACGAGATCGTGCACAACGGCCGCGTCGTCTCCGAGCTCGCCGCGAAGGGTGTCGTCTTCGTCGACGAGGTGGACGAGATCCCCGACGGCGCAGTGACGATCTTCTCCGCCCACGGCGTCTCCCGCGCTGTCGAGCGGCAGGCCGCGGCGCGTGGCCTCGACGTGATCGACGCCACCTGCCCGCTGGTGCGCCGCGTCCACGTCGAGGGCCGGCGGCACGCGGCGGAGGGGCGGGCGCTCGTCGTCATCGGCCATGTCGGCCACGCCGAGGTCGAGGGCATCCTGGGTCGGATCGACGGCACGGTTCACGTCGTCGGCACCGTCGCGGAGGCGGCGGCGCTCGAGCCGGAGGACCCGGGGCGCCTCGCCTACGTGACGCAGACGACGCTCTCCGTCGACGACACCCGCGAGATCATCGCGGTCCTGCGCGCGCGCTTCCCCGCGATCGTCGGGCCCGACGTGAAGACGATCTGCTACGCCACGCAGAACCGCCAGGCGGCGGTGCGGGTGCTCGCCGAGCGGGCGCAGCGCATCGTCGTGTGCGGCGCGCCGAACTCGTCGAACGCGACGCGGCTCAGGGAGCTCGCCACCGTGCTGGGTCGCCCGGCCCGTATGATCGCCGACGCCGCCGAGCTCGACGCGAGCTTCGTCGCCGACGTCGCCACGATCGGCCTGACGGCGGGCGCCTCCGCGCCGGAGGTGCTGGTGCGCGAGACGCTCGAGCGGCTTCGAGGATGGCGCGAGGTCGTGGTGGAGGAGATCACCACGACGATCGAGACGACGCGCTTCGCGCCGGTGGATCTCGGGGTGCTGGCGGGGCGGTGACGAGGGGAGGTCCCGCTGCTCCGAGCGTCCGGTTTCGGCTTCGCCGAAGCGCGCCTTCGGCGCACCCCCTCCGTCTCGTCGCCTTCGGCGCCGATTCACCTCCCCCGACGGGGGAGGAGCGAGGAACCGCCATCCGCTCCCGCCCCCTCGGGGCGGGGACGATCCGCGTAGCGGATCAGGGACGGGGTCCCGTCGCGCAAGCGCTCGTGGTGCGCGTCGAGGTCGATATCGGCGCCGATGCGCGCCGGATCCGATTCCCTCCAGCCGAAATCCGCTCTAGTCTGCGCCCCCGCCCACCCGGCAGCCCTCGGTTCCCATGCAGCATTTCTCCTCGAACGGCGTCGACATCGCCTACATCGACCTTCCGCCCACGGGCGAGGATCGGCACGAGCCGATCGTGCTCGTGCACGGCTTCGCCTCGAACCACGCGGTCAACTGGGTCAACACGATGTGGACGAAGACCCTCGCCCATTCCGGGCGGCGGGTGATCGCGCTCGACGATCGCGGCCACGGGAAGAGCGCCAAGCTCCACGAGCCGGAAGCCTACGGATCGCAGGTCATGGCCGGCGACGTGCTGGCGCTGATGGATCATCTCGGGCTCGAGCGAGCCGACGTGATGGGCTACTCGATGGGCGCGCGGATCACGGCGCATCTGGCGTTGATGGCACCCGGGCGGGTGCGCGCGGCCCTGCTCGGCGGGCTCGGCATCCACCTCGTCGAGGGCGTCGGGCTGCCGCTCGGCATCGCGGACGCGATGGAGGCGCCCTCCCTCGACGCGCTCACGGACCCGATGCAGCGCATGTTCCGCGCCTTCGCCGAGCAGACCGGGAGCGACCTCGCGGCACTCGCCGCCTGCATCCGCGGCTCGCGACAGACGCTCTCGCGCGAGGAGGTGGCCTCGCTCGCGATGCCGGTGCTGGTCTCTGTGGGCACGAACGACACGGTGGCCGGCTCCGGCCCCGCGCTCGCCGCGCTGATCCCAGGCGCGCGGGCGCTCGACATCCCCGGGCGCGACCACAACCTCGCGGTCGGCGACAAGGTCCACAAGGCGGGCGTCCTCGCCTTCCTCGAGGAGCGGCCGTGAACGCGACGCGCGCCTTCGTCGGCGCCGCCGGCAATCGCCTCGTCGGTGACGTCCACGGGGAGGGGCCCCGTTCGGCGCTTCTGCTCCACGGTGGCGGGCAGACGCGGCACGCGTGGGAGGAGACCGCCCGGCGGCTCGCGCGGGAAGGCTGGCGGGCCGTGTGCATCGACCAGCGCGGCCACGGCGACAGCGACCGCGCTCCGGACGGCGGCTATTCCTTCCTCGACTTCGCCGCGGACGCCGCCGCCGTGGGCCGGGCGCTGGCGGACGAGGGCGAAGCCGAGGGCGTCTCGCCGGTGGCGATCGGCGCGTCGCTGGGCGGCATCGCCTCGCTGCTGGCGCTGGGCGAGACGCCGGCGGGCGCGCCCGCGCCGTTCCGCGGGCTCGTCCTCGTCGACATCGTGCCGCGGATGGACCCGCGGGGCGTCGACAAGATCCAGGGCTTCATGCGCGCCCACGCCCGCGAGGGCTTCGCCTCGCTGGAGGCGGCGGCGGACGCGGTCGCGGCCTACCTGCCGCATCGCCCGCGCCCGCGCTCGCTCGACGGACTGCGCAAGAACCTGCGCGCCTCCCCGGACGGGCGCCTGCGCTGGCACTGGGACGCGGACTTCCTCGACGGCCCGCGCTCCGTCAACGCCGACTGGGAGCATGCGGAGGCGCGGCTCCACCACGCCACACGTACCCTCGCCGTACCCACGCTCCTCGTGCGCGGCGGCTCGAGCGAGCTCGTCACGCCCGAGGCGGCGCGCGAGTTCCTGGCGATGGCGCCGGATGCGGAGTTCGTCGACGTCGCCGAGGCGCGCCACATGGTGGCGGGGGACGCCAACGACGCCTTCGCCGAAGCGGTGGTGGGCTTCCTGCGCCGGCGGACCGACTGACGGACGGCGATCAGGCCGTGCGGCGCTCGAGCATCGCGTTGAGGACGACGAGGGCCAGCACCGAGGCGAGCACCATGAACGGCACCGCGTCGAGCCCGATCGTGTCCGCCAGGAGGCCGCCGAGCGCGGGGAAGATCACCCCGCCGAGCATCGCCGCCGACACCTGGAAGCCGATCGCGTGCGCCGAGAGCGCGGCGCCGAGCCGCGCGGGAGTGCGCGACATCAGCATCGGGAAGATCGGCGCGCAGGCGAGGCCGAGCAGCACGATGCCGACGAGCCCGACCGGCGTCGGCGCGAGCGCGAAGGCGGCCGCGCCCAGCGTCATCCCCGCGAGGCCGAGCCGCACGGAGAGATCCTCTCCGAGCCGGTCGGCGACGAGGCCGAAGCCGACGCGGCCCACGAAGAGCCCGCCCCAGAACAGCCCCGCCATCGTCCCGGCCAGCTCGACCGACAGGCCGCGCCCCTCGCTCAGCACGGTGAAGATCCACAGCCCCGCTCCGTACTCCACGCCCACGTAGATGCAGAACATCGCGATCTGCAGGCGCACGACCGGGTGCGCGAGGGCGGCGCGGGTCGTCACCCTGGCGGGGGCGGCGCGCGCACCGGCCCCGACCGGCCCGCCGGCATCGGCGCGCCAGAGCCCGCGGGTCGACAGGAAGACGAGCGCCATCGCCCCCATGATCAGCGCGATCGTGCCGTAGCCGAGCCGCCACGAGCCGCCGACGACGAGCGCGCCCGTCATCAGGAAGGGTCCGCAGGCCGCGCCGAAGCCGAAGGCGGCGTGGAGCCAGGTCATGTGGCGCGCGGAGAAGCGCGCCGCCGCATAGGCGTTGAGGCCGGAATCGATGGCGCCCGAGCCGAGCCCGACGAGCGGCGCGGCGGCCAGGAAGACCGCGAAGTTCGGCGCGATCGCGGTGCCGACCAGCGCCGCCGCGACGAGGCCGGTCGAGCCCGCGAGCAGCCGTCCGACGCCCACGGCCTCGAGCAGCCGCCCCGCGAAGAAGGAGGAGACGAAGAAGCCCGCCGCGGTCCCCGCCATGATCAGCCCCAGCCCGCTCTGCGGCAGCGCGAAGGCGTCGCGCACGAAGGGCCAGGAGACGCCGTGGGCGATGTCCGGCAGCGCGAGCGAGACGAACCCCAGATAGGCGACGACGACGAGGAGCGCGCGCGGAGCCGCGCGGGCGCGGGCGGGGGAGGGCGAGGCCAAGGGGAGCGCGCCTTTCGATCGCGGGTGCGACCTTCCTACGGGATCGTGGCGTGGTTTGGAAGGCGCGTTCACCGATCCTCGGCGAGGCGCACGAGCCGCTCCAGCGCCGGTACGGCGCCGGCGTTGGCGCCGTGGCGCAGGTCGAACGACAGGCGCAGGCTCGCGTCCTCCACCGTGACGACGGAGCCCGCGAGGGGCGCGACGTCCGGCAGGCGGAAGGAGAGCGGCTGGCCGGGTGCGAGCGCCATGGGCTCGTCGAGCACGACGCGCGCGCCCGTGAGCGAGAGATCGCGCACCCGCCCGGAGACCAGTCCCGCCGCCACGCGCACCTCGCAGGGCAGATCCACCGGCACGCGCTCGGTGGCGCGTCGCTCACCTTCGGGCGGGCGCCGCACGACGGCGAGGAGCCCTTCGGAGAGCGTCCGCACGGCCCGCGCGAGATCCTCCGCCGTCTCGGCGATCCGGCTCGCCGTCGCCTCGGTCTCGCGGGCGAGGCGGCGCAGCGCCGCGATGTCGCGCGGCCCGGACTCCGGTTGCCCGGTGGCGATGCCCGCGCCGCGCCGCCGCAGGTCGGCGGCGAGCGCGGCGGTGTCCGCCGAGCGCTCCTCGATCGCGGCCACGAGGCCCTCGATCCCGGCCCAGGCGCCGTCGAGCAGCGCCGCGAGATCCGCCACCCGGCGCGACGCCTCGGCGAAGCCGCGGGCCGATGCGCCCGCGCGCACCGCGGCGAGGGAGACCGAGAGTGCGGTCGCCGCCACCTCGCCGACGAGGCTCGCGACCGGCGGCGTCGCGAGATCGAGCGCGGGACGCAGGTCCTCCGGCTCGAGCCCGTCGAGCGCCTCGGCGATGTCCGCCTCCTCGCGCGACAGGCGCCGCGCCGCGGTGCGCGCGCGCGGCGCGAGCTCGTCGAGCGCATCGGCCTCGCGCCGGATCGCGTAGGCGAGGCGGAACACGGCCTCGCGCGTCTGGGTCGAGACACCGCCGGCGACCTCCCCCTCGTCGCGGCGCCAGTCGACGGCATGCGCCTGCTCCCCGCGCGACGGCGTGACCTCGCTGTCGTCGAAGACGAGGTCGGGCGATCGCGCCGCCTCGGCGGCCGCGCCGGAGAACCCCAACGTCGCGAAGGAGCGGCGCATCTGGGCGAAGCGCCGCCTGACCTGGAAATCGAGCATGGTGCGCACTTGGGTGGTTTCGCGGTGTCAGCATAAGCCCGCGCCGGTTCCGGAATCCTGAATCGATCACGACCATAATGTTCGAAACGTGCAGCCGATCGGCAATGCACGGCACACGGGAGTGACGCGACAGGCCGCCGGTGGAGACCGGAGGCGTCCAGGCCCGTACCCCGGGCGCGGATGCCCATGCCGCGGGAGAGCGTACCGATCGCGACGGCGGTTGACACGGGGCGATCCGGCGCCACCCTCTCGGCACCAGAGAACGAGGAACGGAGCACCGCGATGCGCCCCATGAAATTCGGCGTCGGCCAGGCGGCGCGTCGCGTCGAGGACGTCCGCTTCGTCACCGGAGCGGGAACCTACACCGACGATCTCGCGCCCGACGGGGTGCTCCACGCCGTGATGGTGCGCAGCCCCCACGCCCATGCGCGGCTCGCGGTGGGCGATCTCGCGGAGGTCCGCGCCATGCCGGGCGTGCGCCTCGTCCTGGCCGCGTCCGACGTCGCGGACCTGAAGGCGCTGCCCTGCCTCGCGCCCGCACGCAACTCGGACGGAAGCCGCATGGCGACACCGCCCTATCCGATCGTCGCGTCGGACCGGGTGCGGCACGTCGGCGACGTCGTGGGCGTCGTCGTGGCCGAGACGCTCGCACAGGCCCGCGAGGCGGCGGACGCCTTCCCGGCGGACTACGAGCCCCTCGACGCCGCCGTCGGCATCGCCGGCGCCGAGCGGGAGGGTGCGCCCCTCGTCTGGCCCGACCTCGGCACGAACCTCGCGTTCGATTCGAGCGTGGGCGACGCCGATTCGACGCAGGCCGCCTTCGCCGCGGCCGCGCGGGTCGTCTCGCTCGCGCTCGTCAACAACCGCCTCGTGACGAACTACGTCGAGCCGCGCGCCTGCCTCGCCGAGATCGATCGCGTGAGCGGGCGCATCACGCTGACGCTGGGCTCGCAGGGCAGCCATCTCGTGCGCGACGTCGTCGCCGGCATCCTCGGGCGCGAGCCGGCGACGCTGCGGGTGGTCACGCCCGACGTCGGCGGGGGCTTCGGGACCAAGATGTTCGTCTTCCGCGAGTATCCCCTGTGCGCGCGCGCCGCCGAGCGGCTCGGAGCGCCGGTGAAGTGGGCGGCGGACCGCACCGAGCACTTCGTCGGCGACGCCCAGGGGCGCGACAACCGGACCCTCGCCGAGATGGCGCTCGACGAGGAGGGCCGCTTCCTCGCCATGCGGGTGACGATCGATGCGGATCTCGGCGCCTATCTCTCCCAGTTCGCGCCCTTCATCCCCACCGGCGGCGCCTCGATGACGCCGGGCGTCTACGACATCCCCGCCGTGCACGCGCGCATCCGCGGCTGGTACACCAACACGCTCCCCGTCGATGCCTATCGGGGCGCCGGGCGGCCGGAGGCGGCCTACGTGATCGAGCGCCTCGTCGACCACGTCGCGCGCGAGATCGGCGCCGCGCCCGACGCCCTGCGCGCGAAGAACTTCGTCACGCCCGACCGGATGCCCTACCGCACGGCGACGGGGCGCACCTACGACAGCGGTGAGTTCGAGGGCCACATGCGCAGGGCCATGGAACTCGCCGGCTGGGACGGCTTCGAGGCGCGCGCCTCGGACGCCCGCGTTCGGGAGCGCATCCGCGGCATCGGCATGGCGAGCTACATCGAGGCCTGCGCCGGCGGCGGGCCGGAGGAGGCGACCGTGCGCATCGAGCCCGACGGTGGCGCGGTCGTGACGATCGGCACGCAGTCGAGCGGGCAGGGGCACGCGACCGCCTACGCCCAGCTCGTCTCGCAACACCTCGACCTGCCGCTCGAGCGCATCCGCGTCCGCCAGGGCGACACCCATGAGATCGCGACGGGCGGCGGCACCGGCGGCTCGCGCTCGATCCCGATCGGCGGGGCGGCCGTCGCGGGGGCGTCCGAGCAGGTGGCGAGCTGGCTCGTGGCGCTCGCCTCCGACGCGCTCGAGGCCGCCGCCGCGGATCTCGAGATCGCCGAGGGGGCCGTGCGCATCGCCGGCACCGATCGAGCAATCGGCTTCGCCGACCTCGCGGCGCGGGCGGGCGAGCCGATCGCCGCCTCGCACGCCTGGAAGCCGCCCGCGGCGACCTATCCCAACGGCACGCACGTCTGCGAGGTCGAGATCGACCCCGAGACGGGGACGGTCGAGGTCGTCGGCTATGTGGTCGTCGACGACTTCGGCGTGACGCTCAACCCGCTCCTCCTCGCCGGGCAGGTGCACGGCGGCGTCGTGCAGGGCATCGGCCAGGCGCTACACGAGCGCGTCGTCTACGACGCGGGCGGCCAGCTCGTCACCGCCTCGCTGATGGATTATCGGCTCCCGCGCGCGGCGGACGTGCCGAGTTTCGTCTTCGAGACGCGCAACGTGCCCTGCGCCACGAACATCCTCGGCATCAAGGGCGCCGGCGAGGCGGGGACGATCGGCGCCGCGCCGGCCACGATGAACGCCGTCGTCGACGCGCTCCACCGCGCCTGCGGCATCGGACACCTCGACATGCCGGCGACGCCGCAGGCCGTGTTCGCGGCGATCCGCGGGGCCTGAGCGCATCCGGAGCACCTCCCGGTGCTCGACGGGCCCGGATCACGGGTCCCACCCGGGAGGACGCGGCGCGGTGCGTCAGATGTCGAGGTCGATCGTGCCGGCGAAGGCCGCGCGCTCCGAGATGAAGGCGAAGCGGGCCTCGGGCTTGTTGCCCATCAGCCGCTCGATGGCGTCGGACGTGGCCTCGCGGTCGTCGGCGACGATGGCGACGCGCAGGAGCTTGCGCTTCTGCGGGTGCATCGTCGTCTCCTTGAGCTGCGCCGGCATCATCTCGCCCAGGCCCTTGAAGCGGCTGACCTCGACCTTGGCGTTGGCCTTGAACTCGCTCTTCGTCAGCCGCTCGCGCTCCGCCTCGTCGGCGGCGTAGACCGACTTCGCGCCGTGGGTCAGCTTGTAGAGCGGCGGGACCGCCAGGTAGAGGTGCCCGCCGTCGATCAGCCGCGGCATCTGGCGGTAGAAGAAGGTGATCAGCAGCGAGGCGATGTGGGCGCCGTCGACGTCGGCGTCCGTCATGATGATCACCTTGTCGTAGCGCAGGTCGTCGTCGCGATAGCTCGCGCCGGTCCCGCAGCCGAGCGCCTGGACGAGGTCGGCGAGCTGCTGGTTCGCCGCGAGCTTGTCGCGCCCCGCCGAGGCCACGTTGAGGATCTTGCCGCGCAGCGGCAGCACCGCCTGCGTCTGGCGATCGCGCGCCTGCTTGGCCGAGCCGCCGGCCGAGTCGCCCTCGACGATGAACAGCTCGGAGCCCGCGGCGCCCGCGTTCGAGCAATCGGCGAGCTTGCCCGGCAGGCGCAGCTTGCGGGTCGCGGACTTGCGCGCGACCTCCTTCTCCTGGCGCCGCCGCAGGCGCTCCTCGGCGCGGTCGACCACCCAGTCGAGCAGCTTCGCCGACTGCGCCGGCGAGGACGCCAGCCAATGGTCGAAGGCGTCGCGCACCGCGCTCTCGACGATGCGTGACGCCTCGAGCGTGGCGAGCTTGTCCTTGGTCTGGCCCTGGAACTCGGGCTCGCGGATGAAGACCGAGAGCATGGAGGCGCAGGTGACCATGACGTCGTCCGCCGTCACCGCGCTCATGCGCTTCTGCTGGTTCACCCGCTCGGCATGGTCGCGCAGCCCGCGCAGGAGCGCGATGCGCAGGCCCGACTCGTGGGTGCCGCCCTCGGGCGTCGGGATCGTGTTGCAGTAGGAGGAGGAGAACCCGTCCTCGCCGTTGGCCAGCCAAGCGATCGCCCATTCGAGCGAGCCGTGCCCGCCCGGCTTGGTGATCTTGCCCGAGAAGAGCTGATCGGCGACGAGCTCCTTGCCGGCGATCTCGGCGGAGAGGTAGTCGCTCAGGCCGTTGGGGAACTTGAACGTCGCCTCCGCCTCGTAGCCCTCGCCCGGCACGACGAGGGCGGGGTCGCAACGCCAGCGGATCTCGACGCCGCCGAAGAGGTAGGACTTCGAGCGCGCCATCTTGAACAGGCGCAACGGGGAGAACTTCGCCTGCTCGCCGAAGATCTGCGCGTCGGGCTTGAATCGCACCCGCGTGCCGCGGCGATTGTGCACGCGCCCCACGGTCTCCAGCGGCCCGAGCGCGTGGCCGCGGGAATAGACCTGGCGGTAGAGCGTCTGGCCGCGGGCGACCTCGACCTCCAGCAGCTCGGAGAGCGCGTTGACGACGGAGACGCCGACCCCGTGCAGGCCCCCGGATGTCTCGTAGACCTTGGAGTCGAACTTGCCGCCGGCGTGCAGCGTGGTGAGGATCACCTCGAGCGCGGACTTCCCCGGGAACTTCGGGTGCGGGTCGACCGGGATGCCGCGGCCATTGTCCGTGACGGTGAGGAAGCCGTCCGCCCCGAGCTCCACCTCGATGAAGGTCGCATGCCCCGCCACGGCCTCGTCCATCGCGTTGTCGATCACCTCCGCGAAGAGGTGGTGGAGCGCCTTCTCGTCGGTGCCGCCGATGTACATGCCCGGGCGCCGGCGCACCGGCTCGAGCCCCTCCAGCACCTCGATGGACGAGGCGTCGTAGTCGACCTCGCCCGAGGAGCCCGGCGACGGGCCGACCGCCGCCTTTCCGGCCGCGCGCGCGCCGCGCTTCGCCGCGGGCGGGCCCGCGGGCTCCTCCAGCTTGCGCGCCGCCCCGCCCTCGAAGAGATCGTCCCCGTTCGCCATGAAGCCGCCCGTCTCCGCCGCTCGAATCGGTCCACGCGCGCGGATGCGCGCCACCTGCCTCTATAGGAGAACAAAAGACCAACTGCAAAACCGAACCGGTCCGCGGGCGCGGCCGCCCGCACTTCTCCACAGGCCGCGGCGCCACGAGACCCGATCGAGCCCCTTGCCTCCCGACGCCCCCGGACCGATGTAGGGTGCATGCTGCCGAAATTCGACGAGATCGTCGCGAACCTCGAGTTCCTCGACGATTGGGAAGAACGCTACCGCTACGTGATCGAGCTCGGGCGCCTGATGCCCGAACTCCCCGAGGACGCGCACACGGAAGCCAACCGCGTGCACGGCTGCGCGAGTCAGGTCTGGCTCGAGACCGTGCGCGAGGACGGCGGTGCGGGCGATCCCGTGCTCGTGTTCCGCGGGGATTCCGACGCGCACATCGTGCGTGGCCTCGTGGCGCTGCTCGTGGCGCTCTATTCCGGCAAGCCGGCCTCCGAGATCTCGACGACGGACGCCGTGGAGATCTTCGATCGGCTGGGCCTGCGCGAGCACCTCACGCCCCAGCGCTCCAACGGCGTGCGCGCCATGGTCGAGCGCATCCGCCGCGACGCGATCGCGGCGACGGTGGGGTGAGGGGCGCTGTCATCCCGGATGCCGAGGGCGGTCCGGGACCCAGAACCTCCGGAGCCTCGAAGAGCGGCGTGCACACGCCGCGGCGCTCGACGCCTCCTTCGGCGTTTGGTGGACGCGCGCGCTTTCGCGCACGCTCGCCGGACACCTGTGGATCTGGGCCCCGGGCCCACTTCGCGACCCGGGGTTCGGGATGACAGCCTCAAACGGCGATCGGCGCCCTGATGGCCGGGTGCGGGTCGTAGTCCTCGACCGCGATGTCCTCGAAGCGGAAGGCGAAGAGGTCGGTCACGTTCGGGTTCAGGACGAGGCGGGGGAGGGGGCGTGGGGCGCGCGCGAGCTGCTCCTTCGCCTGCTCCAGGTGATTCAGGTAGAGGTGCGCATCGCCCAGCGTATGCACGAAGTCGCCCACGCCGAATCCCGTCGCCCGCGCGATCATGTGGGTGAGGAGCGCGTAGCTCGCGATGTTGAAGGGCACGCCCAGGAACACGTCCGCCGAGCGCTGGTAGAGCTGGCAGGAGAGCCGCCCCTGCGCGACGTAGAACTGGAACAGGCAGTGGCAGGGCGCGAGCGCCATGCGGTCGAGATCCGCGGGATTCCAGGCGGAGACGACGAGGCGGCGCGAATCGGGGTTGCGGCGGATCTCGTCGACGACCCAGGCGATCTGGTCGATGGTGCGGCCGTCGGGCGCCTCCCACGAGCGCCACTGCTTGCCGTAGACCGGCCCGAGCTCGCCGTCGGCGTCCGCCCACTCGTCCCAGATGGTGACGCCGTTCTCCTGGAGCGTGCGCACGTTGGTGTCGCCGGCGAGGAACCAGAGCAGCTCGTGCACGATCGAGCGGACGTGCAGCTTCTTCGTCGTGACGAGCGGGAAGCCCGCGGCGAGGTCGAAACGCATCTGATGCCCGAACACCGACCGCGTCCCGGTCCCCGTGCGATCGGACTTCTCGACGCCGTCGTCGAGGATGCGCTGGAGGAGGGCGTGGTACTGGTGCATGGGGCGGGCTCCTGGGGAGGGGGAGCTTACATGCGCCGTTCCCCTGTCGCATCCGGCCGGTTCGTGTTTCCCACAGGGCGCGATGTCGAAGAGGCCCGACGGGCCTCCGATCGACCATGCCGAACGCGAGGAATGCGGGTCTCCCCTTCGAGAAGGCACCTTTGCCGGCGCGAGCCCTTCGCGCTCGGGGCGCGATGGCCTATGGCTGGCCGCGACAGGTATTCCGTGAACCCGCCGAGGAGACCGACATCATGGCCGACATCACCCGCGCCCAGGCGCGCACCATCGTCGAAACCGCGCTGGCCATGGGCCGCGAGCGCGGCTTCAAGCCGCTGGCCATCGCCGTCTACGACGCCCGCGGCGCGCTCAAGGCCTTCGAGGCCGAGGACGGCACCTCCCTCAAGCGCGGCGAGATCGCCATGGGCAAGGCCTTCGCGGCGGTGGCGCTCGGGGTGCCGTCCCGCACCATCAACGCGATGGCGCTCGAGCGCCCGCACTTCGTCGGAGCGCTCGGCGGGGTCGTCGGCGGGCCGTTCGTGCCGGTGCCGGGCGGTGTGCTCGTGAAGGCGAGCGGCGGGTCGCTCGTCGGCGCCGTGGGCATCTCCGGCGACACGTCCGACAACGACGAGGCGGCCGCCGTCGCCGGCATCGCCGCAGCCGGGCTCGAGGGCGTCACCGGCGCCTGAGCCACGGCGCCGAACGGCGGATCAGTTCTCGATCACGAAGACGCCGCGGGCTGGATCGGCGGCGCCCGGGCCGGCGCACGTGAAGGCGTGCTCGCCCGGTTCGTCCGTCTCGAACACGATCTGGCCGATCGCGCCGGGCGCGACGATCCAGGCTCCCGCCGCCTCGTCGTACGTCGTGTCGACGGTGCTCGCGATCGCCGTATCGTGGACGAGCGTCGGCGCGGCGAATGCGCCGTCCGTCTCCGTCCCGTTGACGATCTGAAGCGTCAGGGCGGTGTCGGCCGGGAGCGGTGCACGGTCCGGCCGGCAGACGATCCGGCCGTCTTCCATGGTCATCGCGATCTCGACGGCGACGGGCCGGGCCGGGTCGGCGAGCGGCACCTCGGCGCTCGCCGCGCCGGGCTGGGTCTGCGCGTGAGCCGGCGAGGCCGCCGCGACGCATGCGAAGGCGAAGGCGCTCAGGAGCGCGCCGCGCACGCGCATCGGCGGGAGGCGGGTCGCCGCGCCGGCGGGGCGATGGACTTCTGTCGACGATGTCATGGGCCGAACTCCCTGAATGCGCCCGTATCGAGCACGAGGACGAACGCGGGCCTGCCGCGCGGCGTTCCGGGAGGCGGGTGGGGGAACGGCGGGCGCGTCGGCGCCGTTGGCCTCCCGTCGCGGATCCTCCCGCGACGGACCCCATGGAGGAGAGCCGTGAGCCTGCGAGACACGCCCCGCTTCCCGACCGTCGTCGTCGCCGGCCTCGTCCTGGCGGCCATGACGCTTTCCGCGCGCGCCGACGATCCGCCGCGGGAGGACGCCGTCCTCGACGCGATGCCGTTCTTCACCGGGACGATCGGCGCCGCCGACGGCGGGGAGGGGGCGCTGGACAGGCCGAACCTCGGCGATCGGCCGACGCCGGCGGAGGCGCGTCGGCGCGGCGAGGCCGACGAGACGCTGATGCGTCCGCGCGGCGGCTCGGCGACGGGGGGCGAGCCCGACTTTCCGCTGGAGCGCTGAGGCCGCCCCCGACCCGAGGCGGAGCCGGCCCGCTTCCGGAGCCCTTCGCGCACCGGCGCAAGGTGGATTGTGCCGGAAATCGCTCGTCTCGCGCATCGACGGTAGAGACGCGCGGCGCCTCGTTTGTTAGATAGACCGCGAAGACGTGCCACCGCGTTCGGAATCGCGGCGAGCGCGCGGCTTTTTGCGAGCCGGCGTCTTTACAAGGCCCAGGTTTTTGGGCACTCTGGCGTGCGAGGGCGGAAGTAAACCGCCTCGTCGACCGCTTTATAAGCAATTCTATGCGATACGCCAGAAGAGCCAAGAGACCGGTCTGAGGGGTGCATGTTTTCGGACCGGCTCGCTGCGCCTCGTCGCGATCAGCTCCGGTCCCGAGACACACGTGTGGGCGTTCAACGTCAGCTGCAAGAGCGCGAGAGCGAGAGAATACATGGGTCGAGGTCGAGAGTTCCGCGATTCGGGCCGTCGTGGGTTCGATGATGATTTCGGTGGTCAGCGTCGTGCTGACTTCTTCGAGCCGCGCGCGGAACGCGGCTCCTTCGGTGGCGGCGCCCCCAGCGCGCCGCGCCCCGTCGGCGGACCGGTCGTCGACGCCGTCGTGAAGTGGTTCAACCCGGAGAAGGGCTTCGGCTTCGTCGAGGTCGCGGACGGCACCGGGGACGCCTTCCTGCACATCCGCGCGGTGGAGGCCGCCGGCCACAGCGACCTGCAGCCGGGGACCCGGCTCGAGGTCCGCACCGCACAGGGCCAGAAGGGTCCGCAGGTCACCGAGGTGATCTCGGTCGACACGTCCACGGCCGAGGCGCCCGCGCCGCGCGCGCCGGGCGGCTTCGGTGCCGGCCCCCGCGCGCCGCGTCCGCCGCGTCCCGGCTTCGGGGCCGGCGGCGGCGCCCCGCGCCACACCGGCCCGACGACGGAACTGATGGGCACCGTCAAGTGGTACAACCCCACGAAGGGCTTCGGCTTCATCGTGGCGGAGGACGGCGGCAAGGACGTGTTCATCCACCGCTCGGTGCTGATGCGCGCCAACCTGCCCGACCTGATCGAGGGCCAGGCCGTCCGCATGGGCGTGGTCGACGGCATGAAGGGCCGCGAGGCCGCGACGATCGAGCTCGGCGACGCCTGAGCCATCGCACGGGGCGTGACGTCCGCGCGGTGATCCTGGTTGTGCGATCCAAGTAGGGCGGGTTCCGCGAGGGACCCGCCCTTTCGCATTCGCACAGGCGCTTCGTCCCGTTTGGGGAGGGGACCGCGTGCAGCGCGAGCATCGGGCCGGTCGGACGTCTCCGCGGGTCCGCCCCTCTCCGCCGCCGCTCGCCCTCGCCGCCGGCTCTCGCGGCTCCCCTTGCCGCTCGCCCCGCCCGGCGCTAAAGCCTCTTTCACGAGGTGCCAGGCATGAGCGAGAGCGTCGGCGAGAGCGTCACTGCGGCGATCCTGGTGATCGGCGACGAGATCCTGTCCGGGCGGACCAAGGACAAGAACATCGGCCACATCGCCGAGTACCTGACCGCGCTCGGGATCGACCTGCGCGAGGTGCGCGTCGTCCCCGACGTCGAGGCGGAGATCATCGCTGCCGTGAACGCGCTGCGGGCGCGCTACACCTACCTCTTCACCACCGGCGGCATCGGCCCGACCCACGACGACATCACCGCCGACAGCGTGGCGACGGCGCTCGGCCGCGCGATCGACGTCGATCCGCGGGCGGTCGCCATGATGCGCGAGCGCTACGCCGAGGGCGAGCTCAACGCGGCGCGCCTGCGCATGGCGCGAATCCCCGAGGGCGCGGAGCTGATCGAGAACCCGATCTCGAAGGCGCCGGGCTTCATGGTCGACAACGTCGTCGTGATGGCGGGCGTGCCCTCGATCATGCAGGCCATGCTCGACGCCGTCGCGCCGCGGCTGCGCACCGGCGCGCGCATGGTCGTCGAGACCCTCGACGCCGGCGGGCTCGCCGAGGGCAGCTACGCCGAGGCGCTCGGAGCGCTGGCGGTGTCGCACCCGGGCGTGTCGATCGGGTCCTATCCGTCCTTCACGGGCGTCGGCTTCCGCAACCAGATCGTTCTGCGCGGGCGCGAGGCGTCCGCGGTGGAGACGGCGGCCGCGGCCGTGCGCGCGCTCCTCTCCCGGCTGACGTCCGACGACGCGCCGATCTGATCCCACACCACGACCGCCCGCCCGAGAAGAGAGCCCGCCGCCATGACGCCTCCCACCCCCAAGGCCTTCCCCGTCTCCTGGGACCAGTTCCACCGCGACGCCCGCGCGCTCGCCTGGCGCCTCGCCGAGAGCGGCCCGTTCGAGGCGATCGTGTGCATCACCCGCGGCGGGCTCGTGCCGGCGGCGATCGTGGCGCGCGAGCTCGAGATCCGCATGATCGAGAGCGTCTGCATCGCGAGCTACCACGACTACAAGAGCCAGGGCGGGCTCCAGGTGCTCAAGGAGATCGCGCCGGCGGTGCGCGCGCTCGGAGACGGGCAGGGAAAGGGCGTGCTCGTGATCGACGACCTCGTCGACACCGGCAAGACCGCGCGCGTCGTGCGCGACATGCTGCCCAACGCGCACTTCGCCACGGTCTACGCCAAGCCCGCCGGGCGCCCGCTCGTCGACACCTTCATCACCGAGGTCAGCCAGGACACCTGGATCTACTTCCCCTGGGATCTCGGCTACGCGTTCCAGCCCCCGATCCGCGACGGCGCGGCCGGGTGACGAGTCCCCCACCGGGAAACCCGCATTTTTCGTTGCTCTTTCGGAACGGGTTCATCGCTGTCGCATCCCGATCGGCGTGTTCGGCGCCGCCGAAATTCACCTTCGTTTAACAGTACGAGCTTCTAACAGTACGAGCTTCTACGGCCCACGCGGCCGGCGCCTTCGGGTACCCAGGCACCGTTCGGTCGCGATCCCAAATCGAGGGCTCATTCACATGTCGATCAACCGCCGCGGCATCGCCGCGCGCCTGGCCATGGGCTTCGGGTTCATGCTCGTGCTGATGGGGCTGCTCACCTGGAGCTCCGTCACCGAGATCAACCGTCTCGACCGCAATCTCTCCCAGATCAACGACGTCAACAGCCGGCTCCAGCGCTACGCCATCAACTTCCGCGGCTCGGTGCACGATCGCGCCATCGCGATCCGCGACGTCGTCCTCATCGAGGACGCGGGCGAGCGGCGCGCGGCGATCGCGCTCATCGCCGATCTCGCGGCGACCTATGCCGAGAACGAGCGGGCGATGGGGACGCTCGTCTCCGAGGTCGACGCCTCCGCGCAGGAGCGGACGATCCTCGCCGACATCGCGGCGATCCAGGCGCGGACGAACCCGCTCGTCGTGGAGATCATCCGGCTGCAGCAGGCGGGCGACGGGGAGGCGGCGCGCGCGATCCTGCTCGGCGAGGTCAGCGGCCTCTTCACGGACTGGCTCGCGGCCATCAACCGCTTCATCGACTTCCAGGAGGCCCAGAACCAGCGCATCGGCACGCAGGTGAGCGCGTCCGCCAGCGGCTTCCAGACGACGGCGCTCGTCGCGCTCCTCGTCGCGGCCGGCCTCGCGATCGCCGCGGCGACGCTCGTCGGCCGCTCGATCACCGTTCCCGTCGCGCGCCTGACCGAGGTCATGCGCCGTCTCGCCGCCGGTGAGAACGCGGCGGAGATCCCCGGCGAGGCGCGCCTGGACGAGATCGGCGACATGGCCCGCAGCGTCGTCGTCTTCCGCGACAACGCCGTGGAACGCGCCCGCCTCCAGAGCGAGGCCGACGCCGAGCGGGTCCGCGCGCGCGATCGCCAGGCGCAGCTCGAGGCGCTCATCGGCCGCTTCCGCGAGGTGGTCCAGCGCACGCTCGCGAGCGTCGACGAGGGCACGCGCGCGATGCGCACGACGGCGGTGGCGTTGACCGACGTGGCCGGCACCGCCGCCGGCAGGGCGAGCGCCGCGCGCGACGCGTCGACCACGGCGGCCTCCGAGGTCCAGGCGGTGGCGAGCGCCGCCGAACAGCTCTCGGCCTCGATCCGCGAGATCGCGAGCCAGGCGGGGCGCGCCTCCGAGGTCGTGTCGCGGGCGACGAGCACCGCGCAGCGGACCAACGGCAAGGTCGCGAGCCTCGCCGAGACGGCCGAGCGCATCGGCGCCGTCGTCGACATGATCCGCACCATCGCCGAGCAGACGAACCTGCTCGCGCTCAACGCGACGATCGAGGCCGCCCGCGCCGGCGAGGCGGGCAAGGGCTTCGCCGTCGTGGCCGCGGAGGTGAAGCAGCTCGCCTCGCAGACCGCCAAGGCGACGGATCAGATCGCCGAGCAGATCACGGCGGTCCAGGGCTCCACCCGCGAGAGCGTCGACGCGATCCGCGAGATCGCGGGCGCGGTCCACGAGATCGAGAGCTTCATGCAGGCGATCGCCGGGTCGGTGCAGGAGCAGGACGGGGCGACGAAGGAAATCTCGCGCTCCATCGCCGTCGCGTCGAAGGGCTCCGGCGACGCCACCGTGAACGTCGAGACCGTCACGACCGCCATTCACGAGACCTCCGGCCGGGCGGGCGACGTGCTCGCCGTCTCCGACCGCCTCGCCGCCGTCGCCGCCGAGCTCTCCGAGGCGGTCGACGACTTCCTCGGCGCCGTCGCCTCGGGCGACGCCGGCGCGGCCACCGTGGCGCGCGACCGGCGGGCGGCCTGATCGGAACGACGGGGCGGCCGCGCGCCGCCCCGCCGCGTCCTCCGTGGACGCGCGCGGCCGTCGCGGAACGACGGCCGCGCTTTCGCGGTTGTCGCGGCGGGGGTTCGCCATACATGTCCAGCATGACGCACACAGTCCCTCTCCGCCGCCCCGATCGCTTGCGCCGCACCCTGTTCGGCGCGCTCGTCGCCGCGCGCGGGCGGTTCGGCAAGACCTTCGTGATCCTGGAGGACCAGCAGCGCCAGCCGCTCACCTACCAGCGGCTCGTGCTCGGCGCGCTTCTGCTCGGCCGCAAGCTCGCCGTCGGCACCAGGCCCGGGGAGCGCGTCGCGCTGATGATGCCGAGCGTGCAGGCCGCCGCCGTGGCGCTGTTCGGGCTCAATTCCACGGGCCGTGTCGCGGCGATGCTCAACTTCACCGCCGGCGCGCGCAACCTGCGCGTCGCCTGCGAGACGGCGGGGATCTCGACGATCGTCACCTCGCGCAAGTTCATCCAGGACGGCGGGCTCGACGAGCCGCTCGCGGCGATCGCCGAGGGGCGCCGGGTCGTGTACCTGGAGGACGTGCGCGCCGGCATCACCAGCCTCGACAAGATCCGCGCCCTCATCGATGCGCTGTTTCGCGCGAAATCCATCGCCAGGCGTTCCGGCGAGCCCGACGATCCCGCGGTGATCCTGTTCACCTCGGGCGCCGAGGGCGCACCGAAGGCGGTGTGCCTGACCAACGCCAACGTCATCGCCAACGCCGTGCAGATCGCCGAGCACGCCGGCGACGCGCTGACGCCGGCGGACACGATCTTCTCCCCCCTGCCGATCTTCCATTCCTTCGGGCTCACGGCCGGCCTCGTGCTCGGCCTGCTCAACGGATACAAGGTCGTCCTCTACCCGAGCCCGCTGCACTACCGCATGATCCCCAAGCTGATCGCGGGCACGAAGGCGACTTTCCTCCTCGCCACCGACACGTTCCTGCAGGGCTACGCCCGCGCGGCGGGCGAGGGGGACCTCGCGACCCTGCGCTACGTCATCGCCGGCGCCGAGCGCATCAAGGAGGAGACCCGGCGGCTCTACGCCGGGACCGGCGCGGAGATCCTGGAGGGCTACGGCGCCACCGAATGCGCGCCGGTGCTGGCCTGCAACCTCCCCGACCGCAACCGCCACGGCTCGGTCGGCCCTTTCCTGCCGAGCATCGAGTGGCGGCTCGAGCCCGTGGAGGGCATCCGACAGGCCGGGCGGCTGCTCGTGCGCGGACCCAACGTCATGGCCGGCTACCTCGCGCCCGACGGGTCCGGGCGCATCGACGCGCCGCCGGAGGGCTGGTACGACACCGGGGACATCGTTTCGGTCGAGGACGGCTTCGTGACGATCCGCGGGCGCGCGAAGCGTTTCGCCAAGATCGGGGGAGAGATGGTCTCGCTCGCGGCGGTGGAGACGATGATCCAGGAACTCTGGCCGGAGCACGACCACGTCGTCGTGGCCCTGCCGGATGCCCGCAAGGGCGAGCAGCTCGTCCTGGTGACCGACGAGCCGGACGCGGATCGCGACGCCGTTCTCGCACACGCCCGCGCGCGGGGCTTCCCGGAGCTGTGGGCGCCACGCGCGGTCCTCGTCGTCAGCGCGGTGCCGGTGCTCGGTTCGGGCAAGATCGACCACGTCTCGACCGTCGAGATGGCCCGGTCGCTACTTCCGATGCTGTAAAATCAGGTGCGCGGCACGGCGTCCGAGTAGGCGGGCACCTCCGCGATGGAGAAGCGCGTCTCGATCCGCCGGTCCGGCGCGGTGCGCCCCCAGAAGCCGCGGCCCTTCTCGTAGCCGAGGCTCGGGAAAGCCGAGAGCTTGTCCAGGATGAAGGCGACGGCCTCCTCGTGGCGCCCGAACGAGTCCGGGAACGCGTCGCTCTCGACAGTCCGCTCGTCGGGTCCCACGACACGCCATGTGACGGTGTAGGCCATGGCCATCTCCTCGATTTCCGCTGGCGTAAGAATAGCGTCTCGCGTCGGCCGGTCCAGGACCAAGTCGCACGATGGTTTCCGATGTCTCGCGAAATTTACGCTTACCGTAACGTCGAATATCGGCACCCGCCATGGGTGAGCACGCGTCGCGGGCGACGGGCTGCGCGCCTCCACTCGAGAATGTTGGTGCGGGCCGCGGGAACCGGCTAACGTCGAGTCTCGGACCCACCTTCCCGCAGAGCGATTCGATGCTCGAAGAGGACCCGCCGCACTACCACGGCCATCGCGACCGCCTGCGCGCGCGGTTCGTCGAAGTCGGCGGCGATTCGCTGCCCGACTACGAGCTGCTCGAGCTCGTGCTGTTCCGCTCGATCCCGCGCCGGGACGTGAAGCCGCTCGCCAAGGAGCTGATCCGGCGCTTCGGTGGATTCGCCGAGGTGCTCGGCGCCCCGCGCGGGCGCCTCTCGGAGGTGGGCGGGCTCGGGGACGCGACGATCACGGACCTCAAGATCGTCGAGGCCGCGAGCCGGAGGCTCGCCCGCGGGGCCATCGCCAAGCGGCCGGTGCTCTCGTCCTGGGGGGCCGTGCTCGAATATTGCCGGACCGCGATGGCGTTCTCCGAGCGCGAGCAGTTCCGCATCCTGTTCCTCGACAAGAAGAACGCGCTCATCGCCGACGAGGTGCAGCAGTCGGGGACGGTCGACCACACGCCGGTCTACGTCCGCGAGGTGGTCAGGCGCGCGCTCGAGGTCTCGGCGACGGCGATCATCCTCGTACACAATCACCCGTCGGGTGACCCGACGCCGTCCTCGGCCGACGTGCGCATGACCCGGGAGATCGCGGATGCCGCGCGCCCGCTGGGCGTCCTCGTGCACGACCACATCATCGTGGGCCGCGACGGGCATGCGAGCCTCAAGGGGCTCAAGCTGATCTGACGGCGGGATGGTACGCGCTCGGCGCGCTCTCGCCGCCGTCAGTGGAGGCGGCGGCTCGCCACGATGCGCACGGGCGCGGGCTGCGGGCGCATCAGCGTCCAGCCGAGGCGATCGAGCGCGATGGCGCGGCGCGCGACCTCCGTGGCGCGGGCGGTGAAGCCCTCGTCGCGCAGGATGCGTGCCTGCTTGACCATGACGCGGGCGAGATCGAGGAGTCGGCGGGCCTTCTGTCGGGTCTGCATCGGTGTCGTCCTTCGTTGAGCCGGCGCGCGCGGCGCACGACCCGTCTTCGCGAGTGTGGACCGCGTCGCACCATCCGCCAAGCGCGATCCGTGTCGCGGGACGCGGGAAGCGACGCCGCGCCGCAGGTCCGCGGACGCCGCGCGCACGTAGGCGGAGACATGACGATCAGCGAGCCGAGGAGCGGCGAAGGCGTGGCGCAGCAAGGGATCTCGGATGTCGCCGTCGTCGGCGCGGGGCTCGCCGGCGTGATCGCCGCGCGCGACCTCGCGGCCGGCGGGCGGGGCGTTCACATTGTCGAGAAGAGCCGCGGCGCCGGCGGGCGCATGGCGACCCGCAGGACGCAGGAGGGGCTCGCCTTCGATCACGGTGCGCAGTACGTGCGCGCGCACGGCGCCGATTTCGCCGCCGAGATCGCGGCGTGGGCGGCCCGCGGCCTCGCCGCGCCGTGGGGCGCGGACGGCCGCTTCGTCGGCGCTCCGTCCATGAACGCACCGGTGAGGGCGCTGGCCGCCGGGATCCCGCTGACCGTCGGCACCACGGTCGCGGCGATCGAGGGCGAGCCGGGCCGCTGGACGCTCTCGGCCGCCGAGGGCGGGCGGCTCGGCCCCTTCGCGGCGGTGCTCGTGACCGCCCCCGCGCCGCAGGCGGCGGCGCTGCTCGCCCCCGTCGCGCCCGCGCTGGCCCGGGCCGCCGGCGCGGCGCGGTACGCGCCCTGCCTCGCGCTGATGCTCGCCTACGCGCCCGAGGTGCTCGAGCACCCGCCCGGTCCCGCGCAGCGGCCCGATCATCCGGCGATCGCCTGGATCGGCGAGGAAGCGTCGAAGCCCGGTCGCGCGGCGGGTGCGCCGTGGCGGATCGTCGTCCACGCCACGCCGGGCTGGTCGCGCGCACATCTGGAGGAGACGCCCGACGCCATCGCGCGGGCCCTCCTCGCGCAGGCCGCGCCGCTGCTGGGCGCCCGCTCCGAGCCTCTCTACGCGGTCGCGCATCGCTGGCGCTTCGCCCTCGTCGAGGAACCGGTCCGGCGGCCCTGCCTCTGGGACCCCGAGACCGGCCTCGGCGCGGCGGGCGACTGGTGCCTCGGCGGGCGGGTCGAGGCCGCCTTCGACAGCGCTCGCGCGCTCGCCCGCGCCGTGCTGGAGGAGACGCGCCGATGAGCCGCACCGACGAGACGCCGACGGCGGGCCAGGTCCCGGAGCTCACCGTCTACTACGACGGCGCCTGCCCGCTCTGCCGCGCCGAGATCGGGCACTATTCCCGCTGCCGCGGCGCCGAGCGCGTCGCCTTCGTGGACGTCTCGGACGTCGCCGCCGATCCCGGGCCGGATCTGCCCCGCGAGGCGGCGCTCGCGCGCTTCCACGTGCGCGATGCGCGGGGGGGCCTCGTGTCGGGGGCCGCGGGTTTCGCGCGGCTCTGGCGCGTGCTGCCGGCCTGGCGCCCGGCGGCGGCGATCGCGCGCCTGCCGGGGGTGCGCACGCTCCTGGAGCTGGCCTATCGCGGCTTCCTCCCGCTGCGCCCGCACCTCGCGCGCATGCTCGAACGGCGTGCGCGGCGCCACTCCGAACCGTAGAGCGCGAACGCTCGCACCTCCTCGGGCGCCCGGGAGCCCGCGATCAACCCTCCATTCAGGTTTCCGGTTTACGAAACGGAACATGCCCGTATCGCCGGAGACCTCTCGCCGTGACCGCATCGCACCCGACGACCGAGACGCAACCCGCCGCCGCCCGGGCGGCGTCGCGCGGCGGCATCCGCATCCGCATCGCCGCCGGCTTCGCGGCGCTGCTCGTGCTGGCGCTCGGCGTCGCACTCTTCGCCGCCTGGAACGTGTCGAGCCTCACGCGCGACTTCGGAGCCTATGCCGAGGTCGTCTCCGAGAGCGAGCGGGCGCAGGCGATCAACCTCGCCCTCGTCGAGATCTCGCTCGCCGCGCGCGACGCGCTGGAGAGCGGCGACGAGGCGGCGCTCGCGGGCATCGCGGCCCGCACGGCCGCGCTCGAGGCGATGATCGACGACGCGCTCGCCGCCACCGCCGAGCCGCGCCGACGCACGCTCGTCGAGGACATCGCCGCGCGCTTCTCCGCCTTCTCGGAGGGGCTCGATCGCCTCTTCGCCGACAGCGCCGCCCTCGAGGCGGTCGTCGCCGACGTCATCGACCCGGCGGTCGAGAGCGCGATCGGCACGATGAACCTCGCGATCTACACCGCGTCCATGGACCAGGACACGCAGGCCTCGATGGGCCTCGCCATCGCCATGAAGGATCTCCTCACCGCCCAGGTGGAGCTCGGTCGCTACCTCTCCGGGGCGAGCGACGATCCGCGGGTCGCCGTCACCAGCATCGACCTCGCCGTCGATCGGGCCGGTGGGCTCTACGCCGGCGTGTCCCACGCGGGACGCAAGGCGCAGCTCGGCGAGGTGCTCGGGCAGATGGAGACCTTCCGCGGCGGCATGGCTCAGGCGGTGGGGCTCTCGGACGCCCAGGCCGCGCTGCGCCTCGAGGTGCTCGGCGCCGCCGAGCGCGCGGTCGGCGAGGCGTCGTCCGCCATCGCCGCGGACGCGGCGCGCGAGGCGGCGGCGATCGGGGAGGGGACGACGGCGTCCGCCGCCACCACGGTCGGCCTGACGCTCGCGACGTCCGCCGGCCTCGCGGTGCTCGGCATCGCCATCGCCGTGCTCATCGGCCGCTCGATCGCCCAGCCGGTCTCCGCCATGACGGCGGCGATGAACCGGCTCGCCCACGGCGACACGACCGTCGAGGTCCCCGGCCGCGACCGGCGCGACGAGATCGGCGCCATGGCCGCGGCGGTGGAGGTCTTCCGCAGGAACGCCATCGAGCGCGCGCGCCTCGCCGGCGAGACCGAGGCGGAGGCGCAGGCGCGCGCGGCGCGTCAGCGCGCCGTCGAGACGCTGGTGGGCGAGTTCCGCGGCGAGATCGGTACGCTGCTCGCGCGTGTCTCCGATCAGATGGAGCGCATGCGCGAGACCGCGGGCACGCTGACCGCGATCGCCGCCGAGACCGCCCGCACGACCGACGAGACCGCCACCGAGAGCCGCGAGAGCGCGCAGACGGCGACCGTCGCCGCGGAGGCGGCGGCGAGCCTCGCGGCGGCGATCGACGAGATCGCCCGCACGGTGGGCGAGACGACCGAGGTCGTCTCCCGCGCGACCCGCACCGCCGACGAGACGAGCGGGCGCGTCGCCGGCCTCGCCGAAGCCGCCCGGCGCATCGGCGACGTCGTCGACCTCATCCGCTCCATCGCCGAGCAGACGAACCTGCTCGCGCTCAACGCCACCATCGAGGCGGCGCGGGCGGGCGAGGCGGGCAAGGGCTTCGCGGTGGTGGCGGGCGAGGTGAAGTCCCTCGCCGACCAGACCGCCAAGGCCACCGCCGAGATCGGCCAGCAGATCGCCGGCATCCAGGCCGAGACCGGCGAGGCGGTCTCCTCGATCCAGCGCATCGCCACCATCATGAAGGAGGTCGACGTCCACACCACCGCGATCGCCGCGGCGGTGGAGGAGCAGGGCGCCTCGACGAGCGAGATCTCCCGCAACGTCGAGGCGGCGGCGCGCACCAGCGAGGCGGCGGCGCGCAACATCGGCACCGTCCAGGCCTCCACCGCCCGCGCCACCGGCTCCGCCGACGCCGTCGACGAGGCCTCCCGCGCCGCCGCGGAGGAGACCCGCCGGCTCTCGCAGACGATCGACGGCTTCCTGGAGCGGGTGGCGGCGGCGTGACCGGTCACGCCCCGCGGCGCCGGCGCCTCCCGCGCAGCATCGCCGCCGCGACCGCGAGGAGGGCGAGCGCGGCCGGGTAGGCGAGGGCGACGCCCTGGAGGGCGAGGAGCGCGCAGACGACGACGACGGCCGTCGCACCGAGGATGCGTTCGAGCAGGCGATCCGCGATCACCACGAGGCAGGCGGCGGCGACCGCGAAGAGGACGACGAAGTTCTGCCCGGCGAGCGCGAGCATGCTGCCGAGGCCGAAGGCGCCGATCGCGTCCGCAGCGAGGACGGCGAGCAGCGTCGCGACCGTCACGGCGACCGCCACGAGCGGCCGGCCGCCCCGCGTCGCCGCCAGGGCCGCGGGCAAGGTGCCCTCGCGCGCGAGGCCGAACACCATCCGCGACACGCCCCAGACCGCGCCGGAGAGGTTGGCGAGCACGATCAGCACCGCCGTCGCGGCCACCGCGATCGCGCCGGCCTCTCCCAGCATCGGCCGAAGGATGGCGACGAAGGGCGCCTCGTGGAGTCCGGCGAGGTCCCGCGTCTGCGCGAGCCAGGCGATGGCGGCGTAGAGCGCCACCGCGATCGTGAACGACGCGACCATCGCCAAGGTGTAGTCCCGGCGCGGGTCCCGGAACTCCTCGGCGATGCCCGCCCCGACCTCCCAGCCCGTGAAGGCGAAGAAGATCATCATCATCGGCGCGACGAGTCGTGCGATCTCGAGATCCGCGGGGAGCGGCGCGAAGCCGGCGGGCGAAGGCTCGGTGCCGAGGAAGCCGGCGGCGAGGAAGAGCAGGATCACGCCGAGCACCGCCGACGCCACGACGCTCATGGCGCGCGCCGCGCCGTCCCCCGGTATCAGGTGCGGCACGAGCGCGCCCGCGATGAGCAGCGCGGCCCAGAGATGGGGCGAGCCGTCGAGGACGGACGCCGCGTAGTGACCGCCCACCAGCGCGATCGAGGGCAGGCCGAAGGCCACCGCGCCGAGGAAGAGGATGCCCGCGATCTCGCGGCCGGTGCGCCCGAAGGCCCGGTCCGCATAGGCCGCGATGCCGCCCGCCTCCGGATGCCGCCGCCCCAGCAGGATGAAGATCGCGAGCAGCGGCAGCGCCAGCACGGCGCAGGCGAGCCAGGCGACGAGCGCATGGTCACCCGCCGCGCCGACCGCGAGCCCCGGCAGCGTGAGCAGCCCCGCGCCGATCACGATCGTCAGCAGCACGGACGTCCCGCGCAGGACGCCGAGCGTGCGGCGCAGGTCCGAGGCTGGCATGGGCGGGGCTCGCGTCTGGGTGGGTTCGGGAGTCGCCGTGCGACTTATGAGGTGTGGATCATGCGTGGGGGCGGGGTGTCAAGAAGGGGATGCCCGCCACGAGCCTCGGACGAGATCGATGCCGTCGCTCTCCCTTCTCCTTCCCCTACAGGGAAGGACAGGGGCGTCGGCATGCTTCGGCCGCCTCCGCGGCATAGTCGACGCCGACCACGGACGGCGCGGCGCGCGTCGCCCGCGCGCCGCCCGTCTCTTGCCGCACCGTCAGCTCAGCGCCTCGGGCCGCGGGCGCACCTCTTCCACGTAGTCGCGCAGCCGCTCCAGCTCGCGCTCGACGAGATGGACCAGATGCCCGATCCCGTGCGAGGCGCGCAGGTCGTGCAGCCCGTCGACGGCCAGCGAGAGGCCGGCGAGGCCGCGCTGCACGTCGTAGAGCCCGTCCGCGATGTGGACGAAATCGGGGATGCGGTCCGGATCGGATGTGGTATCGCGTTGGTCGGCCATGGGCGATCTCCTCGGGATCGTGCGTGGTCAGAGCCGGGTAGGAGGAGCCACCCTCTTGCTCGGCTCGCTTGCATGGCGTAGCCGTTACGTATGAGCGGGTCAATAGCGGATAAACCAAAAAAGAAGCGCGGACGCCCGCCGACGGGGCGCGACCCGATGATCGGCTTCCGTGCGGGCAAGGACATCACCGACGGCCTGGAGGCGGCCGCGCGGGCCGAGGACGCGCCGAAGTCGGAGATCATGCGGCAGGCCGTGGTGGAGTGGTTGCGGGCTCGGGGGTATCTGGGGGAGGGGTGAACAACTGGCTTGCGCCCAACGGAGATTTATCCGACGTTGGGACAGGTAAAGACTGCTCAACGAGGGATTGGATGGCTCAGGGGCGTTTTCAGGGCGGAGATCATACTGGGCAGAAGCTCGATGCTCTGCAACGTTACCTCTCATTTTTCACCCTGGCGCTTAAGAATCAAGGCTTTCGACTCTGCTATATCGACGCGTTCGCAGGCAGCGGAGCGTACGATCTTGCGTCGTCTGATGCAGGGCTACTGAAGGGTTTGGTGGATGACAGCGGTAGAGCTACTAAAGCTGGATCCGCTGCGCTAGCTCTCGCAACAACTCCAACTTTCGATGTCACCATCCTCATTGAGAGACACCAAGCGAGCGTGAGGCAGCTGAAGGCATTGGCGGCCAAGAACCCCAATCGGCAGATTAAAGTTCTTTCTGGCGATGCAAATGAAGAGGTTCGAAGGATCTGCCGGGAAATACCGTGGCATGGACGCGGGAGAAGTGGCCGGCAATACAGAGGTGTTATATTCGTCGATCCGTTTGGAATGGAGTTGAGTTTTGATACATTGCTTTCTGTTGCAAATACACGTGCGCTTGATATGTGGTATCTGTTTCCGACCAACGGTGTTTTGCGCCAACTGGCAAACGATAAGGAGCGGATCGATCATCACAAAGAAGCGGCATTGACACGAGTTCTTGGAGGAGATTGGTGGGAAGACAAGTTTTATCGGCGAGATCTGTCACACAATGATCTACTCGACGATGATTTCGAGCGCGCTGTGCGAACAGTCGATGTCAATCTCCTAGAGCAATCCTTTGCAAACCGGCTTTCAGAGCATTTTGGATACGTTTCCGATAAGCCGCGTAAATTATTCCAGAATATCAGAGGGAAGAAAATACAGATGTTCTCCCTGTTCTTTGCCGTTTCAAGTCGGAACCCAAAAGCAATCCAGCTCGCTCGTCGAGCAGCAGATCGTATTCTGAAGGCGTGACTTACGCGGCTCCAGAAGCCGTTGAGTTCATCGCCTCGGTCGGAAATTCCCGCACCACCTTCCCGTCCACCATCCCCCCGCCCTTCCCAGCGGCATCCACCCCCTTCGCCTCCGCGGGCGTCATCGCCTGCTCCCGCACCAGCGGATTATTCCCGTACGCCCCCCATTGCTTGAAGAACGGCGCCACGCCCAGGCGGCGGCAGTCGGCGATCGCGTCGCGGGCCCAGGCGGGGTCCATCGGGCGGGCGCCGCCGCCGCTCTCGCCGCCGATGATCATCCAGTCGGGATAGGCCTCGGCGTCGGCGGGCAGTCGCAGGGGGCCGATCGCCGGCTCGTACGAGACGAAGCGGATCGTGGCCGGCACGGCGGCGAGGTGGCGCCAGCGCTGGTCGTAGCGCACCTGGTCCTCCGCCGTCATGCCGAGCCAGACGTTCGCGTAGCCGCCGCCCCAATCGTCGGGAAGCATCTCGGCGATGTTCTGCGGGCGCTTCGTCAACATCAGCCAGTCGAGCGCGGGCGTCGCGCGCACGAGCGCGAAGAGGTCCGCCCGCCATTCCGGCGGAGCTTGGTTGTCGAACACGTCCGCCAGCGAGGCGCAGAACACGCGCTGGCGACGGCCGTGCTGCGCCTGGAAGCGCGCCGCGCGCGCATTCCAGATCAGCGGCGCCTTCCAGTAATCCGCCGTGGTGCGCTTGCGGGGATTGTTGCCCCAGCGCACGTGACCCGAACGCTTCGACCACGCCTCCGCATAGCAATGATCGCAGCCGGGGCTTATGTTGGTGCAGCCGGTCCACGGATTGAAGGTGTGGTCCGTCCACTCGATCCTGGACCCCTCGGCCATGCCGCCTCCGCACGAATCGTCCGTTCCTCTTTTATTCCTGAGAGGATACTGAGAGGTTAAGAGGTTGTCGCCTCTTAAATTGCAGGCGAAGCTCTGAGCGATCGGAGGGTAGTGGCAGACGGCGGCCACCACGCCTGCTGTCACCAGCGCGGGGGCAGACGCATCAACCCCAGGCATCCCCCCTTGCCCCCCACCGCCCATCATCCCACCATGGCAGGCCCCCCGCCCCCGGAGCCCCCATGGACGCCTACCTCCCCCAGGCCTTCGCCTTCCTCCTCGGCGCCATCCTCGCCCCGCCGCTGTTCGAGCGGCTGGGGCTCGGGACGGCGGTGGGGTATCTCGTGGCGGGGGTGGTGATCGGGCCCTCGGTGCTCGCGGTCTTCGACGATGCCGACGCGGTGATGGGCCTGTCCCAGCTCGGGGTCGTGCTGCTCCTCTTCGTCATCGGCCTCGACACGCGCCTGTCGCGGCTCCTCGCGATGAAGGGGGACATCCTCGGGCTCGGTGTCGGGCAGGTCGCCCTCACCGGCGCGGCGCTCGGCGCCATCGCATGGGGCCTCGGCCTCGCGCCGGGGGCGGCGGCGCTGGTCGGCTTCGCCTTCGCGCTGTCGGGCACCGCGATCGCGCTGCAGATCCTGGAGAAGCGCAACGCGCTCGCCTGCCCCTACGGCCGGCGCAGCTTCGCCGCGCTGCTCACGCAGGACGTCTCGACCGTGCCCGTGCTGGCGCTCGCGCCGATCCTGCTCGGCGCCGGCGCGATGGGGGCGAGCGCGACGGGCGGCGCGTGGGGCGACGCGGCGCTGGCGCTCGGCGTCGTCGTGGGCATCGTGCTCGCGGGACGCTACGTGCTCGATCATCTCTTCCGCATCGTGGCCTCCGCCGGGGCGCGGGAGGTGATGACGGCGGCGGCGCTCCTCGTCGTGCTCGCGGCCGCGCTCGCGGCGGGGGCGGCGGGGCTGTCGATGGCGCTCGGCGCCTTCCTCGCGGGCGTGATGCTCGCGGGCTCCTCCTATCGCCACCAGCTCCAGGCCGACGTCGAGCCCTTCCGCGGGCTGCTGCTCGCGCTGTTCTTCATGTCGGTGGGCATGCTGATCGACGTGCGCGATCTCCTCGCGCGGCTCGACCTCGTGCTCGGCCTGCTCGCGCTGTATCTCGCCGTCAAGATCGCCGCCACGGCGCTCGTCGCGCGGCTCACCGGCTCGACGTCGCGCGAGGCGATCAAGATCGGGCTCGTGCTGTCGGCCGCGGGCGAGTTCGCCTTCGTGCTGGCACCCCTCGCGGGCGCGCTCGGTCTCGTCTCGGAGGAGGACGTCGGGCTGATGATCGCGCTCGCGGCGCTCTCCATGGTCGCCTGCCCGCCGCTCGCCGCGCTCGGCCAGCGCATTCTCGCGGCCACGGCGCCGCGGGAGCGGATGGAGGAGGATTTCGAGGGCGCCGGCGGCTCCGCCATCCTGATCGGCTTCGGCCGCTTCGGGCAGATCGCCTCGCAGATGTTGCTGGCGGAGGGCGTCGAGACCACGCTGATCGACCGCGCGCCGGACCGCGTGCGCAACGCCGCGCGCTTCGGCTTCAAGGTCTATTTCGGCGACGGCAACCGCCTCGACGTGCTGCGCGCCGCCGGCGTCGAGCAGGCGCGTCTCGTCTTCGTGTGCATCAAGGACCCGGACACGTCGCTCGCCATCTGCCGCCGGCTGCGGGAGGAGTATCCGCTGCTCGCGATCTACGCGCGGGCCTACGACCGCACCCACACGATCGCGCTGGACGAGGCGGGGATCACCCTCTCGGTGCGCGACACGTTCGAGAGCGCGGTGCGGGCGGGGCGCGAGGTCCTCGTCGCGCTCGGCGTCTCGGCCGAGCGCGCGGCGGTGGTGGAGGCGGACGTGCGCCGGCGCGACCTCGAGCGGCTCGAGGCGCAGAAGCTGGCGGGGATCGAGGCCGGCAAGGACATCCTCCACCAGAAGACCATGCGCCCCGAGCCGCTTCGTCCGCCCTCGCGCAAGGGACGCGCGCTCAACGAGGAGGCGCGGTCGTTCGTGGAGGAGGACGGGGAGCGCCCGGCTGCGGAGTAGGGCGCCCGGCCGGCGACGAGCGC